>CADBUZ010000008.1 GCA_902797985.1 uncultured bacterium
TCGGCTTTGCCGACTAAATGAACCTAACGTCTTAACGACTTAACGTCTTAACGACCATAGTTTAGCGACGAACTTCGTTCATCGCTAAACTATAATTTATACCAACCCTTCTTTGAGTGCTTTTACTGCAGCCTGAGTTCTGTCATCAACGACGAGCTTTTGTATTATATTGCAAACGTGCGCTTTCGCAGTGTGTTCACTTATTGTTAACGTTTTGGCTATTTCATTATTTGTTTGTCCCTCTACAACTAATTTCAGTACTTCGTACTCTCTTTGTGTCAGGTTTGAATGTGTTTCTCTAAATCCTGCTCTTGATAGCTGTCTTGCCGGTATTATACTGCTGTTTTTATCTTTTATAAACGGTACAACCTTTGGATCTAACCACATTGCACCCTCTTTGACGGTTCTTATTATCATCATTAAATATTCCGTGTTTATATCCTTTAAGATATAACCGTTTGCCCCTGCCATTAACGATTCTTTTACCTCTTGTTCTGATATATGCGATGTCAGCATTATTACTTTTACATTGTGTCTGCATTCTTCTAAAATACGTTTTGTTGCTTCAATACCGGTGATATCTGGCAGCCCAATATCCATTAAAACTATTTCAGGTTTCTGTAATTTTGTTTTTTCAATTGCATCTTTTCCGTTTTCTGCTTCTGCTATTATTTCCATCTCCGGATATTCATCAAATAATGATTTTAACCCTATACGCATTAGCTTTTGGTCTTCTACTAATAATATCTTTATACTCATATTAATTTCCTCTCTTGTTTCTTATTCTTAGATTATCAAGCAGAAATTAATACTTTATCGGTTGAATATCCTTATTTGTTGATATTATTTTGAAATTATGATTGATAATATGTATTTAATCTCTAATTTAAAAAAATATATAGAGGAAAAGTTTAATTCAAATTTTATACTTGCTTTTATTTTTCCTTGATTTTTTTGCTTAAAATTATAAAATAATTCTACTATGAATATTCTATCCGTTGAGCCGATTAGTTTTAATACAATATGTAAGGTTATAGGGGCAACTCATATATCTGCATATCAAAAAGAGAAATTTTTTCATAATCATAGTATTGAAATTGGTAGAATTATGGAGAGTAAAATTTCAAGCGGTGAGTTTCAAGGAATGATGTCAAATCGACCTTTGGTTTTGTTTAAACCTATTAAAAACTCATTCACGAAAGCAGGTGATAAAATGCTTTTAGCTGAAACATTAGGTATAAAACCAAAGGAAGTTACATCATATGTTCGTAATGTTGTTGATGCGATAAAATCTGGTAATATTGATATAATACCTGAAGATAAGCTGGAAACGGTAAAAACATATGTTTACCGACATGGAAAAAAAGGGGATGTTATAGACTTTCTCGATTATGAGTTGGCTTATGCCGGTGATATTCTAGGTGTATTATACAGGACACTTTCTTATAATGCAGGTGGTGTAGCAGACTATTTTGTCAGACCTATTCATAGAATGAATAATTCTACATTGGTTAGTGTGTATGATGTTATTGATAAAAATCTAAAGAATGCAAAACATGTTGGAAATATATCTGTTGAAGAATGTGATAAAACTTCTGAATGGGCTTTGGTTCGTATTTATGAAATTCAAAACAATCAAAAATTGCGTAATGCAGTTAAATTGCGTGATGAATTAAGTTAATAAATTTATATATTAAAAAATAACTTGCAAAAACAGTTTGATATGTTATCCTATATTTATAACCTAGTTAAGCCCTGGTAGCTCAGCTGGATAGAGCAACCGCCTTCTAAGCGGTAGGTCATGCGTTCGAATCGCATCCAGGGTAAATTTTATTAAATAACTGGATTAGGGATGTCTTGTAAATTAAGGTTTACAAAATTTTCCCCGGGCGACCCGAACGCACCATCCATTTGCTTATTCTTTGAAAATTAAATAAAGAAAGAATTGACGCAAAACGTGACATTTAGTCACCTTTTGCTCGACGCAAACGGAGTCCTTGTTCGAATCGCATCCAGGGTAAATTTTATTAAATAACTGGATTAGGGATGTCTTGTAAATTAAGGTTTACAAAATTTCCCACGGGCGACCCGAACGCACCATCCATTTGCTTATTCTTTGAAAATTAAATAGAGAAAGAATTGACGCAAAACGTGACATTTAGTCACCTTTTGCTCGACGCAAACGGAGTCCTTGTTCGAATCGCATCCAGGGTATTTTTTATTAGCTATTACAAATATTTATTATGAAAAAGTTTTTTTTATTGGCGTTAATATTGTTTTTTTCGGTAGGAAATATTTCTGCCTTTGCTGATGACTTGCCAATTAAACAAAAGTTGAATAACTCAAAACCAACTTTTGCTAATAAATATTCTATTGTTAAGTTCTTTCAAGAGCACGTTGACTACGCTAATCAGAATAATTTAGAGCATTTTATTAAATCGTATGCGCCTTCTTATATTAGTAATGATGGTTTTAATTTGGATTCTACTAAAAGTTTGTTTCAAGATTTGTGGAAACAATATAACGGTATTAAATATAAGAATAATGTCAATTCTGTTGCTTTTTATGGGGATGTCGCTGTTGCGAATGTGTCTGAAACAGCTCAAGCCAGCATATCAACAGATTCTAAAAAAGGTGAATTAAAAAGTTATGTAGATGTTATATATTATCTTGAAAGAAAAGGGAAAAGCTGGATAATTACCGGTGAAAATGTTCTTACCGAAGAAATTAGCGTTATTTGGGGTGATGCCCGTAGTGTTGCTATGTATCTTGAAGCTCCTCAATTAGTTGGCGCAGGTGAAGAATATAGTGCTAAATTGTTTATTGCTCCTCCTCAAGGAATTTTTGCTATCGGGTCTATTAGTACAGAAATTGTTTCCTATCCACAAAAACCTCAAAAAGATGTATTTAAAAAATTTGCATCGGATTTTTCTCTTGAAAGATTAGTTAGAGCTAATACGCAAAATACTAACGAATATGTTGTTGCATCTATTGGTTTTTCAAGACCTACTATGTCCAGAACTAATAATCTTAATATGAATTTATCCGGTTATGCTTGTTTGATTAGAAGAGTTAATGTTGTTCCTGTTAATAAATATATAGAGATAAAAAATGATAAAAAACAATCAAAATAATAAAGTAAATCCTATACCGTATTTTTTAATTTGTTTAATCACCTCTATATTGCTGGATTTGCTTCTAACTAATCATATTTTACATGATATATTTATTTCTACTACAAAGTCTAATATAATCGATATTACTTATGTCCAAAATACAGGTGCAGCTTTTTCATCTTTTCAACACTCAACGTTGTTTTTAATTGTGATTTCAGTTGTTGCCGTGATAGCTATAATATTTGAATTGTTTAAAGATTTGTATAAATATTCTTTTTCTATGCATTTTGCATCTGCAATGCTTGTCGCAGGCATTTTATGTAATACTTGGGAAAGAGTTCATCTCGGATACGTTCGTGATTTTATTAATTTAAAATTTGTTGAATTTCCGGTTTTCAATATTTCGGATATCTTAATAAATTTGGGTGTTCTTGCTATAATATTTCTGATTATTACTAAGAAATATAAAAGAAATGTCTAAACAAATTTTTAAAGTTGATGAATCTGAGTCAGAAATAAGGATTGATACGTATCTTTCCTCTATGTTTTCTGATATTTCAAGAACAAAAATACAAGAACTTATTAAACAAAAACAGGTTTTGGTAAATGATAAAACTTGTAAGCCTTCTTATATTATTCATACGGATGATGATATTGTTTGTGATTTTTCTTCGGCAGAAATCTCTATTGAGCCGGAAAATATTCCTATAGAAATAGTATATGAAGATGACTATTTTGCTGTTGTTAACAAACCTTCAGGTATGCTTACTCACCCTACATCTAAAGAGAAATCCGGTACTCTTGTTAATGCGTTGTTATATAAGTTCGGGGAGGATTTATCAAGCATAAATGGAATTTATCGTAGAGGCATTGTTCATAGATTAGATAGAAACACTTCAGGCTTGCTAATTGTTGCTAAAACTAATGATGCTCATGAAAAATTTGCTAAAATGATTAAGGATAGAAATGTCGAAAAACATTATAGAGCTATTGTAAAAGGAAGAATGGATCAAAATATTGTTATTAATGAACCGATTGCAAGATCTAAAACAAATCCTAACAAAATGTGCGTTTCTCCTGACGGTAAACAAAGTGTTACAGAGATTAGTATTATTGAGCAATTTGACGAAGCTACTTATTTAGATATAAACTTGAAAACAGGTAGAACTCATCAAATAAGAGTTCATCTTTCACATATCGGTCACCCTGTATTTAACGATACTTTGTACGGTTTTGGTAAAATGAAAATTAAAACTGAAGAACAAGTTTTGCAGTCTTATAAATTGAAGTTTATTCATCCTTTTTTTAATAAAATTTGTGAGTTTGAAATACCCGCGGATGAAAAAATTGATAAGGTTTTGTTGTACTTAAAAGAGAGAAGGATATAAATATGAAAAAACATTTTATGAAATTATTATGGATTTTATTGTTGGGTGAAGCAATTTATTTAGCATATAAATTGGGAGTAAATATTTGCGGAACATACGATAAAGAAGTTTTAACAATTATTACAAAGATGGGGGTATATACTTTTGTGGCAGGTATGGCTTTTGTAGCATTTGTATATGAGTTTTTGACTTCCGCTACTTCTAAGTCATTAAATGCGTATAAAAGAGAATTAGAAAAAGAATCTATTGATAAAACAGAAAGTTCTTCAAAAATTAAAGTTCTTGAATCTAAGATAGAAGTTTTAGAAAAAGCGCTTGATGAAGCTTTGAAAAAATAAATTCTCATATAATAAGAGGATTTTTGCTTTATTATGTAAAGTTTTGTAACGTCTTGCCGTCAATAATTTTGACTTATTAAAAATCATTATTAAATAAGATATTGAAAGGTTTGATAAAAAAGGTTTGATATTATGGCAGGAATCGTAAGTTTACTAACAAAAGTGCTTGTGCCTAGCACTAACAACGCAGCAGCAGTAGCTACAACTGCACAAGGCACATCTTCAATCGGCGGTAATCCTTTTGGAAATCCGTTTGTAAATTCAAGAGCATATTCTTATTCAGGTTATGCAAAGAACAGACCTGTTAGCGGTGGATATTTTGCAGGTTATTACAATAACAAGCCAAATATCGTAGGTCAACGTTTATTCTTGGAAGTTTAACTAATCTGCTTTATGCCTCTTTGTGAGTGCTAACTAAAGCAAAGAGGCAAAATCTTCTTTTAATTCCCGTGGGTAATGTGTTGAAAGAAGGAAAAAGTGTAAGTGTGTACGTAGATGGAAGGCAATCCAACAGGTTAAAATCAATTAACAACAAAATTAAAAATCCGATTACAAATCGGATTTTTTTTATTAAAAAAAGCCGTATTTTTAAAATACGACTTTTATCATTATGAATTTAATCTGATTAAGATTTAATTAAAAGGCTTGCACCAATAACGCCCGCTGTGTTACCTAATTGAGCAGGAACAACTTGAACTGTTGAGCCCGAAATAGGCATTGCTCGCTTAACCAAAGTTTCTTTTATTGGATTCATTAAGATATCCCCTGCTGCTGCAACCCCACCACCAATAATAATCTTTTCAGGATTAAGAAGGTTAACTACGCTTGCAAGACCGACACCGATGTATTCACCCATAATTGTGAAAATTCTTTTTGCTACAGCATCACCTTGTTTAGCTGCTTCTGATACGATATATGGTGTAATATCAGGATTAGCTAATTCTCTATATTTGGTTGATTTGCCGCCTTTGATGTATTCTTCTGCCATAGCTACAATACTAGGTCCTGATGCAAATGCTTCTAAACAGCCTCTGTCTCCACAGCCACATAATGGACCACCATTCATATCTAATTTGATATGACCTATTTCTCCCGCTGCGTTGCTTGCTCCTCTAACAAGTTTCCCATTTACAATCAGACCCGAGCCTATGCCTGTGCCAACCGTGATGCAAATAAGGTTTTCACATCCGACGCCTGCTCCGAAATTTAACTCTCCTAATGCTGCACATCTTACGTCATTGTCAACTCTGGTTGGGATGCCAAATTCTTTTTCCATTATTTCTGCAATAGGTACATCAACCCAGCCCGGAATGTTTGGCGCTAATCTAACAATGCCTTTTTGACAATCAATTTGTCCCGGAAAACCAAAACCCATTCCTTCTATATTTTTTGGTTCTGATTTTGTTTCTTTTAATAATTCCTTGATTGCTTCTTTCATATTATTAATCGTATATTCATATCCCATTTCAGCTCTTGTTGGGATTGAGTTTGAATATATGATACTTCCTTTTTCGTTTACTAATGCGATTTTTACATTAGTACCACCTACGTCTATTCCTATTCTATTTCCCATTAGTTTCTCCTTTTCAGCTATATTTAAATATTAACTTAAACATTGATTTTCGTAAAGAAATAAAAATTTTCTGTAGTATATATGTGGAAAATAGTGTATAATGAGAATATCTTACACATTAATGCACGAGGATAATATGGGCTTTTGGGACAAAATTAATAATTTCAGAGAAAGAGTTAACGAGTTAGAAAGCAATATATATACTTCCGGAAAAGACTTGATGGAAGTATATGAAAAAAATATTCAGCTTGAAGCTGAAATAAAAGAACGAACAGAAGAATTAGAAGTTGCTAACCAAAGATTGGTAACGGTTCAGCATATTTGGGAAATGATGAATTCTTCTCAACCCCTTACTAATGTTTTGGATTCGATAGTAAATAGTTTGCAAGGTGAATTGGGATACCTATTTAGTTGTATAGTTAAGAAAAAAGTTGATTTTCAAGGTCAATATTTAGATTTGTTAGCTGAGTCCAGATGCACTTTTGCTGATTACGTTCACGAAGTAATCGGTAAGCCTCTTTATGAAGCACGATTGCATTGGAGCGTTGATAAGAATGTTGATTATTATCTTGAAAATAATAAGATATACCAAAGTAAGGATGTTATGTTTACTTTGAGGTATTTGTTCCCTGATTTAGATAAAAATTCTATGGAAGAAATTATAAAAAAAACAGGGATGAAGTCATATATTCTGGTTCCATTGAAAAGCAACGGGAAACATTTTGCTTCATTAGTTGTATATTCGTCACGTCCGGTCGCTGAGGATGCTGAAATAAACTTTATAAAGCTGTTTTCAAAACAGATTGAGCTTGCAATAACTGTGGCAGAATTGTTCCAAACTGTAAAAGAACAAGCAATAACGGATGCTTTGACTGGTTTGAATAATAGAAGGTATTTTGAAGAAGAAGCACAAAAAGAAGTGTTACGTGCGCAACGTCAAAATCAAAAGTTTACTGTTATCGGATTAGATTTAGATCATTTAAAACAAATAAATGACAAGTATGGACACTCTTGTGGTGATATTGCAATTAAAACTATTGCAGAAGTTTTAAAAACAAATGCCAGATCAATTGATACGGCAGCAAGAATGGGTGGTGAAGAATTTAATCTTTTATTGCCTGGGGTAGATCATGTTGGCGGACTTATTGCTGCTGAGAGAATTAGAAAGGCAATTGAAGAAGTTCCAATCGAAGTGTTGGGACACGTTACTGCAAGTATTGGGGTTGCGACTTTTGGAGAACACGCAGATAATCTCAATGATGTTTTAGAGTTGACCGACCAAGCTATGTATACCTCTAAAAAGAATGGTAGAAACAGAGTTACTCTTGCAAATCCTGAAGATTTGGATTCTTGGCAAGATATTGCCGTCGATTCGCTAGTGGAAATTCTTAAGAATAAGAAAATGCCGATTGATAAAGAAATATCCCAAAAATTGCGTAAAATGTTGAGGAAACTCGATACAGGTTACGATGCGCTTTATACGGTATCTGATATGCTCTCTGAAATGTATAATCCAAATCATAAAGATGGTTCATCAAAAGAAAAAATATTGATTGCAAATATGCTTGCTAAAAGATTTGAACTTTCAAAAGAAGAAACGGATAAATTAAAAATTGCTATTTTATTATATGATATTGGAAATATGATGCTTCCAAAAGAAATTTTGTTAAAAAGAACTCCATTAACAGAGGAAGAAAAAAATGTGATAAAAACACATCCTGTTATTGCAGCAAAAGAAATATTACAGCCAATATCCGTGATTCAAGATGTTATTCCAATTATTGAGCATCACCATGAAAATTGGGATGGTTCAGGATACCCTAATAAAGAAGCAGGTCAAGATATCCCGTTGTGTTCTCAAATGGTATTGATTATTGATGCTTATTTTGCACTTATTGAGCCAAGACCTTACAGACAAGCTAAAACAAAAGATGAAGCTATTGCTATTATTAAAGAAGGTATTGGTACAAAGTGGAATCCAAAAATAGCTGAAGAATTTTTCTCAATAATTTATCAAGAATAATTACCAATCTATGTCTACACTAAACATTGGCTCTTTATTGTTTATACAAGAGATGCAATGTGGTGTTTCAAGTCTGACTGTTTTTGAATAATTCGTAAAATCACTTCCTGTTCTGCCTCTATAGTCATTTGATAAAAACGGACATGAAAAAATTCCATTTTCTGTTAAGGTTCTGCTTGTTGTACAGTCAAAACTACCTTCTATAGTTAAAAACTCTCCGTCTGCTTCTTTGCTCCATTCGTTTATTTGAACTATTGCATCTTCTATGCCTATGGATGATAATTTTTCTTTAAATTTTGATAGTATGACACTATGATCTTCACAATAATAATTTGACACATTTATTATATTGGTAAAATCATATTTGTCTAAACATTTAAGTGCATAAATATTTTGTCTGTAAGCACCTCTTGAGCGAATGTTATCATTTTTTATTTCGTCATAGTGTGCAAATGAAAGTTTAAAGATAATTTTTTTATTCAATTCTTTTTCTACCTTTTTTAAAAATCTTGCTTTTTTTTCATTTATAAAAGAGGCATTTGTGAAAATACAAACATTTGCTTTTTCAAGACATAATCTAAGTATAGAATTGAAATCAGGATGAGTCATTGGCTCAGCTCCCGTTAAATAAATGCATCTAATATTATTTTCTTTTAATTCCAATAAAGCTTTTTTTACTGTATCAACTTTTATAAAATCTTTTATATTTTTAGTTAACGGAAAATCAATATAACATTGTCGACATCTTTGATTGCAATTTTTTGCAGTCAGTTCAATAAATATATCTTTTAATTCTTTTAATTCACTCACGGGTGATGTACAAATAGCTACCATATTTCCTCCTTTATATAGATAGTATCTTTATAAAGAAAAAAATAAATTAGCCACTCAGGTATTTAAAAATATTATTGGGATAATTTTTATATTTCAGATACAGGTGAAATTCCCCAATACAGTTTGTTTTTTAAAACGGAATAAAAGTTATCATCTTTAGGGAATGCAAGTTTGGCAGTATATTCAGATTTAGTAATAGTTACTTCTTTTAACTCAGAAATATTTTCTTGTCCGTCGCATGAAACATCTAAAAGTTCATCAACTGTTTTAACAGTAATCTTTTCATAAGATGGAACAACCAGTGGACGAGCAGTCATTGTGTGAGCGCAGATAGGTACAATCACCATTGAATTTAAACTTGGATGCAAAATAGGACCTCCTGCTGATAATCCGTATGCGGTAGAACCTGTTGGGGTAGAAATAATAATTCCGTCTGCAATATAATCACTCACTAAAATATCATTTATATATAAATCAAACTTAGAAGTTCTAACATGAGAATGACCTTTTATTACGATGTCATTAAGTGCGTGAAATTCTTTTGATTTCAGCATTAATCTATCTTTTACAATATAAGATTTATTTTTTATAATTTCTCCCAATAAATGAATTTCTTCAGGTGTTACAAGTGAAAGAAAACCTAATCTTCCTAAGTTTACGCCCATCACAGGAGTGGATGTTTTTGCATAATATCTGGAGGTTTTTAGAATTGTTCCATCTCCGCCTATTGCACAAACGAAATTATAACCTTGTTTTAGATTATCTATGTCTAATAAATCAAAATTCAATTCAGATAACTCAAATGTATTTGTTAAATCGTTAATAACTTTATCTGTTTTGTCTATTTTTGAATTTAAAATAATAGCGATTTTTTCTTTCATTAAAACAACTTCCTATTTTCCTTTGTGCATTTTCTTTTCTGCGTATATAAGATATTTTTTAGTTTCTTCATTATCAGGATTAATATCATGTGCTTTAGAAAAATCTAAATATGCATTTGTATAATTTTTAAGCATTAAATAAGCCATACCTCTGTTAAAATAAGGATTTTCAATATTAGGACTAAGTTCTATTACTTTTGAACAATCACTCACAGATCCGTCATAATCTTTTAAAAGGTATTTTAAAGCACCTCTATTAGTCAATGCACCTATGTGATTTGGATTTAATCTAATAGCTTTGTTAAAGTCCTCCAGAGCATCTTCTTTTTCGTTTATTTGATATTCCATTACCCCTTTATTGTAATAAATGTCTGCATCTTCAGAGTTTATTTTTAGCGCGTATTCTAAATCTTCTATTGCTTTTTTAGATTTACCTTTTTTAAAATTCAAAAGTCCTCTTGCAACATAGGCTTGATAGCACTTCTCATCAAAGCTTATAGCTCTTGTGTAATTATCAATGGCTTCATCAATTTTGTTCAATTGTTCTTTAGCAACAGCTTTATTGAAGTATATTTTTGCATCATCAGGCTTATAAGAGATAGCCTTTGTAAAATCTTTTATTGCACCTTCATAATCTGCAATGTTAAACTTTGCAATTCCTCTGTTATAGTATAAATCTGAGGATTTTGGATACATTTTTAAGGCAACTGTATAATCTGATATTGCGCCTTTGTAATCTCCTTGTTTTACTCTAATAACAGCTCTTGCATTGTATGCAGGAACAAAATCTGCGTCTTTAATTATTGTTTTATTATAATCATCATATGCTTTTTCTTGTTCGCCTATTTCTTGATATGCGATTGCTCTGTTATAATATGCATCTCTTTTGTTCTCATCATACAGCAATGTTTTTGATAAATAATTGATTGCATTTTTATAATCCTTTAATTGCATATAATTCATACCTATATTATAAAGAATAGGTGCATCGTTTTTTGTACTCGTTAGAACTTTGTTATAATGATTAATTGCAGCTTTATAGTCTTTTTGTTCTTCATACATTACAGCAATACTCATATGGGCATCAGCATCATCGCCGTTCAATACTATTAGTTGTTCATAATCTTTTAGAGCAGATTTTGTATCTTTTAATTTTTCGTACGTTGCTGCTCTATTTATTAATGCTTCTCTTGATTTAGGGTTAATTTCTATTGCTTTTGTGAAATCATCAATAGCACCTTTATAGTCTTTCAAGCTTTCATATTTTATTTTACCGCTTTCTATATAAGAATAATCAGAAGGGTTTAAATAGATTGCACGTTTTAAATCTTCAAGAGCCCCTTTTCCATCTCCTATATTTTCTTTTGCTATTGCTCTTGTATAGTATGCTTTTTCATACATAGGTTTAAATTCAAGAATCCAATTACATTCTTCTAAGGCTTTGTCATACATATTGTAGTTAATATAATGTAAAGCTCGTGCATAGTATAAATCTATGTTTTGATTGTTTTTCTTTATTTTTGCATTGATTAATTGAAGTTCTTTTTCTTGTTTTAAATCAGTTGGGTTTAGTGTTTCATTATTAGCTTCTTCATTAATTGGTTCTGTTTTATCAGATATTTCTTTATTTTCTTCTTTTTCTATTTGTTTAACTTCTTCGGTTGGAGTTATAACTTCTTCTTTTTTAGGTTCTAAATAGTTATTTAGTCTGTCATTATATTCTTTATCACCTTCTTCTATCATAGATGGAGGTGGAGTTGGCTCATCTGCAGGACTATATGTTGGAGTTTTGTCTTTTTCTCTCTTTTCAACTTTTTTTTGTTTTTTATTCTTTTTCCCTTTTTTATTTAAATCTATATCTTGTAAATTTTTTTCTTTTATTTTTTCATAATCGTCATTAATTATTTTATTTTTGTTTTCTTTTATTTTATTTTCATTTTTCTTTGATTTTTTTTGTTTTTTTAGATTCTTTTTAATATCTTTTTCACTGATTTCTTGTAAATTTTTTTCCTTGATTTTTTCGTAATCGTCTTTTATAACAGTTTTTGTTTCATCTTTTTTATTTTTAGTTTTAGATTTTTTGTTTTTAGATTGGTTTTTTGTTATGTCGTAAGCGTTGTTTATAGCTGAATCGAAAACATTTCCGCCAACTTCTCTCCTTTGGGAGTTAGATATTTCTTTTTGTCGTAGGTTGGTGTCCATTTTATCTTTTTCATTTAATCCTTGAGAATTAATTTTGTTTTCAGAAGGAATCGTTATTGATTTTTTTGGAAGGTTTTTATCTATTGATAAATCTATTTCTTTTGGAATTGATTCTTTTGACTTAAGTTTTTGTGATGGCAAAGGATCTATTTTTATACTTTTTTCCATTTGCAATTTGTCAAAAATTTGTAGATTTCCTTGCGTAGCTTCAATATCATCAATGTTTTGGTTTAATTCAATATAATCGGAAGAATATGATTTATCAGGAGTTGTCTTTGATTTTGACAGGGCAGACTCCTGAGAGAATAATCCTATACAGGATATTAGTAAAACACTTGCAAAAATTTTATTTAAATCTTTAATCATAAAAATCCTTTATATTTCAACTGACTCTTCAATCCCTAATACAAGCGGGGTTTGACCTTGTTTTGTTAATCCGTTTTTAAAATCATCAATATTTACATTTATTTGAGGGAATGTATTGTAGTGCATTGGGACAATTGTTTTAGCGCCAATCCACTTTGAAGCAATTAAGGCATTTTCAATATCCATAGTGTAATGTCCGCCTATAGGTAGTATTGCAATATCAGGTTTGTAGATTTCGCCTAATACTTTCATTTCAGAGTTAAGGCAGGTGTCACCTGCGTGAAAAATTCTTTTTCCTTCAATTTCAAATAAATATCCAACAGGACATCCTGTATAAGTGCCATCATCAGATGAGCTCGAATGAAAGGCAGGTAAAGCTATTACTTTACCCCAATCATAGTTTATCCAGCCACCTAATGAGATTCCGTTAACGTTTACACCGTATCTTGAACAGTACTTTGCAAGTTCAAAAACGGCAGTGATTACAGCATCTGTTTTTAGGGCTATTTGCGGTGCTTTTCCAAGATGATCTGCGTGTCCGTGTGTTACAAATATATCTGTAACATTTGAATAATCATAATTAGGACATTTTACTAAAAACGGATCAATAAGAATTTTGTTATTGTTTATATTAATTTCAAAAGCACTATGTCCTAAATATTTTAATTTCATAATTCACACCTTCCCCTGTTAAATTTTACCATTGTTTAGGTTAAAATACAAACATGACTGATTATAAAAAAATAATGAAACGATGTATAGCTTTAGCGAAAAAAGCCGGAGGAAAAACTTCTCCAAATCCTCTTGTAGGATGTGTTGTATTAGACAAAAACGGTGTCGTTATATCAGAAGGTTATCATCATAAATATGGTGATGCACACGCAGAAAGAGATGCATTATTAAAATTAAAAAATGGAGAAGAAAAAGAAGGTACATTAGTTGTTAATTTAGAGCCTTGTTCACATTATGGCAAAACTCCTCCTTGTGCAGATTTGATTGTAGAAAGAGGATTGAAAACGGTTGTTATCGGTTGCGGAGATAATAATCCCAAAGTTAACGGAAAAGGTATTCAAAAGTTAAAGCAAGCAGGGATTGATGTCATTTGCGGGATATTAGAAGATGAATGCCGCGAATTGAACGAAGTCTTTTTTACCGATATTGAAGAAAAAAGACCATTTGTTGCAATAAAAACGGCAACCACTATTGATGGGAAAATATCAACTTGTATTGGGGATTCAAAATGGATTACCTCTGAAAAATCAAGAAAATATGGGAAGAAGTTAAGACTTTATTATGATGCTATTTTGACAAGTTCAAATACTGTTGTTTCAGATAATCCTGTGATGAAGCATAAAATTAATATTATTTTAGATAAAGATTTTAAAACAGATATAAATTCTGAAATATATAAAAATGAAAAAGTAATTCTTGTAATAGGGGAAAAAACTGAAATAAAAGCAGAGCTTCCTAATAACATATCTGTTATAAAATGCGGACTAAAAAATAACAAAATTGACCTAAGGGTTCTTTTGAAAGAAATATATAAATTAGGGATTAAGTCAGTATTTGTTGAGGCAGGCGGAGAGCTGTGCGGTTCTTTTATAAAAGAAAATTTAGCTGATAAAATATATCACTTTATTGCTCCAAAAATTTTAAATGATAATAGTGGAAAATCTTGTTTTAATGGAGATGAAATAGAAAAAATATCCCAATCGAAAATATACCGTTTAGTTTCAGTAAAGAAATTGGGTGACGATATTCTTATAACATACAAAAAGGGTTAATTATAGACCGTATTTACCTCTCATTGTTTGGATGAAGTTTTTAACAGATCTGTCATAAGTTCTTTCTCCTGATGCAGAGAAGAAGCATCCCGGAATTTCGTTATTTTCTCTGTGGTGTCTGACGCAATCACAACAAAATCCTCTGTTCCCACAGGAAGTGTATGTGCAGCTGCAACCTATTTTGTTTTCTTCGTGTTTACATTCCATATCATATTCCCTTTCTATAAAACTAAAATTTTTGCAACATTTTCTCCGCTATTTACTTTATATTTATCTCTTATTTTTTGCAAAAATACATCCACAATAGTTTTGTCTGTATAAACCTAAATCTTTTGAAATTTTATTTGTCTTTAAAAATCCGTCTTTTTTCTTGAAATCCAGTCCTAAAAATTCTAGTCCATATTCTTTTCCAACAGATTCACCTACGGCACACAGGTTTTTAAAATTCTTATGTGGACTTATTATCATTGATGTCGTAAAAATATCAATTCCTAATTCTTTTGCTTTTTTTGCAGATTCTTTTAAACGTAATTCAAAGCATTTTATGCATCTTGCCCCACCTTCAGGTTCATTTTCCAATCCTTTTATATAGTCAATATAAATTTGTGGGGTGTATGGTTCTACTAATAATTCAACCCCAAAATGCTTGCATAAGGTCTTTTCTGCCTCTAATCTTCGGTTGTATTCATCAATTGTATCAAAATTATTATTGCAAAAATATACTATAACATTATATCCTAACTCTTTTAATAAAGTTATTGGATATCCGGAACAAATCGCACAACAGGCATGTAGAAGTATTTTTTTATTAGTTTCTTTTTCTAAATTCATATATTTTATTTCCTAATAATAAGTTTTTCTAATTCAAAATAGGGTTTAGCACCATGATACATTCTATCATCAACAATGATAGTTGGAGTACCGTCAACACCTTTATTTATAGCTTCATCTATTTCTTCTTGTAAGCGTTTATTTGTTTCTATTGAATTTATGTCGGCAATAAATTTTCCAACATCCAGTCCTATTTTTGAAGCGATTTCAATTCCTTCTTCATCGTTTTTAGGATTCTTTTCAAAAATAGCATTTGCCATATCCCAATATTTACCCTGATTTTCTGCCGCTATCCCGTATCTTGCCAAACGGCATGCACCTTTATGCATTTGTTTTTCAAGATACTTATTACACTCGGTATCTAATGGGAAATTGTGATGTATAACAAGAATATTATTATGTTTTTTGACAAGTTTGTGAAGCATTATATTATATGAATGGCAGACAGGGCAGGCAAAATCGGTATATAATTCTATTCTGATTTCACCTGTCGGATTTCCTAAAAAATTACCGCTAACTTTGTAAGGGTTATTTTTCATAAACATAAAATGTTTAATAGATTGTTTCCTTGAGGCAAAAGGCATTTCAATTGTTGTATATGAAAGAAAAATTCCACCTAGCATCAATGCTATTAAAAATGGAACAGTTGCTTCTTTTACTCCGGAGATGAAGTCATAATAGCTATCTTTTAAACTTTTTTTAAATCCTCCGTTATTAAAATCTGTAGCAATTAAACCTATTGCAAGATTAATAAAATAAGTTACAAAACAAAGAATACATATTTTATGGATTTGAAAAATGCTTACAAATGCCAGAAAAACTGATATTATAAATGATATTATCCCTAAAACAGATATGTATGAATATGGGTTTTTAAAAACTTTTAAAAACCATAACCCTTTCAAAATTTTTAATTTATCAATATTTAGTAGCATTAAAATAAAGAAATATAAGAAAAAGCCCCAATATGTAAGAGGAATCCCTAAAAATACCGCTTTTGAAGTTTGTGCTACTCCGTCACAGTCAACGAAGGTGTTTATGTTACAGAAACTAGGCTCTGAATATGGGTTGTAATTAGCTTGATAATATACTATCGCTAACTCAACACAGCATAAAATCCCTAAAATTGTTAATCCGTTTAAGATTTGGTTCTTTTTCATATTTTTATATTTTAATACTAAGTTATCCCTTTTTCAATCGGAAGCTTAACGATAAAAGTTGAACCTTTTTCTATTTCCGATTCTACACAGATAATACCATCGTGCGCATCGGTAATAGCTTTGCAAAGAGATAACCCTATCCCTGAACCCCGTTTTCTTTTAAATAAATCTTCTGATACTTGTGAAAAAAAATTAAATATTTTGTTTTTATTATCATCCGATATTCCCTCTCCATAATCAGTAATTTCAAAACAAAACATTTCTTTTTCTAAATATGTTATTATTTCTATTTTTTGTTTGTCTGAACTAAATTTTAGTGCATTTGAAATAAGATTATAAATTAGTTGTTTAAACCGTGTATAATCAGCGCATATCATTTTTTCTATAAGAGTATAGTCAATATTGTCTGAATTAAAATTGTTTATAATATTTTCAATTGTAGTTTTAGTGTCGAAAAAGCTATATGACAGTTCTAATTTATTGTATTGAGAACGGACAATATCAATTATATTATTAACTAAATCAAATATATGCTCGGAGCAGGTTTTTATATTAGAAATGTAATCTTTCGATTTTTCGTCATGTTCAAGTGTTTCTAACAATTCTGTAAATCCAATGATAGAATTGAGCGGAGTTTTCAGCTCGTGAGAAAATTTTGCGATAAAGATTTTTACACTATCCCAAATCTGCGTGAGCTCGTTTTTTAATCGAGTATTTTCTGTATACAATCTTTTTGTCTCAGAGATTAATTCCTCTTTAGACAATTCTTCCACTTCCATTCATTGATAATAACTAAAAATAAACAAAGTGTTTATTAGTCGTATGACTAATTTTGTTTCTCACCATGTTCTTTTATGTAATTGGCTGTTTTTACCCCCAGAGCAACACCACCTGCAACAAGTAGCGGTGCAGATAAATATGTGATATATGCTTTTGTATAATTGCCTGCAATTTTTTGTAAAACGTCTTTAGGCAAATGTTTTGACGCAAGTTTTAAACCTTTATAGCTTGCCATTCCTTCTTCTGCCATTAGTGGAAGATAACATGCCGCTGTTAATTTTCCAACATTGTTCGATACAAAATCCATAGTCTTTTCAAGTTTACTTTTTTCAGGTTTAGGTTTGTTTTTATCGGGTTTGTGTAAAAGTCCTATTCCAAGGATTATAGGTGCAAATATAGATATATTGTGAGGGAGAGTGTGTAAACCTTTTATTATTGCTTTATTAAAAAGATTACCTTTTTGTTTGTTCATAGCATGTCCAATTTCATGATAAATGGAGGATGTTAAATCCTTATGAACTACTATATAGTTTGAGTCATGAAAATATGCGGCATTTGCTCCTTTTGAGAATAGCTCAAACTAATTATTTTGTTTTCTTCTTTGGTATGCATTAGGATTTTTATAGAGTCCCTCTATCATTCGTTTAAAATCTTGAACCCCTTCTTCCCCTTCAATTATATTTAATTTAACACCTTTTTTATTAAGCCCTGTTTCTTCCATGATTTTGTTAACAGTATTTTTTGTGTTTTCTAATGATTCACAATTAGGTAAAAATGATTGCATTATCTCTGCATTACTTTTTGCTGTGGTTGGAGTTTCTTTTGATAATTCATCTTTTATCAAATATATTGGGGCTGCAAGACCAATAATTGCTCCAATAATATTAGCAAAAGTATTTTTATTTTGTTTAGAAGGTTTTTTTTCGGCTATATCTGTTTGCACAAATTTTTCGGCAGGTCTTGGACTAATTTTGAATTGGTTGAAATTAGAATTTATATTATTGATACTTGAAACCATGCAAAACCCTTTTACGCACTACTATGTTTTTTTAAAGCGTAAAAAACTATAAATTTGCTGATTTATGAACAAATTTTAACAATAACTGTATAGAAGCAGTTTTACACTTGCATTTCTTTTTCAAAACCAAATAAAGAACTAACTGACTCGTCATCGTGGATACGAGAAATAGCCTGTGCAAGTAGAGGCGCAACAGAAAGTTGAGTAACGTTAGAAGGTAAATCTTCTTCTTTCCAAGGAATAGTATTAGTAACAATACATTCCTTTATTGGGGCATTTTGAATTTTTTCTTTTGCAGGGCCTGAGAAAACAGCGTGAGTCGCAGCCACATAAATAGCTTTTGCACCGTGTGATTTTAATAATTTAGCAGCTTCCGTAATAGTACCTGCAGTATCGATAAGGTCGTCAAACATTAAACAAATTTTGCCTTCAACATCCCCAATGATATGAGCTGCAATAGCTTCATTATGTTTATCACGACGTTTATCAATGATGGCAAGCGGGCATCCGAGCCTTTTAGCAAAAACTCTTGTTCTTTGAACTCCGCCTGTATCAGGGCTAACTGCAACCATTTCATCTTCAGATATGTTTAGTCCTTTGATGTAATCTACAAGAATAGGAGTAGCATAAATGTGGTCAACAAGAATATTAAAGAACCCTTGAATTTGTCCGGTGTGCAAATCCATAGCTAGAACTCTGTCAGTTCCTGCTGTTGTTAATAAATCAGCAACAAGTTTTGCAGTAATAGCCTCACGACCGGAGGTTTTTCTGTCTTGTCTTGCATATCCATAGTATGGGATAACTGTTGTAATGCTTTTTGCACTGGCACGTTTGAATGCATCTATAATGATTAAAAGCTCCATTAAATTTTCATTAACAGGGTTGCATAAAGGCTGGATAATGAATACATCATCTCCTCTAACACTTTCTTTTACTTGAACATATATTTCGCCATCAGCAAAATTTTTGACTACCATCGGACCAACTGTTGTCCCTAAATAATCTGCAATTTCTTGAGCTAATTTAGGATTTGATCTCCCTGCAAACAGTTTTATGTCATGAGTAGGATTAACTGCTCTTTCTAAGTCAGGATAAGTCATTTCAAGTACCATTATATTACATCCCTTTCACACTATGCTATGTATATAAATTGATTTGTATTTTCATTGTAATACTAAACACCACTTCCTGTCACAATTTATAACAAAATATTAAGTAACAGATAGTAAAAATCGAGATATGATATTCATATCTCGATTTGATTTTTTTATTAAATATTTTTATCTGTCTCTTAATTTCGCTAACAATCTGAGAATTTCAATGTATAACCAAACAAGAGTAACCATTAGCCCAAATGCGCCAAACCATTCGTAATCTTTTGGCAGCATTGCTTGTGCCCCACGTTCGATAAAATCAAAATCTAATATTAAATTTAATGCAGCTATAGCAACAACAAGTACACTAAATCCAATCCCTATTGTTCCTGAACCAAATATTGCAGGAATACTGTAATGGAAGAATGAGCCTATCCATTGAATTAGGTATAAAACAGCTATTGATATAGTTGATATAAAAATAATACTTCTAAACTTGTCAGTACATTTGATTGCACCAATTCTGTATAAGCCAAGCATAGTGAACATTGCTGCAAATGTTGCTAATACCGCTTGGATAACAATCCCAGGATATGCTTGATTGAATACTGCAGAAATTCCGCCTAAAAATAATCCTTCACATGCAGCGTAAAGTGGTGCAAAAATTTTATTTCTCGTAAAACTAACAATTAGTGCAAATACAAACCCCACAATTGCCCCAATCATCATTAACATATTTGCCTTATCTGTGAATCCTGCCATGTATTGCTGCCAAGTGTAAAATGCAGGTAATAATGCACATAAAAATAATAAAAATGTTTTATCTAATGTTCCGTTAACTGTCATAATTTGACCGCTAACTGTTCTGTCAGATTCGATAAATCTTTCATTTAATATAGGATTTGCCATATATTTTCTCTCCTTTTCTACACACCCATATTATACACTATTTATGAATAATTAACATCGCTTTAATTTTTTTTTAATGATTTGTTTTGCATTAATATCTTTAGCATGTTATTTTATTACCAAGTAACAAACAATAAGGAGTAAAAAATGCTTTGTCCATATTGCAAAGGTGAAGTTCCTGATGATGCGAAGAAATGTATGAATTGCGGGGAATGGATTGATCCTGCGTATAGAAAACCACAAAAAGAAGAACAGGGCTTTTTTTCTGCCGTTGCTGAAACAGCGATTAGTATATTGTTCTGGGTTTTTATTTTAATCATTGCAGTTGTTGCTGCATATGCATTTCTTGATTACAACGGATTGATTAGTTAAGTATTTTTAAATAATAAATAAAATGAAAAGTTGGATTTTCCCAACTTTTTATTTTTGTGCAAAAAAAAACAGGTCGGAAATCCTTCCTGTTAAGATTTTACACTAGCCGAAATATAAATAGCATGTTTATTATAGCTTTTTTTTTTAACTTGTGCAAGTTTTACTTTACATTAAAAAAAACAAACAAGCCAATGCTAAAGCAGGTGCTATTGGACAATATGACTGATTTTCCTGTGTTTTTATTGCGTAGAATAAATCCTGCACAATTTGGCATGCTAAATATAAAATGTAAATTAAACACCCTATAAATATTAGATTTGAACCCCAAAAGGACATGTTTCTAAAAACGTAAAGAAATAAGCATGCCAAAGAAAAATATATTAAGTATTTTAAAGTTTTTTCGTTTCCTGTTTTAATCAAATTAGAAATATATTTAGGTAAAACGAAGAACAGTTCTGCAAAGAGTGCATAAATTAAAAATAAGAATAACTTATTAAATCCTACTACAGCACCAAATGCACCAAGTAAATATATATCTCCCTCACCAAATGTTTCTTTTTTTAATAGTTTTAGACCTAAATATATAAATAAATAAACTAATCCTGCTCCGACAATACCGCCAAGGATTGAATTCATCAAGTCAAATCTGTTAAATAGCAAACCTGCAAAAGCAATTATTATTGTTTGATAAGTAGAAATCTTTTTATCTTTTATATCAGAATAAGAAATAGATAGAAACATTGATAAAATTATTACAACTGCCAATGCGTCATAGATAGATACATATTTATTAAAAGAAAATAACCATATAACTAATCCTGTAATCTCAAATATAATGTATTGTATAGAGATTGGAGCATTACAAAAATAACATTTACCCTTAAGTATCAAAAAGGATATTATAGGAATTTTGTGCCACCATAAAAGTGGTTTATTGCAAGAAGTACAATGTGATTGAGGATATAAAATGCTTTCTTCTTTTAAAGTACGCATTACTAATACACTGAGAAAACTCCCCCAGCATAATCCCATTAAACATACTAAGAATAACCAAAATCCACTCATAGAAATTATTCTTCCAAATCATTTTTCTTAATCATATTGTACATTAGGCTAAATGCTTTTTTTAGTCTTCTTGAAACCATCATTTGATTTAAATCAAGTCTTTGAGCAATTTCTGTTTGTTTCATATCTTCATAATAAAACAATTCAACAACTTCTTTATATTCGGAAGGTAGTTTTTTGATGATTTCGTCAATCTGCATTTGCATATCTTGTTGTTCTGAATATTCTTTGTAATCATAAGCAGGGGTTAAATCACCAATAGAAGTTTTGTTTCCGTCTATATTTATTATTTCATCAAGAGATGTAATTTTTTTACGTCGGTCAACATCTATAGCTGTATTAACTTTTTGTATAGGAATATCAAGAGCTTGCGCAACTTTTTCACTTGTCATGTTATCCATTTCTTCTTCGTCTAAATCTTTAACAAAGTTTTTTATACGCATAGCAAGTTCAAGAATTTCTCTAGGTACTTTTATTAATGATACTTTATCTCGCATATAATGCTGCATTTCGCCAACAATTAAATACCCTGCATATATTCTAAATTTTGGGCATAATTCAGGATTATAGCGTTCTATTGCTTTAACTAAACCAATAGAACCTGCTTGAATTAAATCTTCAACAGGGTCTTCTGCACGACGGGCAATAGAGTTTGCAATCTTTTTTACAACAGGCATCATTGCAACGACTATTAGGTTCATAAGTCGTTTCTTTTTCTTTGAACTGTGTGTTTGGCTGTATTCTGATAACCAGTCTTGAATTTTTATGTAGATTGAATCGTCGATATTATTAGCCACAAGTATCTCCCAAATGTATTGCTATCATTAAGAATAACATGTTCAAACTGAAAATACAATTATAAAACTTCTCTTGAAAAAATGATGCCTTTTTGGTAAAATCATGGCATTATAGAGGTGAGGGAAAGATTTGACAGCTGTAGTAAAAGAGTTAGATATAGATTTATCTTTTAAAAAGAATAATGTTGATGAATTATTTTTTAATTTAAGTGAAAATCCAAATGGTTTTAAGAATAAAGATTTTAGATATACGCTTAGCTTAATATATCAGTTAATAGAAGATGAGTTTGAAGGTATATTTTTAAGCCCGAATGCTCCTGTCAGAAATACAGATTTCTTTTTGATTAATGATGGAACTGCTGAGGATAGCAAATTATCGTTCTTTGTTACTCCTACAAACAATTTCCAGTATTATCTTAAATCAAAAGGTTCTATGTTTAGATTTTCTTCTAAAGAAGTAGAAGGAGAAATCGGATATGTTATGCCTTTAGATTTAGTGCTTGATTATTTTGGCGGTTTTGGGGATATAGTTGATTTTTCTTCACTAACAACGACGTTTGCGTATTTTAATAAGTTGACTCAATTTGTGATGAAACTTGTGGAAAAATTGTATTTTATTCCGACTGTAAAACGTAAAAACGGATATTTTAGAATAGTATATGAACCAATTATTTCTAATCAGAAAATTGCCAGAATAATAAATGATTTAGAACGCTGCATGCCTGAAAATTTATTCATAAGAGGTGAACGTCCTAAAAAATTCGTGAATGATTTTATACATAATTATTTGAACTACATTGTGTATAAATTTCTAAGCATTAAAAGTTATAGATTTAAAGATGTTAAATCAGGAAACTATTTAATAAAAGATATTGAACAAAAATCCTTGTTAAAAGGTAAAGATTTAGCGGAAGATTTTGATCAATGGTTTGATGAGCTATATTTGGGTAAGTATGATGTTATCCCTTATTTCAAAATAAATAAATATGATGAAGACAATTTTGAGTTAAAAATATATATTAAAAACAGAAAGTTGAATGAGTCTGTTTTAATAGATGATTTGTATGTAAAAGATACAGTATGGGATGCAGAAAGTGCAGATATTGCCAAAATTGTAGAAAAACAATTGAATTTCGCAAACAGATATATGCCGGAGCTTGAACAATTGTTTGAGGAGGGTAACGAGTTATCTTTGAAGCTTAACCTTGCAGAGGTTTATAAAATAATTGCTCAAACGTCGTATTATTTACAAAAAGCGCAGATTGAAGTAATCCTGCCTGACGAATTGAATAATATTATTATTCCTAGAGCTTCTATCAATGCTAAAGTGAAAGCATCTCGTTCGGGAGAGCTTATGGATATCTTTAATACGGTATCTTCAAGTAAGATATCTTTGGATGATATTCTTGAGTTTAACTATGAAGTTGCTATCGGTGATGAAAAGCTTTCTCTTGAAGAATTTAATAAGTTGGCGGAATCATCAAACGGACTTGTAAAATACAAAGATATGTATGTTCTTGTTGATAAAGAGGAAAGTAAAAAGCTTGCTGAACAAATTTTAACAGCTGATCATAAGAAAATGACAAGATTACAGCTTTTACATGCTTCTATGTCAGGCAGACTTCAAGAATATGATTTTAATTATGATGAAGCTTATGCAAATGTCATTAAAGATTTTGCAAAATCTGTTGAAGTAGATCCGCCAAAAGAGCTTAAAGGGGAATTAAGACCTTATCAAAAAACAGGTTTAAAATGGCTATGGACTAATGTTTCAAAAGGTTTTGGATGCTGTATGGCAGATGATATGGGGTTAGGTAAAACTATTCAAGTTATATCATTAATGCTAAAGCTTAAAGAAGACGGAAAATTAAAATCACCTGCTTTAGTTATTTGTCCAACTACTCTTATGGGTAACTGGATGAAGGAATTGCAAATGTTTGCACCTAGTCTTAAAGTTGGAAAATATCACGGATTAGACAGAAAACTGGATACAAAATTAGATGTAATTCTTACAACTTATGCTATTATGCGTATTGATATTGAAGAAATGAAAAAACAAACTTGGGGTATGATTGTTGTTGATGAAGCACAAAATATTAAAAATCCTGATACTGCTCAAACAATGTCAATTAAGATTTTAAAATCTGATATTAAAATTGCAATGACAGGTACTCCTGTTGAAAACAGGCTTACCGAGTTGTGGAGTATTTTTGATTTTATAAATACAGGGTATTTAGGCTCTCTTAAAGAATTTCAAAAAAGCTATGCTATTCCTATTGAAAGGTTTAAAGAAAAATCAAGGGCATCAAAACTTAAGATGTCAGTATCACCTTTCGTTCTAAGACGTTTAAAAACTGATAAAACAGTTATTTCGGATTTGCCTGATAAGGTTGTTATAAATGATTATTGTTATTTAACGAAATCTCAAACATTGCTTTATGAAAAGACATTAAATGAAATGATGGATAAAATCAGTGGATTTACCGGCGTAAACAGACGTGGAAATATCTTTAAGTTAATTACTTCGTTGAAACAGATATGCAATCATCCATATCAATTTTTGAAAGCCGGTGAAATGACAAAAGAAATGTCGGGGAAAATGGAAAAATGCGTTGATTTGGTTACGAGTATTTTAGATAATAACGAAAAAACTTTGATATTCACTCAGTATAAAGAAATGGGTGATGTGTTGACTCATATACTTGGTGAAGAATTTAATGAGGAACCTCTATTTTTCCATGGTTCATTGACAGTTGGTCAACGTGAAAAAATGATTGAAGAATTTCAAAATAATGATGACAAGCACATGATGGTACTGTCTTTAAAAGCTGGCGGAACGGGTTTAAACCTTACAAAAGCCACTAATGTTATTCACTATGATTTATGGTGGAATCCTGCAGTAGAAGATCAAGCGACTGACCGTACATATCGTATTGGTCAGGATAAGAATGTAATGGTTCATAGAATGATTACATTAGGAACTTTTGAAGAAAAAATTGATGAAATGTTGAAATCAAAGAAAGAACTCGCTGATTTAGCCGTATTTGAAGGTGAAAAAATTATTACAGAACTTTCTGATGAAGAAATTTATGAAATCTTTACCCTGTCTGCTATATAGTCTTTGTAAATAATTGTAACAAACTTTTGTGAGGACCTAAAGATTTGTGAGTTATATCCGTAAATCATGGCGTATCAATAGGATTTAAAATTTTCGCGAACTATCTTATTAGATACGGAATAGGGAAAACAAACGAATGGGAATGTCGTCTTCACAAGCAAGATTGCTCAGCTTAACGGCTAGGATGCATGACATAGAGTATAGGGCTCAAAAGTAGCCCTAGATGCTAAAAAAGTACAATTAAAAACGATTGATAAAAATGGCTCAATCACCCCAATTGATGCTACTTATCAAAATTTAATTGATAACGGATATACTGTTACATTTAAAGGCTTTGGTTTTGGTCTGGATCATGATGTCTATGAAAACTTTGTAACAGCTACACATAACAAAACACAGTTTACTGATGGTAACAGAGAATATTTTGCGGCTTTGCAAACAAACAAGACAACCCCTGTTGCTACATCAGGAAGCCTGTTAGCGCAAAGTGATGATGGGTATTATGAAGTATATACATCTAAACAACTTGCTGAAATATTAAACGAAAGTCATAATGGAATAAAAGTCAGACTAATGAGTGATGTTTCTATGTCAGGTGTAAGCTATGAAATGCATAACTTAAACGGTAGTGTATTTGATGGGAACGGACATACTATATCAGGATTGACAAAGTCATTATTTAACTATATTCAAAGCGGTTCTACTGTTAGCAACTTAAATATTTCAGGTAATATTGTAACAGATGCAGCAAATGATAATGGTTTGGGACTATTTGCAAATAAAGTAAAGTCTTCGACTATAAAAAATGTCAGCGCAACAGGTTCTGTTAGAGCATCTGATTCTAGTGACGTCGGTGGTTTTATATCAAGTATTAGTGATTCTATAATTCAAAATTGTTCAGCAAATGTTAATGTGACAGGGGAAAGCTCTGTCGGTGGATTTGTTGGCTATGTTGACAATTCTTCAATAGAAAATTGTTCTTCATCCGGAGATGTATATGCAAATATGCGTGCCGGAGGTTTTGCAGGTACTCTTTCTAATGTTTCAGTAAAAAATAGCTCTTCTTCCTGCAATATAACAGTCGATTCTACAATGTTCCCTGCAGAGTGGGGTTATAATGAAAGTGGGAACTGGGTTCTTATCAGCGGACATCATCCTGACAGTGGTGGATTTATTTCATCATTAAAGGGTGGTGTTATAGAAAATTGTGTTGCAAGAGGAAGCCTTACTGACTTGAGCGGTGTTAGTGAGGATTTGAGTGATGATAGAAATAAACCTTCTATTATTGCAGGATTTATGGCAATAGGTTATGGTACTATTAAAAATTCTGATAGTTATGTAGATGTTACATCTACACACACTACTCATGTCTCAGGATTTACTTCAAATTATAATAATAATCCATTAACTGTAGAACATTGTAATTATTACGGTACTACATCGATAAATTATAATCATCCGTCCAATTCAAGTTTTGCAACAGGAGTAAACTCTGCTATAGATATAAAAGACTGTTATACTGCTGATAATAATTTTGATTTTGCCAAGGGTGATGTATCGAATCAGACAACAAACGCATCTTCTCCATATACAAATTTAATTAATGTTGCATCTCCAACTATTGCAACAACTGTGCAATTAGGTGCTGATGCTGATTATTGGAGAGCTATATATGATAATGTTATGAAAGTAGGCGCTGATGAAGTCTATGATTTGAGCAATCAAGATCCTTACGGATTAAATTCTCATAAAAATGATTCTACTTGGCTTACTAATTTATTAACAGAAGGATATTGTTATTTACACAAAGTTGATGCAAATGGTGATGTATATGATACAAGTGTATCAACCGAAACAATGTTAATAGAGGTACAAGATGAAGTAGGTTTGAGAAAAGCTGAAGCAAAATACGAAGCAGATATGCGTCAAATTGATATGAAAGATAGAAGATACGATACGGAACTTGCTGCTGTTGATGCAGAAAGAAATGCTATTAAGCAAGAAATGGATACTTTAAAGACAGTTATTAAAGATAATGTTGAGATGAACTTTAAGTTATTTAGTTAGTAATTTGAGTAAAGTTTTTATAAGGACTTG
Source organism: uncultured bacterium (assembly GCA_902797985.1). Lineage (GTDB taxonomy): Bacteria > Cyanobacteriota > Vampirovibrionia > Gastranaerophilales > Gastranaerophilaceae > UBA2883. Next base: position 27,747 of record CADBUZ010000008.1, read on the forward strand.
AAATTATTTGCAATTAGGTGTATTATACATGTATGTTACCCGTAATTTAGGGAGATTATTTATTATTAACCGTGATTAAGAGGCTTGTATTATGTATGTAAATAAATGTATTAAATGTGGGTCTGAATTTGAGACCAAAAACCCCAAACGTGTGATTTGTCCTAATTGTTTATATGCGGAAAAAAGTGCAGATGATGGGGCAGATAACCAATTAAAGAGTTATAGTTCATACTCTGCAGGAGATGATAGAAGAGAAAATTCTCCTCGTCCGTATAATAGCGGGTATAACAGAAATAACAATCGTTCATACAATAATAACAGACGTTTTGATAATAATAGGGGTGGCGATAATAGAGGCGGATATCAACCTCGTAGAAGCTTTAATAATAACGGTGGCGGCGGTTATAATAATAATCGTGGCGGATATAATCAAGGTGGTAATAGTTTTGGCGGTGGTCAACGCAGACCAAATAATCGTTTTCAACAAGGTGGTAATAGAAGACCAAATAAACCGCAACCTAGAAAACAAGCTAAGCCTCTATTGATTAGCAAAGAGCAATTAGAAAAAATCGAAGCATTATATAAAACTATGCTTCCTTTACCTAATCCTGACGCTCATGAGGTTATTGGTGCGCATTTAGAAATTGAACCAAGAAAGGTTTTCTTCGGTATCAATTTGGTCAGACAAAAATTAATGTTGCCTAAGCTTCCGTTCCCTAAACGTAAGCTTGCGGTTACTCCTGATCAAATGACAGCAATTAAGAGTTTGTATACTCCATTGCTTCCTTTACCTCCAATTGGATGTCATAAAATTATTGCTGCTCAGCTTAGAATTGATGAGTGGCGTGTGCATGTAGCTATTAAGTTGATTCGTGCTCAAATGGGATTGGATAGGTGGAATGAGGATAGACCTGACAAACCTGCAGATTATATGGTTCCAAAATATCCTGCTCAAGAAGAAGCTTTGAAGAAAGCTGAAGAAAAAGCGTCTGAACAAAAAGCTGAACCCCCTGTTGAAGAACCGGTTGAAGAAGAAAAACCAAAGAAACGCGGTCGCAAGAAAAAAGAGGAAACCGAAGAACCCCCTGCTGAAGTTCAAGAAGAAACCATAGAGGAAGAAAAACCTAAAAAACGTGGACGTAAGAAAAAAGAAGATGCTGAATAGACAGGTTTTGCACGGAGTTTGGTGTGGATAAATATATTTCAGTAGGTAAAATTCTTAATTTTCACGGAGTAAAAGGTGAGGCTAAAATTGGGTATTCTAAAAATCAACGTGATTTTGTCGAGTCGCTTGAACACGTTTATATATTGAAAGATAATGTTTATTTGCCTTTTGACATAAAGTCTATTAAATTTAACTCTAAGTTCGCTATTATAAAATTTGACGGGATTGATACAGTCAACGATATTGTGAATTATAAAAATTGTCTTATCTTCGTAAAAGAACAAGAAATTCGTGAAAAACTTAATGAAGATGAATTTTTGATAGATGAGCTTGTCGGAATGTCGGTTGTATCGGATAACAAACAGGTGGGTACAGTTGTAGGTGTTTCTAATAATGGTGCATCTGATTTGTTGTCTGTAAAATCAAATACAGGGAAAATTTGCCTTGTTCCTTTCGTAAAAGCTATTGTTCTGAATGTAGATATAAAGTCAAAGATAGTTACTGTTGAAAATATTCAGGGGTTAATTGAATGAGATTTGATGTATTAACATTATTTCCTGAAATGATAACGGATGCTTGTTCTCACAGTATCATAAAAAGGGCTATTGATACTGATATTATTGAAGTAAACACAGTTAATCCCAGAGATTATACTTTAGATAAGCATAAAAAGGTTGACGATACACCGTATGGCGGCGGAGCGGGTATGGTATTGATGGCTCAGCCATATGTTGATGCGTATGAAGCTATAACAAAACTTGAAAATTCTATTACATTAATGATGAGTCCGCAAGGTGAAGTTTTTGACAATAATTTATGTAGAAATCTCTCTAAGTATGAACAAGTTATCATTTTATGTGGTCATTATGAAGGTTATGATGAAAGAATTAGAGAAATTATTAAACCTAAAGAAATTTCGATTGGAGATTTTGTTTTAACGGGAGGAGAACTCCCTGCTTTGTGCGTTATTGATAGTGTGAGCAGAAAACTTGAGGGCGCTTTAGGTAAAATAGAATCAATGGAAGAAGATAGTTTTGAAAATGGACTTTTGGAATACCCTCATTATACAAAACCAAGAGAATATCGTGGATTAAAAGTTCCTGAGGTGCTGCTTAACGGAAATCATTCTTTAATTGAGGAGTTTAGATTTCAACAACAAATAGATAGAACTAAAGCTCGCAGACCTGATTTGTACGAAAAATGGAAAGGTAATAATTCATAAGCTTTTTTAAACTAATTCTTTTATGTCAGCACTCATATATATTTTTCTTTGGTTCATAACCTCTGAAAGCATTTCTTTGAACTCTTTATAGTATTCATCTTTTTCTAAATTTATAGTTTGCTGCAGGTTAAATTTGTCTATAACAAAGAAATCTTCTCCACGTTCTAATATTTCTATGCATCCGCAATTTTCATACATATCAAGAAGTGTTTCAACCATATTATTAGTTATTCCTAAAAAACATGCACTGCTGTTTAAGTCAAATTTACCGTTTTTAGAATTACAAACATATTTCATCATACCGGCAATAGTTTTTATATAGTCAAAGTTGTTTTCAGTTTCTATATCATAATTCATATAATGAATACGAATAGGATTTACCTTGTTTATAATATCTTTCATTATTTCTTCTGTTGGAGGGTAATCAAAGAACATTATTCCTTCGTAAGGTTTAAGTGAATTTCTGTCAAGTATTCGTTTGTATATTTCCGGATATTTTTTTAATTTTTCTTTTATTGAATTTTTTTCTGCAAAAACACAAAAATTAAATTTTGCAGTTTTCAGATACTCGTTTACTTTATCTAAAATATTTGTTTTTTTCCTGTTATCATACGTTATTACGTTAGCGACTTCTTCTTCTGCAAAACAATCAGAATGGACATCTTTTATAATAAGCTGAATAGATGTATTTCCATTGAAAGAGTTTATTTGAGGCGAAAATGCGATATCCAGTGTGTCGTCTTTCTTTAATCCAATGTCACCGTAAGACCACCATATAGCATTAAAAATCAGACCATTTTTTCCTACCGTTAAACGCAAGTGTTCACTGTTTGAACCCATAAGTTTTTTTTCTTTCAATTGAAAATTGTTTATTGAAAATATTGGAGAAGGATTTGATGCTCCAAATGGTTCTAATCTTGAAATATCTTTAATTAAATTTTCAGTCAAATCTTCAGGTTCAATTTCTAAATCTACATTTAAAATAGGAGTTGGAGCTTTATTATCAGAAGCTTCATTATAGGATTTGATTAGAGCTTCTTTAACTTTTTCAAAGGAAGTTTTTTCCGGTGAAAAATATAGACCTGCAGCAAGTGCGTGTCCGCCAAATCCGTCAAGCATATCTGATATATTTTCAATAATATCGTGCAGGTTTAAATTTTCACATCCTTCAACCCCTCTGGCAGAGCATCTGATTTGTTTTGTTTCTTCTGAGTATGTCATTAAGAAAGTTGGTTTGCCATATTTTTCAACAAGTTTTGAAGCAACTATTCCTATTATTCCGATATGCCAATCTTCTTTATATAGAATGAGTATATTATCTCTTATTTTTGAGGCCATTTCATCAGCTTGTAAAAATATTTCATTACATAATTCTTGTCGAATTTTGTTATAATTTTCCAAAGCCATAACTCCAAGTTCTATTTCTTGTTTGTTGTCGCTTATCATAACATTTAAAGCTTCATCAACTGTACCTAATCTACCGCAAGCATTGATTCTTGGTGCAACCCCAAAAGCTATTTGTTCTGATGTTATCCCTTCTTCTATATTTGTGTATCCTGCAGATTCAAGAATACGTCTTATTCCATAGTGACGACCTTTTGATATTAAATCTAAACCTTTAATTATATAGTATCTGTTTTCGCCTATAAGCGGGACAATATCTGCAATAGTGCCGACTGCTACATAAGGTAATATATCTGAAGAATATTCAAGTTTGTTATATTTTTCCAGAACTCCTTGTGCAAGTTTAAAAGCTACTCCAACACCTGCCAATGAGGTTAAATATGAAATTTCTTTTGTACTCAAGTTTTCATTTAGTGAGTTTTGAGCTTTTGGATTTATTATTGCGTAAGCTTCGGGTAAAATGTCACCTGACTCGTGGTGGTCAGTTATAATAACATCTTTTTTAAAGCTGTTTATAAATTTAACTTCATCTATGTTACTAATTCCGCAATCTACAGTTATAATTAAAGATGGTTTTACTTTAACCATTAATTTGACTAATGCTTTTGAGTTTAGACCATGTCCGTCTAATTCTCTTGAAGGGATAAAATATTCAACGTTTGCACCAAGATAATTAAATGTCTTATATAACAAAGAGGTTGAGGTTATTCCGTCTGCATCAAAATCTCCATATATAAGGATTTTTTCTTTATTATCTATAGCTTTTGTAATTCTCTCTACTGCTTTTTGCATATCAGAAAAAGCATTTGGATGAATTAGTGTCATTTCAAGAGGGTTTAAAAATTCGATTTCTTGTTCTTTTGGGATTCCGCGCACTGACAAAAGCCGCTCAATAAGCGGCTTTGTTTTTGTTGTATTATTTGTTTTCCATTCTTTTTTTATCATAGTTATTTCGTATTTTGTTGAATAGGTAAAGAACGTTCAAGATAAATAGTACTATCTTCTAAAGATTTTTCTTGTTTTTGTTCAACTTTTCCTTCTTCTCCGGATTTTTTGATGTCAGCTTTTTTATTGCTTTCTGCACTTGCTACAGGTGCATTCAAGTAATCAGGAATAGGTTCGCCACATTCTTTTAAAAGAATTTTTAACCCTTCTTTAAGTTGAACATCATTTTTGTTTTTTACATCTTCATTTGTTAATTTTACTGCATAGTCTGGTGTGATTCCTTTTTTATGGATATCTGTTCCGCTAGGAGTAAGGTATCTTTGGATTGTTATATTAACACCGGCTTCATCAGATAGTTTATTTATTTCTTGTACTAATCCTTTTCCAAAAGTTTGTTCGCCAACCAAGATAGCTCTACAGTTATCTTTCATTGCTCCTGAGAAAATCTCACTTGCTGAAGCAGAACCTTTGTTTACCAAAACTACTAAAGGTTTGCCTGTTATTCTAATTTTAGCAGCTCTTGTAGTATCTTTGTATCCATATCTGTCAACTGTACTAACAATACCACCGCCTTGTAAGAACATATCAGACATTAAAATAGCGTTGCTTAAAAGTCCTCCCGGGTTTGAACGCAAGTCTAAAATATAACCTTTTTTTGTATTTGAGGTTGATTTAAGAATGTTCAAAACCTCTTGTGATGCGTTTTTGCTAATAAAAGAACTTAATCTGATATATTGTATACTATCAGGTATTTTTGTTTCAATAGGAGTCTTTGTTGAAACAGATTTGATTTCTATTTCTGCACGAGTAATAGTATATGTTTTTGGTTCTACGTCTTTTCTTTTAATAAGCAAAGTTACTTGTGTACCGGAATTACCTCTGATTTTATCGGCAGCTTTGTCAATTGTAATACCTTTTGTGCTGACTCCGTCAATTTCTAAAATAAGGTCGTCTGTTAGGATGCCGGCTTTATCAGCAGGTGAACCTTCAATAGGTGCAATTACAACAAGGTTACCGTCTTTCATCCCTATTTGGATACCGATGCCTTGTAATGAACCTTTGATAGAAGATGTTTCTTCTGCAAATTCTTTTGGATCTAAAAATCTTGTGTAAGGGTCATTTAAACTTGCAAGCATTGTGTCAATTGCAACATAGGCATCTTCTTTTGTTTTCATTTGATTATCATATCTATGACGCCATATTGCCCAGTCTTGAGAGTTATCTGTCTGATCAACATATTTTAGGTTAATCAATCTCCAAACTTCATCATATAACTGTGCAGGTGTAACCGCAAAACATGTTTGTAATCCGCTAAATAATAGTGCAAAAAACATTCCAAATATTATAAAATTCTTCTTATTTAAAATCTTCAAAATAATTCCTCCTACAAACGAGAATATCCCATAATCGATTATACTTATCATTATACACTAACTAATTTTTATTTCCAATTTTTAATTAAATTTTTAGTTATTTTACCCCTAAATAAAATTTTCTCTCAACCTCAGGTAAACGTTCTATTGCATAACGGAGCATTACCCTAGGCATTTTATTTGCATATTTATCTAAAAAACTGTATAGTTCTTTAATGTCTTGTTTCCCAAGTTCTCTAAGCATCCATCCAACTGCTTTATGGATTAAATGATGTGGATGATTAAGATATTTTTCTGATAGTTTAATGGTTGGTTCATAAAATCGTTTTTTTATTAAATATTGGGTAGAAACTATTGCAATTCTTTGTTTCCAGATATGGTTTTTGTTTGATAAATCATATAATATATCTAATTTGTCACGATTGGTGTATACATAATCTCCTACTATATTTGGAGCTGATACATCTACTAAGTCCCAATTATTTATGTAATCAGCATTATTCAGATATATTTTGACATAATTTTCTTTTTTGTATTTTTCTGTTTTATACTTGTGTATTAAAATCATTAAAGCAAGCATTCTAACTTCGTGATAATCATCGTGGAGTAATACTTCTAAATCATTTGTTGATATATTATAATATTTTTTTGCAATTTTTCTTAAAATAGGAGTTCTGACTCCGTATAATTTATCATTTTCTCCATATCCGCCTTCGGTTACTTGTAAGATTGGAGCAACCCATTTTGCATAATCTTTCTCTGAATTTGATATGATTTCTTTTATTATTTCTTCAGTTATCATTTTGTACTCATTTCTACTAAATTTTTTGCAATTTTTAATCCTTCATTAAAAATTGATTCGTTATAAAAATTTTCATTTTTTATATATTGTTTTACTATTTTTCTTGCATAAGAACCTATCGCTATTCCGTTGTAATCAATATTACAAAGCTTTGCAAGATCAGATGTTTTAGAGTTTGTCCCTCCTGAGATAAGTGTGTAACATGGCAGACCTTCATCTTGTATAATTTCAGCCATAGCTACAGCCTGCAAAGTTGTTTTGTAATCATTTTTACTTCCACTCATTGGAATACCGTCTGCTTGAATAATTGTTGTATAGGGTTTCCTATTTTTAATCATTTTTTTTAATCGTAGAAGAACTTGTTTGTTCCCAAGATTTAATCTGTCTATGCATATTGATAAAATACCATCAAAGGTTTGATTTATAATTTCCCATTTATCCCAGATATCTTCATCTAATTCAGAAGTTGCGTGTAATTCAATACAATCAATGCCTTTTTCTATTAATATTGGAAGAATTTTGTTTAAATCTTGTTCTGTTTCAATCATATTTATTGCATTATTTTGACATCCTTTTTTGCAGATTCCGCAGCCTATGCAATTTTCAGTGATAATAGAATTGTTTTTAATTGCATCATTAGGGCAAACTTCTTCACATATTCCGCAAAAGTTATATTTTTCGTTGTCAATTTTTGCTTTAAATATGTGTGGATCACCTTTCATTCCGACGCTTACGCAAATATATCTGTCTTTGTTTATGCGGGCTTTTTCCAGCCCTCTTTTAGCTGCATCAAGAATTTCAGGTTTTGCACATATATCAAATATTTGTGCTCCGGCCTTTGAATATAGTGCAGTTAATCTTTCTACATCCTGTTCGCATTCATTTCCTGCACCACATACAAGTTTAAATACTTTGTTATTCTTATCTAAAAATTCTTTTAGCATAATACCCCTATCAAAAATATTATACACTTAATAAAATTGAAGTGATATACTGATGATTAATGAATAGAGTGAAAAAGATAGTTTTTATAATATTTTGCACAGCTTTTCTCTCAATAAATTGTCTTGCATCTGAAGGGAAAGTTCTTGATACAATTGTGCTGGAGAAAACTGAACCTCCTTTCGAAACGGAAGTTATAGAAGAAGATTATCTTGAAGATAATATAGAAGAAGAACCTGCGCCTAAAATAATACGAACTGATAAAACATTAAAAGAAAAAATTAATGATGTTTTTAATCTTCAAGTTTCTGATAATGAACACATTGAATATCTTTTAGACAGTATCCTTACTAAAAAATTCGATAAAGGTCCGTTTGATAACGTAGGAATATGGGGACTTTGGCGAGGTGGAATGACTGAAACCTTTGTAAAGTCAAACAATCATACAAATGTTAATTATGATGTATTGGAAACGCGTCTGCATGGAACTTTTAAAAATAAAAAAACTTCCTTTGTTATAACAACAAGGTACGTTCCGCAAAAAGAGTTTAAGTTTATGCAGAATTTGTTTTCTGACGTATTTATAAGACATAGATTTAATAAACATGCTGTTCTCACTATTGGTAATACCAGAACTCATACAGGGGAAGAAGGTAGCTGGAGTGAACTTTTAATACCGTTTTATCAAAGGTCACAAATAAGCAGACAATTTGGGAATATAAGAAAAGTTGGTGTTCGTTTATCCGGTGAATTTAAGTATATGGACTATGATATAGCCGGAAATTCGTCAGGTACTTATTTTACATCGTTTTTCCCCGGCGCAGAATTTTGCGGATGGTTAAACTTTAAACCGCTTGCAAACACAAATGGAAAATATGGTGATTTAAAGATTGGCGGTGGAATAACTGCCGGCAGGCGACATTTTAATTACAATAATATTGGGGTTTATGTAGGTTATAAATATAAGAGGTTTAAGGCTGATTTTGAATTTGCAAACGGAGATGGTTATAACGGAAGAATGGGACCTGCAAATATCCACGCAAGAGGATATTACACTACTCTTTATTATGATTTAACAAAAAAATTACAATTAGTTGCGCGATTTGATGAATTTACTCCTAATTGTAATAATTCCGCTCACAGAACCCGTGAATATTCAACAGGGTTAAATTATTTCATAAAAGGACAAGCACTAAAAGTAATGTTAAATTACGTGTTTAGAGAAGATTCTTCTCTCGGAAACTCTCATAGGATAATAATTGGAACGCAAGTTGTGTTATAAAACCTCTGCTAATACTTTATCTGTTTTAAATCGTTTATCTGTGTGTGCTGAAATATATTCTTTTAATAAATTAAAACAGGCAGAACAAACTTTATCCGTTGCTTTTTCGTCATAATCACTTTTATAATCAAAATCAAATTGGAGCATAGCAGTTAAGAAATCTCGAAGTTTATAATGTAGTTTTAATGGGATATGAAGATGTGAATTACATTCAGAGCAAAAAACTCCGCATCTTTCTTTTGAAAAATACATAGCTTCATCTATTATACGTTTGCCACAATGCAAGCAAGTGTCCAGTTCCGGGATTATTCCTGATATTAACATCATTTTTAGTTGAAATTTAATAACAGAAATAAGTATGTCTTTTTTTTCTTTCGCTTCTGATATGTGATTTAGTGCGGAATAAAGTAGATTATATGTTTCTTTTGAGCAGGGATCGTTTTCTAAGCCAAAATTAGAAACAATTTCTGATATGTAAGAAGAACACATTAGTTTAAGCATATCTTTACGAATTCCTTTGAAGGAATTTATTGTATTAGCTTGACAAATCGTATCAAGATTTCTTCCTCTTGAAAATTGTAAGGTGTTTGCAATTAATGAATCCATTCTTCCGCCAAGCTTGCTTTTAGGTTTCTTGACCCCTTTTGCAACAGAGCGAATAATGCCTTTGTCTTTAGAATACATGACAACGATTTTATCGGCATCACTAAGATTATAAGAGCGCAAATTGATTGCATCAGTTGTGTAATTCTTATCCATCAAATCTCCCATAAATATTTTATTCTTAAATAAACCGTATGTCTATATGTAAATTATTAAGAATTTATTTCTATTCACATTCAATTATGTTTTAGATATAATCAAATTGCTGAGTAAATAAGAAAGGGACTATAAAATGAAAAAATCAGTAAAAGATTTAGGTGACGTTAAAGGTAAAAGAGCATTAGTAAGAGTTGATGTCAATGTACCTTTAGACGCTGACAAAAATGTAACAGATGATACAAGAATACAAGCTATCATCCCTACAGTTAGATACTTACAAGAAAAAGGCGCAAAAATTATTCTTATGGCTCATTTAGGCAGACCAAAAGGAGAATGGAATCCTGAATTTTCATTAGCACCTGTTGCAAAACATATGTCAAAAGTTTTAGGTGAAGATGTTTTATTTGTTTCTAAACCGGTAGGAGAAGGTGCTGCTGAAGAGTTAGCTAATTTAAAAGACGGTCAAGTAGCATTATTAGAAAATATTAGATATTACAAAGCTGAAGAAGCAAAAGATGATGATATGACGTTTGCAGAAGAATTAGCAAAACTTGGTGATTTCTATGTAAACGATGCATTTGGTGCTGCTCACAGAAAACATACTTCAACAGCAAAAGTTGCTAAGTTATTATCACCTGCAGTTTCAGGTTTGTTAATGGAAAAAGAATTAAGATGTTTATCTCAAGCATTAGATAATCCTACAAGACCATTCACAGCTGTTGTTGGCGGTGCTAAAGTTTCTTCAAAAATCGGTGTTTTAGAAAACTTGTTAGATAAAGTTGATAATATGATTATCGGTGGCGGTATGGCTTATACTTTTGTAAAAGCAAATGGCGGCAAAATCGGTAATTCAATTTGCGAAGACGATCAAATCGACACAGCTAAAGCAATTGAAAAGAAAGCACAAGAAAAAGGTGTTAAACTTGTTATGGCAACAGATGTATTAGTTACAGACGATTTTTCAGGTAACGGTACTAACAAGTTCGTTAAAATTAATGAAATTCCTGACGGATTTGAAGGTGTTGACGCAGGTGAAGCATCAAGAAAAGCATTCGCTGACGTTTTGAAATCATCAAAAACTATTTTGATGAACGGTCCTGTCGGTGCATTTGAAAATCCTGCTTTTGCAGAAGGAACAAAAGCTGTTTTAGCTGCTGTAGTTGATGCAACTAAAAATGGTGCAACTTCTGTTATCGGTGGTGGGGATTCAGTTTCCGCAGCTAAGAAATTCTTCTCTGCTGATGACTTTACTCACGTTTCAACCGGTGGCGGCGCTTCATTAGAATTTATTGAAGGTAAAGTTTTGCCTGGTGTTGATGCATTAGACGAAGCTTAATCAGATAGATTTTATATAAAATAGGGGTGATTTTTATAATCACCTCTATTTTTTATCTCAATTGTAAAGTTTTGTAATGATTTCCTTTAAAATATTAAAGTTCAAATGAAAATGTGCCGTTAATTATTCCAAAGGGAATAAAACTAAGGAGACTACATTATGGGTATGTCAGCGTCACAGGCACGTTTACTATCTTTAACAGCTAGAATGCACGATCTTGAATTTCAAGCTCAGGCTATCCAGTATTCTAAGCTTGATTTAGTAGACTCAAAAAGTGAAGTATATGATGAATACCTTGAAGCACTTGATTCTACAAAATATCAAATGGCTGTAGTAACTGCTGACGGTAATAAGTTCCAAGATATTACTTATACAAATATGATAATGTCAAATACCGGTGGTGTACACTCTATGTATATTATAACCGGACCAAAAGGAGAAGTTTTACTGCCGGAACAAATCGCTGCAAAATTAGGACCTTCTCCTAGTAATCAAGATTTTAAAGAATTTCCAAATTTTGATGATTTTATGCTTACTGTTGCAAAAAATTATTTGTATTCAAGCAGACTTGATATAACAGAAGATAATGAATATATTAGTGAAATGAAATCAGATGGTAACTATGATTATTGGAAAGGAGTATATTATCAAATCATAGGTTACAATGATGAAAAAGGAACTCCAATTGCAGGCAGAGGATTCAGTCCTATTAGCAGAGAAAATGCTACGGATAGAGGATGGCTGGAAAAGGCACTAAATAGTGGTGAATGTCAACTATTCAAAATGACTAAAGAAACAATTTCTGTTGATAATGGAAAGATGAATATCTTTGCTGAAACGGGTCTTGGAGTTGATCAAGATTTAGCTGAAGTTTCTAATACTGAACTTATTGAAATGGCAACTATTGAATATGAAAAAGCTATAAAAGATATTGATTCAAAAGAAACTAAGCTTGATTTACAACTTTCACACATTGATCAACAACACAATGCCTTAAAAACAGAATATGATGCTGTTAAACAAATCGTTAGTAAGAATATTGACAGATCATTCAAGAGTTTTAATGCATAGTAAATTATTTAGCAAGTTATAAGTATTACTATTGAAAAGGACAATCATTTTGATTGTTCTTTTTGTATTATTATTCAACATCAATGAATTTATGAACTTGAGGGATTAATCTTACATATTTATAATCTTTTACGAATTTTTCAAAGGTTTGCATCATTATGTCAGAGTTTATAGCCGGCTTATTTTCTATCATTCTCGGCTGTAATATTATTTCAAAATTATATTTTTTCGCAAGGTTTATTGTATTTATAATTTCTTCTTCTAAAATATTGTCATCAAAAACAACTTTGGCAAAAAAGTTATTATTATTAATGGAAAAAGGTATTTTATTTTTACCTAAAGTTGATGATACGACAGAAAAGAATTTGTCGTGTAAATCAAATGCGTTTTCTATTCCTGAACAGCTTGGAAGTTTTACGTCCCCTGCAATAATATCTGTATAAGGTAGTATTATTTTTGCATTATCGTCTATTGTTGCATTAGTTTCCAAATAATATTTAATATCAATCATTGGCATGAATTCTTTTAAAAAATCAACCCATATTAATGGTTCTCCTCCTGTAAGAGAAATAGAATGAGTTGATTTTATATCAAAATTATTTTTTATGTATTCTGCCAATTCTTCAGGCGTAAATTCAAAATAAGTGTTTTTGTCATTAATATTTGTAGGATAATAATCTGTATCGCAATAACAGCATTGCAGATTACATGCGCAAAATCTTATAAAAATTTGTTTGCATCCAATATATAAACCTTCTCCTTGAATAGATGAAAATATTTCTTTTATTTTTGCTTTGTTATCCATATTTAAATATTATCACGAAAATCATTGATTTTTAAATGTCTATAACTACAGTTGTGTTTAAAAATTTTTTACATAAGCTTTATTCTGTATCATATTTGGTTTATTATAGTTGTGTTATATTGTGTATATAAATAAAGGGATTTTTATGAAATGTAATGGGATAACTGTTGTTAGTGACGGGATGAAATCATTAAAAGGTGTGTATAAAGAATCAAAAGAATTAATAAAAGAATATAATATTTTTAAAACAATAAAAAGTGACTTAAAAGAATTTGTAACAGGCGTCGACGAATCTGTATACCGTGGGAATGTTAATACGGATGGTATAACCGATGATAAAGCCAGACAAATCATTGATACAAGTAAAAGTGGATTAAAAGCTTATGCTAAGGCAAATAATTTAAATATTGTTATACATACTCCTCAAAAATATGAATCAGGTGCAAATAGTTTTGAAAAACCTTTGTCTGTTAGTGTTACTTCTAACGAATTGGTAAATAGTTATACTGATAACAAAGTTATAAACGGTGATACCACTAAAACATCTTTATATTTAACGGATAAATTAACTGCTGAAGATACTTTCCTTAGACGTGTGTATAGAACGGTTGATGAATTAAAAAATAATATAGAAAATAAAAAGAAAAATTAAGAGTTTTAATTTCTTCAAAATAAGCAGTTACATAATATTTATTATGTAAAAATTGCTGTAATATTGTATATAATTATCAAAAGTTTTTATTTACAAGGTAATTAAATAATGTTATCATATTGTTAAGTTGAATAAGGAGATTATTATGGCAAGATTAGTAAGACCTACATGGGCAATAAGATGTACACAATCAGGTTGCAGAACTTTGTTTGAAGTTGCTCAAACCGAAGATGGAAGACAACAAGAAGTTGTTTGTCCAAACTGTGGTGAACATTATGTATATCCGATTAAAGATGATGACGAAGGTAATAACAATTAATCTTCATGGAATTTAACGGAACAGACAAACGATATAATCAATTTAGCGCCTTTCTTAAAAATAAGTTTGGCGCTAAAGTTTATAAAATCACTATTGATGCGGGATTTTCATGCCCTAACAGAGATGGAACAATCTCTAAAGGTGGTTGTATTTTCTGTGATGAAAGCGGAAGTTTTTCGCAGGCTCACTCAAATATTTTATCGGTATCTGAACAGATAAACATTGGTGCAGAAACTTTATCTAAACGATTCAAAGCTGAAAAATTTATGGCTTATTTTCAAGCATACTCTAACACCTATAAACCCGTAGACGAACTTAAAAAAATATATGATGCGTCACTCAACCATAAAGATGTTGTAGGTATTTCGATTGGAACTCGTCCTGATTGTATTGATGATGATAAGCTTAAACTAATCTCATCATATAATGATAATTATTACACTTGGCTCGAATACGGACTTCAATCTTCTAACAACAAAACGCTTAAAAAAATAAATAGAGGACACGATTATGAAACTTTTGTAAAAACGTACAAAAAAACAAAAGAATACGGAATAAATGTGTGCGTTCACGTCATTTTAGGATTATGGGAAACTCACGATGAAATGATGGAAACCGCTAAAAGATTAGCTGAATTAAATATAGACGGAATAAAAATCCACATGCTGTGTGCTTTAGAAGACACTAAACTCGCTGATTTATACCAAAAAGGTGAAATAGATTTTATGAGTGAAGATGAATATATTTCTACAGTATGTGATTTTTTAGAATACTTACCCCCTCAAACTACAATTCACAGATTAGCAGGAAACGGTCTAAAAAAAGAACTCATAGCTCCCAGATGGATTGGAAAAAAATTAGATGCTTTGAATAAAATAGATAGAGAATTTATAAAAAGAAATTCATATCAAGGCATTAAATATGATAAATATTATATATAATATTTATCATATTTAAATTTACCTGTATATCCCAACATTATATTTCTTACAGTATCTTTTTGTTTCTTTTATTACAATCCCTGATAACGCAAATACTGCTATTAAATTAGGAACACATAAGAACAATGTCACCCCATCAGATAAATTTATTATACTTTTAAAATTCATTGCAGAGCCTGCAATTATACACAAACAATATATTAACTGAAAAACTCTTGTTTTAGCTTTACCCTCTCCGAATAAAAACGTCCAAGCCTTCACCCCATAATATGAACCGCAAAGCATTGTGGAAAGAACAAAACAAGATACCATTACTGTTAATAAAACAGGGAAAAACGGACAAATTGTACCGAATGCTTGAGATGTAAGTTCTATCCCGGCTAAACCATTAAATGCTAAATATTGCTTTGACACAACAATTACAAACGCAGTTGCGCTACTAACGATTACAGTATCCACAAATGGTTGAAGCATAGATATAAATGCCTGTGAAACAGGTTTGTTTGTATGAACGGCCGAAAACGCAATAGATGCAGTTCCCAATCCTGATTCATTTGCAAACATTGCTCTCCTAAACCCCCACAATAGACACGCAAATGCACCGCCTTGAACTGCTTTTGGAGAAAATGCTTCCCTTATTATCAAATTTATTGTTTCCGGAACATGGTGTATATTTAATATACACACAAGAATTGCACTTGCGACGTACAACGTACACATTAAAGGAGTAACCTTTGATGTAAATTTACCAATAGATTTTATTCCACCTATGATAGTGAACCACGTTATTATCGCTACAATAACCCCTAACGCCCAACCGTTGTCGTAAAAAATACTATTTACACCGCCTGTCACCTCTGTTATTTGCGAGGTCATTGCATTTATTTGGAATAAATTCCAACCGCCAATCATTGCAAACACACAACATACTGCATAAATTTTTGCAAGAATTGGTGCGTATTTTTTTACTCTTTTATCTCTCAACCCTTTTAAAATATAGTACATAGGGCCGCCTGACACAGTACCATCAGGATTTGCTTGTCTAAATTTTAATCCCAATAGCACTTCTGAATATTTCAATGCCATAGAAAAAATTCCGGCAACAATTATCCAAAAAATAACTCCCGGACCACCTATTGATACGGCAGCGGCTGAACCTGCAATATTACCTATACCGGCTGATGCCGAAATAGTTGCACTCAGCGCTTGAAATGATGAAACCTCTCCCTTTTTCTTTCTTTCAAAACCTTCTTTTTTGTGTTCATAAGTTTTTGTTATTAAATCTATAGCGTGTTTAAACCCCCAAAAACCTATAAACCTAGTTCTAATTGTGAAAAATACTGCTGCAAAAATCAAAAGTGCTACAATGAACTCTATCTTTACTCCACCAATCGTTACATAAGAAAAAATTATTCCTGATATCTTATCTGCAATCGGTGATAATAAACTATCTATCAAGCTATCTATATTCATATTTATATCTTAATATAACCAAAGCATTCGGTAAAGGATAAATTATTCTGATAAAATTTCAGCGCCGTTTTGCTCTACTTTAAGAGTTCTAATATCAGCTCTGACATTTAGATTCTCCATTATTTCTTCCGTAACAGACTTAACTTTGTCAACTGCACTATACTTGGAAATTATCAACATTGAAGAACCTGCTCCGCTCAAAACACATCCGAGCACATCTTCTTCATGTTTAAATGCTTCACACAATTCCTTTAATCCCGGAACGAGCTTTTCTCTATAAGGCTGATGAAGTTTATCAGTAAGAGCGACCTTCATAAGTTCAGAATCACAAGAATTAACAGCCTCAACGAACATACCCATTCTTTTTAGATTAAATACGGCATCTTCAATAGAAACCTCTTTAGGAATAACTGATCTTGAAATCTCGGTAGCAAGCTCAACATCAGGAATACAAACAGTAATCGCCCAATCTTCAGGCCAATCAAGCTTTCTATAAATAATACTGCCATCATTCTCCAATGAAGACATTACCAATCCGCCAACAATTGCAGGAGTAACATTATCAGGATGTCCTTCTACCTCTGTTGCAATAGACAATAATGCAGATTCATCCGCAGGATCACCCAAAAGCTTATTCGCTGCAATCAAAGCACCCACAATTACCGCCGCAGAACTTCCTAACCCCCTTGTTACAGGAATTGATGTTTGTATATTTATTTTTAACTCTGAAGGAGTCTGACCAATAGAATTGTAAAGCATTTCTACTGCTTTATACACAACACTGGTTTCATCTCTTGGAATATGGTCAATTATTAAATTATCGACTTCTTCTTCATCAGATAATATGTTTATTTCGACTCCTGTTCCCGGTAACACTGTTTCGTCTATAGTAACAATATTATAAATTGGCAATGCCATACCCAAACAATCGAATCCCGGTCCTATATTTGCTGATGTAGCAGGTACTTTAACACTAACCTTCACTTTTTATCTCCTTCATTTCCACATTATAACAAAAACAAATTAAAAATATACCTGTTTGCTATGAACCTGTCAATGTCACAATATTAAAGCATTCCTGCACTAATTTTCCCGAATTTTGCAGACAAATCATCAATATGATGAACAAAATAAACATATGGCTCTAAATCTTTTTCATTCAAATCCACAATTGCACCCCAATCAGCTCTGGCATGGTGTGCTGCTATCATTTTTGCAACTTCTTTAAAACCTTTGCTCATACATAAAGTATACGCAAACTGCGAATGCGTAAACCATTCTCGCTTGAAATTTTCGTCATAATCTATAATACCGTTTTCTTCGTCAATCGTATATTCATATATTTTACCGATATCATGAAGCGCACATGCCGCAATTGCATTATCCTTATTTATTGATTGGAATGAACAATCAATAACCTTTTTTGCCAACTCTATGCATTCAAGTGTGTGAACCAACAATCCACCCATATAATTGTGATGCATAGATTTTGCAGCAGGCGATATTTTTATTTTATCTTTATTATCCATAAAATATTCAAGAACAAAACTTCTTAATTTTTCGTCTTTTATCTCATTGAGATTAGTCAAAATTTCATTGAAAACCTCATCTTGCTCATTAGGTTCCAACCC
This sequence comes from uncultured bacterium, assembly GCA_902797985.1. Lineage (GTDB taxonomy): Bacteria > Cyanobacteriota > Vampirovibrionia > Gastranaerophilales > Gastranaerophilaceae > UBA2883. Next base: position 45,872 of record CADBUZ010000008.1, read on the forward strand.
CATTTTTGCTTCTTTTATCAATTCTAAAGAAGATACAAGACAGTTATTAAATCTTTCATTGAAAGTTGCCGTAACAATTCTTACAAGATTTCCTACTCTAAAAAGTTTTACATCTAATCTGTTTATTGTTTCTTCCCACATTATACAATTCAAAGTTGAATTATCTTCTGTATTTTTCAACTGAAGCTTTCCCATCTTTGTACCGGCTTTAGTATCACCAACACTATAAGATATTACTTCATATATTGCAGTTGTGCTAAACACGTTTTTTCTCCTATAACTATAATTTTTTATACCAAAGAAAAATTAGATATGCCTGTAGTAATAACAGCCACATTAAATTTATCTGCTTGTCTTAATACATCTTGAGTTACACCCGGCTGTATAATCAAAGAAATTCTATTTTGAACGGCAACATTCAAATCATGAACAGTCATTGGAACATCTGCAGCAAGAACAGCTTCTTTGGCATTATCGCATGATAAATTTAAAGCATACTCAAAAGCAGAATTTTGCATTCCTTGAGATATACCAACCGTCTTAAAATCCTTAACGACAACGACTGCACTACTTCTTAAATATTTTGATATTTTCCACGCAAAAATAGAATCTTCAACCTGTTCTACATTGGGTTTTGTCTTTGAAACTACTTGAAACGAGTCTTTATCCAACTCTTTTTTATTCATATCTTGAACAATTGTCCCGAAAGGAGTTGAAAAATATTCTTCTTTCAAATAATTCTTATATTCGTTCAACGGAGTTTTTATAGTAACATACTTAATCTTAGAAGCTTCTAAATGCTCAATTGCTTCTTTAGAAAATTCAGGAGCAACAATCAAATGTTGAGAAGTCAGCAATTTCACAAGCTCACCTTCAGCTTTTTTCGTAACAGCAACAACCCCGCACAAAGCATCAATCGGATTAGAATCAACCGCTTTCCCGAAAGAATCAAACATTGTTGAACCCAGTGCTACACTTGTTAAAGTATTGTTTTTTACAAACACGGTAGCGCAAACATCAAAAAACTCAGAAGCAATATTCAGTGCAAGAGTCATATTTACAATATCAGAATAAGATAATTCATCAGATGATACATAATCAATAATATCACCTGTTTTATATAACTTTGCGCTCTGGGAAAAAGTAGCGCCTGCCGATAAAGTGTTTATATATTCCATTTCGTTCAATTTTGTATTTTCCATATTTCTTTCCGTTTCTAAAAATCTTGACCTGCCGTAGGTATTGGAGGATGTGCCGTTGACTGAGGAACAGGAGCATTGCCTTGTTTGATTTGAGGAACATAATAAGACTGTTGACCGTCATTCGAAACAGGCGGTTTATAACTATTCACCTGAACAACATCTTCTGTTGGAGCTGTTACATCTGAGTCATCGTAATATTTTTCAGTATTTTTTGAATTTGTTAATTGAGAAACATTTTTTCCTTTTTTAGTTGCCAACATATCAGGATAACCAAAATCCTCATTACCATATGGCTCAGTTGCTTTTCTCATAACATCACGCCATATAATAGCAGGTACTGTACCACCTGTAAGTCCGCCCATTCTTGTATTGTCATCGTTTCCTACCCATACACCTGTAACTACTGATGGCGTATAACCTACAAACCACGCATCTTTATAATCATCGGTTGTACCTGTTTTGCCGGCACAAGGTTTCCCTATATTAGCCGCCATGCCTGTACCGTTTCTGATTACTGTTTTTAACATAGACGTCATAATAGCCGCAACTTCTGTATCCAAAACTTTTTCTACTCTTGCTCTTGGGGCAGAATACAACACTTTTCCTCTTGAAGATTCTACTCTTTCGATAGCATAAGGTTCAACCTTATAACCACCACTAGCGAATATTCCGTATGCTCTTGTCAATTCAAACAACTTAACACCGTTTGAACCTAATGCAATAGTATGGTCATACTGAAGCGGAGTATTTATACCCATAACACGAGCAACTTGTATAACCGCACGAACACCAACATACTCTATAAGTCTTGCTGCACATACATTTGAAGAAACCATTAATGCTTTATACAAAGGAATACGACCTCTATATTTATTTCCATAATTATGTGGTGCCCAATTACCTATTTTATAAGGAGTATCGTCAATCATATCATTTGGATTAAGTCCTTTTTGAATAGCCGCAGTATAAATGAATGGTTTAAAAGCTGATCCGGGAGGTCTTATAGCTTGTGTAACCCTGTCATATTGACTTTCTGCGTAATTTTTACCACCGGCGTACACGAGAATTTTTCCATCTACCGGACTAAATGAAAATATTGCCGCTTGACTGTTCGCCCCGCGCATTCCCCACGCATTTAAATCATTAATCAATGCTTCATTTGCCACTTTTTGTGCATTATAATCTAATGTCGTAATAATCTTATACCCGCCTGATGTAATTTCTTGTTCTGTAAAACCGAGTCTTGCAAGTTCTCTTATAACATAATCGCAAAAATAAGGCGCTTTATTCAATGTGTAATACTTTGGCATAGATGTAAGCTTAACTTTTTCTTCTTGAGCTTTTTTCATCGTATCTTTATCTATATAATGCATTTTATACATTCTTTCTAACACACGATTACGACGTTTTATAGCCAAGTTCAAATTGTTAAACGGAGAATAAACAGAAGGTGCTTGAGGTAACCCTGCAATTAATGCCATTTCTCCGAGAGTTAATTGATTTAAGTTTTTATTAAAATATGTTTGAGATGCCCCTTGCACACCATATGCTCCTGAGCCTAAATAAACATTATTTAAATACATCTCTAATATTTGATTTTTATTTAAAGATTTTTCAATTTTTGCCGCTATAATAATTTCTTTTAATTTTCTGGAATAAGTTTGTTCATTTGATAAAAACAACATTCTTGATAACTGCTGAGTAATAGTACTACCACCTTGCACAACTCTCCCTGCTATTAAGTTTTCTATCATTGAACGAGTTAAACCAAACAAATCATATCCGTTATGATTATAAAAATTCTTATCTTCTGTCGCTATTATTGCTTGTTGAAGTTCTTTTGGCACATCTTTAATGCTTACCTTTGAAAAAGTACAAGCATTAAATGTTTTTATAACTTCTCCATCTGATGAATAAAAAGTAGTAACCATATTAGGTCTAAACTCAGATAAATTCGCAATTGGAGGAACTATTGCCAAATAAGCTTTCAATGAAACTAAACCGCCCAATACAACCGCAGCACCTACAATCAATAATCTTTTTAATGTATCAAAGATTGAATCTTCAGATTCTTCTTTATAATTCTTTGAAACTCGTGTCTTGAAATCTTCATAATCATTTTTATTATAACGTGACATTTTTATCCCTTTACTGACAATAATAAAACAAATTTATTATCATATCCTTGTGCATGCTATTATTTTATCAGAAATAAATTATTATTACAAAATGATTATAGATTTTTTAGCAAATATAAAAAACGAATTTTTATCATACTTCGTGCCTGAAAGAGTAGAGTATGAAGTAGTAGGCAGCTGCAAAAAATGTGGTAAATGCTGTCGTTACATGTATAGCTTTGATACCTATTCCGAAAAAGAATTTAAAATTATGCAATTTCTGTTTCCTGCCTATAAAAGATTTTATATAAAAGGTAAAGACGAAGATGGAAATCTGATATTTGCCTGTAAATACGTAACAGACGAAGGTCTTTGCTCAGTATATGAAAAAAGATTACCAATGTGCAAAAAATATCCCGCCAGAAAAATATACTACAAAGCAGGCTTGCATGAAGGCTGTGGATACAAAGTTATTGATAAAAATTTTGAAGATTATTTAAAATAATCACAAATTAAAGTTTTTTGACGCTTTGGCACAAGCTTTTTAAATCCTTCTACAATCGGATTTTTATCACAGTCCTTTAACTGTTTTACTAAAATAGCTTTGTCTAATATAGCTTTATCATACAAATCTTCACACAAATCAGAAGTTTTTAATCTTTTCTTAAATTTTTTGATTTGTTCGTCGGTTTCTTCGATTTTTTTTAAAATTTCTTCTTTTTTCACTAAAACTATTCCTCAAATTTACTATATTAGAATAACGTCTTTTTGAAAATAATACATCCGCTTTTTGGTCGAAATTAAACTAAGCAGTGACCAACTTATCAATACCCAACATTATGGCTTCCATATTTGATTTCGCAAGTTTTTTCCTTTCTTCAGGCAAAACTATATCGATTGCTTTTTCTAAAATCTCTACATTAAGAGCGGTTTCTTCGTTAGAAAGAACCCCTAAGGATACCATATTAGTTAACTTAGGATTTCCTGAATCAACTGCTTTATCAGTCATAGGACTAAAAATATAACTAATATCTTCACGAGGTCTGATTTCTTCTATCAAAGAAGAATTACAAATCAACATTCCGCCTTTTTTTATTCTGGAGATAAATCTGTCAAAAGATAATTGATTTAAAGCAATGACACAATCTACATCTTGCTTATGGACAGAACTAACTTCATCATCAGATACGACAATCTCGCAATTAACCGTACCCCCTCTCATTTCAGCACCATAACACGGATACCAAGTAACGTTTTTACCTGCAAGCATAAATGCATTTGCAAGCACTTTTCCCGCAAATAATACACCTTGTCCGCCAAAACCAGCTATTATATAATTCTTTTCCATATTAATTATCCTCAGTTTTATCTTTGAATATTCCTAAAGGGAATACCGGAATCATCTCATTTTTAACTCTTTCGTGTGCTTCTTCCGGAGTCATTTTCCAATTAGTAGGACAGGTAGATAATATTTCTACAAACCCATAGCCAAGACCGTCCAATTGTACTTGAATAGCCTTTTTTAAAGCTTTTTTTGCTTGATTTATATGCGGAACAGTATCAAGAGCAACCCTTGCACTAAAAGCAGTTCCTTCACACAAGGCAATATGTTCGGCTATTCTGACAGGATAACCGTACGTTTCTTTAAACCTTCCCATAGGTGATGTCGTTGTTTTTTGACCTATCAATGTAGTAGGACCATGTTGACCGCCTGTCATTCCGTATGTTGTATTGTTAATACAAATACCTGTCAAATTCTCAGCTCTTAAAGCCGCATGTGACGATTCCGCAAATCCTATTGATGCAAAATCACCATCACCTTGATATGTAAAAACAAATTTATCAGGTCTTGCACGTTTTACCCCTGTTGCTTCTGCCATCGCACGTCCGTGAGGTGCCTCTATACAATCAACGTTTAAAAAATCATATAAGAACACCGAGCAACCAATTGAAGTTGCACAAATTGTTTTTTCCTGTAAACCCATTTCATCAAGCAATTCCGCAATTAATCGAATAGCAATACCGTGATCGCACCCCGGACAAAAAGTATATTTAAACCCTTTTTTCATAGACTCAGGTATCTTAAACACTTGCATAGGTTTTATCTCCTATAATATTTTTTACTCCTGCGACAATTTCTTCAACGCTTAGCCATTCTCCAACAGGTCTGTTTACTAATTTCACATCTGATTTTCCGTTAACAGCAAGCTTAACATCATTAATCATTTGTCCCATATTCATTTCGACAACGACAAACTTATCAACACTATCAGCCAACTGATTTAGTCTTTCTGTAGGGAACGGAGACAAGGTAACAGGTCTGAAAGCACCTGCTTTTATACCTTGAGAGCGAAGAACCTTCATCGCAGCTTTTATATTTCTTGTCATACTTCCAAACGCAACAAGAACAACGTCTGCATCTTCTGTATTAAATTCTTCCCAAGTAGTTTCTTCCTTTGCAATTAAATCATATTTTTCAAACAAACGGCGAATCTTTGCATTATGCTCGTCTTCATCTCTTGCACAAGAATATATGGCTCTGCCTTCACGACCTTTTGCACCAGTAAGAGCCCAAGAAGAATTATCCACTTCAGGATACGGATACTCACCAAAACTTGCCGGTTCCATCATTTGTCCCAACAATCCATCTGCTAAAACCATAGTAGGATTACGCCATTTTTGAGCAAGATAAAATGCTCTGTATGTCAAATCAATACATTCCTGAACATTTGATGGAGCAAGGACTGTAAGCTTATAATCACCATTTCCGCCACCATAAACAGATTGGAAATAATCACCCTGTGCAGGATAAATATAACCTAATCCCGGACCTGCTCTCATAACATTGATAAGAACAACAGGTAATTCATCACTACAAGCGTAAGATAAAGCCTCTTGCATTAAAGCAACCGCACAAGAAGAAGATGATGTCATAGCCTTTGCGCCTGTTGATACAGCACCTATAACCATATTTATAGCTGCAAGTTCGCTTTCCGCACACACATAGCCACGTTTTAAATCATACATTCTTTGACTTAAATACTCACCTATTTCTGTCTGCGGTGTAATAGGATAACCGAAATAGCACTCACAACCCGCTTTAACTGAGGCTTCTGCTATTGCATAATTACCTTTTATCAATTGTTTATCAGAATAACTTACCATTTTTCACTTTCAACTTTCAACTTATTTATAAACCTCTGTGATTGCCATATCAGGGCAGCGAGTGGCACACATAGCACATCCTAGGCACTCATTGTTTTCATCAACAAACTCAACGTATCTATCACCCAAAGTGCTCATCCTGTCGCTTTTCTTTATCAAACCCTTAGGACAAGTATTTACACATATAAAACATGATTTACATCTTGTCTCATCAATAACTATATGTGCCATATACACCTCAATTCTTTAAATCCCCTACGTATAAATTATATCACTAATAATGAATTACATCACGAAAACACGACATGGTTAAGTTATGTTACATTTTTTATTTTTTGTCGTTAAACTCTAATTTCATAGTTGTCTTATTGTAAGACCAATTATCGGTTAATTTGTAAACAGAAAAAGACGTTCCCTTACCATGTTCTTCAAGCCACATCATATTATCAGTACAATCACTCATTTCTTGTCCATTACCATTGGTAATTGCAATATGACCGTCTAACCCTTCTTTGGAGTATACAATAATATATCCGGCAGGAAGTGTTTTTAAATTTTTTGCTTCTACATTAACTTTCTCAAATTTATTGGGATATTTATCAAAATATTCTTTTGCCTTATATGCACTACCTAAAGGCATATCTCCGTAATCGTTTAATACTCCTGAACTCCATAGAGCATGTTTTACTCCAGTATAACAAGCCATTGCAGTATCCATAGTCTCAGCAACCTTCAAAGAATACTTTGCTAAACAAACATCAATCTGACGTGCTCCTTTAGGGTTTATACCTTTGTTTTGCTCTACTTTATACTTACCAAATGGTTTATAAGTCAAATACAATCTACTCATATTCTTATAGGGACTCTTTATAACTGAATCAGGAATATTGTGAATTTTGCCAATTGGAGTAGAACCAACAAGACTACAATAATTCTCTATGGATGGAGATACATGGCGCTTATCTACACGACAACAATCTGGCTGACAAATGTACGGTTGTCTTGTATAGTTAACTTTATTCGTCATTACTGTTGGTTTTTTCGTTACACCTTGCGGTCCGGGCATAATAACTCCTATTATATATAATTTATATAAGTTTTATATATAATAAAAATTGCTTTTTTATATTAAATATTTAAGATATATTACAAATTTATTTTTTTATGGTCAATCTTTCCAACCAACGGACAAACCTTGTCGGAACACCTTCATTTTCTGCGTTAATAGAACCGACGAGAATTGTTGTACACCCCAATCGTTTCCCGCATAAAATATCAGTTAACGGTCTGTCACCAACCATTACACATTCATTCTTATTCAACCCGCAATTTGAAACATATTCTTCAATCACAGCCGTATCTGGTTTCGCACACGAACCCAATACATCAAAATCTGATATTGCACGAACCTTTTCAATATAATCAGACCTATTGTTATTAGAAACAACCGCTATTTTAAAATCTTGCTTCACCTTATTCAACCAATCAATAGTTTCCGGCAAATATTTACCTGACTTAGATACCATTAGTGTACTATCCAAATCAAATAAAATTAACTTAATTCCATTTGATTTAAGTTTATCTAAATCAATCTCGTAAATATTTTTCAGATTATAATCAGGAACTAAAAACACTTTCTTCTTTTCACCTTCAAAGTTTTCTTTATTTGATTCCCACAGTACGAACAAGAGCATACTTATAATCTTTAATCTCGTCCGCAAATTTTACCCATAATTCATCATTTGTATTTGCAAACTCTTTCTGTTCGCCGTCTGATGTTTTCATTTCAACAGCTTTCGTAATAAATCTTTCAGAAGGAGATATTACCTCAATTTCGTTATTTATAAAAAATTTATTCTTTGTTTTTATAAGGTAATAGTCCTCTTTTCTGTCATGAACTTCACACAAGAAATCAGCGCCTGCCAAACCCTTTGAAATGTCATAGCTATAACCGTCAGTCGGATATTCACCATCTCCAAGATAAAAACCTGTAGTATAACCACGGTTCCCCACTTTTAACAACTCATTAAAATATGGTGTCATATCAGCATTTTTATCCTTGTAAACAGCATCAATCGCTTCTCTGTAGGTTTTTGCAACTGCTGAAACATAGTACAAACTTTTTGTTCTGCCTTCAACTTTTAAAGAATCTACACCTGCATCAATAAGCTTATTCAAATGATGAACAAGACACAAATCTTTTGTACTCATTATATGAGTACCTCTTTCTGACTGTTCTATTTCATAATATTGTCCGGGACGGGTTTCTTCCACAAGTTTATAACTCCATCTGCAAGGCTGACAACAATTACCCTGATTAGCTTTTCTTTCACCATTCGTCATATAATCACTAATCAAACATCTGCCTGAAAAAGAAACACATTGTGCACCATGAACAAAAACTTCTATTTCCATATCTGGAACTTTGTTTTTAATTTCAGCCATATCGTTAATATTTACTTCACGGCCTAGAATAACACGAGTTGCCCCATAATCTTGCCAAAATTTAACAGCTTCATAATTCAACGCACTGGCTTGTGTGCTTACATGAATTGGAGTGTTTGGCATATATCTTCTTGCCACATTCATTATACCAACATCACTCATTATAAGAGCATCAGGATTTGCATCTGCTATTCTTTCGGCACATTCTTCTAGTTGTTTTATATCTTTATTAAATGCAAAAATATTTAAAGTTAAATATGTTTTTTTGCCTAAATCGTGAGCTAGATCAGTAACTTCTTTTAGGTTATCAAGAGTGATAAGTTCACCTTTTCGCATTGCTCTAAGACTGAAATCAACCATTCCGAAATAGACAGCATCCGCCCCATATCTGATTGCATATTCCAATTTTTCTTTGCTTCCCGCCGGAAGTAACAACTCTATCTTTTCCATATAAATATTTTATCATAAACAAACATAACTTTTGTCTGGCATTTAATGTTAAATTTACTTAACATACTGGTATTTTTTTATGTTTTTGGTTATAATAAAATCTCAGTATTACTAGAGGTTAGTTAATGAATATACATCCTATCCAAAAAAATAAACTGTCCTTTAATGGCTTTGAGGCTAAGACCGATGCGGGTAATAGCTACGATATGAGCTACAAAGGCAAAGCATTAGGATTATCAGCAGGATTAATTCTATCAGGTGGTTTGATGTATTCACAAATTGCCTCTATTAAAACATTTGAAGGGAAAAGAAGCCTCGTTGAAAGCTTTCAAGAAAGAGGAAAATCGCTAAATGATATTATTGCAAAAACTGTTGAAAAAGATGAGGCGGGAAAAATAATACCAACCGTTTCAAAAATTTCAAATAGAGCCAATAAAATTTTCAACAGATTTAAAGCACATTTATCTCTAAGTTGTTTAGGTTTAACCGTTTTAGCCACAGGTGTTGGTCACTTACTTGATATGAATAATAATCTTTTAAGAGCCCGAAAAGCTGATGATAAGGATTTTGCTAAATCTTTAGAACGTTAACTTTTCTAAGTCCTCTTTGTACGTTATTTTAATATTCTTAATAGAACCGTCTATTGTGTATATATCAGCTAAATTATAATGCATAATTAACCCGCAATCATCTGTAACATAACAATGTTTATCACTATTAGCCAATTGATGCGCTTTTTTTATGACAGATAATTTAAAACACTGAGGAGTCTGCGCTCTTTTTAAAAAATTTCTGTTTGGAATATCTTTAATTATTCCTCTTTCATCTATATTAAAAATAGTATCAGTTGAATCAATTGTAACGCATACAGCATCTTTTGTTTTTAAAGCCTCTACACATCTATTAATTATTTCATCAGACACAAACGGACGGACACCGTCATGAATAAGAACATTACACTCTGATTCTTTTATTGAAAAAATCCCGTTGTAAGAACTGTCTTTTCTTGTTTCTCCACCTTTTACAACACTAACCACCTTTGAATAATTCTTAGATAAATCGGACACCTTTGAAACATATTCTTCATTTGTAACGAGGTATATTGAATCAATTGACGAATTATTTTCAAATTTTTCTATAGTATACTCAATCACAGTTTTTCCATTGATTTGTGCAAACTGTTTTGGATAATTAAGTCCGCAACGAGAACCTGTACCTGATGCTAATATTAATGCAACATTCTTCATACAATAATTTTACAACAAAAAGAGTTTTTAAAATCGTTACTATTAATAATACATTCAATTACTACTTATAATATTTAATTCATGTTATAATTATCTCGCTAGTAAAAAAAGGAGTTTATATATGAAAGTTAGAGCAAGTCATATTTTAGTAAAAACAGAAGAAGAAGCAAAAGATTTATACGAACAAATCCAAAACGGAGCAGATTTTGCAGAATTAGCAATGGAACATTCATTATGTCCATCAAAACGTGATGGTGGTGATTTAAGATTCTTCGGACGCGGTATGATGGTTAAACCATTTGAAGATGCTGCCTTCGATATGGAAGTAGGTCAAGTATCAGAACCGGTAGAAACTCAATTCGGATGGCATTTGATTAAACTTACTGATAAAAAGGATTAAAATGAATTTTAATGAACTGGGTGTAGACTATTTGTTGGTAAACACAACAAATCAGTTTTTATTGGAATATGCGCCAATAGAAGAAAATTCTTGCCACAATCTCACCGGATTCACCGGTGATACCGGTGATGCTTTGTATTGTGCAAATGAAAAAATTTATTTGTTTGTTGATGGCAGATACCACACTCAAGCTGATTTAGAAGTTGACAAAGACAAAGTATCCGTTGTAAAACTAAAACTTGGAGAAAAACAAGACGAGGCTATATGTGAAAGAATTTTGCCAAATTCAACATTAGGGATTGTTTTTTCAAAAGTTTCTCAAAAAAGATATGAATACTTTAAAACCTTACTTAAAGTATTGAACGTAAAAATAAAACTGCTTGATATTGATATTTTTGAAAAACCTTACAAAAAAACTTCTGCTAATGCAGAAATTATTTCTCCAAACTATACAGGAAAAACTTTTACAGATACCGTTAAAAAGCTTGAAAAACCTGTTTTATTTACTAATTCTGAAGAAATTTCTTATATTTGTAATTTGAGAGATTTCTCTAAAAATTATGCGGTAAAAATAGACGGAAAATTATTAATAACAGAAAATGACACTATCTTGTTTACGGATTCAAACATATCTCACGAAGAAAACCTTGACTTTAAAGTTAATAAATTAGAAGAATTTAACAATATTATAAAAAATATAACTTCTCCAATTCTTGTTGATAAAGCAACAATAACAGCAAAAGATTATTCATTAATTAAAAAGCCTATATACAAAGAATCCCCTATCAAACTTTTTAAATCTGTCAAAACAAAACAAGAATTAGAACATATGAAATACTGTTTTGAAATGACGGATAAAGCACTTACATCAACAAGAAATTATATATATGAAAATGAAAATTTATCCGAATATGATATTGAAAAAGAATTAGAATCTAATTTCAAAAAATATGATGCAAAATCACTTAGCTTTAAATCAATAGTCGCAAGAAATCAAAATTCCGCTCAAGCTCACTATATGAATTCTTCAAAAAAAGAAATATTAAAAGATGGAGATTTAATATTAATTGATTGTGGGGCATATTACGAAGGAGGACTTGCAACAGATATAACCAGAGTTTTTGTAAAAGGGGAACCCCTTCCTATTCAAAAAAAAGTTTATACAACCGTTCTTAAAATGTTTTTATTTGCCTTTAATCACAAAGTAAAAGAAGGTACAACGACAGGGTTTGAAATAGATAACGATACAAGAGGCTTTCTTGAAGAACATAAAATAGACAATTTCGTTTTTTCTCACGGATTAGGACACGGTATTGGAGTGTGCGTCCACGAAGCACCTCCGAATTTAAGCAAGAATGACATCGCAAAAACTCCTATTAAAAATAATATGTGTTTTACGATAGAGCCGGGATTATATAACGATAAAGCTTTTGGAGTAAGGTTAGAAAACACATGCTATCTTGAAAATGGTGTTATTAAATCTTTCTCAAATATGTGTTATGAAAAAAAACTAATTGATTTTTCAATGTTAACAGATATAGAAAAAAGTCAATTAAACAATTTTAAGGTTTTATAGAATTATGGAAATTACTGCAATAAATAATCAAATAGTTAAAGAAACTGCAAAACTTCAACAAAAAAAATATAGAGAAGAAACTAATTTATTTTTACTTGAAGGTTATAAATCTGTTTATGAAGCTGTTCAATGCGGAATAGAACTTGAACGAGTTTTTGTTCTATCTGAAAAAGCAAATAAATACAACTTCATAAAACAAGAGTTAATAAAAACCACCTCAGCCGTATTAAAAAAACTATCAACGACCGAATCTGCCCCTGAAGTCGTAGCAGTTGGAAAACAACTTAAAAATGACTATGAAAAATTAAAATCTGCAACAAATGTTATTTTACTTGAAAACATATCTGATGCAGGCAATCTGGGAACAATAATTAGAAGTGCTGCAGCATTTAATATAGATTCTATTATCTTATACGGAAATACTGTTGATTTATATAATCCAAAATGTGTGAGAGCCTCCGTAGGAAATCTTTGGAAAATTAATATTATTGTTATTAAATCTTTTGAACAACTAAAAAAATTCTTTAATGATTACGAACGTGTAGCTACATTACCAAAAACAGATGATAGCGTATTTTTAAAAAATTGGACAAGCAAGAAAAAAACGCTGGTAATGTTTGGTTCAGAAGCAGATGGTTTATCTGATGAATTAATAAACTATTCAACACAAAAACTTACAATTGAAATGAGAAATGATGTTGAATCTTTAAATTTAAGCACCTCTGCAAGTATAGTAATGTATAAACTTACAAATTAGAAAGCGGTAAATAATTTACCGCTTTTATAAAATTATTTCGATGTTACATCGATATTTTTACCTTTTTTAGCTTCAGGCTTTCCTGTATCTGCATATGCATTATTTTTTGGAATATTGTACATGTGATTAAAGTATTCACGAACTCTTGTCTTTTTATTTATTAAAGAAGTTCTTTCATTGGCAACATTTTCAGGAATATGATAAAGCATCATTACACCATCCGGAGAAGTATTACCATCCATAAGAATACCATCTTCTTTTCCGTCTACAATTCGTTTAATAAAGTAGTCATCACCGTTATTGCAAACCTTATATATTGCATTGTCATTAGGGTTAACATTTTTGAATATTGTACCTGCATTTAAGGATATTTTACCTTTTGGTCCTTTTAAATATATACTGTCTAACCAAGCATCTGAAGGATGAAGGTGACTAACAGGTACTTTTGGATCTGTAGATACACCGTTAGGGTTGAATACAGATATTGTCATTGCACCATTCGATGCTTGTGACATAACTGCTGAACATTCCATAACCTCGCTAGATCCGTTCTTAAACGCTGATTGTTTGTCCAATTTATACATTGTACCATTATTTAATGCTTCTAGCATATTTATATCATCGTCTTTTCTATTAGCAGAAATATCCATAATTTGATTTCTATAATCAGCTATATCTGCCCTGAAATTACCTGAGTCTTTATCTAAAACGGATTCATCTAACGCATTACGGTTTTGAAGATATGTGTTTTGACATTTATCTTCTCCACCTGTCATACCTAATTCATCCCCTGCATACAATGTAGGGTTTCCTGATAATGCACCGAGATATCGCATAATCATTCTGGTTTTTACACGACCGACTTCCGTTGCTTTTGAATCAACTCTATTTCTATAGTTGTTAAGAGCATCCTTGTCTAAAAGTCCCTTTACACCATATTTTTCTTCAGCTTGATCAAACACTATATCGAATGCATCAGGGATTGGTTTTGAGCCAAAGCCATCTTTTTCAAGCACTTTTTTATAACTGTCAGGATTAGCAGAACTATGTTTATCATCAGCATTTTTATAATACTTACCATTTACAACGTCTGCTACTGATTTTGATAAAGCAGAATATAACTTATTATATTTATCATCAATTTCTGCGTATTTTGCTTGTTTTTTATCTTCGCTTATATTGCTTTCGCTAACCTTGCGTTTTTCTTCATTTTTCAAATCATTGTTTATAGCACCTATGCTGTTTCTTAATAATTCACCATTTGCAACAGCTTTAGCACTTGAATTTTTGAAAAATTCATTGTCATTATAAATGATGTTTTTATCATAATCAGAAAGTTCACTTTCATTCATAATATCATTCATAATCATATATGCTGTTTTTCTATGACCAACATCATCTTTATTCATTAAATCTGCGTTATACAAGCTCATATCCATTGACAAGAAATGTACCATTCTTGGCTTATCGTGGTTACTTGCGAATGTATATGAATTTCTTTTGTAATCAATTGGTTTATCGGCAAATCTGGAAATAGAATCTTCCAATTTTCTAATTCTTTCAGAATCTTTGTTTCCGACTTTATCATCACCCGTTACAAAATCATACCCAAACATATTTGTTATTCCGTCAAAGAAATATGAATAGTTAGCCTCAGAAGTTATACCCGCTAAATCAAGAAGTGAGCCTATTGCTTTTCCTTCATTATCATATATAACATCACCATTGTCAGGCATTGTATCCCTAATAATTCCGTCAACGTCTGTCAATTCGGCTACCGTATATGAATTAGGATTTTCTTTTTTGATAACTTCGACCATATTTCCCCAGAATTTAATATTATTATTCCAAGCAGTATCGAATCTTTGGTCGCCATTTCTAACAGAATCAAAATCGGCAACGTCTTTTGCAGCATCAAATCTCCAATCAAGACCTAATCCCGAACGATCAACCATAACTTCTGCCAGTTTAAAACTGTTTGCGTTTGTATTTTGAATACGTTTATTAATAGAAGATGCAACAAAAGTAATGTCTTTTGTTTCAAGATTACTAATACCTTTCTTCATTCTGTTAACAATTTGAGAAGCTTCATTTTCTTGACTGTCACCATTGATTCCAAAATGTTTCAAAGTACCTTTCTTCATCATATCGTCATAATCATATGCAATTTCACCATTTTCAAGCTTTTTAACTTTCGCATCAGGCATAAAGGCCTTTACAATAGCATATTTTGCTATATCTTCTGCCACTAATGGTATTACATATTGACCATATTCTGTAAGATTGTCACCATCAAATAAAGGTTCTTTTGAATTTTTATCTACCTCATTAAGAACTTTATCTGCAAATGCTTTAATATCTTCTTTAAATACGCTGTTCATCTTATCATATGTTTTTGCATATTCTTTAGGAACATTATATGTAGAATCAACCATTGCCTCATATCTTGATTGACCAATATGATCCTCATCAGGTGAACGTTTTGACAAATAAGGTGATGACAATGCACCTTGCATATCCGGAGCAAATTCAATAGAATCAAGTGGTAACTCCATCAATGATGAAATCAATAATTCATCATAGTCATCCGATTTTGGACGCATTTCATAATTATCTTCAAGTACATTTTGAATAACTTGTCTTGAAAGTCTGACATCTTCAGGCAATTTAGGATTGTCAGGATTTTGTGAATTTAAAATACCTTCAATTCTGTTATATGCTTTTGCTGGTTTATCTGAAATTTCACCAATTGTTTTTGCAACATACTCATTGTGAACATTTCTAACATGTCTTGTCCAATATTTTGCAGCACCTGCTGCTAAATCTTGAACCTCAGCATTTGCTCTGCGTAATCTATTCATTTCTACTGCACGTTCTGCAGGATCTTTTATATCTGACAATAGTTCATTATCATAATTAGATGTGAAATAATTAAGCTTTGACATATCCGTATATGCGTTCCAGCATACAAATCCGCCTTCATTTTTTTCTTCAATACTTATACCGGACATAGCTCCTACAAACATTGTCCCTCTTGGAGAATCAAGTTTTACTCTGTTTGCTTTTTCTCTTGTTGCATTTACTTCATTTAGGTTTTCAACATTCTTTCTATACTCATATGGATCGACTTCAAAAGCATATGGAATTACAGTATCATCATGAGTATTAATTGCAAGTTTATTTCCGTTAGGATTTGTCTTTGAATAATGATCAATAATTGATGTAGTATCTTTGCGTTCTTTGTCTGTTACCATTGAGTTGTCAAAAATTTGAAGTGTTGTTGGTTTATCAGGATCATATTTTTTATTTTCTGAAATTTTATATTGACCATTACTTTGAAGTGAATATTCAAATGGTGAATTTACTAATTTATGATTTAAATTTTCGTAATTAGCAGGAATAACCCCCATGCCAAGAGCATTATCTTTTAACCCACTCATACGGAAATAGTAATATTCTGCAGGTTTTTCATCATTATCCATCCATTTTATAGCACGTTGGAAATGAATACCTTGCAAACCTTCTGATGTAAAGGTTCCGTCATCTACTAAATTCATACCATTTTTAAAGGCTTCTCTTTGAAGAGAATTATAATTATTAATGGTACCTGCACCACCTGCCATAAGCATGTTATTTTCATTCCAATAACCGAATCTTGATGCATTACTAGCACCCTTAAGAGGAGTTGTAATTAAACGTTTAAACCCTTTTTCTCTAAGCTCATGAAGTTTTGCCTCAAGCCCTGCCATACTTCCGCCAAATGAGTTTGCGAAAGTACGATTAGAATTTCTAATCTTATCAGCAATAGCTTTCTTTTCATCTGCCGTTTCCGGCTTAATAATCTTTCCTGTATCTTTATCATTGAAGCCGGCATAAACATACCCCGGTGCAAATGAATCATGCATTGCAAGATACATTGGACCTTGTTTTGTTACACTTGTTCCTTTTCTTGTAACTATTGAACAGCCGTCTTTTTCATTATTGTCTTCATGGATATATTTAACTACATTTCCTGTATTTTTATCTTTAATAACCATTCTATATGCAAACGGTTGAGTATCTTCTAAGTCTAAATCATATCTTGGTTCAACTACCACACCACTCTTTGGTACATCAGCAGTAAAAAATGGTTCCATGCTTCCGTCAGAACCTCTTTCCACAAAGAAATTATTCTTCTTATCAATTCCTACTCTGAAGAATTGAACCTCGCAATCATATTTTGAGGAATCATAAACACAATTGAACTCGTAGGCTTGAGCACCTGTATCGGTTTTCTTGTGTTGATATCCTTGAAATGCTACATTTCTTACTTGATTTGACTTATTAATTTCCATGCAAAGACACTCCTATTTCACATTAATAAGAAACCTGAAAACAAGATTTTTTGCTACTGTGATAACAATATATTAATAAAAATTTACATTAATGTAAAGAGAATTTAAGAGTCTTAAAAAATTTATTTTTATAAATTTAATATAACCCATGTACAAAATTAAAAAAATAATTTATACTAATGTTAGAGAATAAAAAAGGACAAATTATGGCATTCGGAATAAACGGCAGTGATCCATTCAAATCATATCAGTCACACGCTGATGCAGGTGGCGGAATGGGCGTTTTTGCAAAAAGAAAAAGAAAAGACGAAAAGAAAAAGGATGATGAAAACGATAAACTATTAGAAATGGACGATGATCAAGATGATGATAATCTAGAAATTGATTTTGATGACTCTGATTTCTTAGAATAGTTTATGAGTCAGCATTTAATAGAATAATATTTGTTATGTAAAAGTTGCTACATCTTTGTATATAATTATCAAAATTACTTTAGCTTTCTCTTACGCTTCTTTTTGAAATAGCCTTTAATCTTTCGTATAATTCAATTTCTTCTTTCGAGAGTTTTTTAGGGAGGTCTATTTTTATTGTTACTATTAAATCTCCTTTTATGCCGTCTTTTTCAAGACCTTGTTCAGAAATTCTATATTTTTGTCCGCTGTATGTCATTGGCATTAATTTCATTTTGATAGTTTCTCCATTCATTTCAAATGAAATAAATCCGCCTAATACAGCTTCATAAGGTGCGATAGGGATTGTTCTAATAATGTCTAACCCATCATATTGAATATCTTGCGCATTTTCTATATTTATAACAAGGAATAAATCTCCTCTTTTTCCGCCGTTATATCCTTTGTTCCCTTCCCCTTCAACACGAATTTTGCTTCCTTGTTTTACTTTTGGAGGAATTTTTACAGTTAGTTTGTTATATTTAGATTTTTCGCCTGCGCCTCCGCAAGAAGGACATACAGAACCGTTTATGAATTTTCTTCCCTTGCATTTTTCACACGTTTCCATGTGTAAAATATTAACAATCCTGTCTGTTCCATTAATTGCTTCTTCAAGTGATAATGTAACGTGTGTGGTGATGTCTTTCCCATCTATTTTGGGTGGAGTATATTTCTTTTGTTTAGGCTTACTGTTTTTTATAAGTCCCTTTATAAAATCTGAAAAAATGTTCTTATTATGGACTGTTTTAGCCTGTTCTCTCATTTTAGAAAAAGTATTTTCTTTTTTAGGTTTTACAGGTTCTTGTTCTTCTTTAGGTTCTTCCTTTTTTGCCTCTTTTGTTTTCTTTGGTTTTTCTTGTGTTTCATTATCTGCATACTTATATAGTTTCATAATCGAATCGTATTGTTCACGTTTTTGAGGGCTTGATAAGGTTTCGTATGCTTCTGTTATCTCTTTGAATTTTTCTATTATTTCAGGGGTGTTACCTGCAATATCAGGATGGCAAGTGTGAACGAGCCTTCTATAGGCTTTTTTTACATCTTCAATTTTTGCATTGTATGGTATTCCTAATATTTTGTAATAATCTTTTTTCATCAAAACTTCTCATTAATAATCAGAAACTTCATTATCTTCATCATCTTGCAGAGAGGATAAATCCGCTGAATACATTCCGTCAAAATCATCAGGAAGTAAATCGTTGTCCGGCCAAACGGTTCCGTCATCAAATCTGCAAGCATTTAAGTTAAAGCTTGTCGATAAATCTGAATTTGATAAATCTGACTCTTGGAATACAGAACCTGCCATATCTGCTTCATTAAAATTACAATAATCTAATACCGCATAGCTAAAATCTGTTCCGTTTAGTACTGAGTTAGAAAAATCACATTCCGCTAAATTGCTTCTGGTAAAATCTGCAGATGTAAGGTCGCATTCTGAAAATTGTACATTTAATAAGTGTGAATCAGAAAATGTTGATGATGTAAAATCAACGTTTGTAAAACAAACATCTTTTATCTCTGTATTTGATAAATCAACCTCGCTTAAATCAATTCCGGTTTCTGCATTTTGACTTGCATAATCATTGAATGCTTCTGTATCATTTAATATTAAATCAATTAATTCGTCTTTAGATTTCATAATTCTCCTAACTTACTATATTCATTTGAATAGCAAGTAAAACTGCTTGAGTTCTACTTTTAACCTTTAATTTTTTAAAGATTGTATTCAAATGTGTTTTTACTGTAACATCTCTGACAAAAAGTTTTTCTGCGATTTCTTGATTGCTTTTCCCTTCTGCAACTAATGCCAAAACTTCTTTTTCTCTTTCTGTTAAAGGTTCTATATCACCTTTTTGTTCAAAAGAAACATCCTTTTTAGTTTTTTCTTCTTGCCATTTAGATCTTCTTAAAACGGCTTCAATTCTTGCTAATAAATTAGGAAGAATGTATGGTTTTACGACATAATCATCGGCACCGTATTTTAGACCAGAAACAATTTTGTGTTCTTCATTTACTGCCGTAATCATTATAATAGGAAGGTATTTTGTGTTTGGGTTATTTCTTATAGCTTTAAGGGTATCCCAACCATCCATTAGAGGCATCATAACATCAAGGAGAACTAAATCGATATCTTTATAGCCTTCTTCTAATGCTTTAAGAGCATCTACTCCATTCGTAACAACGTGAACATTATATCCGTACAAAGGAAGAGTATCGCTAAGATACTTAGGATTATCATCAACTATTAAAATTTTAGAAAATTCTTCCATTTTGTCCTACACTATATGTTCTTTTAAAGCTTTAATTGCTGCTTGCAACCTATCTTCAACTTCTAATTTTTGTAAGATGCTTGCAACGTGAACCTTTGTTGTATTAACACTAACTACTAAACTGTTGGCAATTTCGACATTGCTATAGCCTTCTGTAATTAGTTTTAATATTTGACGTTCTCTTGTTGTTAAATTATACTCATTCTCTGAGCCATTACAATCATTCATTTGGGTGGTTGTAACTGCTCCTAACACAATGCTTGCGATACTGGGATCAAACCATGATGCACCATCAATTACCGAATGAACTACTTCTATTAATCTTTGCAGATTAATTTCTTTTGAACAATATGCGTTAGCACCTGCTTTTAAGCTGTTCAATACATCTTTTTTATCATTATGAGAGGTTAAAACTACAAATTTTATTTCAGGTTTTAAGTCTTTTATGCTTTTTATTGCAGTAATGCCATCAACCTCAGGTAATCCTAAATCCATTATAATGATATCTATTTTATTATTTTTTACTATTTCGTAAGCTTTTTCTGCTGAGCCTGCTTCATAAATTGTTGAGATGAAGTCAACATCACTAAAAGTAGTCTTTAGACCAAATCTGGTTAATTCGTGATCTTCTACTATTAATATGTTACTTTGCAATGTCTCAGTTTTCATTTTATTTACCAATTTTATTTAATTCTTCTGTCTTTTTAATTAATAAGCTTTGATAATAATAATACCTAAAATCGCTTCCGTCAATATAATAAGCATTTTCTAAATATTTTTTAGCCATTGTTAAATTTCCGTTTTCAATCATAATTCTTGATAAGTCAATCCATCCGTCTTTAAAATAAGGATTGATTGCTACTGATTTTTTTAGGTAATTTAATTCCGCATCAGGATTATTTAGCGCAACGTGATAAAATGCTTTATATGCTGTAGCATCTGTTTTTATTAGTTTTTCATATATTGAAACAGATGTTTTTGTATTATTTAATTTGGCATATGTATCAGCGAGTTTTAACTTTGCTTCTGTTACGGATGAACGTGATTTAGCTGCTTTTTTATAATATTTTAAGGCTTGTTTATATTTATTGTTTTTATATGCGATATCTCCCAAAGTGAGTAAGGTATTTATGTTTGAAAGGTTATAATTGTATGCTTTTGTGGCAACTGTGTTTGCTTTTTCAAAATCGCCGTTTTTTATGTATATTCTGCTCATTAAAGAATATAAAACCGCATTCCTTGAGTTATTTTTGCTGATTGCACCTTGTAGTATTCTTAGCGCTTTGCTGTTATCTTCTTTTAGATAATAATAATAGCCTAAATGATAATCTTTTAGCCAAGGTTGTTTTTCTGTTTTATATTTAATAAATTCTTCATTAGTATCTATTTGTTTTTTTATTGGGTAATATTCTATAGAGGATTTTTTTTGAGCTTCTTTTGCTATTTTTAAAGCTTTTTTGTTTTTCTTAGAACTTGCAATTATTTGTGATTGTAGTATTTTGTAATTCAAATTATTTGAATTTATATAAATTGAGTCTTGTATATATTTTTTTGCATTGTCTAAATTATTTAATTTCATATTAGCCATAGCTAATATGTAGTTAGCATAATCATTTTTATCAAGATTTGTTATTTTATCAGTTATATCTTTAATTGCTTCATTTGCTCTATCATTATGCTCTACATTTGAATAAGCTTCTGCTAAAGCAATAATTTCGTCTTGAGTTAATTTGTATTTAGGGAAAAATAGTTTATGTGTGTTTTCTGAATCTAATTTCGAGATTTCATAATCAGAAATTTTACTAAACGCAATTTCTGCTAAGTCAAAGAAACCGAGAGAGGTTGCTTTATCAGCTAATAACATAAGGTAATAATCATTATCTTCGCTATCAGAAATCATTTCTGCGACATCGTGATAAGCAGAACTTATATTTAAATTTGTATATTTGTTGTTTATTGCATCCAGTTTTGATTTAAATTCTTTTGCATCATATTGGACTTTGCCATATTGTGTTTTGATTGGTTCGTTCAAATTTTCATTCGGTTCAAAATTCTCTGATGCTATGGTCGGAGCCGAAACGAAAAGTAAATAAATTAGTGTAATATATATATATAGTTTTTTATTCATTAGTATCCATTCCTGTGTAGTACTTATTAAACTTTGATACAAGCTCAGTATCTTTTTCTGAATCAATAGCTTCTTTTAATAATCTTAAATTATAGTTAGTTAAGGTTGTTCTATCTTCATTACTTAATATTAAATGATTCTCTGTTAAGAATACTTCTACAATTTTGTCGAGAGGTATTGTTAAAAATTTATCAACAATATTTTTGTCAAAATGAGTTCCGGAATCTCCAATTAAAATTGATATAACTTTTTGAATAGGCATTTTGTCACGATAGTGACGTTTAGAAGTTATAGCGTCAAATACATCGGCAACAGCAAGAATTCTTCCCCCAAAAGGAATTTCTTCTCCTTTTAAGTGTCTGTAATAACCTGTACCATTGTATTTTTCGTGATGAGAACAAGCTATTTCTGTTATCATTTTGAAATCGTCTGACATATGGATTTTTTCAAGAATATTATGAGTTATCTCAACGTGTTCTTGAATATGTTTATATTCTTCATCAGTTAATTTACCTTCTTTTTGAAGGACTGAATCTCGAATGCCAATTTTACCAATATCGTGTAGAGCTGCGGCTTTTTGAATAATTTCCATTTCTTTTTCATTTAGTCCAAAAGCTTCGGCAATAAGTGTCGCATACATCCTAACACGTGTAGAGTGACCTGCTGTAATCTTATCACGAGCATCGATAGAGGCTGCTAACGTACTTATGAAGCTGTCAAAAACAATCTTTTGTTCTTCCAATAGTTCTTGTTGTCTTTTAAATAGTTTTGCGTTTTCCAGTGAAATTCCGGCACTTGAACCAATGGAGATAAGGATGTCTTCATCTTCTTGAGTAAAATATCCGCTTAATTTATTAAGGATTTGGAATACCCCAATAATTTCTTGTTCAATATTTCTGATAGGCATACAAAGAATTGTTTTTGTAACGTAGCCTGTCTTTGAATCGATTTCTTTGTTAAATCTGTCGTCTGCGTATGCATCTTTAATGTTTATAATTTCTCCTGTTCTAAAAACAGAACCTGCAATACCTTGGGAGGCATTAAATCTTAATTCTTGACTACCCAGTCCAAGAGCAACTTTTGACCAAAGTTCGTCTGTTTCTTTGTCATATAGGAAAACAGTACATCTATCAGCTTGAACTGCATTACGAGCTTCTTCAGCTATTGTTTGCATAAGTTTGTCAATATCTTTTTCTGCTGCAACTGCTTGACCTATTTTTACAAGTGCTAAAAGAGGATCATTCTTTACTGATGAAATATAAATACCACCGTTTTTGAGTTGCTTTATGCATTCTTCTAAACCTGACAAATATTCTTTTAAATCATTATTATTTGCAATTTCTAGGGATTTATTATAGTGAAGCATATATAAATTGTTATTTTTTTCGCAAAAGTTCACATATCCCAACAAGAAATTATATAAAATGATTTCTTCGTTACTTCCATTATTTGAAACTAATATTTCAGCATCTTTAAAGTATCTGAGGGCAGATGTAAATTCGCCTTTTAAATATAAAAGTAGTCCGTTAAAACAATTTAAAACGGATAAACCGTCTTTGTTTATTTCAGAAGTCTTAATTTTATTTTTATAATCTTGTTCAGATGAAATCAGTGCTTTAAATAAATCTAAAATAATATCTTTATTAACTTGTGTAATCATAATTCCCTACACTCATAACTAATGTACTTATAAATACTATAATACTTCACATTTCGTATTTAGGCAAGGTTTTTACTGAAATTGACAAAGAAAAAAGAGTTATTTTACATTAATAACATCGACACCATTAAAATTAGAAATAATTTCAGTTTCGCCTTTTGCGTATTTACGTGCAACAAGTGCCCCGACAATGGCTTCCAGTGCGCCTGCAGGCATCATGTTTGTAGGGATGTCTTGAAAATTATATTCGTTTTTAAGTATGTTTTGCAGGAATTTGCAATCCGCAGGGGAACGTTGTTTAAAATTAGAATATAGATTTAATTTTAAACGAGAAAGGTATAGGTCAAATCGTTTTACATCAATTCCGGATGAAATCAGCTTGTTTATGCAGTCGCATCCTCTGGATGAATATCTGTCCAGCCAATCTTCTGTGTTTAAAAATCCCTTATGTGTGGTGACCATTTGATATGGTTTTGAAAGGATTCTCCATTTGCCTGTCATAAGTGTGTTATCCCAAGGAAGAGATATGCATACTTTTGATTGTTTAAGGGAAGAAAAATTATCAAAGAAAAATTGAACATCGTTCATAGAAAAAAGTTTGTCTACAAGAATAAGTGTGTTTCTTTCATCAAGGACAACAACTCCTGTCTCGATTGTAGATGCAGGTGACAAGGACATTCCTATGTAATATTCAGTCATAAACTTCCCTCTTTTACTGTATTATACACAAAATAAAAAATAATATAAATTTCCTCTTTACATTTAAATATCTTTACGGTAAGATAGATTTACATCCAAACAACATATTCGGAGGAATGCCAGAGTGGTTGATTGGAGCAGTCTTGAAAACTGTCGTACCTTCACGGGTACCTAGGGTTCGAATCCCTATTCCTCCTCCATTTTAAACAGAGTCCTTATAGGGCTCTGTTTTCAATTGAATGTCGGAGAAAGTGATTCTCACGCATCAAGCTTCGCTTGATTTGTTCTCCCCTCCATTGGCTTATTTTTGAAGGTACGGTTACAAGAAACTTTTCACAAAATGATACTTAATCATTTTGTGTATCGCCAACGGAGTCCTTCTTTCTATTCCTCCTCCATTTTAAACAGAGTCCTTATAGGGCTCTGTTTTTAATTGAATGTCGGAGAAAGTGATTCTCACGCATCAAGCTTCGCTTGATTGGTTCTCCCCTCCATTGGCTTATTCTTGAAGGTACGGTTGCAAGACACTTTTCACAAAATGATACTTAATCATTTTGTGTATCGCCAACGGAGTCCTTCTATTCCTCCTCCATTTAAAACAGGGTTTGTGTTCAAGCTCTGTTTTTTTTATTTCAATGTCGGAGAAAGTGATTCTCACGCATCAAGCTTCGCTTGATTGGTTCTCCCCTCCATTGGCTTATTTTTGAAGGTACGGTTACAAGAAACTTTTCACAAAATGATACTTAATCATTTTGTGTATCGCCAACGGAGTCCTTCTGGGTAGGAAAATTTTAACCAAAGGTCGAAAGTATATTATTTACCCTATATTTAATCTTACCCCTTTAAAGCGAACAGAGGAATAGAGGCAAAAATATGCTTTTGCCTCTCGTACACTATTATTAAAAATATAAGTGTTTGTATTTTTTAAAAATCTATTAATTTAGATAATTTCATTTTGTAAGCATCTGCAAGTTTTAAGAGGGTAAGGTATTTAGGCTCAACAATACCTTGTTCAATTCTGCTGATTGTAGAAGGCTCTAATCCATTACGATAACAAAGTGCTTCAAGGGTTAATTTTCTTTGTTTTCTGAGGGCTTTTATATGTTGACCTAATTTAAAAAGTTCTTCATTATTTTCTTGCATACATGCAATTATAATGTTATAATTTGTTCAAAATTTTGCACGCATGCAAAAAAGAAAGGAATGTATGAAAAAAATATTGATTATTTTTGCAATTATTATATTAAGTTATGGGTTAAGTTCTTTTGCCAACTCTGAAAAATATAATGCTAATCGTCCTGAGTGGAACGAATTTTGTCCTTTTGGGATGGAAAATCCACAGCCTGAAAAAACAAGATTTATAGATTCGGTATGGATAAAATATAAAAAACAAGACCAAGTTTATTGGCTACAGCGGAAACAAGATTTTGAGCAAAATCTAAACACTTGTGACCAATTAGATGAGAATAATAGAGATGCTTGTTATGCAAAGTTACGAAATCGGCAAGCACGACTTAATGATTCTTATGTATCGCCTCATCAACGATATAAAGAGTATCAAGAAAGAATACGACCCGTGTATGGTGAAACATATAATGTTAACATGTATCACAATTAAATAATAAAAAAGGAGTATTTATTATGAAAAAGAAAGTTTTAATATTAACAATAGTTAGTATGTTATTGTTATCAGCGGTATCTTATGCAAGTGACAATTTAGATAATATAGCAAAGTCAAAGGCTTGTGTGGAACAAGCAAGAGAATTTACTTATAAATCAGATTTTGTGAACGCTGAAAAGAAATTAAATGAAGCAATAAAATTAAACAATAAAAATGACGAAGCCTATTTTAAATTAGGTCAATATTTTGGGGCAAGAAATGATCATAAGAAAGCGATTGAACATGTTTCTAAAGCAATTTCTATAAACCCGCAAAAAGATGAATATTATGTAATAAGAGCTGCTGAGGAAATGTTTTTGTATGATTTAAAATCCTCCATAAAGGATTTTAATAAAGCGATAGAAATTAATCCAAAAAATATGTTTGCTTCTATTGGATTAGGAACTTTGCATGGAAAATATGGATATTTTAAAGAAGCACTTGATTATTTTAATAAAGCAGAAGAATGTACAGACGGTACAATTGAAGATTTATATATTTATCGCTCAGAGGTAAAAGTATATTCAAAAGATTACACAGGGGCAATTGAGGATTTGAAAAAAGCAATAAATATTGCAAAGAAGAAAAATGACCAAAAATTAATTGTAAGCCTTAATGAGAAAATCAAAGAAATACAAGCCGGCATGGATGTGTTTAAGTAGAAATATAAGGATAAAAATGAAAAAGTTATTAGTTTTATTTATATTGACAATCTTGGTTACATTACCGACTTTTGCTGCCGAATGGATTCAAATTCATGAAAAAATGTATATTGACATTGATTCTATAGCACAATATGTTGATGATTATGGGAATGAAGTTCCGAATCAGTACATATATTGGGCGAAAGTTTTAAATGATGGTGGAAGTGATTTTAAAGATATAGAAAAAATATGTAATAAAAAAGTATGGTTTGTTATGTATAAAAATGTTATGGATATAAATAAAAAACTTATTAAAGCGAAGGCAAGCATTATATATGATTTAAAAGGTAATGTAATTGATTTCCGTTCATATTCTGATTTTAAAACCCAATGGCATGATATTGTTCCGGATACAATAACAAATGATGAATATATAATAATACGTGGAGTACTACAATTTGGAAAAAATTATACTATAAAATGTTTTAAGGGAAAATAAAATGAAAAAGATACTAATTTTATTTATATTGACAATCATGATTACATTACCGACTTTTGCCGCGGATTGGGTGCAAACAGGTGAAAAGAGATATATCGACATTGATTCTATTGAACGTGATTCAAATAGGTCGTACGTATTTTCTTATTGGACAAAAAATTTAAATAATGGAAAGTTAAAATTATTGGAAGAAAAATATAACAAAAAAATATGGTATATCATGTGCAAAAAAGTTATAGATTTTCATACAAATTCATACCTTATTGTAGAACTTGATTATTATGACTTGAATGATAAACTCATAGATTATGAGTTATTTGAACCATGGAATAAAACACAAGAATATTATGAGCAATATATAAAAGCATTATCATATTATAAGCAAAATTATAATAATTTGGCTGATATATCATATAATGAAGATAAGAGTATAGCATTATTGGCAGCAATGACAAATAATCCCGCAATGAATAATATGATCGGTAGATATAATCGTTTAGATGATGTTGCAAATCAAGTTGCATTATTAAAACGGCTAGCAGAAGAATCGTATTATAGTCTACCGTGGAAAAATATTAGAGCTAATACAATTGAATATGTTGAGTATGCTGCAATTAGCAGAATTTATAATCCATAGTGTGAGTATTTTGTACGAAGAAAGTAAATAAAACAAAATGAAAAAGATACTTAGTATAATTTTAATAGTTTTTATCGGTTTATTGAGTGTAAATCTTGAAGTGTTTGCATTTAAGCCGATAAAAAAGAATAGTTATTATTGTAATCAACAAATACTAAGGAAATATAACAGTCCTGTTGTTTTTAATGTAAAAAGCAGAATTTATCATGAGCCAAATTGCCAATGGGCATTAAAATGTACCGAAAAAACGTTCTGATGCTCAAAGGAAAGAAAGACCTTGCAAAGTATGTCATTAAAAAGTATTAATAAATATTTGTTTATATGATGAATTTATAATTCAAAAAAGAAAGGACATTAAATGAAAAAATTATTAGTTTTAGTTTTAATGTTATCAGTTGTGCCGATTGCACACGCAACGCATGTGAGAGGTCACTACAGAAGTAACGGAACTTATGTTACTCCGTACAACAGAACAAGAGCAAATTATACAAAAATTGATAACTACTCCACAAGAGGAAATTCTAACCCATACACAGGAAAATGGGGAACTACTAACCCTCATCGTTACTCAAATACTTATCGCACAAGATCATATAAAAAATTATAAAAGTTTTATATATTGCCTAAAATCGTCAATATCTCTGTTATAAATCATCAAATATAGAGTTATTTTACAACACGCATCAAGCTTCGCTTGATTGGTTCTCCCCTCCATTGGCTTATTCTTGAAGGTACGGTTACAAGACACTTTTCACAAAATGATACTTAATCATTTTGTGTATCGCCAACGGAGTCCTTCTATTCCTCCTCCATTTAAAACAGGGCTTGTGTTCAAGCTCTGTTTTTTTGTTTTAATGTCGGAGGTACCTTTTAACAGGACATTTGGTCGGAATGGGTAATTTTTTTAATCGGCAAGACTACTAATTCTAGTAAATCTTAGCAATTTTATGAGGTCGGAAGTCGGTTGAGTTAAAATGTCCGAAATGTCCGATTTTAGTAACAAAAATGTCCACTTTTTTGCACCATATTTGCACATATTTGCACTAATAAGTAGGGTTGACTTTAGTCAACCAAAATATGTCAGTAGACTGAAGTCTACCCTACTTACTACTAACCCTCATCGTTACTCAAATACTTATAGCACAAGATCATACAAAAAATTATAAAAGTTTTATATATTGCCTAAAATCGTCAATATAATTGCTCCGCCCCATCCCAGTTCAAATGCTTTATCTATGCTTTCTATTGATGCTGTTGGTGGTGCTGACGCAAGAATGAATGGGTTTTCGAATTCGATTCCCAATACAGATGTTTTTAATGATGCCGTGTTAACTTACTAGAAAGGTGAAACAATTAAATCAAAGTGTATACGAGCATTTGCTTCTTGATATAACCTTGTGTTCATTACAGGTATACCGAGATAAATTCTTGCAGTGATATATTTAGATATAGCCATTCTAAACCCTGCCCCAACACTCATTAAGAAATTAGGTGTTCCTACATAACCTCTATAAGGGAATATTGCACCGTGGTCGCAGAATATTGCAAACTTAAAAGAATCTCTTAATCTGTATTGTTTTTCACCTTTTGTAAACGGAACGTTTATTTTTTCCGGTAAAAATGGGATTGGGAAAAGCATTTCCAAGCTGACAAAATAAGAGTTTGAAGCCAGAAGTAAACTTTCCGAATAACCACGAACACTTGATATACCACCGATTTGGTATTGTTCAATATATGGTATATCGTGTGGTGAATATTGTCCGCCGGCTTTTAATGTTCCGATAATTCCATGTGGTAAGTAATGGATATAATATCCGTCAGCATTTAATTTGGTAAAATATTTACTATGGTGTCTGATACGGTCATCAATTATACCGTGTGTTGAATATATTGAACCGTAAAAAACACTTCTTTTAAAGTTGAGGTGTCCACCGAAGCCCACAGCAAAGTTGTAATCTCTATAGTTAGAGTATGTGTAATCAGAAATAGTTGCTTTGGAAAATTTTAGATTTGCAGATGTGTTAAAGTTTAAAGCACCTCGTTCATTTTCAATGAGTGGATGGGTTATATATGCACTAAGAACGTGGGTATTTGCACCTAAGTCAAAATCTTTGTATTGGCCGCTCATAACTTTGTTGTTCCCGTACATATATGAAACACCAACTCTTGTCCCTCTTTTGTTGATTGGAAAATTATAATCAACGAATGGGTTTTGAGCCCCTCTTGAAAGGTTTATTGCCCCTGTTAGTCTATCTTGAAATCCGAGGAAAGAATCAGTGGAAGCCATAAGACCGCCTCTTAAAAGTCCTGTTGTTTCACGACCAAAGCTATCCCATGAAGCTGAAAAGTGGTATGGAAATTTTTCTTCCGCTTTTAATACAATATCTGTTGTACCGTATTCTTTACCGGGTTTTAGTTTAGCAGACATTTGAACACTTCTTGCGTTTTTGTTGAACTGTCTTAAATCTTTTTCCATAGATTGAAGGTTTAAGACATCTCCGGTTTTTCCGCTTATTTGTGATTTCAAAAACCATTGTCTGTTAAATCGGTTTCCTTCAACAAAAATTTCCCCAATTTTTGCTTCCATAAGTTCTATTTTTAGAACGCCTGATTTATAGGCTCCTTCATTAAGATACGCTCTTGCTGTAATAATTCCTTTTTTTTGGTATTGTTTGTTAATTATTTTTATAAAATTGTCTAAATCTTCTGCCGTTAAATTTTGACCTTCTGCAAGTGCCTTGAATTTTAAAATTTCAACTTCAGAAAATATTTCAGATTTTGTAAATTCTACTTTATCTATATGTATTGTTTTTGAGTCTTTTTCTATTCTTGCAGGGAGTGTTAAAGTTTCTTCTTCTATGACAGGAGCAATGCTTTTGTCTTTTTTTAGTTTTGTTCTGTGAGCATCTTCAAAAGAGTCATAGTATCTTTTTGTTCTAACAGGGTCTGTTATAATCCCCGGGGATTCGTTAGGAGTTACAATATTTTTGTTGATATCAGGAATTTCTGATTGTACCTCTTTTTTTGTTTGACTTTTATCTTTTCTTGCTCTTAATTTTATTTTTTTTCCGTTTGATTTGTTTTGTATTTCATCAGGATCGTTTATCAACGCAAGCTGAGAATTATTAGTATAATTGGTATTTCCGATAACTTGTAATAATTCCGTTTTAAAGTCTTTTTGTGCCATAGGCAACGTCATAGGTTCATCTGCAAAAACATTCTCTGCAGATAATACTAATCCAGCTAAAATAGCTAATATATAAAATCTTCTCTTAATCCCTTTTTTCATACTTTGCGATAATCAAATTTTCCTAATAAAAGAATAAATAAAAAATCTCTGTGCGTCAATTATAATGGTTATTGTGAAGATTTGTATATAAGGATATTTTTGTGAAAATATCCCAAAAAGCAGTAGTAATATTGGTTTAGCACTTTTTTTTGTTGTGACAGATTGTAAATAATATGTCATGCTAGCAAAATAATTGGTTCAGCGGGTTAAAATAAAACTATATACGTATATAAAATAGGGAATTAATGAATATGCTATCACAAATTTACAAGTTTAAGCGATTAGTCGCATTATTTTTGGTCACTGTTTTTTGTTTTTCTAACACATCAATTGTTGTGTTTGGGGCAACAATCACTAAATATGATAATTTGCCAACAAATACGACAATAGAAAAAGATACCGCCAAAGCAATTTGGAATATTCAGACGACAACTACTGCTAAAGGTGGTACTATTGGTGTTAATACATTTAGTAAATTTAATGTTGACAAAGGTGATATTGTCAATCTTCATTTAATTAATTCCCAAAACAAACTTGTAAATCTTGTATTTGATAATTCAGCATCTCAAATCAATGGTATTGTTAATTCCTTTAAGGGTGGACAGATAGGTGGTAATGTATTATTTGCAAATCCCCATGGTTTTGTAATCGGTAAAGATGGGGTTTTTAATGTTGGCTCTCTTACCCTTATGACACCAAAAGAAGATGTTATGAAAAAGATTTTTGAAGGCAATATCCCAAAAGATGATAATGTTGATAAATTGATAACATTTAAATTCGGAAAAGATAATTATTATGTCGGAACAACAGATGATGGAACACAAAAATTAGAAATGGTTCCCGCAAAAATAACGATTGACGGTAAAATTAATTCTGCAGGCGGTATCGATATAATGAACGGCGGTAGAGATATTACTATCGGTAAAGACGCAGAGTTAAATGCAAATATGTCGTTCACCTCTGATGCAAACGGTGAGAATGTTGTTGCGTCAGTAGGAACTGCTCCGAGTGTTACAAGTACCTTTGAAACAGCAATGAATGATGGTAAAGGAATAACTTTAATTTCTCAAAATAATTCAAATAATAAAGATTATCTGAGTGCTATTGTTAATGTTGAAGGTAAAGTTCATGCAAACGGCGGAAATGTTATTGCTCAGACTGAAATTTATGCTGTTGATAAAGAAAATTCAGGCAGCGGATTAGAAGATGTTTCTGCATCTTTAATAAACGTAAAAAACGGTGCTGATGTTAGTGGTAGTGATGTTACTCTGAGGGCATTGGCAAAACCGGATTCGTATGATAAAAATATTATGGGGTTAGATACGAATGTTGCAATAGCAACTTTAGGTTTGACGGCTATCTTTGAATATTTAATAGATAAATATGTTCACCTTGGTGATCTTTCAACAAAGGTAACAATAGATAGCGGTGCGAAAATTAATGCGGATCGAAATGCTACATTTTATGCAAAATCAGATATTCCTATCAGTGTTAATTTTATAGATAAAGCATCACCTACAGTAGCCTTTAATTATACTGATTTGGATATTGTAAATGAAGTAAGAGTTAAATCAGGGGCTGATATTACCGCAGGGAATAATTTAGTTGTCCAAGCAGTAACAGCGTTGAATTGCAGTTCAAATGCTTCATCAACGAATATTGTTGATCTTTCTGTTCTTTCAGAGATTGAAAGATTTAACATAAATAAAATACATGAAGCAATTGGTAAGAATGGTTCTTATGCATTGTCTTGGGTTGATATTGATGCAGTAAACAGAGCAATAATTGAGCAAGGTGTAAACTTAAATGTAACGAAAGATATAAATGTGCTTGCAAGCATGGTGCGTGATGTATCCGTAAAAACCAAAAATGGGTGGATTCCTTTGATTGATCATAATCGTGGAATGATAGGGGTTGCTGCTGCTGTCGCAGATGTTGATTCTACAAATGAAGCAATTATGAATGCGGATGCAAATATAGATGGTTCACTTATTGTTAATGCAGATTATGTAGGGAAATTAAATCAAAGTGTTTCAGGTTCATCCGTCTCTCAAGGTGAAGATGGCGAATTTGGTATGGGTGGAAAGGTTGTAAAAGGTATTTTTAAATTCATTACGTTAGGTAAAGTATTTGAAACATGGGGTGATCTTATTGATAAGGGGTTTGATAAAATTGGCGGAAACTCAAAAGAGAGAATGGTGGCTACATTTGGAAAAATTCAAATTGCTGGTGGGTTAAATGTAGCAATGGATGATGCTAAAAATTATGCTTATGTTGGTGATTCCGAAAATAATATAAAACCTGTAATAAATGCAAAAACTGTTGTTGTAGGTTCTACCTTAGAAGACCATAAAAGTCATATTACATCATCCGCAGGTGCTAAAAATGGTGAAACGTCTATTGCTGGTGCTGTTGCTATAAATATTAAAAATTTAGATGCTGACGCCAAAGCTTATGGCGATTTTACGTTATCAGGCGGTTCTATGTTTTCTGATCCTAACAAAGAAGAATGTGCTTTGATTGTTAGATCAAAAACTGATGTTGAACGTCCGTCAGGATTAGATCCTCTATGGGCTGAACTTGATATTTTGGGTATAAAAACGTATGAAAAAACAAAAGATAAAACTATAACTGACGTTAATTCAACAAATGTTGATGATTATCTTAATAAATTGGGTGTTGGTAAGAATTTGCAAGAAGATATCGACCAAAAATTTTCACTTCGTAATTTGCTAAAAGTTTTTGATTATATAAATGCAAACGGTGGTATGTCGGGTTTCTTTCAAACATTTGCACAATCAACATCAAGTGCGAAATCAAAAGATACGGATACGAATGCTTGGGCAGGTGCGTTTGCAGTAACTACATCTAAGATAAATACAAACGCAGAGCTTGTAGGCGGCTCAGTTGTGAATTTGACCGGTGCTAATCCTGTAAAAAATTCTGTACTAATAGATGCAACAACTAACTCTACAATGATGGTCGGATCCTCGCTGATGAGTTTATTTAGCCTTACTGCTATAAAAGATGGATCTTTGATACCGGGTGGGAGTGCAAGAGATGGTAATGCAACAGGCGGAGCCTTTTCTGTTCTTGTTCATGATGTAAATACAAAATCAAAAATTGGTGAAAATGCGGTAATTAAAACTACAGGTAGTGGTGAAGCAGGTAATGTATCAGTTTTAGCAAATGAAGACGGACAGTTTGTAAATATAGCGGCAGGATCTTCTGCTGCCGACAAATCAGGTATTGCAGGTACAGTGGCTATTTCTGTTATTCCTGAGAGTGAAACTAAAGCATCCATAGAGCAAGGTGCTAATGTGACAGGCAAAAATGTTACAATTGATGCAACAAAAGATGATAATTGGTATTCGGTAATTTTCTCATTTGCAAATTCAAGTAAGTCTGTATCTTGTGGTATTGGTTCTATGTTTTTCTTTGATACCGTTGAAGCATATATCAAGGGAAATGTTATGGCATCAGGAGATGTGCTTGTTAATGCTATTTATGACAAGGTGTTCTTGAATGTTACTGCAAATATAGGAATTGCAAAAAGTTCGAGCGAAGACGAAGACGGTGGGCCTAATGATTTGATAATAGAGGATTTAGAAAATGATAATGATTCAATTGCATCTTCTGTTGTACATTTCTTAGATGGAGCTGATGATGGCGATAGTAGTGTCAGCTCTGTTGACCTTAGTCATATTGGCGGTGATGCAGATAGTATTATAGAGCAGGCTCAAGGTGTCGGCAACGGGCATGTAGGAGGTATTGATAAAAATACTTATGCTGCTGCAGGCGCACTTCTTTTAAATGTTGCTAATAGTAATGTTAAAGCATATATATCTGATAATGCAAAGGTTCAGTCAGACAAAAATGTTAAAGTTAATGCAACTTCAAAGGATCAGAATATTGAAGCAGGCGTTATCGGTACATTTAATGGTAAAACAGGTGGTGGTGCTACGGTTGCGTTTAACTTGAATAAAAATAATGTTCAATCATATATTAGCAATGCAACAGTTGATGCAAAAAATACAACAGAGGTGAATGCAAAAGAAGATAGTATGCTTTATTCTTTCTCAGCCGGTATTGTTCAAGCAAAAGATAAATCAGGTGTTGGGGTATTATCTCTTGATATACAAAAAAATGATGTTATGGCAGCAATTAAAGATGGTGCTAAAGTTAATACATCAGCCGGTTTTGATGTTGAAGATCAGTCTGTTAAGGTGGGTGCTGAATTTGACAACTATTTAGTAAAAGGTGTTGGTTCTGTATCAATATCAAAATATTACTCTGCGGCAGGTGCTGCAATGGATACCGATGCTTCAAAGTCAACATTAAATGCTTATATTAAAGATTCTGATGTTAATGCTTCTAAAGAGGTAAATGTTTCTGCCAAAGAATTTACAAAAATGATAGATGTAACAGCCGCAGGTGCAGGTTCGAAGTATGATAGTTCTTATAGCGGTTCAATCGGTTTATATGTTGCAAAAGCTGAAATTAATGCGTATATGGATAACGCAAAAATAAATAAAACTGAAGGCAGAACAAATAAAGGTGCTGATATAAAAGTATCGGCAGAGGATAAATATGATAACATAACTGTTACTGGTAACGTTACGGTAGGGAAAGGCACTACTGCAGGCGGTGCTATGCGCCTTGATATAATATCTGATAAGGTTAATGCCTATATTAAAAATTCCGATATTGATTCGACAGGTGATTTAAGTGTTATAAATAATTGTATATTAGATAGTGTTGCTGTTACTGCATCAGGAGTCGTTTCCTTAGAAGAAAACGCTTTTGGTGGTGCGATAATGCTTATTGTTAATGATATAGATCAGGATAGTTATATAGAAAATTCTGATATTGTATCAAAAACGGCAAAACTGGACAGTGATACAGAATTTGATTCAATAGCTGTTACAGGCGGGGTTACTGCGGCGGTATATGAAACAGCTGTTGGTGGTTCTGTATATGTTGCCGTTGCAGATAATGATATTAATAATTATGTCAAAAACTCAAATATAACTTCAACTAATGATATATCATTGACTACTGATAACAAAATAGATGGTGTTGAGGTTGTGTTGAGCGGCTCCGGTGGTAAAGGTGTTGCCGTTTCAGGTGCAGTCGCTACCTTAGTTAACAATTCTAATTCAAATACAGAAATAAAATCAGAAAATAGTGATAAAAAGAATATAAAATCAACCTCAGGCAAAGTATTGGCAAAAGGTGTGGATGATGTTGTTTTTACAACTGTTACAGGAAGTGTTGCAATTTCAGTGAGCAGTGCATCTATTGGCGGCTCTATCAGCACAATAGTTGATAACAGTAACTTGAATGCTATAGTTAAGGGTGTAGATATTGCATCAAAAAATGGGGTTGAGGTTGATGCCTATGCCGATAACTTAGTTACGGCAATAACAATTGGTGGTGCAGGCGGTTCAGGTGTTGCAGCGTCAGGTTCTATAAATACTGTTGTTATGGCAGGTGACGTAGTTTCAAAAATTGTAGACTCAGTTGTGAATACCGAAGGCAGTGTGACAGTTGATTCTTATGACAAAACGACTATTAAAGGCGGAACAGGCGGTGCATCTGGTTCTATCAGTGTAGGTGCTTTAGGGGCATCTATTGTTACAGGTGTAATTAATAATAAAGTTATTTCTGCAATAGAAAATTCAAGAGTTGATTCAACAGGAAATGTAGTGGTATCTTCTCTTGCAAATGAATCTATAGGTACTCAATCAGTTCCTTTTATTACAATTGCAGGGGGCGGAGCCGCAGGAACTGCGATTGAGGGTGTTATCGATACAATGGTTATCAATAGTACATCAGATGCACATATTAAGGGTACAAAAACCGTTGAAAGTGTAAAGTATGGTGTAAAATCTAATGGTGAAGTAAAAGTTTCATCTGAGGGTAACGTAGTTCTATATTCTGCAGGCGGTGCTGCATCAGGTGGAGGTGTTGCAGGAATCGGGGCAACTGTTCATACAGTTGTTATTGATAAAGATACACTTTCTCAATCGAGTGACACAATAATAGATGCAAAAAATATTACTTCGTTAGCAAAAGAACAAGATGATTTCTTTACAACATTGATATCAGCAGGCGGCGGTGGTACTGCAGGTGTCGCAGGGGTTGTTAATACTAATGTTATAACTTCTGATGTAAAAACAGGTATTAAAAATTCTACTTTAACCGCTGCAGAAAAAATTAATATCAATTCTGATGCGAAAGCAAATATGCAAACCATTACAGGTTCTGGTTCCGGAGGTGGACTTGCAGGAATAGGTTTGTCTGCGGTAAATGATGTCATTAAATACACATTAGAAGCATCATTGGATAATGTTACCGCTAATTTTGATGAAATGAGCGTTGATGCTCATACTGATAATACATACAAATTCTCGACTGTTTCCGGTGCAGGCGGCGGAGGTGCAGGTGTAGTAGGTGTTGAAAATGTTAATTACATAAATAATGAAGTTAAAGCTTTTGCTACCGGTAAATTAACAGGTAATAAGGCAACAGTTAATGCAAAAGATAAAGTAACATTCAAAGATTCATACTCCGGTGTCGCAGGCGGCGGTGGTACAGCAGGTGTTGGTGTTGCCGTTGAGGTTAACCAAATTACAAGTACAGTTCTTGCATATATTGGCGGCAGTGCTGTGAAAGTAAAAAATATTGATGTCAAAGCAGAAGGTGAACAAACTTTTGACAGAATAGTTGTTGCCGGATTTGCCGGAGGCGGTATGGGCGGTGGTGCCGGTACTTCTTTAGCAAATGTTCTTGAAACAACTGTTAAGGCTTATGTTGCTGAAGGTTCAAATATTGGTGAAGATGGTAATTATACAAATACGGTTTCCTTGAATGCAACAAATACAACTAATTTGACCGAAATTCTCGGTGCTGTTGCCGTAGGTTTTGGCGGCGCAGGTGTTGGTGCAACTGTTGGGGTTAATAAGTTTAAAAACACTGTAGAAGCGTTCACAGGCAAGAATTCAACTATTTACTCAAAGGATGTAATTATAAAGGCACAGGCAAATAATAATCTCGGTAAATCAGGCGATCCTTTGATTGCAGTAGCAGGTGCTGCAGGATTGTACTTTGGCGGAGCAGGTTCTGTTATGTATAACAGTGTGAAGGATACTGTTAACGCTTATGTGGGTAAAAATAATCATGTATATCTTTCTAATAATGGTAAATTAGATGTTAAAGCAACTGATATTACAAAAATATATGATAACATAGGTGCTATTGCAGGCGGTGCAGGTGGTTTAGGTGCTTCAGTTGATTACAATAATATTGAGAATACTGTTGTAGCGTGTGTAAAACCTGATTCTGTGATAAATGGCAGTGCTAATGTATCTATTGTTGCAGATAGTCAAGAAATAGCAGACAATATGGCAGTTATTGTCGCAGGTGGTATCGGTTCTTTGACAGGCGGTGTATTATACATATCTGCCGGTAAAAAAGTAGGAAACGCATCATATAAAGATTTATCAGAAAAGGATAAAGAAGACTTTGAATCCGGTGAAAGACAAGCAAACGATGTTATAACAAAAGCAAATGAAAAAACAGATGGTGCAAATAAAAAATATAATGAACAATATAATAAAGTGCTTGACCGAGTTGTTGAAAGTAAAAATACAAAAGATTCGAGAGTACGAAATATTGCAAAGAAAACAGATTCTGACAGTTTATATACAAAATCTGAATATTCAGGTGCAACGGAGAGTGATACAGATAGATCAGGTACAACGTCAGCGTTTATTGACTCAAATGCTACAATTAATGCAAATAACCTTACAGTTAATGCAAAAAACAGTGATAATATAGAGTTAAGAACTACAGGTGTTGCAGTAGGCGGTGGTGCAATTGGTGTATCTATTGCAATATCAGATAATACAACGACAACAAATGCATTTATTCAAAACGATGCAAAAATAGAGGTCAATTCATTAACGCTTAAAGCAGAATCTAAAGATGATCAACATATCAAGACTCTTGGTGTGGCTGTAGGAATTGGCGGTGGGTCAGGCAGTTCTGCCCATATTAAATCTAATAAAACAACAAATGCTTATATAAATAAAAACGCAAAGATAAAGACTGTTGGTGATATGTTGATTGCAGCAATTTCTAAATCAGGCACAGATAAGTTGTATGCTGAAGCTATAGGTCACGCCTATGGTGGTGTAGGAGTAGGGGTATCAGTTGCACATGCTACAAGTAAAGGTGATACAAAAATTGATATTGGGGAAGGAGTAAAACTTTCTTCTGAAAATGGTAATATTACAATAAAAACTGATGCTGACGAGTACGCTCACTCTGATGCGTGGGCTGCAGTAGGTGCTTTGGCAGGCGGTTCGGGTGCTGAATCGTATGCAACAGTCGGAAAAAATACGACGGTTAATATAGGTAAAGATTTTTCTGCAGTTGTTAATGACAAAACTGAACAGGTAAAAGATGATGACGGCAATGTTATCTCTACAAAAGTATATAAACAAGGTAAGATAGATATTATATCTAATGCAAAGAACAATGCCTTTGCCGAATCAAACGGTCGTGCTTATGGTGTTGTATCAGCAGGCGGTACAAAGACAAGAGCAAAAATTGAACATACATCAGGGGTAACTATAGCTGATGCAGATTCTTCAATGGATTTAAAAGCAAAAGAGATTAATGTTAAATCTTTGGCTGATAATAATGTTAAAGCAACAACTTATGCAGGAGCGGGTGCTGCTGTCGGAATTGCAGGCTCAGGTGTTTATTCTGAAATAAGTTCAAATAATAATGTGTATGTTGGCAGAAACTATAGTATAGATACAGATAAATATACATCTCGTGCAAGCACATGTAATGAATATTTAAGCTATAACAAGTCAAATGCATTTGGTCTTGTTACAGGTGCAATTCCGTTAGTTGAGAATAATATTACTTCAACAGTTACAAATAAATCTTATGCAAGTATTGATTCCGCATCTTCTATTGAGGTTGCGGCTGCAAATGAGATTAAAAAAGAAGGTGTAAACGGTTATGACCTTTATGGCGGTTCAGGTGGTCTTGCTTCCGGTTCAGGCGGATATATTCATGATAATGTAAAAATGATTACGGATACCGTTTTCGGTGGAAACAGAGCCGTTGCTCTTGGTAATTATGGTAATGGTGCAATTGATATCAGTGCGTATAATGTTGCAAATATCAATGAAAAAGCTGATTTATATTCACACGCAGGTATTGCCGGTGCGAATTTGACTTCTGAAATCAAGCTTGATGCTGATGCGAAATTAACTGTTTCAAATCATGATATCAGGACAAAAGATGACAATATCTCTTATGCGGCAAGGAATGATGCAGATATTTATTCAAAAACTAACGTAGAATCTTATGGCGGTGTGGCAGGTGCAGGCGGGCATGCAAGTGCTATTGCATCAAAGCTCTCAGCATCAGTTACTTTTGAAAAAGACACTCATTCCACTAGCGGTAGAGATACTAATATCTCTGCAGTTAGTAACAAGAGTCTTGAATCGTATGTTTATACAAGAACAAGAGGACTTTTCAGTGTCTTGAATGATGAATCAAATGCAAAGAGTCAAAACTCCAGAGCCTATGTATATATAAACGGTAACGGAGATGATAACGAAGCTACAGGGAATGCAGTTATTACCGCTTTTGATGCAATAAATATTACTGCTCAAAATACTGCATCAAAAATCAGAGCAGACAGAGATTCAAAAGCATATCAACTATGGGGCATTCCATACACAGGAAAAGGAAATAAAAATACCGAAAATACAATAGCAGGAGAGATTGTTCTCAATGGTATTTTGAAAAGCGGTTTAGGGTACAATAAATCACTTCATTTAAATATTGACGGTAATCAAGTAGATGAAAACGGTAATGTTGTAGAAAATGGTAAATACGGTATTTATGCTAAAAAAGAAAAAATCGGAGAAATAAAATCCTCTGATATTCAGGAAGATATTACTGCTTATAAAAATACTCAGAAAAATATAAAGAATGCTTTTGAAGATTATGAAAAAGAAGTAAAAGAAGAAATTGAAGGGTATAAAGAAGTAATAGAAGATAACTGCAAATGATAATATAGAAAAAGATAGAACAACCAAAATAACTCTGGATAATGCCAACATTGATATATCAACAAAATTGGAAAGCGATGATAGTACAAAATTTCAGGAATTTAAAGATGCATACGGTTCAAAAGATACTAAATTAGATGCTTTAATTAGTGCTAGAGAAGCATACAATTCTGCTGATGCTGAACATAAGAGTGAAAAGCTTGCTGCATATGAAACTGCAAGAAATGAGTGGAGTGTTCATTATCCGGCTGAATGTAATAGAATAGAAGAGGCTATTAGAACCAACACTTCTAAAATTGTTGATTGGAATGCTGATATTATTACAAACAATGGTAAAATTGCAACTTGTAACGATGTAATAGATTTGAATACCAAAAATATAGCTACTGCAAATGCTGATTTAGTGGCAAAAGAAGCGATTAAAGATGCCGATATTGCAAAATTGCAAGCAAAAATTGATGAATTAGAAGCAAAATATCAAGAAGGAAAATCTATAAATGTTTATGCAATAAATGTTGATGATGTAATAATTCGCTCAGGCAAAATAACCTTTAATGGTGATTCGATTTACAACACTCATGTTTCGGGTAACGGTTATATTCACTCTCCGGGGGATAATGCATCTATTACTGTTATAAATGATAGCATCAGTAACATGGTATTTAATAAATTGGTTATCAATTCAGGTTTAAGCGGCGGAGTAGTTGCATCAACTATTCATATTGTCAGAGCAAGCGAGCAAGAATCAATGATAAAAGTATTTAATAGTGTTGATGGAAATGATCCTACCATACCTCTTGATAAGGAAAGTAATGCAGGGGATATGGTATTCTATGGTAATATCGAAAACCCTAACGGTACTATTCAAATTACAAACTATACAGGTAGTGTTATTACACAAGGAGGTATTACTGCTAACAAATTGAGTATAAGAGTTCCAAACGGTGCTTATGAACAAAAATATACTGCAAACGAATTTAAAACAGGCGGTAATGATGCTACAGGCATGATTGTTGTGGGTGAAGACCTTTCTATTGCATCTAAAGTTATAGATATAAATAGTTTAATAAAAAGCGGTACAGAAACTAAACAGGCTGAAATTCCTGAATTTACAATCAAAAAAGTCGGCGATAATTATTATCAGGTTGTTGATGGTACTGAAACTTTGTTGAAAGAAAGTTCAACTTCAAAAGGGTATTATTATTTGCAATTCTTTGATGAAAATAATGATTTAGCTGTTTTGAAAAATATTAAGGCATACTTCAAACCTGCTGATGCTAATGCAACAGGTGATAATATTCAAGGTGATATATATTTATTTAAGGCAAATATCACAGGTGGAAATATTAATTTGACAGGTAATATTATCAGTACATCTTCAAATGGTAGAATTGAGCTTGTAAACGGCTATGGTCAAATAAATGTTGTGAATAACTCATCTTATAATCTTGTAACAAGTTCGTTAAATTCTGATGCAGAAGTAAAAGGTGGTTTAACAATAAATGACTTTAAGATAAATACAAAAGAACAATATAGTGCAGGAAGTGGCAGCAGTTCAGGTGTTGGTTCAGCAACAAACGTAGTAGTATCAAGTGTTCCGGATTATACAGATTTTGATAATATTAAACAATCTGATTTAACGGAAAATTTCTTAAAAGACCATGCGGGTACGTATACTGCCCATGTTGATGAGAATGGTAATATTATAACAACTTCTAAAAACAAAACTGAAGGTAACGGTACTTGGGCTAATAGTCAAAATACTGTCATAAATGGTGATCATATATCCAGAACTACTACATATACACCTGGAGATGATGCATATTATGTAAAAGAGGGCGGAACTTGGAAATATTATTGGAAATACGTTGATCGTTCGTGGATTGTTGAATTGTTTGACGGTAAGAAATATGAAAAAGTGTGGTATTACGATACTGCAAATCCTGTTTATGATGTGGCAAAAAATCCGATTACAGTTCAATTCTCAGGATTTAGTAAACCTGAAATAAATATAACTTCTAAAGGTAATGTTATTATGAATAACAGTATCAGTTGTCTTCCGGGAACTGTAAATATCAAATCTGACGGAAATATAACTTCAAACAGTTTAGCATATACTATATCAGGTACAAATATTAATCTGACGGCGGGTAGTGCAAGTACAAATAACAAAATTGGTGATTATGATGCTGAATATTCTACGGTAAAACCTATTCAGGTTATTATGCCTGAGAATGGTTTATTGAATGCAAGAGCAAAAGACATTTATATCAATTATCCAAAATCAGATGTGAGCAACATTGATATAAAAGCACATGGCGGTACAGTTTATCTTGCCTCTGATAACGGCACTCTCGATATGAAAGACAAGACAAAATTTGGTATTACTGCGCATGATCTCGAACTTAGAGCAGATGTTATTAACCTAAATTCTTCTGATTTGGCAGTGGGTGGAGATTATAATATCACTGCTGATAATTGGATTGTAAGAGCTAAAGATGATATTTATATAGATAATAGAGGGGATATAACCGTAAAATATATTGTTTCCGAAAACGGCGGCAAGGTATCCCTGATATCAAGGCACGGCTCTATTATAGCCGGTGCAACGGGTGCTTACAGTGATTATAACATTCACGCATCAGATGTTTTGTTGTCGGCAACAAACGGTAAAATAGGTACGTTTGAAAATCCGTTGAAATTTGCAAATACTGCAACTTATAATGTTTTAGCCAAAGAAAATGTGTATTTGACCTCAAATGCCAAAATGTATATAGATAGAGTTACATCTGTTGATGGCGGGGTCGAATTAAAAGCAAAATTCGGTATTATAGCATCAGATATCACTACAGATAAAAACGGTAAGGCATTCACATACAGGTACGAAGATGAAGTTATAGACGGTAAAACAATTACAAATGCTATTCCTGTATACTATGACGGAACAGATGTTCCTGCAGATAAACTTAGAGTATATAATATATCTTCCGTAAATGATGTGTATCTGACAACAACTGCGGGTAATATTGAAAATATTGTTATTGATACTGATGGTGCAATATCAGCTGCTGCAGGTTTTAACAATGCAAACTTACATGGAAGTATTGATACAGATGATATTGCCGATGCGACTTCTGATGTTAATATAACATTGTTGTCAAAACCATTGCCAACAAATACTTCTTCTTCCATTGATGAATATCTCGAAGGTCGTAAGAATATGAAAATAG
Source organism: uncultured bacterium (assembly GCA_902797985.1). Taxonomy (GTDB): domain Bacteria; phylum Cyanobacteriota; class Vampirovibrionia; order Gastranaerophilales; family Gastranaerophilaceae; genus UBA2883. The sequence goes on from CADBUZ010000008.1 coordinate 90,833, forward strand.
GCAGAGTTTTTGCTGCCCAAAATACTACTTTATCAAGTGAGGGTGCGGTTCTAAAAGCTTCTGGTTTTGATGGTGTTATAATCGGAGATGATATTACTATAAATGCTGTCGGAAATGTTGGAGATGAAGAAAATAATAATTCTTTAGTATTTTCTTCACAGAATCTAAAGTGTAATCTTTCTATCTATACAAAGGCCAACAGCAATATTTATTTGTATAATGTGTCGAGTTTACATATAAACAGAATAGATGTTACAAATAATATTGTAAAACAAGGAGCTGACGAAAACCCTACTTACGGAAGCAGTGAAAATTCTATTGGAAAAGTAACAATAAAATCCTTGGGCAATATTTTAGATGGTGTTCAAAATAAAGAATTGAAAGATACTACTTCAACTGTAACCATAAAGGGTACAGATCCGGAAGATTCCACTTCGCCGGAAACTGCGGATCAAGTACCCGTAAAAACAAAAGAGGTTACAATTGATACAAAGAGTATTGTTAATGCAGAGCAAACAAATCCTAATATTAGAGCAAAATCTATTCTATTAGATTCTTATTATGGTTCAATAGGAAGTTATAGTTCCGATTTGTTCATTGAAACAACTTCTAATCAGGGCATTACATTTAAAACACATAGTGCAATGGGCGAAGTAGAAGAAAATGTATACATAAAAGGGGTAGGTAATACATTATATGTAAATAACAGTTCTACTTCGTACGATGGTGATGTTCGTATAAGTTCTAATAATACAAATATTGTTGCAAGTAACATAGATTCTAAAGGTGATATTCTCTTTAGTTCCGAAACAGGTAATATCACTGCAGATAATATTAATGCAGGCGATATTGATTTAATCACTGAGAAGACATTGACTATAACTACAAAGGGTAATACCTCTTTAACAAGCGCAGATGCTCATCAGATTCTAATTGGGTCAAAAGATGCAACTGTTAGTGGTGGTATAAAAACGGATGATTTTAAGGTCGAAGCAACAGAACACGCTATTATAGACGGTGCGACATTTAATTATTTTAATTCTGATGCAGATAAAACAGATTATCTTGTTTCAATATATTCTTGCGGAGATGTCAATTTAGATGGTGCAACAATTAATGGTAATACATCGATAACAGCTCGTCACGATGAAATATATTCATCAAGTGATGTCAAAAATGATATAAACATTGATAGTGCAACTATAACAGGTCGTCTGTACTTGGATGCTGATAATGATATAAACATTAAGACTGCAACTGTCACAGGTGTGGGTAGTTATTTAGGTGCCGGGGCAAAAGGCAATTTTAATGTTACTCAGAAATTAAATGTTTCAGATTATGTAAATATTACATCACTAAAAGATACAACAATAAATGAAGTTGTGTCAGGAGATGATATAGTAATATCAGCTCAAAATGCTGACGTTACAAAGCTTGCATCAGCAAAAGATACAGAAATCAATACTGTTAATGATACAAAAATCAAAGACGGAACAGTTGGCGGAAAACTTATAAATAAATCAGGAACAACTGTTACAAGCTCTGAGACAGGAGAAACAACTGTTGTAACAAAAGGTAATACTGATATCACAAGCACGTTGAATGTTAAAGGTCAGAGTGACATTGCTTCCACTAATAATGTTACCGTATCAGGTAAGATAAATGTTGATAAAGATGCAAATATTACTGCTCAAAATGATATCAAGATAGCAGATGGTCATATTAAGCAAAATATGAATCTTGATGCTAAAACAGTAAAAATTGATGAAATTCAAATTGATAAATTGATAACCGCTCATACAAATACTGCAGATATCAATACATCATACGATTTGAATATCAATGTAATTGACGGTAAAGATAATACTCATTCCGAAAGTGTGAATATAGTGTCTGCTCAAAATATTACAAATGGTGCTAACAATGGCGATACAAATATCTATGTTAAAGACATATCTTTAACGGCAGGTGAGTCTGTTGCAGAAAAAAATAAGATGTTAAATATTGATTTAACCGCTAATAATACAATTTCTGTCGAAGCAGGAAAAGATCTTAATATCAATACTATTGGTGCTAATGCAAATTACACAAAAGTAAAGGGTAGAGATGCTAATCTAAAAGCTGATAAGGCTGTCAAAGTTAGAAATATGAATGTCGATAATCTTGATTTGAGAACTGCTTCTACAAATACAGATGTCAAGGGTAAGATTAATAAAAAAGGCAATATAAGAACAAAAGATAAACGTATTGGAATAAATAACGTAAATCTTGCACCTGATTATTATGCTACTGTTCAGCTGCATTCAGGCAAAAATGAATTTAGAGTAGCTACAAATGGTTCAAATAATGTTAAGGTATGGACATCAAAATTTGTAGTAAGACATAATCCCGGGATTGTTATCAATGGTACTGATTTCTTATCAAGTATGGAATCTGAAGCAATTAAGGCTGCAGAAGTGAGCCTTAAAAACTCAAATAGAAAAAATATTTATGATAATACAAAAGAAATACTTGATGGGGTTCAGTCAGGAGAGGATAGTTCAGCAATAATAAAAACTATTCATGGAGAAATTATCACTCCTAATAATGCTTTTGATTGGGTAAACCTCAGTGATAATAGCTCTGAAAATAGTAAGAAAACAAAAAAGAAAGTTCAGACAACAATATATGATAAAATAAGTTATTTAAAATAACCTATTAATTTATAAAAAGACCCTTGTGTATAACAAGGGTCTTTTCAGTGTAACATATTTTGTTATCTAAAATAAAAAAATTAGTTTGCTTCCATAGATATTGCATTTTGCGGGCATGCAATGCTGCATAAAGAACATCCTTGACATTTGTCTTTATCAAGTTTGATTTCTTTTTCACTCATAGAAAGTGCATTGTATTCGGATTCTTCGCAAATTCTCGTACATTTCCCGCAAGAAATACATTTTTCTTTATCAATTTTAGGGTTTACAAAATATTTTTTGTTTAAATCTTTATGTGCGGTTATTTTGGCTATGGCTATATTTTTGAGTTCAGAAATACTGTTCATTCCTTTTTCTTCAAGGTAGTTTAATAGACCTTTCTTTAGACCGTTTATAATTCCGTAACCGTTTACCATTACTTCTGTACAAATTTGAACAGCGTCCGAGCCAACTGCAAAATATTGTACAGCATCTTGCCAATTTGTTATTCCACCCATTCCAAGAATAGGTAAGTCTGAACTTTGTCTTATTTGAGCAACACATCTTAACCCAATCGGTCTTACAATTTCTCCTGAACATCCGCCATATGTTGTATGACCATCTATACAAAGATTAGGTTCTAATGTGTCTAAGTCTATTCCCATAAAACCTTGAACGGTATTTATTGCTGCAAAACCATCTGCGTTTGCACGTTCAACCGCCTTTGAAATTCTTGTTATATCTGTTACATTTGGAGTTAATTTTACAAAAACAGGTTTCGTTGCAACATCTTTCACCCAGCCTGTAATAAGGGTGGAAATTTCTGTCGTTGTCCCAATTGCCATGCCGATACCTTTTTCAGGCATTCCGTGTGGACATGAAAAATTTAACTCATACGCATCTATAGGTGTATCATTTAATTTGTGGACAAGTTCGTGCCAGCACTTTCTGTCAACAGGTGACATTATACTTGCGATAATAACTTTTGTAGGATGTTTTTCTTTTAAATAACGAATTCCGTCACACCAATATTGAATAGTTTTGTGACTTAATAATTCAATGTTTTGAAACCCAATAATTTTGTTTTTTTCTTTTAAAGATGCATATCTTGGGCTAGCTTCTATCATTTCTAAATCATCAGGGGTGATTGTCTTTAGAACTGCTCCGCCCCATCCCAGTTCAAATGCTTTATCTATGCTTTCTATTGATGCTGTCGGTGGTGCTGACGCAAGAATGAATGGGTTCTCGAATTCGATTCCCAATACGGATGTTTTTAAGGATGCCATAATTACCTATCTTTCTTTATTGTGGTACATTGTTATTTTAAAATGAATAGTCAAATTAGTCAAAAGTATATATAATTGTATGATAAAATAATGTATATAAAAAAATAAATTGCTAGAAATTAATTTGATTATTAAAAATTTAAATAAAAGGATGTATTTATGCCAAATTTAGAGATTAGTGCAAAAAATGAATTAGAAAAACTTCTTAAAGGAAATGAAAACTTTATTGCAGGAAAACCTACCGCAAAGAATATGTGTTTGAAAACATTGCAAAGCCTTGCATTGTATCAAGAACCATATGCTTGTGTGTTGAGTTGTTCTGATTCAAGAGTTGTGCCTGAAATTATTTTTGATTGCGGCATAGGTGAATTGTTTGTGGTAAGAGTGGCAGGAATTACTGTTGGACCTAATGTAAAAGAAAGTATCGAATATGCTGTTAAAAAATTACATGTTCCGCTTTTGATTTTATTGGGACATGATGATTGTGGTGTTATGAAATTCGCAAGTGAACAATATCCAAATATCCCTGATGATTTTCAATCTATTCTAAAATGCGTGTATCCTGTCATAGATGGAAAGGGTAAATTTGATTGTAATAACGAGTTTGCAAGAAAGCATACCATTTGGGTTGAAGAATATTTACTAAATAATTCTAAAATTATAAAAGAGGCAGTAGATGAAAATAAACTATATATTGCTAAATGTCACTTTGACCATAATACGGGAAAAGTTAGTTTGTTATAAACATAATGATTTTTAGGTTATGTTGAAATATTGATAAAAAGGAGTTTTTAGTGAGAAAATTATTTATATTATTAATTTCAGTTTTATTTTTAGGAAGTTTTATGTCTGCATATGCTTTTAACTTTTGTTTTTGGAAGAAAAATAAAACTGTTCAATCTGTTAAAGTTGAAGATTTTGAGATACTACCTACAATGGATACTGTATCAATTGCTAAAAATCAAGTATGGGTAGGAACTTTTCAACTCATTTGGAATGACTTAATAAATGAAATAATTAAACATCCTGTTGAATATACTACAGGAAAGTCTGATATGGCAAAAGCTTTAAATAAAATGGATTTTAAATCTTCTGATTTAAACGAAAGTTCTTTTTATAAAAAATTGGGATTAGCATCGCCTAAACTAAAAAAAGAAATTGAAAAAGCAATTAAAGATAAATTTAATGAAAAAAGTGATATTTTAGATAAGTTTGATTGGACTCCTGCTGAGCAAAAATATATTTTGTATGCAATGTTAAAAAAAGATTTTGAATATATAGAAGTATTTGAAAAACTTGATGATGATAAATTTAACGGTAGTAATGGGATGGTTAAATATTTCGGGGTGAAAAAAGATTCGCTCGTAAGGGTTAAAATTTCTGTAGGGGTTTTATTTTATAATAATGAGAAAGATTATGCCATCCGTCTTTTATCAAAGCAGGGTGATAATGTCTATCTTTACAGAACAAATGATTCTAAAACTTTAGATAAGTTATATTCTGATATGATAACAAAATCTAAAAATTATAAGGGTAAAAAATATTTGGCAAAAAAAGATGAGTTCAAAGCACCGTTTATCGAATTTAAAAAAGAGCGTGATTTTAGCGAATTATGTAATAAGCCGATAAAAAATTCTCAATTTATGATATCTAAAGCCCTGGAAACCGTTCAATTCAAAATGACAGAAACCGGTGTTAAACTTAAGTCGGAAGCAGGCATGATGGTTGGTTTAACCTGTGCGCCAGGTTATGTTGAAAAGCCAAGATATTTTTATTTTAATGATAAATATGTAATATTTTTGCAAGAGAAAGATAAACCATATTTTGCTATGAAAATTGAGGATGCAAAAGCATTACAATAAAGATGAAAATATTATGGAATTAATATAGTCCCTTGTTTCCGAATTTGAATGCTTTATGTGCAGAATCATATAAATCTCTAAATACATTTTCTTGTGCGAGATTGTTATTTATAGTTATAAAAGAATCTCCTTGTTTACGTTTTTTAAACAAGCCAAAACCTCTTGTGATAGGATTATTTAACAAGGTATTCTTTTCTTTTATTGATATGCCGTAAGCAGTGTTATAATTATTTGAATTACCATACACAGTAATATTTGCTTTTTTTGCAAGTCTTTCGAGCTCAGGTTTAAAGCTATTAAATGAATCTAACTCACCTCTTATATACATCATCTTTTTTGTATTTTTTGATATTTTTAATCCTTTGCTCGATATTCCAAAAGTTGTTGATACATTATTTGAAAAATGTTGATTTATTTTCATAAGAATACTCCTATTAAGTTGTATTTAAATAATGTTCATAAAATTTTTATTTGCTAATGTTTAGTAGATACTTAATAAAATTTTACAAGAAAAGAGGTTGCCCATTTGTGAACAACCTCTTTTCTTGTTATTTTTTCTTTGTTGTTTCTTTTGTAGGTTTTATTTGTTTTTCTTCTTTTATTTCTTTTGTAGGCTTTTCTTTTTCTGTTTTCTGTTCGACTTTTTTAGGTTCTTTTTCAGAAGAAATAATTTCAGAAGGTGCATTTCCCGATAATTCTTTTATCTCAACGATGTCTTTTAAAATTAACTCTTTTGTTAAATGATATTTTTTGAATAATTTTTCTTGCGACACTCTATCACAAAACTCTTTTAATGCGCCATAATTAAGAACTTTCACATTAGATGAAGAATAATAACGTGAAATTTTCTCTCCAAATCCACCATCAAGGACACCGTCTTCTAATGTAATAACAATGGAATGATTTTTCTTTAGTGAGTCTAATAAATCATAATCTACACCTGTAAGATAGATGGGGTTAATCAATGTTGCATCAATATTCAACTTAGACTTCAATTCGTCACGGACTTGTTGCCCTAACTCAAAGAAATCACCTACTGCAATAATAGCAACATCAGAGCCATCTTCTTCCACTTTATATTTGTTCAATTTGGAATAATCCGTTTTATCAGGAATACCTTTTGAGACAATTTTTCCTGCAGGCATTCTTATTGCGACAGGATATTTATTCTGCTTAACAGACCACTCTAACATTGCCTTATATTCTTCTTTAGAAGTTGGTGCTAAATATACAATATTAGGAATATTACTAATCAGAGGAATATCGAACACTCCTGAATGTGTAACATCAGAACAATTTATTCCATATGAACAAACCAGAATAACGGCAGGAGCATTATTAATTGCCAAATCTTGGGATAACTGATCATACGCTCTTTGGAGGAAAGAACTTGCTATTACAAGGATTGGCTTCGCCCCATTCTTAGCTATACCTGACGCAAAACCTACTGCGTGTTGTTCTGCTATTCCTACATCAACGTAATTATCCCCTAATTTTGTTCTAAATTCAGAATCAAAACCTGTTAACCCCGGAGTTGCAGGTGATATTGCTACGAATTTTTCATTTTTATTTTTTAAATCTAATAAGAAATCTTTTGTTATAGAATTATAACTTTCTTGATCAACAGGAATGATAAATGGTTTTTTGTCTATATAGCCAACTTCGTGCATATAGTGAAATTTTTCTTTATTTTCAATAGCAGGTTTATAACCATTACCCTTTATTGTATGAATATGCACAATTGTAGGCTTATTTGTATCTTTTACTTTTTGAAATGCTTCTATTAGAGATTTGATATCATTCCCTTTTTCAACATAATAATAGTCAAATCCCAACGCTTTAAACATATTATTTTGTGCAAAACCTTTTGATTCTCTCAACTCTTTAAGGTTCTTGTATAATCCTCCATGATTTTCAGCAATACACATTTCGTTGTCATTAACAATTATAATAATATTTGAACCTAAAACAGATGCATTATTTAAACCTTCAAGAGCTTCACCGCCACTTAAAGAACCATCACCGATTAGGGCAACAATATTATATTTTTCGCCTTTTAAATCTCTTGCCTTTGCCATACCTGTAGCAAGGCTGATTGAAGTGGATGTATGCCCCATAATAAAGAAATCATGCGGACTTTCTTTAAAATTTGAAAAACCTGTTATTTCAGGATGTTCAAGTGGTGCAATAAAAGCGTTTTTTCTACCTGTTAACATCTTATGCGGATAGCATTGATGGGATGTATCAAAAATAAACTTATCTACCGGAGAGTCAAACACATAATGCAGCGCAATTGTAGCTTCTACCACCCCTAAATCTGAACCTACATGTCCTCCAATTGTATTTGTTCGATTCAGAATCCCTATTCTCAAATCTTTTGCTAAAGTATTCATTCGTGACAGAGATAATTGTTTTACATCTTTTGGTTCATTTATTTTATCTAATATTTTGTACTCAGCCGTAAAAGAATAAGCTGAAGTACCAGATATAAACATTAAAAACGCAAGTATTGCAAAAATCTTTTTCATACTACACTCCTCATTTATAAACCTTATTTTACTTATAACATATTTTTCTTTGTTATATCAAGCACATTTTACTATATGTTTAGCTTATATCCGCCGCCATATATTGTTTCAATATAATTTTTACCATTAGAAACCTTGTTTATTTTGCTTCTCAAATGTCTGATATGAACCCTTATTGTTTCAATATCGTCGTCAGGATCATATCCCCAGATGTCTTTGAGTAATTTTTTCGAAGAAACCATATTCCCGTGGTTTTGAAATAAAATATAAAATATCTCAAATTCTATTGGCGTTAACTTAGCCGAGTTATCATTTATTTTAACCATATAACTTTCAGGAAGCAGAGTTATTTCTTTAAAAGTTAAAAGTTCTTTTGTTGCCATTGATTCAGGAATTTTTTGAGAACGTTTTAATAGGGCACGAACTCTGACTTGTAATTCTTCCATCTCAAAAGGTTTAACTAAATAATCATCAACCCCTATATCAAAGCCTCTAACTTTATCATTTAATTGAGAAAGTGCTGTGAGCATAAGAATAGGGATATCCTTTGTCCCCTCATTTTGTCTAATTCTTTGAGCAACGGTATACCCATCAACCTCTGGCATCATAACATCAAGCACAACTAAATCAGGTAACTCTTGTTTTGCAATAGCAAAACCTCTGATACCGTCATGTGCTTGCAAAACATTATATCCGCATAATTCAAGATTAACTTTTATTAGTTCATTTATCGCTATGTCATCATCGACAACAAGTATTTTATTTTTATCCATAGATATATATTATAATAAACAAACATTTTATTAAAGCACACAACGTACTTTATGTGTAGAGGTAATATTTGTAAATTCGGGGCAAGAAAGCTCACAAGATTTTGCCGAATGTGTACATCTCGATGAAAATTTACATCCTTTAGGTAAATTCATCGGAATATCACCTTCCGGAATATCTTCAGATTTTTTGCCGAATTTCGGAATTGCATTTAATAGTAATTTTGTATACGGATGAACAGGATTTTCAAAAATTTCTTCTTTCAAACCTTCTTCTACGATTTCTCCCATATACATTATAGCGACTCTATCAGATAAAAATTTAATAACACTTAGGTCGTGGGAGATAAATATTAAAGTAAGATTAAACTCATTCTTTAAATCATTGAGCATATTTAAGATTTGAGCTTGAATACTTGCATCTAAAGCACTTACCGGCTCGTCTGCAATAATCAATTTTGGCTCTAATATCAAAGCTCTTGCTATTGCAATTCTCTGTCTTTGCCCGCCTGAAAACTCGTGAGGGTACAATTCCAACTGTTTTATGTCTAAACCGACTTTTTTGATTATATTTTCAACCTTTGATTCAATTTCTTGTTTTGACAAATCTGTATTTATTTCTAACGGTTCTGATAATATTTGTCGAATTGTCATTTTAGGATTTAAACTTGAATATGGGTTTTGAAATATCATTTGAACATTTTTTCGATAATTTTTTATTTTATTTTTATCAAAGTCCTTAATATTTTCACCTAAATACAATATTTCACCGGATTTAATTTTTATTAAACGCATTATTGCTTTTGCAAGAGTTGATTTTCCGCAACCTGACTCCCCTGCAATAGAATATATTTCACCTCCCTCTATATAAAGAGAAACTCCATTCACAGCTTTAACAGTTTTATTACCGTTGATTTTAGCTGTTTTATACTCTATTTCTAAATTATTTATTTCTAAAACATTTTTTGCCATAACTTTATATTATTTATTAAAACACTCTCTAATGAAAATTAATATTAGTCAATCAGATAATACTATAACTCTCGTCGACCTTCTATAGCTTTAGCGATAGTAACTTCGTCCGCAAATTCAATATCTGCTCCTACAGGAAGCCCAAAAGCTATTCTGGAAATTTTTATTCCAAAAGGTTTGATTAATTTTGACAAGTATAAACTTGTAACTTCACCTTCAACAGACGGACTCAAAGCGAGAATAATTTCTTTTACATTTTCATCCGTTAATCTTGTTAAAAGCTCTTTTATTCTAATATCATCTGCGCCGATACCCTCCATAGGAGATATCAATCCTTGTAAAACATGATATAGTCCATGGTATTCATTTGTTTTTTCTATAGCAATTAAATCTTTTGTTTCAGCCACAATACAAATTGTAGATTTGTCACGTTTAGTAGACTGACAAATCTCGCAAGGACTTGTACTTGACAAATTAAAACATATTTCACAAGCGCAGGTTTGCTCTTTTGCGTCAACAACAGCGTCAGCAAACTTTTTAACCTCCTCTATAGGCATTTTTAATACCTGAAAAGCCATTCTTTGAGCAGATTTAGGACCTACTGACGGGAATTTTTGAAAATATTCAATAAGAGTTGCTATAGGCTTTGGATAAATCATTAAATCTTCACCTATCTAACATAAACCCGGAATGCTTATACCACCTGTAATAGATTTAATTTTAGCTTCCATATCATCAGTCGCTTTTTTAGTGGTTTGCGTAATAGCGGTTATAATAGCATCTTCTAATGTTTCAATTGTGTCTTCATCAACTTCTTCCGGATGTTCAGGATTAATAAGTTCTGCAGAAAGTTTTATTGATTTAAATTTACCTTGACCGTCACAAATAACTTTTACAGCACCGCCTAAAGCTTCTCCTTCAACTTCAGTTTTAGCAAGTTCTTCTTGTGCATCTTTTAGTTTCTTTTGAATATTTTGTGCTTGTTGCATCATTTGCATTATATTCATACAGGCATCCTCCCCTAATCAATTAATAAACATATTTTTTCTTGCGCATTTTTTATTATACAATAAAGTTATGGAAATTAAAAGCTATTTAAATGGAAGTGTTAAAAACGGATATCTTTTAAAATGGTCAAGAATGCCAATAACGGTGTATATTGCGCCAATGAACTTTTATTCCAAACAAGGAGAAGATGTTCTCTATCGTAAAATGGCCATACAAGCTTTACAAACATGGGAGACAGCCGGAGAAGGGTTGATAAAATTTCATATAGTTGATTCTCTAATGAACTCTCAAATGAACATAGGATGGCGCAGAGTAGATAGAAAAGCATTAGGACATTGTGAATACAGCTATGACAATCTTCAAAGATTATATGGAGCAGACGTATCAATCGGATTGACAGATGGACTTATTCATCAATCTTACAATTCAGAAGCAGAAGTTTTTCACACAATTCTTCATGAAATTGGTCACGGTTTAGGACTTGGTCATAGCCCTTATGACACAGATATTATGTTCACACCTCACCAATATGGAGTTGTTGAACTTTCCGAAAATGACATATTTTCTATTCAATGCCTTTATACCTTCCCTGCCGGAAAATCGGTTAAACAAATAGGTGCTCAATATTCTGTCATGACTGATAATGATATTGATTTAGTTATAAGAAAACTTGATGAAAAATATGCGAAAGAAATTGCAGAAGAAAACGGAAAAACTAACTCCGGTCAAAAACAACTTTATACCCCTAAAAAAGGCAGGGATTTAATGGATGAAAATTCAAATATAGCAGAGCTTCAAAAATATAATCTAATGATTCAAAATATAGGATTATCAAATAGTATGGCGACTTTTTTTAAAAAACAGCATAGAGATAGTAAATAAAGTTTTTTATAAAATTATTTTTATTCGTTTTTTTTCGAAGCCGGTGTTCAATATGTTTTGTGTCTATTTGTTGTTTGACTTATTGATTATGAAATGTGATAATTTCATTATGAGATTAGACAAGTTTTTAAAAGTTTCTAGATTAGTAAAAAGAAGAACTGTAGCAAACAGTATATCTGATTTAGGTAGAGTTTTTGTAAACGGCAATATTGCAAAACCGGCAAAACAATTGAAAGTCGGTGATGTTATATCAATTGAATATGCAAATAAGACAATAACGGCAAAAGTTTTAGAAATTCCAACAGGTAATGTTCCTGTTCAGCTTGCATCAACTTTATACGAAATTATTAGTGAATAACATAAGAAAAAGAGGACGATTGGTTTATCATCCTCTTTCCTTAAGATAGAGATTAGCCTCAACATACTCTATCTTATATATGTATTATGTTGTTAGATTTCACCCCTAGCCTCTCTGTGAAGAGAGGAAACCTTGTGCAGGTCTGTTTGAGAGTATGTTATTTTTTCTTAGGGGCCGATTTTTTTGACATTCTTTTAGCCATTTCTTTTTTTCTGTCTGCTTTTATTTTATCAAGCTCTTTTTTCTGTTTTGTTGTTAATAGAGATTCAAAATCTCGTTCATTTTTGAGTCTTAAATCACGAGCTTGTTTGTTTAACGCATTGATTTGATTATTCAGTTTTTCAATTTGTTCAACTTTTGCTTCTGTTGTAATGTCTTTACTTCTTTTTATTAATTCTTTTTGTTCATGTTTAGTTCTAATGGCATTCATTATTGGTTCCATTTGTTCTCGGGTTTGCATTCTTTGTTCTTTAGCTTTTGCTTTTTGATCATCAGTAAGTTTTAGTTTTTTGTCAAGATTAACTTTTGGAGGTCTTTGACAGTTTGGTTTATGCATTCCGCAAGGTGGCGGGCCGAATGGGGCACCTCCTTGTGGTCCTCCGCATGGACATCCATGAGGACCGGCATATGCCATTGTTGTTGCGCCTAATGTTAGTATTGTTGCAAGTAATAATGTCTTTTTCATTTCTTTTTCCTTTCGTTTAGTTTTATTATCTTCTTTTTATATTTTTGTGGTTTACTCTGTATGCTTTTTTATTATCCATTTTATTTAGTTTTACCCTATGATATTGTCCGAATTTTGGATTGTGTGAATGATGTCTTCTTATATCGGGATGATGATTATATCTGTTATAATAATTGTGCCCATATCTGTGTCCCATATATTTGTATGGTTCAGGTCTGTGACCTTGGTATTGTGGATTGAATTTTTCATTTTTAATCTTTTGTTCAGGGGTTTTATTATCAAATTTAAATTTAGTTTTTTTATCAATGTTTTTGAATTTACCTTTGTTTATACTATCATCGTATTTGATTTTATCTTTTGTTTTGTCCTTATTAAATTTTTTAGAATTTTGGTTAAATGTTTCTTTATCAAAAGTCGCTTTGTCGAGTTCGTTTTGTATTTGAATTTCTTGTGCGGCATTTTGCTCTAATTGTGTTGTGGTTACTTCATCTGCGAGCACAACTCCTGTTGTACATACTAATAATCCTATTGCAATTAATGTCTTTTTCATATCAACAATCCTTTCTGTTTTATATACCTACAGTCACATCAACATTACCTAAAGAGAAGTTGACATAAGGAGAGTTTCCATAGTTATTTGAATAAGTAGGAATTTGAACCGGTACTTGGTAAACTATTGGTTGTGGTTTTGGCATAGGCGCAATTTTATGTTGCGGTGCAGGCATTTTGTGATGGTTTTGCGGACCGTTAAATGGTTGCGCATTTACTACACCTGTTGAAATGACCAACAGGCTCAAGACTGTTAATATCTTTTTCATAAAAATCCTTTCTAGAGTAAGTCTTCTAACCGGAGGGCAAGCTCTTTCTTTGCATTGTATATTCTTGATTTTATTGTTCCTATTGGAACGTTCAGCATCTTTGCAATTTCTTCGTATGTGTAGCCTTCGATGTCTGATAGCATAATTACTTCTTTAAATTTTGGTTTTAGTCCTTCTATTGCTTGTATTATACGTTTTTGTCTTATTTTTGACATCAAAGCTTCTTCAGGTGTTACTTTGTTGTCTTTTATTGAATTGATTACTTCTTCTTCTGCGGTTGATGTTTGTTGAACCTTTTTATCCGCTGATTTTAGGTAATCTTTTGATATGTTTTTTGCGATTGTATTAATCCATGTTTTAAAATGTCCTCGTTCTTCGTATTTGTCTTGGTTTTTCCACGCACGAACGAAGACTTCTTGTTCTAAATCCTCATTCGTTTCTTTAGTTATAAGTCTGATGATATTTCTTACATTTTGTTTATTATTGTTTATTATGTCTTTGAAATTCATTCACCATCAACCATCAACAGTCCATAGTCATCAGTTTGAAAACCTAAATCTTCTGCTGTGAACTGTTGTCCGTATTTTACACTGTCCAGTATATTGTAATTAGTGTTTGCAACTTCTAAAGTTGTTCCGCCAATTAATAGTGCAAACATTACGCAAGCCACTTTTACAGTTTTGAATTTGTCTTTTTTGTAGTGAGGTTTTACTTCTTTTACTAATTCAGAAACTCTGTTCATTTTTTCGTATTCTTTTCTGCAGTCTTCACATTGAGCTATATGTTCCATCAATGTTTTTTCATCTGCGAAAGTGAATAGTGCTTCAAATTTGTTACATTTTTCTGTCATATTTTGTACCTCTTACACCAATATAACGATTTGCAAAAAGAATTGTTCATTTTTTTGTTTTATAGTGCTTTACAAAAATTAATATTTTCTGTAAAAGTCAATCCCTGCTTTAAAAATAATATCATTAATTATGTATTGTAATCAAATTGTAAACAAAAAAGCGAACAGGTTATGTTCGCTTTTTTTGTTTTGTATAAATAATAAAATTTATTATGCTTCAGTAGGTGCTTCTTCAGCAGGTGCTTCAGTTTCAGCCTTTGCTGCTTCTTCTGCAGCCTTAGCTTCAGCTTCTGCTTGAGCTTTAGCTTCAGCTTCTGCTGCAGCTTTTGCTTGAGCTTTTTTAGAAAGTTTTACGCCATCTTTCTTTTTATAGTTCAATGTGCCATCTGCATTACAGTTTTTAAGTAAGTATGCAACTGTATCTGTAGGTTGAGCACCTTTAGAAATCCATTCTTCAGCTTTTGCTTTGTTTAATTGCATAACTTTTGTTTTTGGATTGTAGTGACCTAATTCTTCAATAGGTTTACCTTCACGTTTTGTAGTCGAATTAATTACGATAATTCTGTATGTAGGGGTTTTTTTCATACCCAATCTTTTAAGTCTGATTTTTAACATTTTAAAATTTCCTTCTTTTCTTTGTTACTAGTGTATTTGTGAAAGTACGCCGCTTTACTTTCAGCTAAACATTCCCAAGAGGAGAGGAATGTTCCTTCTATATTCAAGCACGAAGATGTTTTTTATGCAAGGGATTGTAAATTATAGTTTAGCGGCGGTAACAAAATATTCTCTCCTGTGGAGAGAGCAAAATTTCTTAATGAACTGCATGCAGTGAATTTAGAAATTTGAGAGAGGGTTAACCTAAAATATTATTGTGTTTTACCCTCTCCCGCATTAGTAATGATTTTGCACAACAAAATCAAACTAATGCGACCTCTCCCACAGAGAGGTTAATTATTATTTTTATAT
The DNA here is from genome assembly GCA_902797985.1 of uncultured bacterium. Classification (GTDB taxonomy): domain Bacteria; phylum Cyanobacteriota; class Vampirovibrionia; order Gastranaerophilales; family Gastranaerophilaceae; genus UBA2883. The sequence goes on from CADBUZ010000008.1 coordinate 106,490, forward strand.
TTACCCCTGCTAAACTATAATTTATATCTCTTGTTTAATCTATTCCTCGTGATATAATGTAGTTATGGAATGTCCAAAATGTGGTAATGAAGTTCGAGATAGCGAGAAAACGTGTCCTTTTTGTAAAAAGGTGCTTCAGTTAGAATGCCCTGTTTGTCATAAATTTAATCGTTCTTCTGTTTGTGAAGAATGCGGACATGTTATTATTCAAAAATGTCACAATTGCGGAACTCCCGGTCCTAATACTGGTAAGTGTCGTAAGTGCGGGTTTGATACTGCTAAAAGTGTTATCATGAATGAGGCAGAAACGGAAGAATATGCATGTTTAGCAATTACTTTCCCGAATATAGAGGATCTTCGTCCTGCTTTAAAGAACAAACAAATATTTAATAAGTTTAAGAAGAAATTAAAACAGGCTTTGTTTGGATATGCTGCTTCTCAAGATAATAGAGCTCAGTTGTTTGGGGAAACTTATGTAATTAAGTATTATAAAGAGTTTTCTTTTACAAGTTCTGTTAAAAAGGCTGTAAAATCAGCAATTGAACTTTTGAATAAGATTGGTGGAATTAGTTTTAAGCTAAAACGCAGTAAAAATGTTAGATTGCATTGCAAAATGACAATTCTTAAAAAAACTTTTGAAACAGATAATAATGAGTTCAACACTGGTCTTAATATTAAACTTATTAAAGATACTACAGAAGAAAAATATACAGACGGACTTCAATTAATTACTGACCAATATGTTAATAATATTATGTCTAGGGATTATACTTTAGAAATGATTTATTCATCTCAAGTTGGGGATGAATTGTTGATGTTCTATGAGTTCCCGTTAGAGGATCAAATTATTCCAATTGTTATTGAAGACGATAAAGCTAAAGATAATAGTATTTTAAAAGGGCCTAAAGAATTACCTAAGTTAAAAATATATGATGATGATGATAAATTAGAGGATATTTTATACGGCAATAAGGCAATAGATATTTCTACAGAAGGTCAATTTTTATCTGTACCTGCTCATAATATATTCAATACATTGAATGAGATTATGCGCTCAAACGTTTTTGTTACTCTCAAAACGACAGAAAGAAGGGATTTGCCGACAAAAGACATTTGTGATTTCTTAAAAACAAAATCAACAAATGTATTACATGTTGTGTGTAAAGAGAATTTTAAATATCAACCATACACATTTTTTAGAGAATTATTTGCAAAAATGCTGCATATAGATTTGAAACAAAAAGGGGTTGATAAGATTATAGCATCAGGCACTAAGAGTTTTGATTCAAATGGGATTTTTGCTAATTTACTAAATAATACTCCTTCTGAAAGTATGGATCCTGATACGGCGTTTATTACGTATGTTAATTCTTTAAGAGAGTTTATCTCATCGCAAAAGCATACAGTTGTGTTTATTGAAGGCATGGATATGATTGATGAAACATCATTAAGGGTTTTGAACGATTATATCTCATCTTTGATTAATGTAGAAGATTTATCCGTATCTTTTGTGGTAACAGTACGTTCGGATTATTCTGTTTACAAGAATATTCCTAAACTTTTACACTCACCTTTTTATAAAGAAATAAATGTTACAAAGGGTGATTATGAGGAATTTTTAGCGACTCTACCTGAAAATATTGATGAAATTAAAAATTCTTTCTATATACAGAAGCTTGAGGAAAGAAGTGCGGGTAGTTTAACATATTTCAAAAACTTTATTCAATATCTCAGAGATTCAAATGTATTTATTACTTTTGAAGGGAAATTGATGATAAATGCAGAAAAAACTCTTGTTTTTCCCGGGACAATTCAAGAATTACTTACAAAACGTTTTACATCATTGCCTGAAAGTGAAGGACTTGTAGTTGCGTATACAATATTGCTTGGTGGAAGTGCGCATATTAGTCTTTTAGAAAAGTTAAATATAGAAAACTTGTCAGAAGCAATTGAGTCATTAAGTAATAAGTCATTGATACAATTTGATGATTCAATAGTTGAAGTCGAAAATTTAAGAATATTTAAACAGGCACTTTTAAAAGCATTAGAACCTAGTGTTAAAAAAATATTGGTTTCTAATATAGAAAAAGCTAATATATATAATAGTTATGAATTGTTAGATTTTGCGGGTAAAAATACCGAAAAGCTTGCAAGAATATACGACGTCGGTATGAATTCATTATTCTTTGGAGATTTTAATTCATATTTGAATTGTTCAAAGGTATATTTTACATTGATTGAAGAATTAGGAATTAAAGATGAAGAGTTTCTTGAAAAGAAAAATGAATTATATTCTATTTTGGTAAATCATTTAAACAGATATCCTTCAACAAAGGTATATTCAATATCTAAATCAATACTTGCAAATGCGACATCAAACAACGATGATGAAACAATTGTAAATGTTTCTAATTTGGTATTAGATTCAGCTTTAAATGGCGGCGACTACGTTTTGGCACAGCAATGTATCCAAAACATTTTAACAAGAATATTGAATCCAAAATTGTTGGCAGAAGATCAGGATTACACTCCACAGTTTATTTTGTATTCGTGTATACATGCAAAAATAGCATTTCACTTATCTCATTATAATCAATGTATTTCTGTTTGCGAAAAGATTATATCTACATTGACTCCTGAGTTTTTAGATAAAATATCTGCTGATGGGGTGGATAAGACTCAGTTTATGTCATATATTATGGAGATATTAGTATTCTCTGCTCTGTCAAGAATAATTATTTGTGACGGATCTATTCAAGAATTTCTTGATAGTGTAAAAGAACGCTTAGGACATGAAATATTGTCTAATGATTATTTGTTGATATTGAATAAGTTATTACATAAAGAAGAATATGATATTGATGCAGGTATCCCAAATGATGTAGTTTCAATGTTTTTGTCAGGAATTTTACAAGCATTTAGAACTTACGGAGAGGGATACAATGTTTTTGCTCAAAATATATATAAAGCAAAATTGGCTGTCCAAGGTGAAAACTTGCAAATATTTTCATTGTTGTGTGATTTGTTTATAGGATATTCTTACCAAAAATCTAATTTGGAAAATCCTGTATCTTGGAAAAAATGTGAAAAGATATATGAGGACGTGTATTTTACCGCTCAAAAATCAGGATATGCTGATATTGTCCAGTTAACAAACTGGTTTAAGGCATCATTATTAAAAGATAAAGAAATATATGAAGAAGCATATGAATTGATTGTTTCAGTTACTAATAACATTAAACGTAAACGTATTAAGAACAGATTATTGATGTTAGTATCATATATATTAACTCTTAATATTGCTTGTAAACTGGAAGCTTTAAAAGAAGAAATTCCTGTACTTGTATATAGAATTACATATTTAGCTGAACGTTATAATTTAGAAGAATATTACAACTTTATAGATGATCAAAGAGTTCTTGATACAGATTATATGAAGGAATTTAAAGAGGCAATTATTGCTGAAAAAGAAGCGATTGCCGCTGAACGTGAAGAAGAAGCAAAAGCGGATGCCCAAGAAGAAGAAATAATTCAAGAAGGTGGCGTTCCGCAAGAGAGCTAGTTTAAGTATTGGAGAATTGTTATGAAAGTTTTGTTTGCATCAGCAGAGGTTGCACCTTTTTCAAAGGCAGGAGGGCTTTCTGATGTTATCGGAAGTTTACCAAAATATTTGGAAAAAGATGCAGAAATAGCTATTTTTACACCGTTACACGGATGTATAGATGTAAATAAATATGGGATAAAAGAGTTGGAAAACTCTGAAATGTGGATAACTTTTGGCGGTCGTCCTCAAAAGTTTAGACTTTTTATGACAAAGCTGCCTGATACAGATATCAATGTGTTTTTTGTTCATAATGATTGGTATTTTACTTGTTTTAAGGAAGTTTATCCAAAATGGTTAGATACTCGATATGAACACGAAAGATATGTTGCATTTTCACTTGCTACTTTAGAATATGCAAAACAGTTGAATTTCAGAGCAAATATTATTCATTCTAATGATTGGCATACTGCTATGATTCCGTTGTATATAAAAGCTAATTATAAATTTGACGAATTTTGGTCCGGAGTAAATAATGGGGCTGGTGTCAAAAATGTGTTTGAGATTCATAACCTTGCATATCAAGGCGTGTGGTTTGAAGATATTCTTGATTTTGCAAATATGCGTAAAGATATTGTTTATAACGAATGGGGTTGTGAACATTATGGCAGAGTAAATTGGATGAAGGGTGCTATAAATTATTCTGATAAGGTTATTGCTGTGTCACCTCGTTATGCACAAGAAATTCTTACAGGTGAGTTTGGGGAAGGTATGGATTATACCTTGCGTGGACAACAGCATAAGTTAGTTGGTATTTTGAATGGAATAGATTATTCTGTTTTTAATCCTAAAACCGATAAAAATTTAATAAAAAATTATGATAAAGATTCATTGGGCAACAAGGATGCAAACAAAAAATATATCTGTGAATATTTTGGGTTAAAATATAATCCGGACAGACCTTTAATAGCGTTAATATCCAGACTTGTACCGCAAAAAGGGATTGATTTAATACGACAAGTTGAAAACGAATTAAAAGGAATGAATGCTGACTTTGTATTTTTAGGTTCAGGCGACAGTTCTTATGAAAATTTGTTTATATGGTTGTCAAATAACAGTTCAAATATTAGAACTTATGTAGGATATAAGGGCGATTTGGCTAATCAAATATATGCAGGAAGCGATTTCTTCTTAATGCCATCTGCATTTGAACCTTGTGGATTGAGTCAGTTGATAGCAATGAGATATGGTTCGTTGCCTATAGTAAGAGCTACAGGAGGGTTGGATAATACGGTTGTTGGGTATCCTCTTGATAACTCGACAGGATTTAAGTTCTGGGGATATGATGGCTGGCAAATGAAAGAAGCTATAGATTGTGCACTAAGCGTTTATAGTGACAGATATACATTTAATGCAATGAGGAAATCCGCAATGAGTGCAGATTTCAGTTGGAAGAAAAGCTCAGCAGAATACTTAAACTTGTATAAAAGTTTAATTTAAATTTTTCACAATTTGATTATTTTGTAAAGTAGTGAAGTAATAAAGTAGTTTGTATAACTTTAAACTTTACTAATTTTGTATCCAATTAAAGAAGTGTCATTTGATTACTAAGAATAGAATTTTTACATAATAAATATTATGGGAATATATCAATAATATTATTTTTTAAAATTTGTTCTATAGTGAACGGTTTTAGTTATGTTCATTTCTTTCTTTTTTTGCGACGAAAAAAGAAAGAAACGAACCAAAGAAAGAAAAACACGCTGTTGCTTGGACTGGAGCCATCTTCGATGGCTTTCAGGTTTTGTCCTTCAACAACTCGTCATCCGACTCAGACAGTTTCGGACACTATCCCCTTCGGGGATGATATATCATT
>CADBUZ010000009.1 GCA_902797985.1 uncultured bacterium
GTATAGCCGAAAACTAAATATATTATGCGCTTGTAGCTCAGCAGGTAGAGCACTCCCCTTTTAAGGGATAGGTCGCGCGTTCGAATCGCGCCAAGCGCATTTTTTCGTGGCTGAACAAAGTGAATGCCGCATGTGAACATACTATCCGAAGTGGAAAAATCGATTTTATTTTTCTGGCAGTTTGAGAATGGCGAACGGTTTGAAAATTTTGTTTAAAATTCAGTAATATCAAGCATTTCGAACTTATAAAATTGTGTGAGATAAAAATCTCAAACTACCACAAACGACCAGTTTTGCACACAGTTTGAGAATGGGTGCAATACCTTATCCTATCGTCATTTACCTCCAATTTGAGATTTTGCAAGCATTTTGAGATTTTATTAACACTTAATTTTGACTGGTAGATAATTGGTAGTTTGAAATTTTTAGAAAAATTTTTATGAATTTTGCGAACTTTTACTAAATTCAAACTCGGTAAAATTTTATAAATAGCTGGTAGTAATTTTTTAATGTTGGTAATAAATATTAATTTTCAACAAAAGCACTTGAAAAATTATAACTAATTAGTTATAATAATCATAGAAAAAAACTGATTTATGAAAAAGTACAAAATTGAATTTTGGCAAGATGAAAACGGTTTTTCTGAGTCGCAAGAATATATTTATGAACTAAAAGAAAAATCCGCAAAGTCAAAAGATGCTAGAGTAAAACTGAATAAAATAGTAGAATATATAGAAATACTATCTACTTATGGGGTTGAAATCGGTCAGCCTTATGTAAAACATATAGAAGAAAAAGATGTGCAATTATATGAACTAAGACCACTAAGAGATAGATTTTTCTTTTTCTACAAAAAAGAAAATAGATATATAATCCTAAACCATTTTGTAAAAAGAACGAAAAAAACACCTCGCAGAGAAATTGAAAAAGCGATAAAACTTATAAAAGATTTCAACGAAAGGAACTTGTAATATGGCTAATAAAAAACATAATAAAGATTGGGAAACTTTTAAAGATTCTCTTGAACTTTCAAAAGAAGAACTTGCAGAAATCGAATTAAAAATTGAACTTATGGGAAAAATTATTGCCATAAGAAAAGAACTTGGTTTAACACAAGCAGAATTTGCTGATAGATGCAATATTAAGCAAGAATATCTTGCCAGATTAGAAAAATCTAAATCTGCACCGCAAATTGATACATTATTAAAAATCCTTGTACCATTGGGTTACAAATTAGATATTGTACCGTTACAATAGATTTAAAGTATGTTAGGATTAATTAAACTGTTTTATCAATACTAAACATTATTGGTATAATAATTACTGTAGATAGGTTCTTTGACGCAAATTATAAAATTATATTCTGTAACTTGCTCATTACATATTTCAATTTGATTTGTAATTTCAAATTTTTCTTGACTTATTGTGAACTCATTTTTTAATAAATCCTTATCCAAACGTGTATTCTGGAAGCAATAAGAATATAATAATTTGCACAAATTTGTATATGTTTCATCTGATTTTTTTGATAAATTATCCGGTGTTAAATTATTTTTTAAATATGAAATTTGTACTTTTTGTATAACTTGATTTGTTCCTTCTGCTGAATATATAATATTATCAAAAGAACGAATATTCATTTTTAAAAATTTTGAGCCATAATAATTTCCATAGCCATCATCATATTCTACGTATTTATAATCATCAATTTGTATATTTCTTGTACTGAAAAGATTTAATGTTTTGTCGATTTCAAAACCTACACAGGAAGAATCAAATTTTAAGAAAGTTGTTTGTTTTTTGTATTCAATTATCAATTCGTCAATATTTGTTGTTTTGCTTAAATAACTACTTGATGTGAGAAAATATAAAAACTTGTTTAACTTTTCAAAATCTAATTTGCAAAATCGATAAATCTTCCAAACATATTTTATATTTACAGGAATTTTTATATCATTTCGCCAAGTAAGTCTTAAATATGCTTGTTTATATTCAGAGTAAATTTTATTTACTAAACTAAATGGGCAAAATGCGATTGTGTATATTATGGGTATTATAAATGCTTTTAGATTTTCTTTTTGTATAAGAATTCCAAGATTATTTATTAATTTAGTACCTACGTATATTAATATGCCAAAACCTATAATTGCTATGATATTGTTGGCAAAGTCATAGGCTATTTTATATTCTTCTTTATCTTCTGAGTATGCAGACATCATTTGAAAAATACATACTATAGGAATAAGAAACAATAAAGTCCAAATTGGTAAACAAATAATATTTATAACAAATTCAATTGCAGCTGATAAAGAAATTACTTTTAATATATAATTTCTCATCGTATCTTGCCAATTCTTATTAATTATAACATCTTTGTATAGTACAAAACCAGAAAATAATAGCCAAAGTATACTGTCTTTAAAATGGTGCAAATTCCATAAACCTATATAATGTAGAAAAAATGTTATTATACAGAAATAAACAATTAACTCAATAACCATTGCCCTAATTGATTTATTTTTTATAAAAAATTCAACCAAAATTTTTATAACACTTACAAAAAATGTTCTTAATGGTTTAAAAAATATTAATAAAATTACAAGTAACAGTAATATAGCTATTTCATTATTATTAAATGAAGAAATAATTGTACTTATTTTTTCTTTCACAATTCCCTCTATGTATAATTTATTCCGTATCCCTTAGTCTGTATTCGATTTCGTAGTTTTTGATGTAGTTGGTTTCTTCGTCTGTTAAATTGTAGAGTTTGCAAACAATATCATCAATTTGTCTTATATAATCAAATGATTTAACTATTTTGTATTCTTTAAATGTTGCAACATTGTACGATTTTGCTTCGTGTGTAATGGCGTTTTTGTCTATATCTTCTAAATATTGCTCGTATATTTGTTCTAACTTTTTGATGTCATTGTCTGTAAGTTTTGGTATTGGAAAATTCTTGATTTCATAATCTTTAATATGCAAGCCGTCTGTATAAATTTGTAAGAAATACCAAAATAATGTACTGCTTAAAATACAACCAATGCTTGAATACAATTTTTCATCAAGACATATTGGGGTTTCTTGTGTTGAACCTGTTGAATGATTTGTTATTATTTTAAAATATCTTCCACCTGTTGTTCTGTAATAAATGGGTTTACCATTATCATTACAGTAATTTTCAAGTTTTTTATTCTTAAATATTTTTTCTAAAATGCCTAAGTCAATTTTTTCCCCAATTTTTGCATATCTGCCGTATAAATTAAAATCTTTAGAATTAATAAATTTCAATGATTTCATCATTTCATTTGGATTATCAGTTTTTCTTTTTCGTTGTAATTTTGTATTTTCTATGCTATTGCATATAAATTTTGCTTTATTGGGGTTATATTTTATTGTGTTATATAATTCAATAATTGATACTCTTAAGCAAGCACTATCAAAAATCTGAGTAGGTCTTTCTTGATAAGAAGAAATTTTAATTTTTTCACTTGTTTGTTCCATTATATTCTGTATAGGAACACATTCATCACTTGATGTTATTGACATTGGAACAATGTAGAACAAATTTGAGTGTTCTTTCAAAAGTTGCAAACCGCGTTCAATAAATACTACATAAGTATTTGTAGAACCTTTTTGCTTACCTTTAATCGATTTTGAACAATTATAATTATTTTTATAAAATTCTTTTTCTTGATTTTCTAACTTTACACCATAAGGAGGATTTCCAATAATCAAGTCAAAACCTTGAAAAATACCATTTTCGTCTAAAATCTCAGGAAAAGAAATAGCCCATTCTAATGCCCCATGCATAGTATTAAATTTCGCTTTAGCAATTGCATTTGCTTTTTCAAGATTGTATTTAATTGATTCATCTTCAACCAATTGAAGTTGAACTGCGCAGCCTTGTTCTAACCTTTTGTATATTGCTATAATTTTATTATTTATTTCATTTTTCTTTTCTTTATCTGAAGAAACTTTATATTCCTTTACAAGTTGTTTATATTTATTAACTTCTTCTGTTATTTTTTTGCCGAGAGATGACGGTATTGATTTTCCTACTTCAAACTTAATATTACTTGTTAAGGAATTACCGCATTTGATATTTATATCAATGTTCGGTAATATCTGCATTTCGTCAGTATTGCCGATATAATATGTGTTTTTTAAAAGTTCTATCCATAAACGCAAACAACATATTTGTACAGAGTTTGGGTTAATATCAACACCGAACAGACAGTTTTCAATAATCTTGCGTTTTTCATCAAATATTGCTTTCTGTATGGCTAATGATTCTTGATTATTGCGTTTGTACTCAAATTGTGTTTCTCCGTCTTGTTCATAAATTACAAGTGAATCATTTTGTATTTCTATTTTATTGCGAACAGGCAACAAGCCTAATTCACTTTTCAGGGCAACAATATAATTCAAAACTGATACCAAAAAGTGTCCTGAACCGACAGCAGGGTCGCATATTTTTAGACTATCTATAATTTCGTTATAAAAATCTCTGCGTTCTTTGATATGTACATCATAAGAAATTAAAGATTTTAAATCTTCAATAGTGTTACAAGGTGCTTTTTCTTCTCCAAAAGCATTATTAAATTTCTGCAAGACAATATTGTTTATTGAAGTTTCTGCCATGTATTCAGTTATATATGCAGGGGTAAAGAATGAACCGTCTTTATAGCCGTTCAGTTTTTCAAATATCAAACCTAATACAGAAGAATTGATGATGTCTTTTTTATCATCATTTTCAGTTATGTTTGAACTAAAACTGTATGCTTCAAGAAAATCAAGCAAGTATTTCAGTAATGTAGGATTCTGCGGATAATTTTTGACTTTTGATAAAATACTGCCTTTGCATAAAGGTAAAGTTATTTCGTTATCAAGGTTTGAAATATTACCGTATTTGGATTCAAGTTCTGACCTTTCAAAAAGTGAACTGTTTAAATATGGTATTTCGTGTTCATCTCTTTGGTCTAACGGCTTTCCTAAAACATTGAAAAATAATCTGTTTAACTTTGCAAATGTCGGAATTTTGTCAAAATTCAAAAAAGCATAAGTTTTGTTATTGTCGTTAAATGAAATTAACTGACTTTCAAATAGTTTTAAGAATAACAAACGATTTAACCATACAATAATAAGATTAATAACATCGTCAAATCTGTTGCAGTTCAAATCATAAGAAATTCTATCCCTCAATGTGCCTTTTGTATCAGACTTCACGATTTTCTTTTGATTTTTACCTTCTTCTTTTAAGCCTAAAATATACAATAATTCGTTATAAAATTTTGAATTTAATTCGTTAGAATCTTTTGGTGAGTATTCTCTCAACAAGAAATCCGGATGTAATGCTTTGTACAAATATTTTAACTGTCTTAAATCTTTATCGTTTAATGAATTGTTTAAAATTTTTGATTTGTATTGTATTAAATCAAATTCAGCATAATCAAACTGAATATCTTTTTCTTTTATTTTTGCTCCGATTTGGTCGTAAAGAGTTTTGGTATCTGTATAAGCAACTTGATTATTTCTAAATTGCAAGCAAATACGCTCTAAATCCTTATTGCAGAATTGTTTTGGATTGAAAAAAAATAAGTGTTCGGTATCTGTAATAACAACATTTTTAATGTTGTAACTAATTTCTTTACTGTCTTGATTGTAAAAATACCAAATAGCCTCTTGCAAAGCCTTTTTATTTACATCTTCATTATCTGCTTGTAGCATTTCAGCTTTATTATTAGGAGATTTAAATTCAAAAATAACTTCTTTTTTATTATTGTTAATTATTGCTAAATCAATATTTTCAATAGGAGTTGTTATATAATCGTCTAATATATGGATTTGAAAAGCATTTTTTAAAGGTTCTTCTTTTGTTGTATCAATAGTATCAAGTTTTACAAACAAATCACGCAATTTCTTCAAAAATATATTAAAATCTTTTTCGTCAATATTTTTGCTTTTGTATGCTTTATTATAAGACCCTAGAAAATTATAAAATCTTGACTTCGCCACACTTAATTCTCCTATGATTAGGGTAATCATACCATGAAAATGATTCATATTATATTTGGGTAATATTTTTTGTTGGAAAATTTTATATTACGGGGAGTGCTCTACGAGCTCCTCCATTTACTTATTCTATTATTTGTTTTGTTTAAAAATATTTATTCTAAACGTCAATTTTCTAAGATTTTATCAATCTAAAATTCTGCTTTTTATGATAAAATTAACTAAAAGTTGGGGTAATTTAATATGGAATTAGAACAATTTTACGAAGAAATGAAAGCTCAAAAACACGTTGTTGCGGGAGGAGAACTCATGCAAAAATTTCATGAGTTATCACAAGAAGCATTAAAAATTACAGCTGAAATAAACAACAAATATCATTCACCTAAAGAATTAAGAAAATTATTTTCTAAATTAATCGGGAAAGAAGTTGACGAAACATTCGGACTTTTTCCACCGTTTTATACAGATTGTGGTAAAAATATAAAAATAGGTAAAAATGTTTTTATAAATGCATGTTGCAGGTTTCAAGATCAAGGCGGAATAGAAATAGGAGATGGAACACTAATCGGTCATAATACAACTATTGCAACTTTGAATCACGACTTCAACCCTAAAACAAGAGCAAATATAACACCAAACTCTGTGAAAATAGGAAAAAATGTATGGATTGGTTCTGATTGTACAATACTTCCTTCTGTTAGCATAGGAGATGGTGCAATAATAGGAGCGGGAAGTGTGGTCACTAAAGACATTCCGGAAAATACAATTGCGGTTGGTAATCCTGCAAAAATAATCAGAAAAATTGAATTAGAAGAAAAATAGGATTAAACAAATGAAAACATATATAATTACAGGTGCAACATCCGGTATCGGAGAAGCTTTAACAAAACACTTTTCAAAGGATAATATTGTTTTTGGAGGATATCGAGATGAATCAAAATTAGAAAAATTACAAGAAGCATCCTCAAATATTATTCCATTTTATATAGATTATGCGAAACCTGAAACAATAAAACCTGCTATAGAATTTATAAAATCAAAAACTCAAAAAGCGGATACACTTATAAACGTTGCAGGCTGTGTTGTTGCCGGAGCTTTAGAAAATATTGAAATTTCAGAATTGCGAAGACAATTTGATGTTAATGTTTTTGGCGCTGTTGAGTTATCTCAAGGTCTTGTTGATATTTTATCAAACGGGAAAATTATTAATATAAGCTCTATGGCAAGTTATGGACTATTTCCGTTTATATCACCATATTGTGCATCAAAACGTGCGTTAGATATTCTGTTTAATTCTTATATGATGGAAAATAAACATAACATAAAAGTTGTTTCCATAAAACCAGGAGTAATTGCAACTCCTCTATGGTCAAAATCTATAAAAGAAAACTCAAAAACAATCGAAAATAGCCCTTTGTATCAAAACGAATCTAATTATTTAAAGAAAAATGCATGCGAAAATGAAACAAAAGGTTTATCGGTTGACAAGGTTGTAAAAACTGTTGTCAAAGCAGACAAATTAAATAATCCTAAACCTTCATATTGCGTTGGCATTGATGCAATATTGGTTTCTATTGTTTCAAAATTACCACAATCTATCTTGAATAAAATCATAAGTTACAAAGTTAAAAAATTAAAATAATTTTCCTATAAATCATTTATAGAATAATTATATTTCGGTATATAATTACGAGAATTATTCCTCAAGCGAGTTTGAACATATTTACTTGGTTCGGATTTGCTTGTATTCATAATAATATATTCTTCTATTTCTTTGTTTTCTTTTTCAAATTTTTTATTAGCAATTTTTTCTTGTTTAATTGCTTCTCGTTTGTTTTTAAATTTTTTATATTTATTTTTTATTTGTTCTGCTATAGTTGGTTTCTTTTCTGTTTTCTTAGCCAATTTCTTCTTAGTTACAGAAGATTTTATATTAGATATTTTTTTAGCTAATTTATTCTCTGACTTAGAAACCTTTTTGTTTTCAAGCTTTTCTGTTTTTACGGCTAAATCTTTTTTTACTGTCGGTTTTTGTGTTGGGTTTTTAATAGAAATTATTGAAGTTTTTTTAGGTTCTTGTTTTTTAGAAGAATTTTTATTTGCAAATCTTTGCTTTAAATCTGCTTTTGTTTTGTTGCTTATTGTTTTATTCGATATTAATTTCTTTTGTTCTTGTTCTGCTATATTTTTTCGGTTATTTGCTTCATAATCTTGTCTTAAATTATCATATTTCAAATGAACAGAATTTTTTAATTTAGAAAGAAAACTTTCTTTTGGCTTAGTTGATACAACATTTTCTTTTGGTTCAAGATTCGGTTTTATTTTTTTAGCTGTTTTCACCGCTGTAGATTTCTTTTCGGAAGTGTTTTTAACTATTTCTTGTTTTGTACTGTTTACATTTTTCTTTGCAAAAAAATGAGTTTTTCCTGATTTATTAGGGGTTTTATTCATAATCATATCAATTAGTTTTTTATCGGAAGGACTAATAGCATCAGGATTTTTACCGGTTATTCTTATCATGTTAAAGGTAAACGCCTTTGAAGCTTTTTTAACCTGCTCTTGAGACGTAACACGTATAGCATGAGTTTCTTTTGAACTTCTCATATTATTAATTATTTTAGGTATAAGTTCATCATAATATGCATTTACAACACGAATTTTTTCATAATTGTTTTTAACACCGGATATAGAAGATATTCTGTGATAAAAAACATCACTCCATATAACTTCATCTTTTTTAGTGTTATATAGAGTAACAGTAGTAATTAACTTAGTATTAGCTTCATTTGGAGATATAACCGGCAAATTTAATTTATTCCAAAACTCTTTTTGTTCAGAAGCTGCTTGAACTGCAGTTTTAGAAGAAATTAACAAAACATTGGGAACCCCATATAAACCTGATAATATCTTCATATTTCCCATAGGATTATTCATATTTTGAGTAACTTGTGGGTTATTTTTAATAGAAATTTTTATAGTTTGTAAAGTTGGGGCATAAGCTACGTCAGAATCTTCAAGCTTAATAATAAATTTTCTTGCCAAAAGTTCTTCGATATTAACATTTCCAACTATATTTTTATGGGCAGAATCCACAACACAATTAGGGATTACTAATACAGTAAATTCCTCTGCTTGCGATAGTGTGGTTGTAAAAAAGCAAAACAATATTGCTATTATGATTCGTGCCAGCTTCATGATTTGATTATATCATGAGTATATTTTCTCAACATTTTTATGTTAAGAATGTTGAATATATTAAATCAAACATAGATTTATAATATAATAAAATTAATATAGGAATTGAGAGGAATTATTATGGTAAGAAGTTTATTATTTAGCATTATAGGAGCAGCATTAATAACATTAGGCGTAGGATTTTGGGTGAATGGATGGTTCTTAGAAGGTTACAATTGGTTATGGCTTGCTATCCCTTCAGCTTGGGTGTGTTTTAAACTGTTTTCTAAAATTTTTAAAGTGTTTGATATTATAATTTTAATCGGGATAATATTTTTAATTGTCTATATAAGTTTGCACGGTGTTAGTCTGCAAAGCTTGTAATAATTATTTTATACTCAAATAATTTACCTTCGCTCAATAATTTACATTTGCGATAGTTCAATTTATAATTAATTTATGGATTTGAATGAATTAAAAACACGAGTAAATAAAAACAAGGAGTATCTTTGACCTTGATTCCATAAAAAAAGAATTAAGTGAAATAGAGTTAAAACTTCAAACTCCTGAAGTATGGTCAGATCAAAAATTAGCATCAGAATTAGGACAGAAATCAAGAGAACTCAAAGAAACTGTAGATAATGTATCAAAATGGTCGCAAATCATAGAAGATGCCGAAACAGCATATGAATTAGGCGATGAAGATTTGATTTTAGAAGTTGACAAAGAATTGATTGAGTTAGAAAAAATGCTCAATAAATTTGATTTTCAAAAAATGCTTAGCGGAGAATATGATGAAGCAGATGCAATATTATCAGTAAATTCCGGAGCGGGCGGTACAGATGCGCAAGATTGGACACAAATGTTATTGAGAATGTATACCCGCTGGGCAGAAAACAAAGGTTGGAAAGTAGATTTATTAGACAAATCTGATGGTGAAGAAGCCGGTATAAAATCGGCCACTATTAAAATAACAGGAAAATACGCATACGGTTATGCAAAAGCAGAAAAGGGAGTTCACAGATTAGTCAGAATTTCTCCATTTAACGCAAACGGGAAGCGGCAAACAAGTTTTGCATCATGCGAAGTATCACCAATTATTCCTGATTTTGAAAAAACAATAGTAATCCCACCTGAGGATTTAGAAATAGATACCATGAGATCAGGCGGTGCCGGCGGACAAAATGTAAATAAAGTAGAAACGGCTGTCAGAATTTTACATAAACCGACAGGGATTGTGGTTAAATGTCAACAAGAAAGATCACAACTTCAAAATAAAGAGTATGCAATGCAAATACTTGCATCTAAATTGCTTGAAATAAGGCAAAACGAACACGAAAAAAAATTAGCAGAATTAAAAGGTGAGAATTTTGATATAAATTTTGGTTCTCAAATTCGTTCTTACGTTTTTCATCCTTACAAAATGGTTAAAGACCATAGGACAGGGTATGAAATGGGAAACGTAGATGCTGTTATGGATGGCGAATTAGATGGATTTATTGAAGCATATCTAAAGTCCGTTTAATCATGTTTAAGACACTTAATATTAGCTTGTAAAATATAAATATATATTATAAAATAATACTCTAAGGAGAGGAATAACTATGAAAACTATAGAGGGTTTATTAACAACAAACGGAGAAAAATTTTGTATAATTTTATCAAGATTTAATGATTTTGTTGGTGGGAAATTATTAGAAGGTGCAATAGATGAACTGCAACGTCATGGTGTAGATAACGAAGATATCGATGTAGTACGTGTTCCCGGCGCGTTTGAGATTCCTTTAGCAGCTAAAAAATGTGCTCAAACCGGAAATTATAGTGCTATTATTACATTAGGTGCAGTCATTAAGGGTTCAACTTCTCATTATGATTATGTATGTGCTGAGGTTAGCAAAGGAGTTGCTAATGTTAGTTTAGAAACAGGTGTGCCTGTTATATTTGGAGTTCTTACTACAGATAATTTAGAACAAGCTATAGAAAGAGCAGGTACGAAATCCGGCAATAAAGGTGCTGATGCTGCAAAATCAGCTATTGAAATGGCTAATTTAATGAAGGCGTTAGTATAAATTTTCTGACTATTGTAAAAACTTTATCTATTGGAGGGTTAACTAATGACGGAAATTATTACAGAATATCGTAATGAAAACACAAAAGATATCGATTTATTACCAACGATAGATATTGTTCATAAAATGAATGAAGAAGACAAAATTGTCGCCAGAGCGGTTGAATATGAAGCTGAAAACATCGCAAAGGCTATTGATGTAATATCAAAACAATTTTTGTCAGGCGGACATTTAATATACTTTGGAGCAGGAACTTCGGGCAGATTAGGTATATTAGATGCTTCTGAGTGTCCTCCGACATTTAGTGTTGATTCTGACATGGTTCAAGGAGTTATTGCAGGTGGATATGATGCCATGCGTTTTGCTGTAGAAGGGGCAGAGGACAATTATGATGCAGGATATGAAGATGCAAAAATTCTTTCTAAAAATGATGTTGCTGTTGTAATCTCTGCAAGCGGTAACCCAAAATATTTACTGGGTGTATTAGCATATGCTGATGAAATAGGCTGCAAAACTATTGGAATTACTTGCAATTCAGAAGGGAAAATTGTTGATGAAGTAGGAACACTTATTTGTGTGGAAGTAGGACCTGAAGTTATAGCAGGCTCAAGCAGATTAAAAGCAGGCACTGCTCAAAAAATGATTTTAAATATGCTCTCAACAGGTTCAATGATTAAAATTGGTAAAACCTATGAAAATTTTATGATTGACTTAAAGGCAACCAATGAAAAACTAAAAGACAGAGCCATTCGTATTGTGTCTCAATTAGCTGATGTTAATATATCTAAGGCTTTTGAAACATTACAAAAATGTGATTGGAAAATAAAAACAGCAATTGTTTCTATCAAGAAAAACATTAGTATTGAAGAAGCAAATCAAGAGTTGAAAAAATATCATGGTGTTTTGAGAAGGGTTTTATCTGACTTTGCAAATATTTAATTATACGTGTTTTGGGTTTTTTCAATTCCGTTTTCAAAATAATAAAAAACAGCTTCTTCTGATCTTGTAAGAACTTCTTTTAGTGTGTCAAGTTTATCCGATTCAAAGTTTTGAAGAACAAATGCTTCAGCAGGAATTGGAGGTTGAGGGCCTATTCCTATTTTTAACCTTGTAAAATCTTTTGAACCAAGGTGTTTAATAATCGATTTTATACCATTATGCCCGCCATCAGAACCGTTAGCACGAAAACGGATTTTACCGATATCTAATGATAAATCATCAAAAATAATTATCATATCTTTAGGATTAATTTTATAATAATCAATTACCGCTCGCATAGCTTCGCCTGACAAATTCATATATGTAGTAGGCTTCACTAGCATATATTCTTCACCATCTTTATAAAATTTTGTTATTAATGATTTTAATTTTGAATTATCTTTAAATGTCACACCATTATCAAGAGCAATTTTATCTACAAGCATAAAACCGACATTATGCCTAGTAAAAGTATATTTTCCGCCAACATTTCCTAATCCGATTATTAATTTCATAAATATATTATACCATATTTGTAAACATATATTAATTTCTATTAAAAAACATAAGCAAAATTATTTTTGTTTGTTCATTATATGAACAAGAAAGTAATGAATTATGAATATAATATCAATAACCAATAACTCTAATTTTATAGTTAACAATAAAAATAATAAAAATACAGCCGTTAAAAATTTCTCATACAACAACAAGATTAACTTTGGCTCGGCAAAATCTGATAAAGCAGTAAAATTATTGGATTCTGCAATTGACACATTAATTGAGGGTAGTGAATTTAACATAGCCAATAAAATGAAATTTCATTCAATATTAAAAGAAGCAATGCCTTCTATTCTTCGTCCGGAAAATTATATAAATAAAGGTAGAGATTCTAAAGTATACAGAATTAGTGATAAGTATGTAGCAAAAATCCGTCGTGGATATTATGAAAATAACGCAGTTGGTACATTTAGCGTAGTTTCAATGCCAAACAATAAATTTAAAAAATTAGATTTTTATTATGGTGAACCTGTTGCAAAAACAGGAAAAGTTGAGATTTTAAAAAATGCTACTCCAACATCAGACAATATCCAATGCGGGGCACATTATCACACTAGAGGTAATGCAAGCAGCGTAGAAGAAATTAAAGAATATGAAGAAACTTTTATTCCCAAATGTAGTGAAGTTCCTCAAGAAAGTTTTGATGATTTAGCTAAAAATATTAAAGAATTAAATACATTAACTTGCAGAAACAAGTTTTTACAAAAACGATCATATGTCCCTGACATAATAAATCCAAATAATTTAATAATTTCAGACAATAAATTTATTCTTGTTGACGAATTAGAAAAAGTTCCTTTTAAAAACCCTAATTCAATCTATACAATGTTAGAGCCTATATTAATAAGATTAACACCGGAAACATATGCACCTAAAAATCCTAAGTTATTAAAAAACAGAGTAAATATATTTAAGAAAATTTTATTAGCATCAGAAAAACATGATTTACCACTGGATAGTCCTGTTAAATATGAATTTTCTGACTGGACATTAGGTAATATTATGGGCGAATATGATATTCTGGATCAAGTTAAAAATATGCGAAAAGAATGCATTCCAAAACAAACCAGAATGAATGCTATAAAAACTTTCTTTGAAGAACATCCTGTACAAGATTAGTTTTTTAGAATTTTTTCAGATGAGCATAAGAAGCATCCATAGCTTTTTTACCCATTTTCCCGAAATCGATAGTATACATTGTGCTGTCACCGATTTGGGTAACTTCTAATATATGTCCGACACCCAATTTTTCGTGAAAAACACGTTCCCCTTCTGAAAAGAAATAATCAATTGGTGCATTTTTTTGAGCTTCTTTTTCTTGAGCAAGCTTTAATTGTTCTTCTTGTAAACGTTTACGTTCTTCTAATTTCCTTTTTATTGGGTTATTCTCAAAAAATGCTTTTACTTTTTCTTCATCACGTTTTTTATGAGCTTGAGATTTTACTAAAATAGTTCTTGCAGGAGTTCTATTTGAACTTGTTCTTTGTGGTGTTCCTAATTTTTTTGCGCCTGATGAAATTGTGCGAGAATTATCATAATTACTTGTTCTTTGAGGATTCCCCAATTTTTTTGCACCGGCAGAGATATTGTTTGAATATCCTGATTTTATAGTTTTAACAGCATTTTGGAATGTTCTGCCCGTTGTATGACCTGTTGAAGAAATTGATTCTATAAGGTTATATGGTATTTCATCAACAAATCGACTAGGATTGTAATACTTGTATTCACCCCACATTTGACGACGTTTTGCACTTGTAATGTATAATTTTTCCTCGGCTCTTGTAACTCCCACATACATTAAGCGTCTTTCTTCTTCAAGACCTGTTTTTTCTTGAACACTTCTTGAACTTGGAAATATACCATCATCTAAACCGGCCATAAAAACAATAGGAAATTCTAATCCTTTCGCTGAATGCAAAGTCATTAAAGTAACATTATTTGCCACATCTTCCATTCCGTCTAAATCAGATACCAATGATACTTGAGACAGAAATTCACCCAGAATATTATCCGGTTCATCAGGAATAAATTCACTCGCAACATTTACTAACTCTTGAAGGTTTTCTATTCTTGCTTCATCCTCAGGAGTGTTTTCTGTTTGTAATTCTCTTAAATATCCGCTTTTTTCTAAAATTAAACTTAAAAATTCATTTAACGGATATCTATGTTGTACCTCTTGGAAATTTGTAATTAATTTAACAAAATCTTGCAATTTCACCTTTGTTTTAGGCTGAATATTTTCTTCTTCATCTAATCTTAAAATTGCCTCATACAAACTAATATCACATTCATCGGCAAATGTTTGAAGATGTCTTATAGTAGTATCACCAATAGAGCGTTTTGGGACATTTATAATTCTCTTTAAACTTTGGGAATCATTAGGATTATGAATTAATTTTAAATATGCAATCGCATCTTTAATCTCTTTTCTGTCATAGAATTTTAGACCGCCATATATTTTATACGGTATACCTAAAGAAATACAAGCTTCCTCTAATGAACGAGATTGAGCGTTTGTTCTGTATAATATAGCAAATTGATTATAATTAGCTGAGGTAGACTTTATTGTAGAAGCTATAAAATTAGCTTCATCTGCATCATCATCAGCTTCATAATATGTTATTTTTTCTCCTTCACCCTTATTGGAATAAAGCACCTTGTCAACACGTTGTTCATTATTTTCAATAATAGCATTTGCTGCAGATAATATTTTTTCTGTAGAACGGTAATTTTGTTCCAGTTTTATAACTTTGCAATTTTTAAAATCATGCTGGAAATTCAATATTATTTTAAAATCAGCCCCTCTCCAGCTGTAAATTGACTGATCCACATCACCAACTACACATAACGAACGGCTCTCCGGAATTTCAGATAAATTATTTGTATACAAAGCTCTAACAAGATTATATTGAGCTTGGTTTGTATCTTGAAACTCATCTACCAATATGTGTTCAAATCTATTGTAATAACGCTCTCTTACTTCCGAATTTTGCTCTAACAACTTAACGCAAAGCATTAACATATCATCAAAATCAATAGCATTATTATTATTCAGTGCCGACTCATAATCATCATATATTTGAGAAATGCGTTGTGATTTAAAATCTCTTGCATAAGTTGCAAATGTATACGCATCTTGCATCTTATTTTTCGAATTAGATATAATTGCTTTTATCAATTTAGGCTGATACATTTTTTCATCAAGATTTAATTTTTTAATAGATTGTTTTATAACAGCCAAAGAATCTTGTTCATCATAAATCGTAAAATTTTTATCAAGTTTTTTTCCTGATTGAAACTGATATTTATCAATATCTTGTCTGAGAATACGCCCGCAAATGCTGTGGAATGTACCAACCCACATATATTTAACTAAATCTTCACCAAGAATAGAAGCAAGTCTTTCTTTCATCTCTTTTGCAGCTTTATTGGTAAAAGTAACTGCCAAGATATTTCTGGGATTAGTTCCATTTTTAACCAAATGAGCAATTCTTGTAGTTAAAACCTTAGTTTTACCACTGCCAGCGCCTGCAAGCACCAGCAAAGGACCATTAGTTGTTTTGACTGCACTCAACTGCTCTTTGTTGAGATTTTCTAAAATATTTTCCATTCCTACTTCCCAAAATCCGATTTTTGTGATATTATTAACAGCATACACAAAAAGTACAGATAATGCAATTACAATAGTTTAAAGGGTGAATAAAATATGATAGATATTAAAAACATGGCTGATGGTGAAGACTCAAAACAAAGTTCAATTATGGTACC
Source organism: uncultured bacterium (assembly GCA_902797985.1). Lineage (GTDB taxonomy): Bacteria > Cyanobacteriota > Vampirovibrionia > Gastranaerophilales > Gastranaerophilaceae > UBA2883. Next base: position 16,566 of record CADBUZ010000009.1, read on the forward strand.
GTTTGACGATAAACCTGTTGCGGTTGACGGGCCTGATACTGTAGACGAATTATCTATGGAATTGGCTACAATTAAGCAATCAGCAAAAAGAATAGCTATCATAGGTTCAAGAAACCTTGCAATAACACATCAGCAAATGATTGAAACATTAACAACAGCTCTTGTTATGCAAGGTAATACAATTATTACTTCAGGTGGTTCTTATGGTACAAATGCTGCAGCTATTAGAGGTGCTATGAAATCTAATCCTGAAAAATTAAAAGTTATTTTACCTCAAACAATTGGTCAGCAACCTAGTGATGTTCAAAATCAACTTATTGGTGTTCCTAATATTATTGAACACTCTGATCGTGCAATGATGACACTTGCTGACGCATCAAGAGTTTGTAACCGTGAGATTATTGATGATTGTAATCAATTAATTTGTTTCTTATCTCACACCAGTAAAACTCTGCAAACTGCCGTTGAATATGCAGAAGAAACTCATAAAGTTGTTACTATTTTTTACTTAGATTAGCTTCATGTTGATTATGGATTTTCCATTTTCGATTTCAACTTTCCATTTAAGGATTAGTATAGTTATACAAAAGAAATGAGGCAAAAGTGGATAAAATAAAACAACTTACCGGTAAAAATCAAAAAGAGTATGAAGCGGTTGCTTTTGAAATAGTAAATAATGCTGATATAGAACTGTTTGAAGAACTTGTATCAAAAGATGATTTTTTATTCGATTTCGTAAAATCTAATGTTGCTCAAAGATTAGAAAGAGCATGTAATAAATCAAATTATAAAAATTTATTGAAATTTTTAGATATTTATTCACCATATTATGAAGATTTTATTACTTCTACTTTAGCTCAATATGGTGATAATGAAATTACAGAGATAATGCTGGAAAAATTGAAAAACGGGACATTGTCAGAAAAAATCTATTCAGCAGGATTTTTCTCATATAAACAAGATTCTCGAGCATTACCGTTATTGGGTGAATACGCTTTTAGCGAAGAAAGTTCTTTATCAGAAAATTGCGCAAGAGCATTATCCAAACTAAAAAATACAGATGTATATGAAACTGCTATTGAGAAATTATCTTCTGATGATGATTTTGAGCAAATGACAGCTGCAAACTTTTTAGTTGCTTATCAAGATACCAGAGCATTATCACCTTTGTTTGAAACAATGAAAAAATCTAAAATGTCTGAAAATATCGCAGAGTTAATTCCTTATTTAATGCCTCTGCCTGATATGCTTCAAACCGAATACAATGATGATGCGATATTAACATTTTGCTACATAATAAATGGACTTGTTGAATTAGTCCCTGTCTCACAGGTTATTGATTTTAGGATGTACGAATTCATTGAAAGACTTTTAAAATCATCCCCAACCGGGGCTTCTGCGACAGCTTTATTTTTAGCAAAAGACAAATTTAATATGATAACAGAAAACGAAGAATATTTGTTTGATGAAGATAAAAATACAAAAAATGAAGTTAATGATATCAAAAATTTATTGAATAATGCTAATTTATATCCAATGACATCATTCTTATACGAAGAATTATATGAAGAAAGTGATTTTATTTTCTTTGTATTAGAAATTGTAAGGGATGAGGAAAGTCTTGTATCACTATTAAGCGGAGAAAATCAAACAGTTATTATAAAAGTAATGGAGCTTCTAAAAGCACAAAATCTATTGAAAGATGAATACAAACAATTGGCTTTGTCAAAAATAGAAGATGAAAATTTACGGGTAGTTGCAAGCGCATTATAAAATTTTCTTAAATACATGACTGATTTAAATAATATTTATCATGAATAAATTTCTTATTTTTCATTTACTGTATCAATAGAAATTGATTCTATTCCTGATAATTCGCCCAATTTATCGTATATGTATTGAACAGGTCTTTTGCTTACTACTTCTACTATAATTGAAAATTTTGTCATATTAGGGTTTTCAATTAGTTTATGCATTTTTAAAGCATCAACAGTTTTAAAATGTGAAACTATATAATCTCTTATTGAATCAACCTTTTCATTTTCACAATGAAGATTTATTTTTAATCTTCTTATGTTTTTCACGCAACGATTAAGAACTTGTTTTTCAAAAATTCTGATTAATGTAAGAACCGCAACAGATAAAATGGATGCGACAATAGCAAGTCCATACATGCCGGCACCGCAAGCCATCCCAATACTTGCTGCCATAAATAAAGTCGCTGCTGTAGTTAGCCCAAAGACTGTCGGCCCATTTCTAAGAACTGTACCGGCACCAATAAAACCTATCCCTGTTACTACTTGTGCTGCTACACGAGCCGTATCTCTTACTCCTGTCGGACAGTAGCCTTCTATTTTCCAATTTACAAGTTCAGGAAATCCGTATATTGAAATTATTGTAAATACACAAGCCCCTAAACATACTAATATATGTGTTCTTAATCCTGCATATTTGTTAGTTATTTCTCTTTCAAATCCTATTAAAAAGCCTAAGCAGATTGCTGCAAAAACTCTTAAACATAAATCGATATTATATGATGAAAAAATATGTGTTATTTGATTTCCTATATCCATAAGACTCTCCCGATTCTCTTTTTATTTATCATATCAGACACTTGGATAAATGTCCAAAAGTTTTGTTAAAAACTTGAAATAAGATTGTAAAAATTGATAATATAAATATATGGTTAAAATTACAGATAGAGAGCTTTTAGAGAAAATCCCGTCATTATTCAAAATAAATTTAAAATCCGATAAAGACGGTGATTCTATTTTTAAAAAACTTAAAGAATTTTTTGTTTTTGATTGGGGATATATATACTATTTGAATCCGGATAGTGTTCAGTTAAAATATGCTTCAATAAATAAAGAATTGATTGAAACTGTTTACAAAATGCCAAAATCGGATTTAAAATTTTTGTATTCTCCTGATGGTATTGTCTTGGATGAAAAAAGTTCTATTATTAAATCTTTGAATTTTGTGGGTGGAAAGTCTTATTTATTGCATAAATTATCCGTTGGAGAAACTGTTTTTGGATTTATTGTCATAGGCTCAAAGAAAGAAAATTTGTACAGTGAAGATGATTTGTCTGTCTTGAAGGTGTGTAATTCTATTATTTCTTATGTGATAAAAGATTTGGAATTGTCTAATGTTTTTAAAATACAACTGAAGGCATTGAAAGAGGGTATTGTTGAAAAAAACAATGCTTACAAAATAATAAAAGAACAAAATGAAAAAATATTAGAAGCAGATAAGGTAAAAAGTGAATTTCTTGCTAATGTATCTCATGAATTAAGGACACCTCTTAATGCTATTGTCGGATTTTCTGAAATTTTGTCAGAAGGTTTATATGGAAAGTTGAATGAAAAACAAGCTGAATATATTTCTGATATTCGTGTCTCAGGTATTCATTTGTTAGGAATGATAAATGAAATTTTAGATATTTCTAAAATAGAATCAAATGCAATGAAGCTTGTTAAAACGAATTTTAATATTCAAAGAGCATTAATAGAAGTTGCTAATATCTTAAAGCCTTTAGCCCAAAAGAAAAAGGTTAGAATAATTATTGACTGTGAAAATGATTTTGAAGTGACTGCAGATTATCAAAAAATTCAGCAAATTCTTTATAATCTTGTTAATAATGCTATTAAATATAGTCCGGATAATAATGAAGTTGAGATTTCTGCTGAAAAATTAAAAAATAAATTTGTCCTTAAAGTTCATGATAATGGTATCGGAATTGATAAAAAATATCATGGTAAAATTTTTGCGAAATTTGTTCAACTTGATAGTGCATACACAAAAAAAGAAAGCTCTACAGGTTTAGGCTTAACTATTACTAAAGAGTTGACTGAATTACACGGTGGAAAAATTTCTATAAAAAGTGAGGTTAATAACGGTTCTACGTTCATTGTTGAAATACCACAATAACTATTTTTACTAAATTTGTTATATAATGTACCTAGTGAGGATATTTATGAATAAAAAAATTATAATTGTATTATGTATGTTATTCATTTCAGCCAATTTAGGTTTTGCTTCGGGAAATGAGTATAAGACTGCAAATACATTTGTCAGAGTTACTACTAATATGCTGGGTTATAATTGGGTAGCTAAAAAGGTCGCTCAATCCGTTTTGAAAAGAACATTAAATAAAAGTGTAAAAGGCGATTATAAAGTTAAATTTGATTCTTTTAGCGGAGTTGACTTAAAGAAGGGTAAATTTAGAGGTTTATATATTGAAGGTGCTAATTTATGCGCTGATAATGAGTTATATATCTCTAAAATAAAACTTAAGACAATAAATGATTTCAATTATGTTGATTATAGAAAAGATCCGCTTGTGTTTAAAACGGATGTCCCTATGAGTTATGATGTTGAAATTACAGAAGATAATTTGAATAAAATGCTTTCTGCAGGTAAATCTTTTGAAACTTTTTCTAACTTAATTCCGTTAGTAACTATTAAAACCCCTTCTGTTAAAATATCTGATGATAAAATTCGTATGAGTTCTTCCTTGAAGCTGCCATTCGGAAAAACTATTAAATTTACTATGACAGGTGGTTTGAAAGTCGAAAATGGTAAAATCGTTTTTACAGACGTTAAAACTTCTAATTCTAAAAATGAGTTTGTTGAAAAAATGGTTAATCTTATAAATAATCAAAATGTTTTAGAAAATATTAACATGGATTTGTTCGATGGCGCAGACACTAAAATGGCTATTGATAAAGTCTATATTAAAGATAAAACTGTGTATGTTAATGGAAATATTTTAATTAAAAAGGCTGAATAATGGGTAGAAAGAAAAAGAAAAAAAATCAAAATAGAATACTGGGAATAGTTATTCTCATTATAGCAATATTAGTTTATGCAAAAATGACCGTTCTAAAAGATTTTAACCCCTTAACAGATGTAAATATAAATCTGGAAAATCCATTTAAAAAAGATATTGAAGTTTCAGAACGTTCTGTTGCTGAAGATTTTTCAGAATCAGAAACGGATACTTTAAAAGAAGAAGAAGTTTTTGTTGATATATTTTTCACAAAAGTAAGCAGTGGAAAAGATCTATATATGGCTGCATCTCGTAAAAAACCTAAAGGCTATAAAGGTTCTGATGTCGAATTTGCGGTTAAATCTTTGTTGAAGGGTACAACAAAATATGAAAAAGAAAAAGGGGTATATTCTGAAATACCAAGTTCAACACGGTTAGTATGGTATAAAGAATCTCCTTCAAAAATAATTATTAATTTGTCCGATGATTTTGAATTTGGCGGTGGCGGTGATAGCTTGTATAAACGTATGTATCAACTAATTAAAACCGTTAATCATAATACAAGAAAACCTGTATATTTGTACATAAACGGAAAACAAGCCGATATAATCGGCGGTGAAGGATTAATGTTAAAGCAACCGCTAAGAAGTAACTCTCTTGAGGAATAAAAATAAGTGTTTGAAGAAGAATTAGAACATTATTTGAATTTAGATTGGACATTAATTGAAGGTACTGATTTGGACTTCAATGGTGAACCATATTTTTATTTGGAAATAAAAGAATTTCCAAGCTTTGTTTTTTGTGCAAAAACAAAAGAAAAAGCATACGAAGGTTATAAACGACAATTAAAACTAACATTGATGATTATGTTGGAAGACGGTGATAAAATACCTAATCCGGGTGATGATCCACAGGAGGAGTGTTATTAATGAATGAAATATATGTTAATCCTATGCAATCCTCAGATGTTCCTGATGTAGCTCAAATAGAGGCGATGGCCTATGGAAATCATCATTGGTCACGTGATTCTTTTTATTCTGAAATAAATAATAAAGTCGCAAAATATTATACTGCACGCTATTCCGATGGAAAAATCGTAGGTTATATAGGAACTTGGCATATAATTGATGAAGCTCATATTACAACAATTGCGGTTCATCCTGAATTTTTAAGACAACATGTTGGGGAAGCTCTTATTGTAAAAATGTTAGAGGATTGTTATAATGAGTTTATAAAATATATAACTTTAGAAGTTAGAGTGAGTAATATTCCTGCTATAAAATTGTATGAAAAGTATGGTTTTAAGTCCTTGGGCACAAGAAAAGGTTATTATCAGGATAATAATGAAGACGCTTTGATTATGTGGACTGAAAATATTTTTTCTGATGAATATAAACTTATCTTGAATAATAATATTAAAAATCTGGAACAAAAAGTAGTTATAAAATGACAAAAAGAATTGAAGAACAATTGAACAATTTTAAGTATGGCGGAGAACCCGTCAGATTTCGTTTGGGAACACTTATAGTTATTTGTTTGTCTGTTCTTCTTATTATTATGGCTACTTTTACAGAAATTAAGTTTAAACATTTTATTATTCCATTAGATTTGATTCCAAAATGGGACTTTTATTTTACTGATAATGGCGTCAATTGGGATGGTTTTATTAAAGCGGTTAAATATATCCCTCAAGTTCCAATAATTTTCTTTATACTGGGTTTATTAGACAGAAAATATACTTTAATTACTATATTGTTATATATAATTTTAGGATTTGCAGGATATCCTATATTCGCTATGGGTGGCGGTTGGAAATATATTTTCCAATATGGTGTAGGTTATATCTTGTCCTATATACCTGCAGTTTTCTTCTCCGGTACTATTTTATCGAGAAATTACAAATTCTATAACGTTTTCAAAGCCGTTTTTGCAGGAGTCGTTATCATTAATTTAATCGGGGCTTTGGTCTTATTGCTTAGTGCCTGTCTAAGACATGAAAATTGGTTTATGATTAAAAATTTATTATACTCAATGAGTGTCTTTAAATTTATATATGATCTCATATTTAGTATTATAGCTGTTTATTTGGCTAATATAGTTAAACGGTTTTTATGGATTATATTAAGTTAGTATTTTTCTATTCGTAATATTATTGAATACTTATTTGCTCCATAATATAAATCCATAAGTAAGAAGTTATTATCTAAATCTGTTAATTCTACATTAGTTTGAATAGCAGGTCTGCGTTTAGATTTTCTTATATATTTCCCCCATGCATTTAAGAATTTGATTTGCCATCTTTGAGATTTTTTCATATCAAGTTCTTTTAAATTGTCTCTATAATAAAAGGCAGGGGTGTAATCTTTTAAAAATACGGGAATAGTATATTTCACGACACCTGCTTCTTTAAATAAAATATACCAATCACTTTTGTATTTTCTTGGTGTTAACAGATAATATCCGGGTGTAATGGTGATTGTTTTAAAATACAATGGTGAATTTAATCTTAACAGCGGATATGGCGACCACGATGTGTCTTTCATGTCATAATATTGGTCAGGGTCTACACCGTGTACATATGAAAATTCAGGTACTTTCATATCTCTATAAGCTTGTTCGTAGTCCTCTTGTGTATATGTCTTTTTTTCTTTTTGTACATTTTCAAAGTTGGCTGTTGTACTATTTGCATTTTCATTTTTTAATTCTTCTTCCCAGCTTTGAATATATGGATCAGTATCTGCATCACGATAATTTCCATATTTCGGCTTTTCTCCTTTTTCTTTTTTAGGTTTAGTTCGTTGTACTTTTTGGTTTGTTTTTGTCGTTTCTGTATTTGTAGCCGGTATATAATTGTTATTTTTTATGTTTTCTTCTGTTGCATCTGTATTAATTGGATTTATTTCATTATCAAGAACCTTTTCTTGTTCCTGTTTATCAGGTGCGTTATTAGTAGTCGGTTGTATATTATTGTCCTTATTGGTGTTGTTTTCAGGTTGTGTACTTGTTTCACCTTCAACTTCTGTGTCTTCTTCTACATATTCATATTCGTCATCATTTTCTTCTTGGGTTTGAGTTTGTATTAAATCTTCGTGCTGTTTTATAACATTCGGTAAGTAATCACTTCCGGATGATTGTACTTGAGATGGAACATTAGGGGTTGATGGGCGCATGTTTGGTGTTGGCTCATCGGCTTGCGTACTTAATCCAATTATTAAAACACATAATGTAAGAATCAATCTTTTCATATAATTATTTTAATAATTTTTTTCTAAAAAAACAAATTTTTAGCATAACGAATTTATTTAAATCGATGTTAATAATATTCGTTATCATCATCTTCTTCCTGTTTTGAATCTTGTTCTTCTGCTTCTTCTTCAAACGGATTGCTGTGGGAATTATGCTTTTTGCTTTTTTCCTCTTTATCTTCGTGTGATACGCTTGATACAATCTTCTCTGCTTCTTCTAAAAGTTTTTTCAAATCATTGTTACGAGTCATTTTAGGCAGCTTAGAATTAATAACAGAAGCAACATTCATCATCGCCAATGAATTTAATGTCGCATTCAGTTGGGCGCTGTTATCAATATATTTATTTGTATTTACCGCTTGTTCTTCCTCTGCTCCGTCAACCCTAGCATACTCAGTTCCTTGGCTGGCTCTATCGTCGCTAGTCTTGGCTGCTGTCCCGGAAATGTCGCCGCTTTTAAAGTTAAAAGCACCTGCCACACCATAGAATCCCGCGGCCCTGTTGTCTACCATTTGAGTTTCCTCTTAGTTTTGTTTGGCTTGCTCAGTGATGTGTCCTGTCCCTGTTTATATAAGCATACCTTCCCGTACATCATTCTAAATCATCTAAAAGAATTATTTTGCTAGTTAATAATTGTATTTTTTACAATTATTAACCAAATCCCAATAATAATAAGAAAAACACGTATTTACAAAAGTTAATATTATTACTATGATTGCTTTTTTCTTAACATAATACGTAACATTTTTATCATTTTGAGATAAATAGCATGTCATTTAATTGGTCTATAATCTTATTATATTCTTTTGTTATGTTCGTTATTTTCGAGTTTTCTACTGATTTAGTGAAGATTTTGCTATGTTTTGGCATGCCATTTTTAAATGTTTGTGAGCATGCCACTTTTTTCAATGATGGCACTATTAATCCATCTGTTGTCATTTTTGTTATATTTTTCTCTGATGAAATATATTTAACAAAGTCAATAGCTTCTTTTTTATGCCTTGAGGTTTTTGTTATTGACCATCCGGAAGTATCTGATGGTGCTGAATAGTTTGGAAAATTTATTACATCCCAATCAAATGTTATTACTTCTCTATATTTTGGCACCATCCAGCGACCTGACAGGTGCATTGCAAGTTTCCCTTCTATAAACATTTGTGCAACCGTTTTACTCCCTATTTCCGCTTCTGTAGGTGCTATATGATATGTGTGTGATAGTTTTTGGTATAAAGCGTATCCTTTTTGGGAGTTTGTTTTATTAAATATATATTTCCCGTTTTTATCAAAAATTCCACCGTTATAATATTTCAAATATGGCAATGCGTAATATATCTTTGGCTCATAGCTGATTCCGTAAATATTTTTCTTTGTCAGCTGTTTTGATTTTGTTATCAAATCTTCCATTTTCCAGTTTTCATCAGGATATTTTATTCCGTATTTGTCAAAGATTGTTTTATTGTAATATATTACAAGCGTTGATGTATCTCGAGGAATTGCATACAGAGTAGTATTTATACTCATTGACGCTATTGCCTGTTGATAATAATCATCTTTATTTATGCAATCATCAAGTGGAATTAAGTATTTTGAATATACCGGTAAATTTAAATTATTCATAAATACTATATCAGGTGCCATGTTTGATGCAAATAACAAATGTATTTTTTTAAAATAGTCTTGGGGTATATGCATAAGTTCTATTTTTATATCAGGATGCTCTTTTTCATAATTTTTAATAAGTGGTTTTATAATTTGCATTTCGGATGCACTTCCCCATGTTGCATATTTTATAATGATTTTATTCTCATTATGTTTGCAACCTGTTATAAAACAACAAAACAAAAAACAAAATATTATACTGACAAGTTTCTTTATCATAAGTCAAGAAGCCTGTTCATGCTGTTTTCTGTTACTTCAACTACCATTTTGCTTCTTCCGACTCTTACTAAATATCTTGTCGAATCTTTTAGTTTTTCTGTTTCTTTTAATATGATTTTCGAATTAACAATTTCATCAAATTTCTTAACAACAAAGTAATCGTCCCCAATGTGTCCGACAAGTGATGAGAAATTATCATAATTAACTAAATACAAACTCGTTGTATCGTTTATTTTTGCTTCAGTTAACATTGTAATATCTTCTTCTTTTATTTCTTCTTCCGAAGTTTCTTGAGGCAAGTTTTCTGCTTCAGAAATTTCTTTTGGTTCTTCAACTTGTTCTATTGGATACGATTGAACATTTTCTATTGTTTCTTCAATAGGTGGTTCTTTAACAACAGATTCTTCTATTGTTGGAGTTGTTTCTTGAAGCATAATAGGTTCTTCTTTTTGTTCTTCAGTATCATTTAGACAACTAAAAATTTCGTCAGCAGGTGATTCTTCAGGTAATCCATTTGTGTTGTTATCTGCCATTGTTTGAAGAACTAATTCATCAAAGAAATCATTATCATTAACTCCTGTGAAGTCTGATAAATATCCGTCAGGATTGTATTCTTCAGCAGGCGGCATAAATTCTTGTTTTTCTTCTTTAGAAGTGTTTACAGGTTCAATAGTATTTGCAGGTGGTTCAACTGATTCTTCTACAGGTGCATCTGCAAAATCGTGTTCAAAGTCAGCATCTACATAGTCATTGTTAAATTGAGAAGACTCTTTGACTAATGTTTCATTTTTCATTTCTGTTAAAATATTGTCGATTTCCGGAGTCGATGTTGATTCTTTTGTTTCAGGTGTAATAATTTGTATTTCTTCCGGAGTATCAATTTTATCCAGCATATCATCAAAACTGTTGTATGGTGAAGTTGTTTCAATATTATTATTTTCTTGAATTTGTTGAGGTTCTGTTGAATATTCTTCTTCACGTTTGAAAGTTCTGTCAATTTTTTTATTAATCTTTTTATCAAGATTTAAGATAAGCATTATTACTATAATAGGGAAAGTTATTGCACTTGCTAACAATAATATTTTCCACAAACTTATGTTTTGATAATCTTTTATGACTGTTTTTATGTTTTCAAGAACGGATTTTTTCTCCTCATTAACAGGTTGTTCTTTTTCCGGAACAAATGTTTCGCCCTTTGATTCCATATTGTTCTTGATGGTATTGTTCAAAAATTCATCATTTGCATCTTGTTTGATTTGTGCATATTGACCTGTTTTTACTTCTTGTTCAAGTATTTCTATAGGTTGTTTTTTCTCTTGAGGTGGTTTTGTAACAACAGGTTTTGTTACTTGAGCGGTTTTTTCAACAGTTGGCTTAACTGTTTTTTGTGTTGGTTTTTTTGTAACATTAGCTTTTTTTGTAGGTTGTTGTGTTGTAGCTTTGCTTTCAGCCTTTTTCGCAACAGTTGGTTTAGTTGTGGTTTGTGCAACCTTTGGAGTCGTAGCAGCAGGTTTTGTTGTCGCTGCTGTTATCGGTTTGGTTACAGGTTTTGTCGTTGTTGCTGTTGTCTGTTTGGTTGGTTTTGAGGTTGAACTGTTTAATTGTTTTGTCTTTGGTACAACAGTAATTGCTTTTTCTGATGTAATTATGATTTTTGTATAACCTTTACCGCCTGATACATCTTGAGTATTAACAGTAACATTTGATATAGTACCTGAACCGTTTGTTACGGTTGGACTCCCTTTGAGCGAACTTTTTGTTTCCGGCATTAAAATTACATATTTGTTGTTTGCTTTTTTGTTTACAACTACAGGTTCTGTGTATGGTTTATCTGTATAAATTGTTACTTTGACGGCACTACTGGATTCTTTATTAACACGAACGTCCACAACATTATTCTTGTACGCATCTGATGCACATACAAAGTTAGCCGTTATTAATGATGCTGCAAGCATCACAGAAAGTTTTCTTTTTCGATTAGTTCCGCTCATTGTTACTCTATTTTAACACATTTAATAATTGTGTACAATTGTAAAGCTTTTATTAAGACTTGAAATTCATCCTTTTGATGGAGACTTTATATATATGTACAGAAGTACGAGAGTATTTATTCATTAATAAGGAGATATTGAAATGTATAACAACACTTGTTAAGTATTTATAACGGCTACATTACTTCGCGGGAGAAAGAGAATAAATTAGAGAAAAATAGAGACAGAGAAAAATAGAGAAGAAGAAAACGAATAAATTTAATTAAAAATAAGAAGAACTCAGGAGCTTTATACTATGAATATTTTATCAAGATACACATTTATTTCCAGCTACAACGCTGAAAAATTAACAAAACAACAAGCGGCAGATGAAGGAGTGACTGCTCTCGATTTTGCTAAGTGTGATTCGGATGGCGATGGTAATATCACTATTGATGAAATCCTCGCAAACCAAGATGTATGTGATAAGCTTTTAAAAGCTATTCAGGCGAAGCTAGATAAAGTTACTGCTGAAGAAGCAGGGGTTAAGGCTGAACAAGCAAAAGTTGAAACCCAACCTCAAAAGTTTGAGCTTGCTGCGTAAAAAATTATTTTTAATTAAAAAACGAGATGCTATTTTGGTATCTCGTTTTTTTTGTGTTTTTTATACTTCACAATTTGTAAAAACATGCTTGATTTTATTATTTCATCATATTATTATATTTCCGTAGAGTGCTTACGCCAATATGTACTCACACAAAAAATAATAAGGATAAGACAATGTCAATTAACTTAAAAAACAAACAAGAAATCATTTCAAAATTTGGTAAAGACAGTAAAGATACAGGTTCAACTGAAGTTCAAGTTGCTATGTTGACTCAAAAAATCTCTGAACTTACTGAACATTTAAAATCTAACAAAAATGACTATGCTACTAAACGTGGTCTTTTGATGATGGTTGGTAAGAGAAAAGGTTTGTTATCTTACTTGAAATCTAAAGATTTGGAAGGATACAGAAGCTTAATCAAGAAATTAAAAATTCGTGGTTAATCTTAAATCTAAATTTAAAAGAGGATGGCAGATGTCATCCTCTTTTTTATATGTTATTATTAGATAACAAAATTCGGAAGGGTATATTATGAAAAAGATAGTAACGTTTATTTTATTTATTAATATTATAGTTATGCCTGTGTTTTCTTCATCAATTTTTAGCTCAGGCGGAAAATACGGACTGAAGGATAATAAAGGAAACATTGTCTTAAATGCTCAATTCCAAACAATAGAGCAGTTTTCATACACCCCTTCTAAAAAAGTGATTATTCCTATGCACGCAATGGATGAAGTGGAAGTTAAAAAATTAGATTTGTACAAAGCTAAAAAATCAAATTTATGGGGAGTTGTAAATTCTAATGGGCACATTACCCATGACTTTAAATATAAAAATATTGAAGTTGACACAAATGGTGATTTAATATTTACATTAACAGATGGAAGTGTTCAATATGCGCATCCTCTCCTTAATTCAGCTAAAGCCGTTCGAGATACTTTTGTAACGGTTATTGGTTTGCCTGTTACTTTAATAGGGGCTGTAATGATACCTATAGAAGCTGTTTCCAAGGTTGGAAAAAAATAATAATTATTATTGTAACATTTTCGCAACAAACTAACAAAAAATTTTTTATTTTGATTTAATATAAGTGTAGAAGGTTAATACAAATTTGAAATTTAGATTGGAAACTATGGTTAATTCATACAACGTAAAATCTAATATTACCTATCACGAACAAGGTCAGTGTTTATACGTTCTATTCAATCAAGCAACAACTAATATTTCGACAACTAATAAAAGGATTGTGTAATGATAAATAGAGTCATGGGTTCAAAAGTCGTACCTAATATCGCAAGAACAGCAGCAGGCGGTAAAGGTAGTAAATTGATGCGATTTATGCAGAACGAAACCTTAGGTAAAGTTCTTGATGTTGCAGCTGATAATCAAACTTTATGTCAATCATTGTTCGCATTAGCAATTTGCGTTGGACCTAGACCGGTAACAAACTTTATTGTAACAGAGGATAAGCAGGATGCATTGTATGCGTCTTGCCACTCTATTTCATCAGGCGGTGTTGGTTTTGTTTGGCCTTTGGTGTTCGCAACCCCTATCGCTGCCGGTTTAAAGAGAATTGGTAAAAATCCTGCTAAATATTTAAATGCTAAAACTATAGAAAAATTTTACAGCGGTGTTGCTTTTAAAGAAGTTGAAAAGAACGGTAAGAAAATAAAAGAAGTCGTAACTAACGAAGCAGGGCAAATGCTTAGAAAAGACGGATCTGTTTATCTGTCAAGCCAAGAACCGCTTATGTTATATAACCAAGGTCAACAAGAACTCTTTAGAAAGAAATATCCTAATCATTATGTTGAATCAAAAACAAATGTTGTTCGTAAAAAACCTGTTCAAAGACCCGATGGAGGCTGGGATCATATTCAAACAGAAAAAGGTGTTGGGAAGTTTAAAATAAAAGGTGATATAGCATATCCTGTTGGTAATCCTATCCAAGCTAAGAATTTTGCTATGGATGAAGAAGGTTATTTAAGAGCTATTGAATTTGATAAAAAAGGTAACGTTATCTTAGACGAAAATAAAAAACCTCGTCTGGGTGCTATTATTGAGGAAAAAGATTTAATTGAAATTACGGAAGAAATGGAAATTGCTCATAAGAAAGAGCAAAATGTCCATAAGTTTATAAATATGGTTCCGGATATAATACTGGCACCGGCAAGAGCATCTCTTACAATTGCCCTTATTCCGCCAATTTTAAATGCATTCGGAATTAAAAAGAGTGATAAATCTAAAGGAGGTCAACAAGCGCAAATTAAGCCGCTGAATGTTGTTTCTAAGTCAGATAATACTGTAAAGAAAGGAGTTGCATAATGAATATAACTCCTATCAATACAATTCAAAATAACTCAGTTTTACAAAACAAGAAGAATTTATCCGGTGCTCCTGCATTTCAAGGTGCTCCAAAAGTTAATAAATCAACTTTAGGTGCTGCAGGTTCTTTGTGGAGTGGTGTTAAAGAAGGCTTAAATAAAGGATGGGATAATTTCATTGAAAACGGAGTTATTAAATATGGTTTAAAACCTGTTATGAATTCTAAATTCATGAACTGGTTCGCTGATAAAACTGCTAACGTAGGAAATATGCCTAGCCACATGGCAACTGCAGGTTCTATTGTGACAACTTATTTCTACGCAAACAGAACTAAGAAAACATTAAATAAAGACGAAGAACAAAAGAAAAGAGCAAAAACCCTTGTGTTAAACCAATGGATGGTTACAGCGGTTTCAACTGCAGGGGCTTACGGTATTAACGGTGCTTTGGGTAAAATTAGTAAAAACTTAGGCTATAAGTTCAGAGAAGCAAATCAAGATTGTCCAAAACTTGCTAAGAGAATGAAAGGTTTTGATATTGCTAAACAATTATTAATCTTTACCGTTATGTATAGATATATCGCACCGGTTATTGTTACTCCTGTTGCCAGCAAAATTAGTAAGTTAGTGGCTAATCGTAAAAATAATCAACAAGCACAGCCTGATATAAATAATGCTGTTCAAGTTCCAATGACTCCAAAAGCTATTAAATCTACTCAATTTAAGTCATTGAACAGTTTCGCTAAAAGCGCTTAATTAAGGTCTGTTAAGTTTAAACCTTGTATGTTTGGGTTATGTGTATTGTATTTGTAACGAAACTACATAAAAACCCATGAGAATTTGACTTTCCATGCGTTTTTGTCGTAAAATTCTTGTTAAGGATATACTGATCAGGAGAGTATGTAAAATGTGTGCACAACAGAGTAATATCTATAATTTGCTTGGTAAGCTTGAAGAAGCATTAGATAAAGGTTTTCCTTTATTATCAAGTTATATGGTAGTTGTAAAAAGAGATGTAGTTGAAACATTGTTGGATAATATTTATGCATCATTGCCAACTGAGGTTCAAGATGCACGTGCTCTGTTAAGACGTAGAGATGAAATCCAGCACGAAGCTCAACAAAGGGCTGAAAAAGTTATTAGAGATGCTCAGGCTGAAGCTGCAAGACTACTTAGTGAGTCTGATTTATTGCAAGCTGTTCAAAGAGAAGCTCAAAAAATTAAAGAGCAAGTTATTGCTGATTGTGATGCTATGAAAAGAAAAGCTATTGAAGAAGCTGATACAATCAGAAATCAAGCTAAAGATGAAGTTCTAAGAACAAAAGAAGGTGCCAGCGTTTATGCTGAGCAAGTTCTTACTAATCTTGAACAAAATTTAAATCAACTTCAACAAATTGTTAAAAGCGGACAAGTTCAATTAGAACGTCAACGTAATGAGCTTTCAGGAGTTGGTTATGCTGCTCAATCAGGTATGGAAGTTCCTCCTAATTTGAGAGCTGAATAAATTTATAGTTGGATTTTAATTCGGTAAACTTCCGTATTTTGTACGGGAGTTTTTATTTTACCGTTGTTTATAAAAGTTTTTATTAATAAAAAGAAGTGCGATTTTTCAACCGCACGCATTCAATCAACAACTAAATTTATAAGAAATCTTTTTTATATATCCTCACAAGGTAGGATAATATATATCAAATATCCTTTTAAATAAACACTAATTCCTCGTGAATAGGAATATATCCTACACTTATAATTATCCTCATTTATGTAGATTGTGCAATAGAAATATATACTTTTGTAACAAATCTTTACAAATGAATTGATTTGCGAATTGATTAAAACTTGTTATAATGCTTGAAAGGAGAATTGTATGAAAAAGTTATCAATATTATTATTGTTTATATTTTTTGCTGTAAATCCCGTTTTTGCAGAAATTATGGGGGTGCAATCAATTGGTTCAATTTCAACAGAAACACCTAAAGCTATTTTTAAATTAAAGGTTATAAAAGATTGTACATTGGACGGAATTTCTTTAAAAGAAGGATATATACTGGAAGGTAAAATGGTTTCGGTGACTAAACCTAAACGATTGAAAAAAGATGCAACTTTTACCTTTGGTCCTTCAGATTATTATGATTTAGAGAATAATAAGCATCATTTCCCAAAATTATATATTGGTACATATTCTCCTAAATTTGAAATTAATGCAAAAGGTGTTGCAAAATCAGCAGTTTTGTCAGTGGGAAATCATTTTGTTAAAGGAATTAGTTCAGGATTTTACGCTGTAGAAGGTGCTGTTAAAAATGAGGAAGGAAACAGATTGAAATCTGCTGCAGAAAATGTTTATGAAAATTCTGTATTTTCTTATGTTGAAAAAGGAGAACAATTGCATATAGCGCCAAATACTTGCTTTGGGCTAAAATTTGATAAATGCGTAAATGTAAACGAAAGTAATTAAAGTTTATATATTTATATTATTGTGAGCAATACCTAAAAGTAGTCTGAAGGTCATTTTTTCTTCTTCGCTCATACCTTCTTGCAGTTGATTATCAGTTGCTTCAAAGATTAGGTCCATCTGTTGTACAAGTTCTTTTGCTTTATCTGTCAGTGATAGTTCTGTTCTTCTTGCATCTTTTTCAGATTGGTTACGTTCTAAAAAACCGTTTTTTTCTAAACTATTCATAAGACTTGTAACGGAAGAACCTTTCAAATTGAGATAGTTTTCCAAATCTTTGCGTTTAATATTTCTTTGTCCTCTAATATTATGTTTTGATAAAAACATTAAAATGCGGGCTTGTTGATTTGATAAACCATAAGAACTAAGACACCTGTCTTGCATATTTGCCATTAAGTGTGCAATATTTCGTATATAATAACTACAAGATGTTTGTTCGTTTTCCATTATCGTTATTATATAATGGAAAAATTTAAAAGAAAATAATAATTTATACTTCCAGATACAAGCTTACCGCAACTTTGTCTTCTTTTCGGTTTGCAAAACCTTGCTTTTTGTAAAATCCTATAGCATTTCTTGCTGATGTTACATGTACGGTTCTGTCTTTTATGGAGTTTTTTATTGTATCAATTAGTGTTTTTCCAACTTTTTTGTATTCTCTATTCCATGAGTCTATTGAATTTGTGTTTGGTCTAACTTGCAGCCAATCTATTTCATCTGCATCTTCAAATGTTTCAGAATACATCATCAATCCTAAAATTTTACTGCTATCAAGTTTTTCAAAATTATTGTTTTGTTCTGTAACTGCAAAATAGTGCTCTTTTAATACCTGATCATATTCGTAACCTTTTACGGCTTCTTCATATATTTCTTTGGAATATTTTGCTCCTTGCCATTTCCAGTCTGTATAAGTTTTATATAGGGCATTTATGTCATTATTATCATTTTTATCTAACTCCACTACGGAAACTTTTGCAGGTCTATATTTCCCTTCTTCGTTAAGTTTTGGAATGTTTGTTTGTCGTATTAAATTTGCGGTGAAGTTGATTGTCATATTGATAGTAAAACAGCTAAAAAACTTTTTTGCTATAATTTATGTTAAAATATTGCTTAAATTAGAAATATATCGTACAATAGAGTATATTTGTTAAGTAAAGAAGAGGGAATTTATGACAACATTAGAATACAATTTGGCACAAAATGAAGGATTGATTACTCAAATCATTGGTCCTGTAATCGATATCGAGTTTCCACATGGTGAATTACCGGAAATATATAACGCTCTTAAAATAACAATGGATAATGGAGTGGAAATTATAGCAGAAGTTCAACAAATGCTTGGTGCAAACAAAGTTAGAACAGTTGCGATGTCGTCTACAGATGGTTTAAAAAGAGGTATGAAAGTTGTTAATACAGGAGACCCAATTAAAATACCTGTAGGAAAACCGATTTTAGGTCGTATTCTTAATGTTATTGGTCAACCTGTTGATGAACTCGGAGAAATTAACACAAATGACTATTTACCTATCCACAGAGAATCTCCAAGATTAACAGACCAAAATACTGATGTTGAAATTTTAGAAACAGGTATTAAAGCAATCGATTTATTACAGCCATATCAAAAAGGTGGTAAAATTGGTTTGTTCGGTGGTGCCGGTGTCGGTAAAACAGTTCTTATTATGGAGTTAATTCACAATATTGCGCAAGAACACTCAGGTGTGTCTGTTTTTGGCGGTGTAGGTGAAAGAACCCGTGAAGGAAATGACCTTTGGAATGAAATGAAAGAATCCGGAGTATTAGACAAAGTTGCTCTTATCTACGGTCAAATGAATGAACCACCAGGAGCCAGAATGAGAGTAGGATTGTCAGCTCTTACTGCTGCTGAATATTTCCGTGATTTTTCTAAGCAAGACGTATTATTATTTATTGATAATATTTTCAGATTTACTCAGGCAGGTTCTGAAGTATCAGCTTTGTTAGGTCGTATGCCATCAGCTGTTGGTTATCAGCCTACTCTTGCTACTGAAATGGGTGAATTGCAAGAAAGGATTACATCTACTAAAGATGGTTCTATTACTTCTGTTCAGGCAATCTATGTTCCTGCAGATGACTTGACTGACCCTGCTCCTGCTACTACATTCTCTCACCTTGATGCTTCTACAGTATTATCAAGACAAATTGCATCTTTGGGTATATATCCTGCTGTTGATCCTCTTGCTTCTAACTCAAGAGTGTTAGATCCTAATATTATTGGTGAAGAACATTATGAAACAACCAGAAAAGTACTTGAAATTCTTCAAAAATATAAAGAACTTCAAGATATTATCGCTATTCTTGGTATGGATGAGCTTTCTGAAGAAGATAAAGAAACTGTTAACAGAGCAAGAAAAATTCAAAGATTTTTGTCTCAACCGTTCTTTGTCGCTGAACAGTTCTCCGGTATTAATGGTAAATATGTAAAACTGGAAGATACTATTAGAGGCTTTAAAGAAATTATTGAAGGTAAACACGATAATCTTCCTGAACAGGCTTTCTATATGGTAGGTACAATTGAAGAAGCTATCGAAAAAGCAAAAACCCTATAGAGGTATATTATGCATTTGAAAATAATTACACATGATAAAATAGTTTTTGATGAAAATGTAGATGAAATATACACTCGTGGTGTTGACGGTGAGTTCGGTATATTAAAAGATCACGTACCTGTGATGACTGCGTTGGATGTTGGTGTCACTAAAGTCGTTCAAGACAGTAAATATACTATGTTTACAACTATGGGCGGTGTTTTTCAGTTTAAAGATAACAAAGCTATTATTCTTACTGATGTCGCAGAAAATAGTAATGATATTGATGTCGTTCGGGCTAAATCCGCTAAAGAACGTGCTGAAGCTAGACTCGCCGATAAGAGTGCTGAAATAGATGCAAAACGTGCCGAAGCTGCTTTAGCTAGAGCTAAAGCCAGATTACAGGCCGCAATTTCAAGCAATAGTTAATGGGTAGTGAAATGTCTAATTTTGTTGATTCGCAGAAAATTAAAACAATAGCATACCTTGGTAAAAGTGGTTCTTTTACTGAAATGGCAAAAGATTATTTTTGTGAAAAATATAGTCTTGATGCATATCAAATGCCGTTTAGAACTATTCAAGAGGTTATGTCTTATGTAGAGCAGGATAGTGATGCCGTCGGTATTATCCCAGTTGAAAATGCAGCGGAGGGTATTATTAGAGAAACTAATGATAATCTTTTAAAATCTTCTGATGAGCATATTAAAATCTTAGCTGAAACTATTTTGCCTTCTAATAATTGTTTATTATCAAAAAATAGTGAGATATATAATATTACCGGACTGATTGCTCCGGCTCCGGCTATTGCAAGGTGCCAAAATTATATTAAAACAGAATTACCTATTCATTTGAATATTATTCATACTTCTGATACTGAAGAGGCTGCAAGATTGCTTAATTCTTATAATCTTACTTATTCAATAATCGGTACTGAGAAAACAGCTGAAATTTATAATTTAAATATTTTAAATTCAAATATTAATAATGATAAAGATAATCATACAAAATTCCTTATGGTAGGTAATTTTGAAACAGAACCTACCGAACATAGTGTTTCAAGTATTGCTATATCTGTTTCTGATGTTCCGGGTTCGTTGTACAATATAGTTAAAGAATTTGCTGAAAATAATATAAATATTACTTATATTCATGCAACTCCGTCCAAGCTTGAGGCTAATGAGTATGTGTTGTTTTTGGATTTTAACGGACATATAAAAGAATCACATGTTAAGCAAACTATCGATAATATTAAGCAAAATACAAAATATTTTAGATTTATGGGTTCGTATGAAAGAATATAGTTTATTTAAGCAGCTAAAAGGTTTGTGTTGTACGCTATTTTGTGTGGTTTTTCTTAGTATTAATTGTGTATACGCTACAAGTAGCGTTGGTTTGACTGATGTTCAAATTATTAAAAAAATAAAAAAATTAGATAAAAAAATTAAGAGAAACCCTAATAATGCAAAATTATTTTTGGAAAGAGGTTTTTTAAAGTTCATATTAAAAGATTATGGAAGTGCGCTTGAAGATTATAATTCTGCTGAAGAACTTGCTCCTAATAATTCAAATATTTTTTATTCAAGAGGCAGGGTTTGGTTTACAAAGAAAAATTATAATTCAGCAATTGAAGATTTCGATAAAGCAATTCAATTGAATCCAAAAGATTATAAAATATATATGAGCAGAGGAATAACAAAAGAAAAACAGGACGATTATTTTGGCGCAATAGCTGACTATAATCTCGCAATAAAATATAACAAAAGAGCTCATGATGTCTATATTAATAGAGGAATTGCAAAAGATAAACTCAAGGATTTTAATGGTGCAATTGAAGATTATAAAAAAGCTATAAAATTGTGTAAATATTCGCCGGAAGCTTATTATAATATGGGTTTAACTAAGTGTAAAATGGGACAATTTGAAGATGCTATCGAAGATTATACAAAATCAATTGAGCTTAATCCTAATTTTGGAATGGCATATTATCAAAGAGGAAAAGCTTATATAGAAACAGATAGTCTTCAATTTGCTAAAAGTGATTTTCAAAAAGCATTGGAAATTTATCCTGCTAATAAAGAGATTAAAAATGATTTTAAGAATTTAAAAGAAAAATTGAATAAAATGTTGGAAAAAGAAGAGATTTATTATTAATTTAGTGGTAAAATTACAATAATAAGAGGGGATTATATAAATGGCATATAAAATTTTATCTAAAAAAGAACTTTGTCCTAATCAATATGAAATAACTATTGATGCACCATACGTTGTAAGAAATGCAAAAGCAGGACAATTTATTATATTCAGGGCTGAAGAAGAAGGAGAAAGAGTTCCTTTGACTATAGCAGATGTTGACAAAGACAAAGGAATTTTAACTTTAGTCTTTATGGCGGTAGGTTATACAACAAAAAAACTCGCAAAATTAGAAGTTGGGGATGAACTTGTAGATTTAGTCGGTCCGTTGGGTAAACCTACTCATATAGAAAATTATGGTACGGTTGTGTGTGTCGCTGGCGGATATGGTGCAGCTCCTTGTTACCTAATCGCAAAAGCATTTAAAGACGCAGGAAATAAAGTCTATATGATTATGGGCGCAAGAACAAAAGATTTAATATTTTGGCAAGATAAAATGAAAGACGCTTGTACTGAATTGTTCATTACAACTGATGACGGTTCTTTGGGGATTAAAGGATATGGTACTACTGTTTTGCAAGATATTATGAATAAAGAAAAAGTTGATTATGTCATAGCTGTTGGGCCAATGCCTATGATGAGAGCTGTTGCAGAACTTACAAGAGATAAAGATATAAAAACGGAAGCCTCTATGAACCCTATTATGGTTGATGGTACAGGCATGTGTGGTGCTTGCAGGTTAACTGTTGGCGGGGAAACAAAATTCGCCTGTGTTGATGGACCTGATTTTGATGCTCATAAAATTGATTTTGATGAAGTTATTAATAGAACTCGTATTTATAAAGATGAAGAACGCAAAAGAGATGAAAATTGTAATCTTTTAAATATGTCTAAATAAATATATATTTTAAGTAAAAAAATCCGACTTAGATATTCTAAGTCGGATTTTTTTATATTTTGTATAAATTTCTATACAGCAACTTTCATTGAATTAGTAATAATTTCATTGAAGCTGTCTGCTTTAAGACTAGCACCACCAATTAAAGCACCATCTATATCTGACATAGACATTTGTTCTTCAATTGTTGCAGGTTTTACTGATCCGCCATATAAAATTCTGATTGAATCTGCTGTTGATGAATCAGAAATTTCTTTAACAACATTTCTAATCATTGCAATAACTCTGTTTGCTTCTGCTGAATCACAAGTTTTGCCTGTGCCGATTGCCCAAATAGGTTCGTATGCAATTACTGATTTAGCGATTTCTTCATTGCTTAAACCTGATAATGCAGCTCTGATTTGGCTTGCAATATGTTCATCGGTTACCCCTGATTCTCTTTGTTCTAATGTTTCACCACAACATATAATTGGTAATAAACCTCCGGCTAAGATTGCTTTTGCCTTTTTATTAATCATTTCATCTGTTTCTGAGAAATATTGTCTTCTTTCAGAGTGACCGATAATGATGTATTTGCAGCCTAAATCCTTAAGCATACCGACAGTAACTTCACCTGTGTAAGCTCCTGAGTTTTCCCAGTGACAGTTTTGTGCAGCTAATGCAATTTTTGAACTATCTTTAATCAATCTTGAAACAAGTGCTAATGAAGTAAACGTAGGCGCGATTATTACTTCAGGCATTTGTGATTCGTTTAATTCTTTTATTCCATCTAAAATACCCAATGTTAATGATGCTGAATCATTCATAAGGTTATTCATTTTCCAGTTTCCAGCCATAATTGGTCTTCTTGACATAATTTATCTCCTTTTGTTTAGTAACCACACTCATAGTGTATGATAAACAAGGTTTTCGAGCAAGCTTTACAGGAAAATTATTTGATAAATAATGTTTTATTCTTTGTTATTTATACAAGCGGAAATAGCATCAATTATTTTCTTAACCTTTACTATTTCTATATTATCGAATTTTTCTTCAAAATTGTTTGAAGCAGGGATTATAATCTTTTTAAATCCTAATTTTTGAACCTCTTTAATCCTTCGTTCAATATTGTTTACAGCCCTAATTTCTCCGGATAATCCAATTTCTCCAACAATTGCCGTATGTGAATCAATCATGACATCTCTGGCACACGTTGCAACTGCTAATGCAATTCCTAAATCTGCTGCAGGTTCTTCAATATCTATCCCGCCGATTACATTTACATATACATCTTGTTTAGATAGGTTCAATCCTACCCTTTTTTCAAGGACCGCCAATATCTGTAAAACTCTGCTAATGTCCACACCGTTTGTAACACGACGTGGTGATGGATATGGTGTTGTCCCCACTAAAGCTTGTACTTCTACAAGCATTGGACGGGTACCTTCGTTTGTTACAATTATTGTGCTTCCTGTTGATTGTGATTGGGTGTATTCTTTAATAAAAAGCTCAGAAGGGTTTATCACTTCTTTTAATCCCTTTGTACCCATTTCAAAAATACCAACTTCTGAAGTGTTGCCAAATCTGTTTTTAGCAGCTCTTAATATACGATATGATTTATATTTGTCACCTTCAAATTGAATAACGGTGTCTACCATGTGTTCTAATACTTTTGGCCCTGCTATATTCCCCTCTTTTGTAACATGACCTATAACTATCATTGTTATGTTTTTTTGCTTCGCTATATGCATTAAAGAATTACAACATTCTCTTATTTGTGAAACACTTCCGGCTGAACTTTGAATGTCGTTTGAATAGATTGCTTGTATACTATCAACTATTACTATATCAGGATTTTGTTCAAAAATATGTTTTTTTATAAGTTCAAAATTGGTTTGGGGGTATATATATAGGTTATCAGTATTTACATCCAATCTGTCTGAACGCAATTTAACTTGGCTGGCCGATTCCTCTGCTGAAACATAAAGTATTTTCTTCCCAAGTCCTGACAACTCACCGCTTGTTTGAAGTAAAAGTGTAGATTTTCCAATCCCCGGATCTCCTGCCAATAGTACAAGTGAGCCTTGTACAAGTCCTCCGCCTAATACTCTGTCAAATTCTGATATGTTTGTCGATACTCTTATTTCCTCACCTATCTTTACATCCTTTATTAAAATCGGTGGATTAGTATCTTCTAATATTGTTTTGTTAGTAATATTACTGTTTTCTTTTACAACAGTTTCTTCAACAAAAGTATCCCACATCCCACACTCAGGACATTTACCCATGTATCTTGCTGTTTCATATCCGCATTGTTGACATACGTATTTTGTTTTTATCTTTGCCATAAGTTTATTATAATAGGAAAATAAAAAATATAACAACAAAAAAGGACGTATTTCATACGCCCTTTTTTATATATTATTGTATTGTTTATGCTTTTAATGCAAGATTTTCTTCACCAAATTTGTTAGCTAAATCTTTCGCTGTATTGAATTGTGCTTCTTTAATTTCAGCTTTTTCATGAGAAATCTTGTTAGCAACGCTTGCGCCTTTAATTACGGCCGCTGCTAATGTACCCCATAACAATATGTCAGGTGAATATTTTAGTGCCTTTTTGCCTACAGAAAGTGATTCTTTGGCAACTTTATTTAACACTTCTGAGTTTTTAGCTTTGTTAATTACATTTTTTGCAAATTCAGGAACTTTTACTTTATCTTTAACTGTGTTCTTAACTTCATTGAATTTGTTAGTAACGTTTTCAGGTATCTTTATACTGTCTGATATTTTCGCAAATTTTTCTTGAGATTTGCTGATTATGTTGTCAGCAACTTCGTTAACCTTTTTGTTTTGTGAGAATTTGTTTATAACTGCATTACCTGCAAAGAACCCGCCGATAGATAATGCAAATTTTGTTAATGATGACATTCCTGCATTTTTGTTATCAGAATGTGATTTTATTGCTTTGTCTACACCATGTACAACCGCCGGTGCAGCAAACATCATTCCCCAGAATGCACCACTCTTAGCAGCCGATTTAATACCTTTTCCTAATATCAAGCTTGATGCTACTGCTACTACTGGAATAGATTTGAATAAAGTGTTTGATACTTTTCCAAATTTTTTATCCGCTTCTCCGTGTTCGTGATAGTAGTTTCTTTTTGCTAATCTTGTTACTGTTTGATTATCCGCATTTACAAATCTTATTGCTTTAGCTGTTGCTCTGTCTGTTGCGATATTGTTGTTGATAGTTACAGGTGTTACACTCATTATATACCCCTTCCGTACACAATTTCTATATCTATTCTAACCCCTGTAAATGTTTTTTTTGCTACTTTTGAGCTATTTTTTTACATTTCTTAAACATGTTGCAAACATGTAGCAATTTTTTGGGTAAGCATGACTTTATATACATGAAAGGTTAGATGTATGGTTAATTCTGTAGGAAACAATCCAAATAATTATGCAGGTGTCGGTATATATTGCAACACTGTTGATGTTTCTAAGTTATCTAAAGAAGAACGTGATAAATTCTTAGAAAAAATGCCTAATTGTACTGTTTCCGGCATGGGCGGTGCTTATCCTCCGGGATATTACATGAATAACTATGCTAATAATACTGTTAAAAAACGTGTCGTTGTCTTAACTGATGAATATGTTCAAAAATTAGATCAAATGCTTCAAAGTGAAGATTGTTCGCTTAGAGAATATGCTGCTAGTGAAGTGATTAAAAGATTGGACGAAGATAAAGCAAGATTTAATGATAAAGCCTTGAATACTCTAATAAATAAAATGATTATGGATCCATATGACCATAAGGTTAGAGGTCGCGGTTTATACGCTCTCGAAAACCAATTGGCTAGCGGAAATGAAGAAACTTTAGCTGTTCTTGATTTCGTTAAGCAAGATCCTAATATACTCGATAGAGATAAAGGTTCTATAGAAAAAATTATGTTACAATTGAGTGCAGATTCTACTTTGGTTAATGCACCAATAACTGCCGGAGGTACAGTAGCGTCATGAACATAGGTTCAAATATTTTAAAATATGGTATAAAAGCCGCCGGTGTAATCGGAGCAGGCATGTGTGTCTATGATGCCCATAAAGAAGGGCTCAGAAAGTCACAAATTGAAGTCAGAAAAGGTAATGCAGATGCCGCTGACAGATGGTTCGAAAACACCAGAGGTATGAATAATACAAGTAATATAAATGCAAAACTTAAAGATAAAATTTTTAACTGGGAATTGCATAATAATTTGCGTGGGTATATCAATGCAGGTATAGGTTATGTCAAAGGCTTCGTCGGCATGCTAGCAAGTGATATTGTTCCTGTTGGGCTATCTGCTGCAGCTATTCTGACAAAAGGTAAGACAGCTCCAAAATATGCAGGTGGTGCACTCGGACTCTATGCCCTGTACGGTTTTACTAAAAATGTACTCGGCTTCGGTGTAAAAGAAGCTACTCAAGATAGATACGTTTAGATTTTTAAAATATATATAGTAAAAAAAAGAACCATTTCGGTTCTTTTTTCGTTTTTATACTTGAAAATTTTTTAGCTTTATTTTAAAATTGTTGAGTAAAGTTATGCGGACGTAGCTCAGTTGGTAGAGTATCTGCCTTCCAAGCAGACTGTCGCGAGTTCGAGTCTCGTCGTCCGCTAATAAAAAGCCAATAGATTTATCTATTGGCTTTTTATTTTGTCGGCGACAGACGAGAACGAAAAGAGTTCGAGCAAGCTGAGCAGAGGCACGACTGCAAGGAGAGGTGAACAATTATAATCCAAAACCACGTTTTTGGATTTAATTGTGAACGGTGCCGTTTAATGCGAAGCGTAGCTGCTTTAGCAGTCTCGTTTCTCTGATTTAAACGATTAAGTATCGTTAAAATCAGAGTATCCGCTATAAGGGACCTTCTTTTTTGAAGGTCTTTTTTATTTACTCCGAGACGGAACTCTTGACAGAGTGACTACGTCACCTGTCGCTTTCTCTATTTGCTTCATTCTTGTATTTGACTTGTTTCGTTTTTTTTTGACGCAAAACGTGACATTTAGTCACCTTTTGCTTGTTCGCAAACAGACACAGTGTCTCTCATTGTCTGCTATATCTAAAAGGGTTATAACCCTCTTTTTGTGAGTTTCCGTAAATGTTATTTTAATGAAATTTAGCAAAACTAAAAGCTTTCTTTAAGAAGGGTTTATATGATGCTCTTTTAAAGAATCCAACTCTCTTAGTAACTTCACCATCTTTTATTTGACCGTTAATAATTAAAGCTATTCTTGCAGCATGTGATTTGGGGTACTGTTTAGCATAAACCCCTGTACTATCCATTGCTTGAATTTTTTGTCCCCATGACATTTTAGAGGAAACGGAATCTGTTTTTATATTTCCTGATTCTATTATAGCCTTGCGTATTTTGCCTGTTCTTGGGTATAATTCATCAAAAGTTTTGTCATACCCTTCTTTTGCTGCTATATTTTTTAATGCAGTTTTATCTTTTAAATCAAGAGAGTTAATAGCTTTTGCAAGTGCTATTTTTGAAACTTCTATTCGTACATAATTTTCTGCAACACGTTCACCGGAAGGTAGTAGTGTTGGTTTTATGCCGTCAGCAGATTTTTTGCTAAGGTTAAGCATTGATTGAATACCATTATTGATGGTTTCTTCATAAATTACGCCTGCGACTGATGGATTTTCTTTTCCAACGGTGTAAAAATCTGTCATAGCTTTATGGAATTTTTTATCATCATTTTTATAATACTTAAAAGCATTGTTTACGTGTGTTCTTACGACGTTGTAATCCATAGTATCCCCTTAATTTGTGTGTTTAGTAATTATATCACACATATTATTTATTACACAATTATGGACAAATTCTTCTATTGCCTGAAGGGTATGTTGTTTTGCATCGAACAATGCTTATTTTCTTTATTTGTATTTAACAAATTTTGAAGATTAAGTTATAATAAAAGCATGTTTAAGTATTATAAAAAATATGTTCCATATTTGTTTATATTGCCTGCCTTAATTATATTAACGGTATTTTTCTTTATTCCGTTTTTTCAAACAATTGGATTGAGTTTTTATGATTATTCGAAAAGTATATATAATCCCTCTTTTGTCGGGTTACAAAATTATACGAATATTATCCACTCGCCTTTGTTCTATAAAGTGATGGGAAATACTTTTTTATTTTTAGTGCTGGCTGTACCTTTTTTGGTCGTATTTCCTTTGTTTTTGGCGATATTGATTAACCAAAAAATTAGAGGAATTACTCTATATAAAATATTGATATATTTACCTGTAATTGTTTCTATAGTCGTTGCCGCAATTGCTTTTAAATGGCTATACGCTCAAGAAGGTATCTTGAATTATTTTGTGACATTATTTGGGTTCAAATCTGTTGGATGGCTTACAGATTCAAGGTTTTCTATGCTGTCAGTTGCTATAGTTACTATTTGGAAAGGTGTTGGCTACTATATGATGATTTATCTTGCGGCACTTATGAGTGTTCCTCAAGAATTGTATGAAGCATGTGATATTGATGGCGCAAATTTTTTGACAAAACATTTGACTGTGACTATTCCGCAAATACTCCCTACTATTGCTCTCGTTTCTACTATCAGTATCATTTCAGCAATGAAGGTCTTTGTTGAAATTTATGTCATGACAAAAGGCGGCCCGCTTAATTCTAGTAAAACTATTGTTTATTATATCTATGAACGAGCTTTTGAAAATTTGGATTTGGGTTATGCATCTGCTCTGGCTGTTGTTCTTTTGGTTGTTATTATGATTTTTTCTTTGATAAATATATTCGTTTTCGAACGTGATAAATATCAAATTTAGCATTAATTCTACAAAAATTGTTTTTTGTACACTAATTCAATACAGCCGATGCAAAGAGAGCTTTGTTAAGAAATGTAAACCTATAAAACATTGATATAGTTGCATTTGAGGATATTTTAGAAAAACTTTAAATTAGCTGTTGACATATTTTTATAATGTGCAATAATAAGAATGTACCATTTAAGTGTACAACAAACACTAAATAATATTTAAGACGCAAATAAATTTGAACTCCTAAAATAGATATAATAAACACTAAAAGACCATTAGGATGCAGAAAACAATCCACTCATAAAGTGAGTGGTTTTTTTTTATCCCTTTTTATGAAGTTCACAATCTCTCCTGTCTGCGACAGCAGACATTCTATCCTAAAAAGGAGAGGTAGAAAATTCATGAAGTTCATAACTTCTATTAAAATATATAGCCCCTCACCCTTACACTCTTTAATAGAGAGGGAATATTTTGTTACTCCTCACCCTAACCCTCTCCCACGGAGACACTACTGTCAATGATAATTTCAAATTGTTTCACAAAAGTTAAAATTCAACAAATAAGGTGTTGTCTAAAAATACTCAATATTATCTTTATAAAAAATGTGTATACATAATAAATATTATGGGAATATATCAATAATATTATTTTTTTTAAATATGTTTTATAGAGAACGTTTTTAGTTATGTTCATTTCTTTCTTTTTTTTGCGACGAAAAAAGAAAGAAACGAACCAAAGAAAGAAAAACTCGCTGTTACTTGGACGGGAGCCATCTT
>CADBUZ010000010.1 GCA_902797985.1 uncultured bacterium
CATCATTATACCCTTTAAAGCGGAGTTTGGGGACATTGCGTGCGTTGGCACATGTATTTTTATTACATTTACCCCTGTCTTCAAGATGATAACTTGAGGATACATTTTGTGAAAAATTTTTTGTATCAGAATTAGTCACAAACTCCTCCTTGATTTAGAACACTTATAACAATTTGCTTCATTGTTTCCATTTCTTTTGGATTACTTTCGGCAATTAGTATAGTTAATGCAAATAAAGTTCCGTTGTCTATGATAGGCAAATTATTTTTATACAAAATTCCATTTCTTTCTAAAAAGTACAAGAAGCAACTTGCCGCAATACGTTTATTCCCATCAGAGAAAGAGTGATTTTTAGTTATCAAATATAACAGCATTGCAGCTTTTTCTTCTAATGTCGGATAACAATCATTCCCGCCAAAAGTTTGATAAATTTGATTTACAGAACTTTCAAAACTATCATCTTTCGGATTTGCAAAAACATCAGATGCAAATTCCGATTTCATTTCGTTTATTACTGATAAAAATTCTTTAACAGGAATTATAACAGCTTCTTTTTGTGTAGAGCCTTTTACATCTAATGTTTTATGATCAAAGTTGTCAAGTAAATCAAGCCCTTTTGCAAAATTATCCAAAATTTTTGCGACTTGCTGTGCATCATCAAGTGATTCAATTTGATTTGTTAAACTTCTTGTTAGTAAACTTACTGTTGTTTGTAGAGTTTGTATTTTTTCCTGTTTATCACTTAATAATTTTTCATTAATTGCATAACCCTGTGTTAAATAATTTTTTAAAACATTTGTTGCCCATTTTCTAAAATTTGTAGCAATTTTTGAATTAATTCTATAACCGACAGAAATTATCATATCCAAATTGTAATAAGCTACATTATAGGTTTTTCCGTCGTTGGCAGTTGTTGCAAAAAATGCAACAACTGAATCTTTATCCAATTCTTCCGTTTCAAAAATATTTTTTATATGTCGTGATATTGTAGATTTATTTTTCTGAAAAACTGTTGCTATTTGGTCTAAAGAAAGCCATAGCGTATTGTCACGTAGATTTACACTACATTCAATATTTCCATCGTTATTTTTATATATTACAATTTGGTTTTCCATTATTAATTTTCTCCAAACGGGAAATCTAATCCCAATTCATCAAAAAACGGCTTCAACTCCTTATCAATATCTTTTATCTCCGCCTGAACTTTACGAATATCACTTGCAACTTCTTGTAAATCTACTTCCGGTTCAGGTTCAAAAGTATCAACATATCTTGGAATATTTAAATTATAGTCATTTTCTTCAATTTCTTCCATTGTAGCTATATGACAGAATTTTTCGATATCTTTTCTTTCCGTATAGGCATTAACTATTCTGTCAATATCTTCTTGAGAAATAGAGTTTTGCGCTTTACCTTGTGTGTAATATTTAGATGCATCTATAAAGCAAATATTATCGCTGTTACCGTTACGTTCTCTTTTTAACACTAAACAACAGACAGGGATCGACGTTCCTTGGAAACAATTTGCAGGTAAACCAATAACGGCATCTAAATAGTTTAAATCTTTAACTATATACTTTCTTATAGTTTCTTCAGCATTACCTCTGAATAATACTCCATGTGGTAATAAAACTGCAATTCTGCCATCAGAATCCATGTGATAAATCATGTGCTGAACAAACGCAAAATCCGCAGTAGATTTCGGTGCAAGTTTACCATAAGCTGAAAATCTTTCATCATCTAAAAATTTTGAATTCGCACTCCAATTGGTAGAATATGGTGGGTTTGCTACTTGTACAGTATATTTTCTATCCTCATATCTTTCATCTTCAAGGGTATCACAATTTGTTATTTCAAAATTGTTATAAGGAATTCCATGAAGTAACATATTCATTCTTGCAAGGTTATATGTTGTACTTGTTAATTCCTGACCATAATATTGACCCACTTTTATATATTTACCTACTTGCAACAATAAACCGCCTGAACCGCAGGCGCAGTCAGAAACTGTTCTTGCTTCACTCAAACCGACAGTTGCAAGTTTGGCAACAAGTTTTGACATATTAACAGGAGTATAAAATTCTCCACCTTTCTTGCCGGCAGTTTGTGCAAACATACCGATTAAATATTCATATGCATCACCCAATACATCAAGTTCCATATTTTCTAAATGGAAATCTATTGTGTTAATTGTATTTAAGATTTTTGCAATTAATTTTGAACGATGAGAAACTTCTTTCCCCAATTTGGAAGATCTTAAATCCATATCTTCCCATAATCCTTCAAAATCTTCTTGGGAATCGTGTCCTTGTGTACTTTCAGATATTGAGTTTATTATCTTTTCCATATATTCAACATCAAATTCTCCTGTTTCAATTAATTTTATTACATGAGAAAAAAGATATTTTGGTTCTATGACATAACCCAAATAATCGATAGATTCTTCTTTTAAACCTTCTCTATATTCTTCATCGTCCCAAGCTTCTGCATAAGATATACCATCATCCTTTAAAAGTTCTTTCATATAATTTTCGGTACGTTCAGATAAATAACGATAGAATATTAAACCAAGAATATAATTTTTAAATTCATAAGCTTCCATATTCCCACGCAAATTATTTGCCATTTCCCATAATTTGCTATGTAGTTCAGCTTTTTGTTCTTTTTGTACCGCAATATCTACCATTCTCAACTCCTATTGATATTTAAATACATTTTCCTTAATAAATCGAATTATTTTTGCAACAAGTTCATGTTTTTCTTTAAATTTTATAGGTCTATCAATACCTGTTATTATATCTTTTTTATTTATTGTATTTGAAAATTCATAGTCTGAAATTGTCTGTTTCAAAAACTCTGCATTAATTTCTTGTTTATTTGCGAAATCTTCAATTTCTTTATTTCTTTGTTCTGATTCAAAATTAGCAAATGCTTCATCGATTGAATCATTTTGTTTTATTGTAGGCATTACTCTATCGATAAATGCTCTAATTAAATCAACTTTTCTTCTTAATTCTGGATTATCGGTTCTATCTAACTCTTGCTTAATATGTTCCAAATCTTTTGCTTGCTGTTTTTTGTTGGCGATATCGACATTTCTTAATAAATTCATGATATATGTAACATTTATCTTATCTGTTTGAATAACTTCAATAGCAAAATCAATATCATCAAGAATTGAAACTTTTTCTGCATTACGTTCCTTTTTAACAAAATCATATAATGTTAAATATCTGCTCTTATAATCTTCATACCCCTGACAAGTTAAAGCATCTTCAACATCCGCCCATGAAAATTCCGAAAATGTCGTAAGAATTGATTTTATTTTTGACAATTCTCTAAAAGCAATAACAAATTCTCTTTGCGCATCTTC
Source organism: uncultured bacterium (assembly GCA_902797985.1). Lineage (GTDB taxonomy): Bacteria > Cyanobacteriota > Vampirovibrionia > Gastranaerophilales > Gastranaerophilaceae > UBA2883. The sequence continues at coordinate 3,374 of CADBUZ010000010.1, forward strand.
GCTCATTAAATCATCTACACTTTGAACTGTTGGCGCAATAGACAGTAACTTGAATGCCAACTCCTTAAATTTGTCTCTAAAATATCCATAACCCGGAATTATCCATATTGGCGGATTGTTTTCTGTATCTGCTTCTAATTCATTACTGAATAATCTTAAGGCTTTATCTGTATTAGATTTAAGATTTCTGTAACAAATAATATTACCAAAAGGTTTTGAAGCCATTTCAACCCTGTTTGTCCTTGAAAATGCTTGTACTAAGTTGTGCCATTCAAGATTTTTATCAACATACAAAGTATTAAGTGGTCTTGAATCAAAACCTGTTAAATACATATTTACTACAAGTAAAATATCAATTTTCGGCGATTTTTTGATTTTTAATCTGTTAGCAATATCTTTGTTGTATGCAGCAAAGGTTTCTAATGAAAAATTAGTATCAAATTCTTTATTATAATCATCAATTATTCTTGCTAAAATATCTTTGCTATGTTCATCTTTACCTTCTAAATCTTCATTTTCACCATATGAAAAAACTGCAGCAATTTTTAAATCAGAATTTAAACTTTTGATTTTATCGTAATATTTAGCAAGTGCAGGGATTGAAGATGTGGCGAAAATAGCTGTATATTTACCGTTTACAGTTTTGCACTTATGGTTATTTATTATATGATTTGCAACCAAGTCAATTCTCTCATCTGCCATATAAACTTCGTCAGTATCAATACCTTCAACCATGGTTTTATCATTTTCATCATATTGACCTTTGAATGTTTGAATATATTCAATTGAAAATCCTAAAACATTGTGGTCATATATTGCATTCTTGATTAAATATGTATGTAAACATTTTTCAAATAAATCAGATGTTCTGAGTCCATTTTGAGATTTATTCTCATCAAAACGAGGTGTACCTGTGAAACCGAAATATTGCGCATGTTTAAAATGATGTTTTATAGTAGTATGCATTTCTCCAAATTGGGACCTATGGCATTCATCTATTATAAATATAACTTTTTCATCTTTATAATTATCCAATATTTTTGAATATCTCGGATTTTTTATAGCATTTGCCATTTTTTGAATGGTTGTAACTATTAATTTTCTATCAATATCTTTTATCTGTTTTACTAATGTTTCAGTTTTATCAGTTTCATCAACACAATCTTTTTCAAATTTATTAAATTCTTCTTTTGTCTGCGTATCAAGATCTTTCCTATCGATCAAGAAAAATACTTTTTTAATGCTTTGTTCTTTTGATAGTAAATTTGCACATTTCCAACTTGTTAATGTTTTACCTGACCCTGTTGTATGCCAAATATATCCGTTTTTACCGGTGTCTAATGCATGTCTGATTAACGCTTCTGTGGCATATATTTGATAAGGGCGCATAACAATGAGATTTTTATCTGTTTCATTAATTACCATATAACGGGTAATATTCTTCAATAAACGGGTTTTGTTAAAGAAAGAAGATGAAAAATCTTCCAGTTTATTTATTCTCTCGTTTGTTTCAGTTGTCCAATAAAATGTTAGAGATTTTAATAATCTTTGGGCATCAGTATTTGCAAAATATCTTGTTTCTACACTATTTGAAACAACATAAATTTGTATGTAATGAAATAATCCACGATATGAATGGATACGGTATCTATCAATCTGATTAATAGCTTCATTGATATCAATACCGCTACGCTTTAGTTCTATTTGAACTAATGGTAAACCATTAATTAAAATGGTAACATCATATCTGTTTTTATACTTACCTTGAACAGTAATTTGATTTGAAACTTGATAAATATTGTCTTCGGCATTTTCTGATAATAATTTTAAATATATTTTTGTACCGTCTTCTCTGTCAAAATCTATTTTTTCTCTTAATTTTATTGCAGATTGCAGAACACTTTTGCCATTAAGAATATTTAATACTCTCTCAAATTCTTTATCAGTTAAAGGTTTCTCATCTAATGATTTTTTATTAAATTTATTAAGTTGTTCTCGGAAATTATTTTCAAGTTCTGAATAATCATTAATTAAAACTCTCTCATAACCTTGTGTTTTAAGTTTTTCAATCAATTTATTTTCTAATTCTGCTTCACTTTGATAGCCCATTCAAAACCCTCAACTACATAAAATTCATATGCCAATACTACCATGAACATGGCAATATGTCTTTTATGTTTATATTACTTTATTACTGTGCCAAATATGGACATATAAAATCAGTACGCACTGAGTAGCGAATTTGCAAAACCTAATTTTTTGATATTAATTCATACGCTAAACTTGCCAGAGAAATATAATGTATTGCTAAATTTCTATCTAATTGTTTTGCCAGAGTGTGTGCTTTTTCGTTTCTAAACATTTGTATTGCCATATTTATAAATTTTACCCCATCAAAAAAATCTTTTTCGGTATCATCTTTAGCTTTGTGTCCAAATATTTTCTCAATGTTTGTTTCGCAAAATGCCTGACTTGCTTTTTCTTCTCCAGTCAAATCTTTTAACTTCTGTCTAACGATTTTGTATGATTCTTCTACTGCGTGATAATAGTCTTGAGTTACTAAATATCTTTTTATATGTTCATATATTTCAGGTCTTATATTGATTGCAACTTCAGTGCCTTCAGTATCATTTATCATATTATTGTTTACCTCTACTTTTTTAGAAGGGTACATCTGTAATTTATTAGCAATTTTTTCAATTTGAACCGAAAATTTAACATACATTGGGATTGCTAATTCTCTATTGCGAAATAATGATGCAAGCTCTAATAATGTCATAGCAACAAGTCTATTGTCTTCCAATTCCCAAAATGTGTGTAACCTATTAGTCATAGTTGTCCCTTTTGCTGCATATTTTTCATCATAAATGTTAATATTAAAATGTTGAAAAAATTCAGCAAAGGATTCTTTTGTGAATCTGACAATAAATCCCATTTCAAGCCTTAAAGCATTATCTAGATATTTAATATCTGCAGGTGATAAGTTGCTCATATTTATTACTATAGCCTAAAAATAAGTGGCATGTAAAACATTAACTTGATTTAAATTTGACTTTGAGTGATATATACGACACGTTAAAGGAGGTCGTATGGAAAAAGTCGGATTGAATATTACTCCAAAGGAGTTTAAGCAATTGAGCAAGTGGTCTGAGAATATTTATAACACAGCGGTTGTTATTGATTATTTTGTTGCAAATCAACCGGAGATTGAAGAATGCTATAATCTTACGCCGATAATTAAACACTTAAGAAACGATGCTGATATTCTAAATGCATTCTTTATTGACCACGAAAAAGATATCCAAATTTAAATACTGTTTAAAAGGTGTTTAAAAGCCGTTTAAATTTTGTTCAAAAATAAAAAATATTATGCCCATTTCTGACACATTAATGTTTTATATTGTATTATAAGAATAATGCTTCTCATGGTATAATGAATTTGGAATTAATGGGTAATGGTAAGTATAGAAGATATAGAAAATTTCATAAAGGAAAACAATGTATCGTTATTGGAACAAATCCGAGTAAATCTTAACAAGGAAGAAAAACTCGAATTAGTCAAATATGCTAAGCGTATGATTCCAAAAATAAATAAAGTAACCCCTGACTTAAGATTGTCAATAGCACTTGTTATTGTTGCAAAACAAATATATGACCAAGGTAATTTTTGGGGTAAATTGTCAGAAGCATTGCATATAAAGGATATTCCTTCAAACAAAACTACAATCATTGGTCAAATTTTTCTTAAAACAATAAAAAAATATAATTTATTTGAGGTAGAAAAACATAAGAAAAATAATGAATATGTTCAAAATATATTAGCTCATTGTTTTATTCCGCAAAATTATCGTGAAAATTTCTACGAATTTATTTTTTCTTTTTATGATAGGAATTTGAATAGGTGTATCCCTGAAAATATTGATGAAGATATTCAAGATTTAAAAAGATACATGAAAAAAATACAAAATACTCAAGATGAAGAATTACATTTTGATGTATCTAAAAATCACGCTGCCGTTTCATATAAATTAATCAAATCAATTCAGACAGTTATTGCTGAAGAAGACGTAGTAATTCATAACACTCTTTTAGAATACTTAGAACTTATCGATAATTACTTTTACAGTAATTCAATAGATAAAATGCCTAAAAGTCTTATAAATTGGTGTGAAAATAAATTTGAAAAGCTATCAAGTAGACGAGGGTCAAAATATAGAAATATCCCTCGGTTTAGAAATTCTACACCATTTATTGGGTATAGTGTTACAAATGGTAAAGCATATATTGTTATACCTGAAAGAAAATTTTCAGAAGATATAAGCCAGGCAATTATCAAAATTAAAAAAGACAATGAAGATTACCGTTCTAGGGAGTTAGAATTATGTCAAGCCTATGGATGTATAAAATCAGATGATGTTGAATTTATTGAAATCGACAATAATGATTTATTTTCGGAATTTAAGGTTTTTTGTAATGGAAAATTAATAAAAACAATTGAAAAGGCTCCATTTAGAATTTTTCAAGATATAAAAAACTCAAATGATAATATATGTATAGATTATTACGAAATTAACGAGTTTCATGAAGGTGAGATTTGTATATTAACCCAGCCAGAAAAAACAATGGAACTCAACAACACTACACTGCTATATAAAAATATAAATAATCGTGCATTTAACACATATATTTTCAACATGAAACAAGATACAACAGTATTAATTGATGGTATTCCTTTTGATAACAACTGTTTGGATAATGACAATGAAATATTTAAGCCTTTTTTTAATTCTCCTAGCAATTTCAGGATGAAAAAAGAGGATGGTAATGATATTATATGTACATATTCTCATCCAAAACTTTATTTCAAAAATCCTGATGAACTATTAGAAAAAAATCCTTTTATCCTTTGCTCTAACAATAAACCGATTTGTTTAAAAGAAAACTCCGAAATAAAAAAACTCTCATCTGATATTGAGTATACAGTTATAGATTTAACTAACTATATAGATAATAAAATTGGCGAATACACCATACAACTAGATATTTCTGGGCAACATAGAGTTAATCTATGTCAATACTTATTAATAGATGATTTGGATTTTAAAACAGATAAAATCTTGTATGTATTTGATCAAAAAGCTATTATTACTCAAAATACACATCATAATGTAGAAGCAGAAAATGCAAGAATAATTGATAATATAACTGTTGATAACCCTACAATAATAAATTACGAATACCAAATAGAAGATGATCTTATTGTAAAGTTTGATATAGAACTTGCTAACAAAAATTATAAAATAGAAATTCCATTACAAGTTTTTCAATATTCACTTGATAATAAAAAATGGTTATACTCGAAAAAAGAGCATATATATAATCATGAACTAAAAAATTATTTTTATGTAAAGATTCCAAATATTAATGATGCAATTTTGTATATGAGTAATGATAGTTATTTCCCAATTCATAGTAAAAATAGGGGTAATTATTTAGAATTTGACATTAGCCAAATCACAGAAAAGGTTAATGAAACAGATTGTTTTAAAGATGACTTAAATATTGAATTTGAATATTATGATAAAAAAACTTGTAAAGAAAATATTGGTGAAATTATAAATCAAATAGATATAAAATCTTTTACATTTGATTTTGATGAATCAAAACAATGTGTCTATATTAGTACTGAATTTTATACAGAAAAATATAAATTTGGTGTTGCATTAAGAAATGTTGAAACTAATGAAATATTGAATTTATATTTACAAAATGGGAAAAACTATATACAAGAGCTAGATTCTCAAGGAATTTATGATATCACAAAATACATAGAAAAGAAAAATTCGTTTGGAACAACTTCTGAAGACAAAAAAATAATTGAAACTCTAGAAAAACAAACACCAACAGAAGTTCTCTTTTTACCATCAGATTGTCAAATAAAAATACAAGATTTATATTATAAAAATCAAAGATATTCATTAAGGTATGACTACCAAATAGCAAAAGTACGTGCATTCCCAAATTATTTTTGGGGCGTTTTGTATCAAAATTCACAATTTGATTCAAAAAGATATCGTATTAATTTTGATTTTGTTCAAGAAAATAAACATAAGATTTATTTCAAATTATCAGATAGTACTGAATTTTGTTACGACACAGAAACAAACTTATTGATTCCATCTGATATGCCATCATTAGGTAAAAACTATTCCCGCTATCTATTTTTAGATTATGACAATACATATTTTAGTGTTACAATCAAAGAAAACCGAAAGGATTATTGATGCTTTTTAGGCCTGCGGAGAGTTCAAATAACATTGTAGAGTTTTACAAAAGATATTTATTAACTACTTTCCAAACAAATAATGAAAAATATAATAAACAACTTGCACACGAATTAAATGAACCAAATGCAATAGCAAAAGGTCCGTATATAAGTTTGACTGATTCTTTTGAAAAAGGTAAAACCATACTAGATTTAATTAAAGAAAATGAGTTGGTAAAAAGTTTTGGTAAAATAAAAAAACTGAAACCTGAGAGAACTTTATACAAACATCAAGAAGAAGCATTAAGAAAAGCTAATCAAAATAAAAATTTAATTGTAACAACAGGTACGGGTTCTGGGAAAACAGAATGTTTCCTTATTCCTGTTATTAACCAATTGCTTAGCGAGCAAGAAAATGGCACACTCGATGCCGGAGTGAGAACGCTTGTTGTTTACCCTATGAATGCTTTAGTTAATGATCAAATTCGAAGATTAAGAGAAATTTTTGAAAGTACAGATGATTGCAACATTACTTTTGGACGATATACTGGCGAAACAAAAGAAAAATATGAGGATGCACTAGAAGAATATAAAAATCGTGAAGGGACTTTGCCTATCCAGAATGAATTAATTTCAAGAGATAAAATGCGTGAAAATCCTCCAAACATTCTAATCACAAACTATGCAATGTTAGAATATTTACTGCTGAGACCTGGTGATAATATTTTCTTTTCAGAAGAAAATGCGAAAAAATGGAGATTTATTGTATTTGATGAAGCACACACATATGAAGGGGCAAAAGGTATAGAAGTTGGGTCTTTGGTTAGACGTTTAAAAGCGACATTAAATAATCAAGATATTAATTTTATTCTGACCAGTGCTACTTTAGGAGATAAAAGAGATAATCAGAAAATAACTGACTTTGGTAAATTGTTATGTGATGCTGAATTTGACCAAGATTCTATAATAAGATCTAAAACGGTTGCCCCTCTTATTAATGAACAAGCTAAAGAGTTAGATTTTCAAATATATCGTGATTTAGCAGAAAAAATAAGAACTAATGTCACAGAAGAAGATTGTATAAAATATATAGAAGATAAAGGTATTAAGATATATCCTTCACTTGAAACAACACTGTATCAAATGATACTTAATGATGTTTTATACAAAAATGTAAGAGATGTATTATATGGCAAACCTAGAACATTACAAAATGCTGCCGAATTATTAAATTTATCAGAAAATGATTTCACTGATTTTATTACAGTTGCATCAAATGCACTATTAAATGGCGATAAAATATTTGACGCAAAATACCATATGTTTTTAAGGGGCATTGAAGGTGTTTATATTACATTAAAACCCAGTGAAAAATTATTTATAAATAAACTTGAAACATATAAACCTACCCCATACGCAAATGAAGACGAAATATACAAAGTATTTGAAATATCTTTTTGTAATAATTGCAATGCGACATTTATAACAGGACAGACAGAAAATCGTGAAGGTATAGATTATTTAGTTCAAAAATCTAAATATAATGATGATTATAAACCTGAAATATATATGATTAATGAAAATGAAATAGAAGATGAGGATTTTGAATCCGAAAAATCAGATATTGAATACCTTATATGTCCACATTGCGGAGCCATAAAGAAGAAATCAGCATTAAAACCTCTTAATTGTGGGCATAATCCTAATGAATTTCAAACAATCATAAAGGTTAAAGATTCAGGCGACGTATTGCATACCTGTCCAAGTTGTGGAACATTTAATGCTCAAAGAAGCATAATTCGTCCTTATTTAGTGGGTAATGAAGCAGTAACAGCAGTTATTGCGACAGCATTATATAATGAATTACCACGTGAAATACTACAAGTTAGAGAAACAGAAAAAAATAATTTATTTTTTGGACAATCTTCTACGATTTCCGAAAAAATCATGACTAAATTATCAAAACAATTTTTGGCTTTTTCTGATAATAGACAAGCTGCAGCTTTTTTTGCTTCATATTTAGAACAAACTTATAGAACAACCTTAATTAAAAGACTCATGACAGAAATAACTTGTACGCACCAAAACAAACTAAATGAAAGAGGGCTTTCAATAAGTATATTTAAAGATTATTTAGTTGATTTATTTAATAAATATAATATTTTTGAAGATACTACAACGAATGATGTCAGGGAAAAAGAAGCATATATTGCAATTATTAAGGAACTTACAAATCTAAAAGCTAAAAGTTCTTTGCAAAACAAAGGAATATTAACATTTGATTTTGCTGTTAATATTCCAGAAATAGAAGAATATAATTTATCAAAACAAGAAGCAAATACTATGGTAAAAATTCTAATGACGGAATTTTTAAAACATCGTGCCGTAAGCTTACCTCTAGAATTAACAGATGCAGATAGAGAGAAATACTTATTAAATGGTATTCAAATGAGTTTTTCTAAAAATCCACTTGATAATAAAACTATAAAAAGCTGGATTCCTAATAATTTTAAAAGAAGTAAAAAAATAAAATTTTTAAATACATTACTACCGCAATTGTCAGAAGATGATATTACAGATTTATTATCAATGTTATGGGATTATCTTAAGGATGAAAGAAATAAATACTTGGTTACTAATAATAATCTTAGTTATTTATTAAATATAGATAAAATTATTGTAAAACCTGTAACAAATTTATATATTTGTCCAAAGTGTAAAACAATAACTCAATATAACCTGAGAAATATTTGCCCAAAATGTCTAGGGAAATTAGAAGAATACGATTATAAAAAAGATTTGGCAAACAATCATTACGCAAGAGTATTCCACGAATTACAAATGGATGATTTAATAGCAAAAGAACATACTGCTCAGTTAGGACAAGATTTAGCTTATGAATACCAAAATGAATTTAAAAATAAAGAAATTAATGTCTTAAGTTGTTCTACAACTTTTGAAATGGGAGTTGATGTTGGTTCATTAGAAACTGTATTTATGCGTAATATGCCACCAACTCCTGCTAATTACGCACAAAGAGCAGGTCGCGCAGGTAGGAGTTTACATTCTGCTGCATATGCATTAACATATTGTCCAAACAGTTCTCATGACTTAAATTATTTTAAAAATCCTAAAAATATGATAGATGGTAAGATTAATCCACCTTCATTTAATATAAATAATAAAAAAATAATCTTAAGACATATTTTTGCATCAGCATTTTCTGTATTTTGGAAAAATAAAGATTATTCAGAATATTATACAAAAACTATTGGCGAGTTTTTTGACAAATCAGGTTTTACAAAATTTAAAGAATATTTGAATTCTAAGCCATCGGAATTAAAAAATTACCTTTTATCAGTAATTTCCGACAGAGAAACTATAGAATATTTTGATATTAATAATTTTGGTTGGGTTAAAAATTTATACAGCGAAGATCCTAAAGAACCCGGTGTATTTGATATTGCTAGAAAAAAATATGCAGAGAAATTAGATGAACTTGAAAAAGCTAGAAAAGAAGAAATCGAAAAAGCTCAAGAAGGGAAAAAATCAAAAATAGAAGGTATTCGTATTTCTATAGATAGTTTAAAAAGGCAACAAACAATTGAATTTTTATCTTCAAACAATTTAATCCCAAAATACGGTTTCCCTGTTGATACTGTTGAACTACAAGGATTCAGTAGAAGTGGAATAATATCTAAATTACGTCTTGATAGAGACTTATTTAATGCTATATCTGAATATGCTCCAGGTTCAGAAATAGTAGCAAATGGTAAATTAATTAGAAGTCAATATGTAAAAAAATTAGAAGGTTATGACTGGCCAAGACATAATTATAAAATATGCGAGCATTGTGGAACATTAAATCAAAGTAAAACTGGTTGGGGAGATGAACTTTCAATATGCAAACAGTGTGGTGAGGATTTATCAGATAAAAAATCTCGTCAATATATTGTGCCAAAATTCGGTTTTATTTCAGAAACAAATGAACCAAAAGATGTCGGAACAGATAAACCCGAAAAAACATATCACGGACAAATTTTATATATTGGAGATAAAGATAATATTATAGAGAAAAAATGTTTTCTAATTAATAATCAATTTGAGATCGAGCTTACTTCAAGTAAGATGGATGAACTTGCTGTAATTAATACATCAAATTTTTATATATGCGATAAATGTGGCTATACTGAAACCGATAAGCACGGAATAAAAGATGCAAAAGAAAAAACACACCCTAACCCTCGAGGGTATAATTGTCCAAACAAGCTTTTAACTAAATTAGATATAGGTCATGAATTTCAAACAGATGTTGTTGTTTTAAGATTTATAGGACAACAATTTGAAGATGATGAAGCTTGGTCAATATTATATTCATTACTTGAAGGGTTAAGTAAATATATTCCAGTTAATAGAAATGAAATTTCCGGTTGCTTGCATTGGTCTGAAAATAGTAGAGCATTTGTATTATTTGATAATACTCCAGGGGGAGCAGGATATGTAAGGCAACTTATGAATCCATTAGTTATGCAAAATGTGTTGTCTACTGCACGTAAAATTGTAGAAGAATGCACATGTGGTGGTGAAGAAGGAGATGCGGCTTGTTACGCTTGTCTATGCAACTATTATAATCAAAGACAACACGATAATTTAAAGCGCAAATATGCAATAGATTTTTATAAAAGATTATTATTTGGCAAAAATGATTTTTATGCCGAAGAACTTGAATTAATAGATAAATACAGTTCTGATGATTCAAAAACGCAAAAATATAAACTAATATTTAATAATAATGGAGTTAATTTAAGCAATAAAACATATAAGGAAATATCAGATTACATTGCTGATGAAATAACACAAAAAGAGTTAGAAATTTTTAATTCAATATTACAAATAGAAAACATTGAATCATGCGATAAACCATACTATATGCCAACTTTTACTGTGTTTGAGAATAAAGATGTGCTTGACCCAATTTTAGCTTGGCCAAATGCAAAAATAATACTATTTAGCAATGATGAAAAGGAATCGTATGAAATTGCAAAGTATTCAGATTGGCATGCATTTTGTTTGTCAGAAGATTTTAATATGTTGAAGATAGTTAAATTATTAAAATAGGATGATAGTATGACTGTATATATTGCGGATGAACCAAATGAATATACACCAGAGAGTCAAGAGGATAAAATATTTTATGCTCTAAAAAATAATTTGCCCAAAGACGAAGATTATTACGTTTTTCATTCACTAAGAGTTACCAACGTTGTTAATAACGTAGTCATTCCAAAGGAAATTGATTTTGTTGTTTTTAATCCTAAAAAGGGGATAATATGTATAGAAGCAAAATCTGGCAATGTTTATACCAAATTAAATGAAATGAATAAATTAAAATGGTATTATGCAAATGGAGAGATTATTGACAAGGGTGGTCCATATTGGCAAGCCGAAAAAAAGCAAATCGCAATAATTAATAGATTTAAAAAAGCAAAATGTTCACATCTTTTGGATAAATGTAAAATTCATTTTGCAGTTTGGTTTATTTCGTTAACTAAAGAACAATTTCATAATATTACTTTAACTCCGGAAGCTTCAGAGGAACTTACACTAACTAATGAAGATTTACAAAATCCTGGAGCAGCATTAGATAAAATATTTAGTTTAGATGTTGAAAAACATATTAATACAGAACTAACAAAATTTGATGTAAAAAAAGTATTAGAAAATGTGCTGTGTCCAGAATTTAATCTTGTAGCATCTATGGCTTCAGAGATTTCTTTAAAAAGAAGTTCTCTTGCTCGTTTATTAGCGGAACAAGTAAAAATTTTAGATTTTTTGGATGAACAACAAGTTGTAACTATAAATGGTGCTGGTGGTACTGGTAAAACAATGATCGCATTGGAAAAAGCAAAAAGGTATGCAAATAATGAGGAAAATGTTTTGTTTCTATGTTACAACAAAGCTCTATGCGAACACCTAAGAAATAATTATTCTCACTCAAATATAGATTTTTACAATATTGATGCATTTGCGTGTTCATATTGTAAAACAGGTATAGCAGACTACAAATTATTAAAGAACAAAATTACAGACGATTATTTAGATGGTAATTTTAAGTATAAGCATGTAATAGTTGATGAAGGGCAAGATTTTGGTCAATCAGAAATAGAAGAAAATCAAATATTAGATACATTTGAAGCTGCCGTTGTGAATGAAGAAGATGAAACTGGTAGCATGTATGTTTTTTATGATAAACAACAATTTATACAGGGTGAAGGTTGTCCAAGTTATATAAAAAATGCTGATTGTAGACTTTCATTAACTGTTAATTGTAGAAATACAAATAATATAGCTGAAACATCAATTAGACCATTAAATTTACCTAAAAAATACAGAAATATAAAAATCAGACCAGATAGTGTAATAGGAGATACAACAACCTTATATGCTTCTGTAGATAAAGATAAACAACTCGAACATTTAAATCTATTCATTAAAAAATGCACAAGCAAAAGTATAAATCCTAAAGAGATTGTGATAATTTCTTGTAAAACTAAAAGTGAAATTGAAAATGGTAACAGTTTGCTTTCTAATTATGGGTCAGAATATACATGTGATAGTGTAAACATTAAAATAACAAATTGTGCCGATTTTAAAGGTCTTGAAGCAGATGCGGTTATATTAATAGATGTTGATAAAGGCACCTTTAATACTCAAAAAAATTGTAATAGGTTCTATGTTGCTGCTTCTAGAGCCAAATTCAATTTATACATAATTTGTGATATGACTCAAGAGGATTGTGCTATCTGTTCAGAAATCATACAAAATAAAAAAGAAAATTTACCAGATAATATATCATTAGAAAATATAAAACTGAAAAATGCAGAAAAAAGATTTGCGGCAACCTTAAATGCAACTATTTTATCTTAAAAAATCCTAATTTTGTGTTGTAATGATACGATTTTGTCAAATTTAATTGAAATTTTCCCTACAACAAGTGATTAATTGCATAGCAGGAAGGAGTTTTGCTATGACAGGAAAAGATTACACTTTATACGGAACAAAGATTTTGAATCTTAAAACTCAAGAAATCGGCTTGCTGATTTGTTTATGGAAAAACAAATTTGCCGATAAAACTGTAGATTTTGCAACTTGCGTTGATAAAACCGGCAAGAGATATAACATTGAACTTGATAATATAAGAGGGTTTGAAGATGATTTTGAAAAATAAATTAACCAAAGAGACATTAGACATTCCATATTCTGAATTCAGAAAAAAGTTTGCAAAAGAAATTCGGGATGCGTTTGAAAGTTACCGCAAGACACAATTGAACAAATATTCTTGGAACTTCAAAGACGACAATTCATTGGAGTTTAATTTTTATTTTGAACTCCATTGGAATTTCAATCATTTTGGAAATAGTAACTGGTATATAGAACTTTATTTGAATAGTATCTTTTACCTGAACTCCAATATTGTACTCAATCATTAACTTTGCAAGTTGTTTACCATCAACTAAAATAATGTTCGAATTTATATTATTGGCATATTCTCTAGCTTCATTGGTAAATGATGAAGTTGTAATAAATACTCCACGGTTTGCATTTTGTCCGTGTACAGCACCAACAAATTTTTGGACTTCAGGACGTGATACGTTTTCCGCCCACCTTTTTGCTTGAATATAAATTTTGTCCAATCCTAAAACATCTTGCTTAATAATCCCGTCGATTCCCTCATCACCGGATTTGCCTCGATTTTGTAATATATCTTTTTCTGAGCCACCATAACCCATTGCCAATAACAATTTCGCAACTAACTCTTCAAAGAAGGTTGGGGAATTGTCTGCAATCTTAGATAATAAATCCGCTTCTAAATGAGATGTCAATATCGCTCTTGCTTCTGCTATTAACTCATCTGGAGTTTTTTGTTCTTCAGCTGATTCATAAGAAGTTGTTTCACTTTGTTCAGTATTTACAGTATTTTGAAAATCTCTAAATTCATCATACTGAAGTAAGAAGTTTTTGGTTATTTTATCGGGATTTGTTTTTATTAAATCAATACCTCGCTGAGTAATTTTTATTACACCTCTTGCTGGGTAATCAAGCAAACACGCTTTTTTAAGATATGTTCTTGCCCACATAGCACGATTATAATATGTTGCTTGCGTTTGGCTTGGTAATTTTTCTTGCTTATCTTCTTCTGACAAACCAAGCATGTCAGCAGCTTGTTCGACAATATCTCTGCTTTTGTGTTCGTAATTATCTGCTATGAGTTTAAGTGTTGGTAACATAAAATCTTGATAACTTGGTACTGTCATACTCCACTCCTTTTTTATTAGTTTATCATAAAAAACTTACATTCGTTTATGATATACTTGAACCAAAAGGAATGTTTAATGACATTAATAGATAAAGAACTTGAAGTCGTTAAAATTAGCGATTTAGAAAATATAAAAATACCTAATTATCAAAGACCTTATACTTGGGGAATTGATTCTGTTAATACGCTTTTCGATGATACTTATAAAGCTTATAAAAAACAACTGAATGAATATAGACTCGGTTCCGTTATTTTACACAAAGTTAATAATAGTTATTTTATAGTCGACGGACAACAAAGGCTAACAACTATTACGCTTTTATTATTTTGCTTAAATAAAAAATGCGGGACATCTGAGAATTTCTGTTTAATGAATTCTGAATATAGTTTTTTATCAAACAATACTATATTAACAAATCATGTAATTTTACAGCAAAGAGTTAGTGACTTAGATATTGAAGAATGTAAGAACTATAGGAGCTATATATTATCTCATTGCACCTTCGTTAAAATTGTTACTGATGATGAACAAGAAGCCTTTCAGTTCTTTGATTCTCAAAATTCAAGAGGCAAAGAATTAGCACCTCATGATTTATTAAAGTCATATCATTTAAGAGAAATGAATGATGTTGAAACCGTTAAAAAAGTAAATATAATCAATAAATGGGAAAATATTAATCAAGATGACTTGGAAGTACTTTTCGAAAATTATTTGTACCCTGTTACACAGTGGTACAGATGTAAAAACGGCCTTTATTATTCTTCTAAAAAGATAGGGCAATTTAAAGGTATTACTAAGAATAATAACTATAACTATGCTGTTTACCATAAATCAAGTAATCTTTTTGTCGAACAATTTAATCAATCAGGGAATCACGAACTTTTAAATACAACAATGTTAAATCAATTTCAATTAACTCAACCAATTATTGCAGGAAGTCGGTTCTTTGAATATAGTCTACATTATAAAAATTTATTAGATGCCATTCGTTATAAATTAGAAATTTATCATAACAATGATGACGAGATACCAAATACAAGATCTGGAGATATTTACATAAAACAGCTATATGAATGTGTACTTTTATTTTTTGCTGATAAATTCGGAATAGAATCTATTAATGATTCCGTTTTTCGTATAATTTATACTTGGAGCTATTTATTAAGATTAAAAATGAGTGCCGTTTATCAACAAACAATCAATAAGTATGCATGTGGAGATCATAAAGATAGAACAAATATTAATATTCCAATTTTTGCATACATAAATGATTGCGTAAATCCCGAAGACTTAAATATGCTCATTATTCCGAAACCTAGCGAAAACGAAATCCCTGCAGAAAATAAAGACAAATACAATGTAATATACCAAAAATTATTTGAAGATAACGGATGGCAAGAAGATGACAAATAATCAAACAAAACCAACCCAAATAGCAATATCTGATATTTTTAAAGATGTTGAATATATTGTTCCAATATATCAAAGAAACTATGCATGGAAAGCAAAACAAATAGAGCAATTGATTGAAGATATAAATAGTGCTAAAGACAACTATTATCTTGGTACTTTAATAGTGAATCAAAAAGAACAGAGCGTTTACGAAGTGATTGATGGCCAACAAAGATTAACAACTCTCTACTTATTAAAATTGTATTTATTAAACAATTCAAATAAGGAAGTCCATATTTATAACAAAACCCCACTACAATTTGAAGCAAGAGAAAAATATCATAATACATTATTAAATCTAAAAAAAGGTAATAGGATTGATGAAGAATTTGGTGCTACCGAATTATATGATGGATACTTTGATATAAAAAAATATTTTAAAAATAACTCTAACAAAATAGATGAAACAAAATTTATAGAAAAACTAAAAAAAGTTTTTATAGTCAGAGTTCAGGTGCCTAAAGATATTGATTTAAACCACTATTTTGAAATAATGAATACTCGTGGAGAGCAATTAGAACTTCATCAAATTGTAAAAGCAAAAATCCTTGCGCAATTAGATGATAACAAAGATAAACGAGTTGCGGCATATATATGGGATAGTTGTGCAAATATGGATTCATACGTACAAATGAGTTTTGATAAAGCAACTCGCAATAAATTATTTAGTGATAATTGGTCTAAATTAAAAGAAAACATTAAAGATTGGGAAACATTAAAAGAATATTTTTCCTATCAGATTTCAGAAGAAAAAAATCCAACGCTTCGGGAAATACTTGAGAAAACTACTGAATATAAAATAGAATCTAATATAAATAATGAAGATGTTGACAATGAACGCTTTGAATCTGTAATATCCTTTCCAAATTTTATTTTACAAGTCAATGCCGTAATTTTTAATGATGAAGACGATACATCTTTAGATGATAAAAATTTTATACAAGTATTAAAAAACAATTGGGAAAGTGCAGATGCAGCAAAATTATTTATTATAAAAATATTGGAATGTCGTGTTTTATTTGATAAATATATTTTGAAACGAGAATATGCAAAGGACTATCAAAAGACAGGTAAATGGTCACTACAAAAGTTGGAAAAGTATAAAGACATTCAAAGAAATAATGCCGAAAAGCCTTTATATAAGGTTACTGATGTCGAAAACGCTGATACTTTACGTACACTAGAATCGGCATTACGTATTACATACACATCTCCTAAAACAATGCATTGGATTACACTTGTTCTCAAAAAACTATTAGAAGATGAAAATATAAATTTAGTTGATTTGCTTGAACAGTATTGCCTGCGAAAAATTGATGAAGCTGATTATAAAAACAAAAATGGTTTTAATATAGAAAGAATTGTTTTTTCATATTTAGATTATTTACTATATAGAGATAATTATAAAGGTATTACAAAAAATGATTGGGAGTTTCAATTTAGAAACTCTATTGAACACTTTTATCCGCAACATCCGGATAACGAAGAAAACTGGAATAAGAATGATTTGGATGGATTCGGCAATTTAGCATTAATAACTGTATCAGGGAATTCAAAGTTTTCTAATATGCCCCCAAGTGCAAAAATTGATTATAAGGAAATAATAAAACAAAGTTTAAAATTACAAATTATGATGAATATTACCAAAAATAATAATAAAATCTGGACTCCTGAACTTGCAGAAGAGCATAAAAAAGAAATGATAAAAATTCTTGATAATAATGGTATTTAAGAATAAAACTTTGCCATTTCATATGTTAAATATGTATTGTAATAAAATATTACACAATAAGCCTGTAGTATACGCTTTTGCTTTATTTTAATATTAAAAACATTAAATTTTAATTTCTATGCGAATTTATATTGATTCTTTTTATTACGTTTTATACACAAGGGCTTTAATTTTTCATCATTGTTTAGAAAATTAGAAACATAATTATAACGATTTTCAACTAAAATGCTAGCATGGCAAGGTTTATTATTGCTTGTCTTTCGATATGCATATATTTCAATTTTATTGTTGTAAAATACATCTAGGTATTTTTGCATGTTTGTTACTTTTTTATTGCTTCCGCCCCATGCAATTAAAAGGGTTGAATTTTCTTTATTTTTTAAAACATAATCTTTTATAAATTCAGTATTTATATTAGCAATATTTTCATCAATACTTATATTTTGTGAATTACTGTCGCCATCAATACGTGGATATGAGTTTAATACAGTAATCTTGTTATATTTTAATTTATAAGCAACCCTAATTATGTTTTTAATAGTATAGTCAAATACTTTTGATTTATCGGTACTTGCAAAAGTATTTGAGGGGTTCATTAATATAGCAACAAACTCTTTTCCATTTTTAAATTTTGTATTTTTTATTTCTATATTTAAATAGTATCTGTAATCTTGTTTTTGAGGGTTAGGTGAGCTATAATACCCATAACCTGACACATCTAAAATAATATCTTTTAATTTTGTACAGTTCGGTAATTTGTAATTTACTGTTCCCTCAAGATTAATTTTAAATATTTCACCAAGTTTATCAATAATTTGCTTAATACAGTATCTCATGCCATAGATTTTATCATAAAAGTAGAATGGGATAATTTATAAAATCTATTTTGGAAATTATTCATACTCAATTCCGAATAATTCTTTTTCAATTTGTTTGAAATGTTCCGGAGATAGAGTTTTTTGGGGTTGATTTTGTTTTGGCTCGATAATTTGTCGTTTGACCTGCGGCAGATTTTTTAAGATATGCATCAGCGAATACATTTCTGCCTGTGGAGTTTGTTGATTATTATCGATGTCGTTTGAAATTTTATCCATAATTTTTTGAGCAAAGTTCAGTAGTTCTCGGTTAAAAAGCTCTTGCTCTCTGCCTTTTTCTAACCTCTTTTTATCCCAATCATATTCTTTCTTCCAATAAAATAAAGTCCTGCGCGATAGGTCAAGTTTTGCACCAATCACATCAAGCGGTTGTTTTTCATAAACATACAAATGCTCTGCTTGTTTTAATTTATCTAATTTAGTCATTTTTATACCTCAAATATTATTCTGTCTATTGTAAAATTTGTTTTATCGGATAATCTTCGCACCTGAAAATTACAAGTTCTATCAATTATTCCGAGATTTTGAAAATATTTAATCATCTGATTTAAAAGCGCTAATGTGTTTTTCAATACTTTTGGCGGTAAGTTTCTGCCTTTGCAAAAATAGTAAAACTTTTGGATATCCTCGCAAGTAATATCATTTAAGTTTTTATTTCTGAAAAATGGGGAAATGTGATGCTTTAAAATTCCACAATATTTTCTAAAAGTATTATATTTACAATTATTTTTAACATAATTCTCTAAAAAATATTCAATTGCAGCATTAATTGTAATAACCTGATAATTTGTCGTTTGTTTTGTGCAAATGATAAATTCTTGCTTAGGCTTTTCTTCCTGATATTTATACATACCTTGTTCAAATACCAATTTATTCCCGTTCAAAAGCTGTTCAAGCTCTGTTTTACAATTGCATTCTGCAATAATTTCAATTTCATCAAGTGTAAATTCTTTTAAATGTCGCGCTAATTTTTCTATGTTCATATTATTTGATTTATTACCTCCATATTTATTTCTGCTAAATTATTGTCTTTGGCAAACGTTTCCATTTTATTTATTAATTGAACAATTTGTCGAAATCTGTTGTATTTTGTGTGGATATATTCAATTGTTTCTGGAGTAAACGTAATTTCGGATAATTGGTTAATTATTAGCCCTATATCATTTACCCCAAAAGTTTCAAATTTTAGAATCTCTGAAAATCTGTCATAGAGATGCTTGTATCTTTCAAGTTTTCTGTGTGCTAAACCCATGCCGATAAAAATTATTGGGCAGCCGGTTTCGTCGTGAATATCACGCAAAGTTTCAATGGTTTTATAGTTATTCATCAGATAATCAATTTCATCAATAAAAATTACCTGCGGATTTTGTTTTAGCTTTTTAACCACAATATTAATAAGGTTTGATGCACGCAGATAAATCCCGTCATATTTACAAGCAAGCCACAAAGCTGTTTGTGATTTACCAAGTCCCGGCTCACCATAAACCAATCCCATTTTTGGAATATTTTTTGGTTTGTTTATTAAATTTTCAACAAGTCCGATAAAGTTTTTGACGTTAGTAGTTTTTACAAAAATCTTATTCATATAAAAGTCTATACTCCTTTGTATTTCTAAATTCCGTTATCCAAGAATTATTTGGATCATTCGCAACTAAATATTCATATTTTTCTGAATTATTTTTGAACATCTTTTGAACGCCATTTAAACGGGTATTAAACACTTCTTGAAGGGGTAAATCTGAAGATTGTGTTTCTATTTTTGTTTCTAAAAGTTTTATATCTTTCGTTTCCAGATATTTTTTAACAGATTCAACAGTTTTCTTTTTTAATTGTCTTTGTCTTACAATTTTTTGCTTGTAATCTTCGTAGTCTTTAACATCACCTAGTAATTTTGCCATCGGATGTGTTTCTGTTACACGTTCTGCGGTACACAGGTATTCGCCTTTTGGGGTGTAAACTTTAATACTAGTGAGGTCAAAAAGATTATATTTTATCAAGACTTTACTTTTAAAGCCGTACAACCTTTCATCAAAATAATCACAGTTTAAAAACCTAATACCATTTCGCTGAATTGTTTTAACTTCGGTTGCGAGCATCAAATCGTCAAGATTGTTAATATCAATATTTTGTCTTTTTCGTTCTTCTAAAACTTCCGCAATAGTTTTATCCGGAGCATTCGGGCAGGGCTGTGAATTTTTGAAACTCAGCCACATATCTATCATTTTTATTGTTTCTTCTATAGTAGGAATAAAATCATTGTGTAGGCTTTTATGGAATTTTTCATTCCGCATCATATAAGCAGGTTTATTTTGAATACTGCTTCCGATATAACTTGGAAGTAATTTTTCAAAACTTTCCTGAAATTCTTTGAAAAATCTTTCAATTACTTTAGCTCTTGCGTTGTATGGTCTTGCAAAAACTGTTTCAATTCCTAACTTTGAATACAACCCCTGAAATCCAAGTTCCGTGAATCCCTTATCATCAGTAAAATATTTTGCTCTAAATGCTTTGCCGTTGTCCTGATACACAACTTTCGGTATCATATCAAGATTGATTATTGCGTTTCTGAGGGCAGATGCTATACACTGCGTATTTTCTTCAATCATAATTTCATAGCCGACTAACGCTGTTGATTTCCAATCCAAAAATCCAACAAGAGTTGCTCTGCATGGTTTACCTGTAAACGGATTAATCACCTGAAACGCTAGTTTATGCCCGTCTGCTACTAAAATATCCCCGACTTCAAGTAAACTTGCATCTCGTTTTATATATGGTTCGACTTTATCAGATAGTGCTTTTTCTCCGTCACGAGCAAGAATCCATTTATCATAATTGTTATCTTTAAACCATTTTGCATATCTTCTAAAAGTAATATCTGCCGGAATAAAACTTTGTCCTTGTTCTTTTAATTTGTATTTAGTAAGTGCAATTGCTTTGCCTATCGAAAATCTATTTGGGTGCAAAAGCAATCCCATAAATATTTTTATTTCTTCTTCATTCAGTACAGTCCTATAATCGTTGACACTACTGTATTTGTATTGAGGTAAAAGCTTTGTATAATCATCTTTTCCATTTAACATTGAGTACCAACGATGTAAACTGCCTCGGGATATTTTACCTAAAATTTCAAAAATATGAGAGTTTGATGTATTATGCAATTTTACAAAATCATAATCGGCTTGGAGTTTATTTTGAGATTTCTTTCTAAACTCAAGCCATTGATGAACGATATCAAGTCTTGCTAAAGCTATTTGTTTACATTTTTCGGGTGTGAAGTTTATCATAATGTATTACCTCACACACATTCATCACTCACCTTTCGGAATAAATCAAGTCCTAAATCTCAATCTCAGAGACATTTTGACACATATCAAAATGTGAGATAAATTATTTTTGCACTTTATTGCACAAAATTGCACATGGTAAATATTCAAATATATTAGCGGTTTTAAGCATATAATACACTTAAAAATACAAATATTGGTGCAAAATAGTGCAAAAATTGTGACAAAAGTGCAAAAATGGACCGGCAAATCTCTACACTATAAATCTGCCTCTATTACCCTAAACATCGGCACTATTACGATAAAACTCCCATCACAACTGTCCTGAAAACCTATACTTGGTGGTTCTCGTCCTTACTAATTTATGTATATAATTAAAAATGTCGAAGATGGGACTCGAACCCACAAGGTGTTAACCACACGAACCTGAATCGTGCGTGTCTACCAATTCCACCACTCCGACATTTCCTAAATTATACATCACTTTCAAATCAAATGCAAAATTATACTACCCACACTGACTGGCTAAATCTGTAATGAAAACACTTGAAAAGAGAACAATAATTTATTAGTCAGTTTTGGGGAATGTACCCCAATTAAAGGAGGTTAAAAATGACGATTAGAAAACTTACTGTGGCAGCTGCAATTGCCGTTGGTATAACAACGTGTTCTATCACATCTGCAATGGCAGCATGCCCTTGTAACGAACGTCCTGTTGTAACAGCACCGTCATGTGGCTGTGAACAGGAACGACCTGTTGTGACAGGTCAAGCTTGTCCTTGTGAGGCAACACCTACCAAATGTGATACACCTGCTTCTGCTATGTGTCCTAGTACTCTTGGTGCAAGTCCATCTAATATGAGACAAATATACGCTTATCCAAACTCAATCTATGGATACAATAACTATATTGGGGAGGATTTCACCAATGGCGTGTTTCGCGGGGACGGATTCTCAGTTTCAGCAAGGGGATTATCTGAAACAACAAGTGGTTCAATGGTTAGCTCAGACGGCTCAATAACAGGCGCTGCTGCTAATATCCCTTGCCTTAACGACTTATCTTCTCATAACGGTATTCGTATTATGAGAGATGAAGCAAAAATGGACGGTAACAGCACTCCCATCCATATGGAAACCACTAACTCACTAGAAGCTATTAAGAAAACTCTCGTTCCATACGACCTTAATAAAGAAGGATGTGTAACAGGTGGTGCTGCCGGACTTCACAGAGATTACAACAATATTGGAAGCTCTTTCCCTGACGTTTCTAACGGTTATTGGGCTTCTTGTGATATAACTAAACTCGCTATGAACGATGTTGTTGTAGGTTACCCTGATAGCATGTTTAAACCTACAAGAAACATCTCCAGAGCTGAATTTGCAACTATGCTAGTCAAAGGGTTTAACAAAGAAAGTGCTGCAAGCACAACTAATGCTTTTAGAGATGTCCCTTCCGGACACTGGGCAAATAATATGATTGGTCAAGCTGTTCATGAAAACTTACTTAAAGGTTACCCTAACGGCTTATTCAAACCATCTAACCCTGTGACAAGAGCAGAAGTTCTTTGCGCTATTTCTAAAGCAATCCCTTGCGATATAGACAACTGTAAAGCTCAAGAAATTTTATCAAAATACTCTGACGGTAAAACCGTTCCTGCTTGGGCACAAGTACCTATCGCAAAAGCACTTAACCAAGGTGTGCTCGATAATTCACCAAATCCTCGTGTAATTGCACCATTTAAAGATGCTACAAGAGCTGATGTAGCTTCTATGCTTCAAGCTGCAAGAATCGCAGGCGGATTTGATACGAACCCATCTACAGCTAACAACTGCTGTCCTGTTCAAAAAGAAGATAGAACTGCTTATGTAGAAAATCAAGAAATCGTAAAAATTCCTACATTACAGTTAGAATTTAAAGATCAAGTAAATGCTAAATCTTCTCACGTTGGACAAAAATTTGCGGCTAAAACTTTAGAAGAAGTAACTATTGACGGTCAAGTATTCCCTGAAGGTTCTAACGTTTACGGTAAAGTAATCGAAGTTATAAGACCATCAGGCTGCCAAAAAGGTGCCCTAAAACTTGCATTTACAGAAATTGAAAACTGTGGCTGCAGAGCAACTCTTCCTCGCCAAATTTTAACAGCACAAGTGAATAAATCAAACACTCCAAATATAGTATCAAGAATTGTTACTGCTCCTCTTACTTGGGCAGGTTCAATGATAGGTATTGTTGGTAGAACAACAGGCGGTATGTTATCTAACTTAGGTAACGCCGGTGAAGACGTAGCTTCAGGTGTTGGTATTGCATTGGGCGAAGTTTTCCAAGGTCAATTTGTTGCAGCTGGCAGAAGCTTAGCTGATGCTACCGTTGATACCCTTAAAGCACCTATCAACTTAACTAGAACTGCTTTATCAGGAACTTTAGGATTATTGCAATCTACCGGTGATGAAGTAGCTTATATGGTTGATGCTAAAGGTTATAAAATCTCTGCAATCAATCCGAAAGAACACGTTACCATTGCTTTCGGCTGTAGCGAATAGTAAGTTGCGGTCATTTGAGATTATAATATCTCTTTTCTCTGCATTTTCGCTCATATGCGTAAGCCGTCCAAAAGGACGGCTTATTGCTTTTATAATCTTTTTATTTAGCCAATTTTATACAAAATTCTGCCCATTCTCCCTCTTTGCTATCAACGGTTAATTCTCCATTATGAGCAGACACTACCTTGTAAGAATAATACAAACCCAATCCTGTTCCTATTTTCCTGAACTTTTTACTCGCTGAATAATATCTGTTAAAAATTTTATCAATATCTTCTTTTGCAACACCTTTTCCATAATCTTTTACATATATATATGAATGATTGTCTTTTTGTTTTGCTTTTAACTCTATATTTGTATCCGGTTTTCCATATATGATAGAATTATTAACAAGATTTTTTAATACACGCTTAAATTGCATATAATCAACATTTATCTCAAAATCATTCTTTATATCAACAATAATTTTGTTATTTGTTTTATGTGCAATTGCTTCCATTTCTGATGATATTTCTTCTAAAAAACTCCTTACAGACACTTTTTCAAGATTTAATTCAACCTCACCCTCTTTTACCTTATATGTATCAAGAACTATTTGAACTAAATCTAACAGCTCTTTATTTGAAGATTTCATAGAATTTAATGCCTCTTTTTGATTTTCAGTAATTTCTCCAAACTTTTCGTTCAATAAAAATTCAAGCATATTAGCTTCTGCAATTATAGGAACTTTTAAATCATGAGTTAAAGTTGCAACAAAATCTTCTTTTAATGATTCTATTTCTTTTTGGTCTGTATAGTTAGAAATAACAACCATATACTTACCCTTATGTTCTTTAAACTCCAAAGGCTTTGTACTTGCTCTAAAAAACAAATCTTTTGCACCTTTTACAATTACTTCTTCATTCTCTAACTCATCAAAACTGTTACCGCTTGAAACAGTTATAAATTCCTCAAGTTTTTTATTTAATATTTTTGACGACTTTAACCAATTTTTTATATTTTGATTACAATCTAATATTTTAAATTTTTCATCACAAACAATAATCCCCTCAGTCAAAGAATCAAAAAGTGTTGATAAAAAATTATTCTTCTTTGTAAGCTCCATTTGATATTCCGTAATCATTTTTTCTCTATCATTTAGAGTTTCAATCATACGGTTAATACTTTTTGTAAGCTGTGACATCTCTTTTGGGGAAGATTCTGCTCTAACTGACAAGTTCCCATAACGAACGGAATCCGCTATAGTATTCATATCACCTAAATAATCTTGTATCTTTTCAAATTTTTTGCGCAGCTTACTGTTTCTGCGATACAAATAAACACCCGCAGCACCGGTTAATATTATTCCAGCTATTAATCCTAATTTTATTAACATAATTATCTGATATTACAAATACTTTTCTATATTAGAAATAATCGTTGACTTTGGAACAAGACCAACCATTCTTTCAACAGCTTCACCATTTTTAAATACTAAAAGACTAGGCAAACCACTTACTGAATATTGTTTCAACAATTCTCTATTTTCATCTGTATCAACTTTAACAATTTTAGCTTTATCAGAAAACATTGTTTCTATTTCATCTAACACAGGTGATAATTTACGACAAGGGCCACACCACTTTGCACCAAAATCCACAATTACAGGTACTTCTGATTTTATAACTTCTTCTTCAAATGTCGCTTCTGTTATATTTTTAGGCATAATCCCTCCTTTTTAATATTTACTATTCATTTAATAATAGCATATCTTTATTTTTTATGCTATTATTCAAGTGGAGAGAAAATTATGCCTAGAAAAAAAGTTATTGAAATTGTTCTGGATACAGAAACAACAGGATTAGATTATACAAAAGAAAAAATTATAGAATTTGCAGCTGTAAGATTAGAAAATGGGAAAATCAAAGATTCTTTTCAAACTTTGATTAATCCTGAACAACATATTAGGAAATCAAGTATTGCTATACATGGAATTACACAAGATATGGTAGCGGACGCACCTACTGAAGCTGAAATTCTGCCTCAAATCAGAGATTTCATTGGGGATTATCCTATTGTCGCTCACAATGCTATTTTCGACCACTCTTTTTTAAATGAAGCATATAAACGAGTTTTCAAGAAAAAATTTGAAAACGAAAGAATTGACTCTCAAATGATGTTTAAAGAAATTTGCCCTGATTTAGAATCTCATGGTTTAGTTGCATTAACCGAAAAGTTTAATGTGACTATGGAAAACCACCACAGAGCAATGGATGATACAATGGGACTCGCTCTTGCTTATCCTAAACTTAAAAAACTGTATTTACAAAAATACGATTGGCAAGTAAAACAATTAGATAATATTGATTATTTATTTGAAAGATTCTTAAGAATACAACAAAGTATCAACACTATGCAAGCTGAACTGCAAGACTTAAAATCAATATTCAAACTACACTTTGAAATGGGTGGAGGGCCTATTACTGCAGAAGACGGTGACACTATGGTTTACCAATCTAAAAGATCTTTTGGCTATAAATTATCTGATATTAAAGGAGTTCTTGAAGAATTAGGTTCTTTTGAAAAAGCCGTTAAACTTAACAATGGCTTCATTGACAGATTATGTAACAGTATGAGTCTTTCTGATGAAAACAGAAAAATACTTTGTGATGCAAGAAAAACTCTTTCTGAAACCAGAAATCTTCAAATTCTAAAACCTAACAAATAATTTTATACTATATACTTTTTCAAGATTAAGTTTTTCAAGGCTTTTGCGTTAATAGCTTGCGGTTCTATTTGAAGTAATTTTTCTAAATATTCAAGTGCCTTATGGTAATCTTCAATCTTCTTATAGGCAGCTGCCATTGCATATAGAGCATCTATAAATTTAGGATCTAACTCTAATGCCTTTTCTAAATCTGCAATTGCTTTTTTAATATCAGGATTTTCAATATCTTTTCTTGATAACGATATATAAGCTTTATTATAATACGCATCCGTCATCTCAGGATTTATTTGTATTGCCTTTGTATAATCCAGCATCGCCTCATCATAATTTCCAAGTGCTTGATTAACAACCCCTCTGTAAAAATAAGAAATTTCCCAATCATCTTTTAATTCAATTGATTGGGTTATAAATTTCAAAGCCTCTGTATATTTTCCGGTGTGAATATATTCTATACCTTGATCGATATATGTTTTATAATCTGTCATAAATACCTCTTTTTAAATATTATAATAAATATTTTTAACATAAAACACTTATTTATATTTTTTCTGTTACCTCATTTGTACTAGTTTTTTTAGGTTAAAAGCCTCCCTTAATTCATCAACAATTTTTGCAGACATTGTTTTAACACTATATGCAGAAGTATCACTTACCGACGTAACTTTTTTATTTTTTATCAAATTCGGATATTCATTTTTAAAATATTCCATATCTTTATTTTCCAAATTAAACACATCCTTATGCGCAATGTAACATAATTCTTCATCGGCATCTAAATCAACCTTTAAAGCTTTATTGGCTTTAAACTTCTCGGAAGAAGCTTTTCCATAGTCAACAAATCCCATCCAAGGATCTACTATTACTGATTTATTATCAGGATAAGTTCTATATTTATATCTGTCTTGTGCCATTAAATACTTATTATTGTATGTATGTACAAAATCATAACCGCCATTTTCTGATTCTTTGAAATTTACACCAACAACTGTATGATCAATTGGACGCATAGATTTTGTTTTTTTGTTATATGCAAATAAATCTAAAATTTTAACATCTTCATATCCGTTAAGCTTCAATGCAACATAAGCTGCATCTGAGAGTTCTCCGCAATTTCCCGCCTTATAATTTTTCATATTTGCAATTTCTCTAAACAATTTATCTTGCGGGGTTCTTCCTATGTATGCATGAATCCTTGTCTTGTAAATCAAATTACTTAAATAATCTACATAATTTTTAACTCTAGGACTTTTAGACACACTAATTGTACTATTAAATTTCGAATTAGATAATACGGGAAATTCGTTTATTACAACACGACAGACATTATCTATCTCCTTTATTTCTTTATTGCGAGATGTATATGGAATATTATTATTTAAATTATAATTTATTGAAGTATATATATTCATTTTAATTTTATTCAAAATACGTTTGAGTTTTACCCAATTTTAATCCTGCATTACGCCTATGGCTAATTGCAACATTTTTAGAAAAATCATCTATGCTGAATTTATTTTTATTTACAAATTTATAATATAATCTTTCAAATATATTTAGTTTTTTCTTAGTTAATTCGGGATACATATTTTTTAAAACAGCTATATCAGAACGCTTATACTCTACCGGCTTTATTGTGATATAACAAATAGATTCTCCGTCTTTCAAAACACCATTAAACAAGTGTTGATTATTTTTATATTTCGATGATAAATTAGAAGCATAATCTGTCATTCCTAACCAAGAATCAATTATTATACCTTTTCTATCATTAGAATATATTTTTAATACTCCATCGCCGTTATCTACTCTTGATTTTTCACTAAAATTAAGACCCACAACAGTATGATCAAAGGTTCTGACTGTCTTTGCTTTTCTATTATATGCGCCGAGAGTTAATAATTCTACATTTTTTTGTTTATCCATTTTACAAGCAGTATAAGTAATATCTGCCATTTCACCACAGTTTGCCACTTTTATTTGTTTTATAAGTCCCACTTGTTTTATTTTTGCAATCGTTTTACTTGCTTGTTGACTCAAATACCCGCGCATTTCAGATACCATGTTACCTGCATATGATGATAATTTATAATGAATTGAAGAATGTTGTGATATATTATTTCGCTCTATTTTTGTATTTGAGTAAACAGGAAACTCTCTCATAACACGACGACAAATACTGTCTGCCATTTTTATTTCTCTATTTCTTGAACAAAAATTAACAGTTGGTTGAATTGATGTATTAATACAAGAATCTATTTTTTGCACAATGGTACCTCAGATAATAGAACGCTTGTGAAAAAAATTTTTGCCAATTTTTATATGAACTATTTCAAATTGTTACAAAGTGCTTTTGATGACAACGGTTCTCCCGTAAATTGTTCTATCATATCATTTTCATCAATGCTTGTACCATATTTAAACAAATTATTTTTTAAATATTCAGCAGTTTTATCATTTTCTGTAATATTACCAAGTTTATCTCTCAGATGGTTATACATCTGAGCTTTCATTAAATCCGCTCTAAAGTAGTTTTGATAATACCCCGGATGCGATAAATAATGAGGAATAGTAGCCCATTCATTATTCAATTCTTCTTCCTCATTTTTCCCTGCATATTTCACACCCAAATCATGCCAGAGTTTTGGCAAATTTTGATCTGGATTTTCATACATAGACTTTTCAAATCCAATAATTTGCATACACCTATTTATAAATTTTGCTTCAGATTTTTTATAATCATTTTTAAAAGCTGTAAGTGTTTCATCTGGAACAATATTTCCAAGAATATTTTCCTGTTGTTGTAAATCACCCATCATCATAGCCACCGCCTCTGTTAAAGCAGGGGTAGTATTTTGATCCATAAAAGGTAGTTCTGTATCAATTCCTAAATGATACACACAATGACCCAACTCATGGCATAGGGTATCAATACTACTTGTATCATTTGTAAGGTTTGCTAATATTCTTGCATCTTTCCCTGCCTGAATATCAAAACAAAAACCATGTGTGTTTTTATTCTTTCTAGGGAATAAATCAAGAGTTATCGGCATATTATCCACATCATAACCCATTCCTTTATATGCGTTTTTCGCAATATCAACTACTTGTTCCTTCGTTTTTAATGATTTGTTTATCTCTTTTGCAGGATTATTATTTAATAACAATCCATAGTGATATGCTTTTAAATCCTCCGGTTCAATCCCAAATTCTTCCGCTAACTCTTTTTTACTTTCAGTTTGAAGTTTTTTATTTATGTCTTTAGCATTTGTATAAACTTCATCCAACAAATCTTGTAATTGTTCCGGTTCGACATCGTACATCTCTTTTAAAGTATATTCAAAATAATTCTTATAACCTTTTGATTGAGCAAATTTATTTCTCATTTTAACAAATTCGACCATATCATCAGCTATTAAATCGCCATTATGAACCTTAGCTTCATAAGCTTTTTCTCTTAAAGCTTCATCTTTTTCTGTTTGCAATAACTTATTAATTTCAGCCTTAGAAATTTCCTTTCCATCAACTTTTGGGACATATGAATTAAATTTCATAGCTATTTCATTTTCTTTATCTCTGAGCGCTTTTTTCAATTCGCCAGCATTCAATTCTTCATCAAATTCACGAGTTAAATCATTTAATTGTTTACTAAGATGTTTATCCTGTAACCCTGCGTCTTTTAATTCTAATAACTTATTATATAAATTTTCATCTCGATATAATTCATAAACTTCTTCAGTTGCAGCCTCTGATTTATTTCTGTTTTCATCCGTACTATTAATATAAAAATCCCAATCAGCTTTATACTGCTTTAACTGCTTTGGTTCTAATTCTTTACAAAAAGCATCTCTTATACTTATAAAATCATTATCCATATTTACCCCTTTTTCATCTATTTTAGCACAATTCAGCGGATAAAAATAAACTCTGCAATTTTCAGCCCTTAGATCAGATGAATTAACTCTATCATCATTCTTTTCATTATTTGAATTTGATGCGCCGGTAAATGTTTTTATTTTATAAGAATCTTTCTTCACATCAGATATATTATAATTAGTTAAAATTTTCATAAAAAACCTATATTTTTCTACACAGTATTTTAATACCCCTAAAACATAATTTTTGCTAGCTGTTGATGAAATTATTAAATATTACGTAATATACTGACATAAAAATCTATTTTTATAACTCACAACACATGCATAAAATATTTACCCCAATATTTACCCCAATATTTACCCCAATATATTTACCCCAATATATTTACCCCTTGACATGTATGGGAGTTACCTTTTAAAATGTTTTTAAAAGGGAGAGTGTAATATGACAAAACAAACTTTTTTACACGACAAACACATTTCACTAGGCGCTAAAATGGTAGATTTTGCAGGTTGGCATATGCCTGTACAGTATTCATCCATAATAGAAGAACACAAAACCGTAAGGGAAAATGTTGGTTTATTTGATGTATCACATATGGGAGAAGTTATTGTTGAAGGTGAAGACGCACTTCCTTATTTAAATAAAATTGTTCCGCAAGACATCACAAAGCTTGTCGATAGAAAAGCTGTATACTGTCAAATGACAAATAAAAAGGGCGGAATTATAGATGATTTAATTATCTATAAAATAAAAGACAACAAATATTTAATTATAGCGAATGCTTCAAGAATTGATGAAGATTTAAATTGGATGGTTCGTAACAAATTGGGATTTAACGTAAACATAATAAATGAATCACATAATTATTCATTGTTAGCAGTACAAGGACCAAAGGCGATTGAACTTATTCATAAAATGGGTGTAGCAGAGCTTCCTCCATTTTTCTCAATTAAACGAGGAGAATTATTCAATATAAACTTATGGATATCCCGAACAGGATATACAGGTGAAGATGGAGTAGAGATTCTCGTAAGAAACGAATTTTCAGAATTTTTATGGGATAAAATTTTAGAATTTGGACAAGAATTCGGAATAAAACCAATCGGACTGGGAGCACGTGACACATTAAGACTAGAAGCAGCACTCCACCTGTACGGAAATGATTTAGACGAAGAAACAACTCCAATAGAGGCGGGTTTAAGCTGGTCTATTCCAAAAGCAAAAGTTGACGACTACAACGGAAAAGAAGTTATAATGTCACAGATTGCAAATGGCACAGACAAAAAATTAATTGGTCTAAAAATGATAGATAAAGGAATTGCCAGACACGGGTACGAAGTTTATTATAATAATGATATTATAGGACATATAACCAGCGGGGGAATTTCTCCTGTAAGAGGTGATAATATTGCACTTGCATACGTAAAAAACTTAACAGAAATGGAAATTGGTGCAACAATTCAAGTAAAAATCAGAGAAAAATTATATAATGCTGAAATAGTAAAAAGACCATTTGTACAAAAGAAAAATAAAGGTTAATATTTTATAAAGGAGAATTAAGAATGAGCGAAGGAATGTTATGTAGTAAATCACACGAATATATTCTGGAACAAGAAAGCGGTAAATATTTTATCGGACTAACTGATTATGCTGTTGAGCAATTGGGTGACATTGTATTTGTTGAGTTACCTGAAGTTGGTTCAAGTTTTGGCAAGAATGAATCTTTTGCAACAGTAGAATCAGTAAAAGCAGCTTCTGAAATATACATGCCTGTAAGCGGAACTATTGTTGAAATAAACGAGGATATTATTTCAACCCCGGAACTTTTAAATGAAGACCCTTTAGGTAAAGCTTGGCTTGTCAAGATAGAAACAACAGCTGATGACGTTGAGTTTAAAGATTTGTTGGATTATTCCGATTACAAAGAAGAAGTTGAAGGATAGATATTATACAAAATAAGTAAATAAACAAAAAAGAGGTTATCAACCACGATAACCTCTTTTTATTTCATAAAAAAAAGGCCGGATAAATCCGACCGTGTTTGTGTGTGTATTTGATGAATTTTTGAAAATATGAATTTGTTAATTGAATGCGTTTAATTGATTTTTAATTATTACCCAATTTCTTCTAAAAGGTCATTTATTTTGTTAATAAGCTCTGCATCACGATAATTATCAGTATGAGAAAGAGCTTTTCTTAATAATATTTTTGCTTTTGCAGGATTTTTCAAATCATACATAAGTTCACCTGCAGCATAATAATTTTCTGCAACACTGTTATCAACTTTTGCATCAGAATAATTTTTAACTGCATTTGCATAACATTTCAATGCTTTATCTGGTTTATTAAATTTATTGAATGCGCCTGCTGTGTTACTTGATACATAACCTTTCATTTCGTAATCATTTGTTTGCGAAATTAAAACATTAGCTTCATCATAGAAAATAAAAGCATCTTGATTATATTTATCAGTATAAATATTTGCAATATTTGTCAAAGATTTTGATTGAGAAGACAGATTATCCTCTTGACCTGCGTAAGAGACTGATGTCATATAATGATTTATAGCAGAATCAACCTGATTAACATCGTCATAAATTTTAGCCATAGAATAATGAGCTTTTGTTTTAATTGTAGTATCAGTTGTATCTCTTAATGATTTATTATAACTACTTAGGGCTTGAACTAAATAATTATTATCATCATAAATTTTACCCATTTCAAAACAAATTTTAGATTGAGTTTCAGAATCATTAATCGCTTCAGCTCTTTTTAAAGCTTTTTGGAATATATTCATTGCTTTTGCAGGATTATTAGAATAAGCTTGTTTTTTAGCCTGAACGAATAGAGCTTTTAGTTCATTATCTTCAGGGATAATATTTATCTTAGGTTTTCTTCTTTTCGGAGCAACCGGTCTAACCGGAGGGAGCGGTCTTGCATGTTGAATAGGTCTTTGGACAACATTTTGAGGGACTGGTCTGTTATAAGCAGTCATTGGAGCATTTTTAGGAGCTCTTGCAGGCTGAATAGGGACTGTTTGGTTAACAGGTTGATGGACTACTTGTTGAGGTTGTTCTTGAGGTTCTACCGGAACATAATCAGGTATTTCTCCTGTTGGAGTTTGAACTTGTTCCGGAATAGCTTCGTGTTTTTGACCTCTACCTACTACTGAATCAGGCTGTTGAGGAGCATTCTCTCCTTCAGGAAACTTAACAAGAAAATCTTGATTTATTTCACCATCATTATAACTGTAATTTATTCTTTGCAAGAATAACGCATCTAACCAGTTTTGAACAACTTTTGAATCTTTATCTAAAGTTTCTGAAATATATTTATCAATAATTACAGCTGCATTTTGCAAATTAGTTTGAACAAAATTAATTGAAGGTGCATCACCTTTAGTATGTTCTATAACTTTTTCAAGATAGTCTTCTACCTCATCAACTAAACACTGAGGGGTACCAATTGCGGCGTATGTGCCTCGAAAATCTTTAATAATCTGTGCTATGTTAACACGATTATTTTTAGCCATATTATTAATTTGTTCTTGAGTTTTAGGATCATTTTGTATCTCGCGAACAGAAGTTGGCTGTTGTTCAGGGATTTGCTGAGGCTGTGCCATCGGTCTGACAGGTTGAGGCATAGCTTGACGAGGAGCCATAGCAATATTTTGCTGCTGGATTTGAGGAGGTTGTTGAGGCATACGTGGTGCCATTTGAGGTACAGATTGATTACCCATAGGACGTTGAGGCTGTCTGGGAACACCCATTCTCACCGGTTTACCGACTCTACGTGCAGTCATAGGAGGAGTAGCTGATTGTCCTTGTTCTGATGCACGTCCACGAGCAATTGTACGTGGTTCTTGCTGTTCATTTTGCTGACCACGCCCGCCTTGCTGCTGACGCCCATTTTGCGACAAAGAATCTTGAGCCTGTTCTTCAGCCTCTTGCTCTGTTTTATAACCTTGACCTACGTATGGTCTTGGCGATATATTCATCGCATTGTACACTACAAACCGTCCTTCCCAAAGAGAATACGACACTAATTAGAATACCTTTAAACAGGGGGTTATTAAATCATCCGTTTAAATGAGTTCTGTTTTCTATTTAATGTTTTTTCATGAGAAGTCAAATTTTTTGTGCAATATTTTTATTTATTCACCCATAACTTTGACAATAACACGTTTTCTACGTTGT
Source organism: uncultured bacterium (assembly GCA_902797985.1). GTDB lineage: Bacteria > Cyanobacteriota > Vampirovibrionia > Gastranaerophilales > Gastranaerophilaceae > UBA2883. The sequence continues at coordinate 38,623 of CADBUZ010000010.1, forward strand.
CCGTCAAACTCTGCATAATATATTTGCTGCCACGTTCCAAAGTCTAATCTGCCATCTGTAACAGGTACAATAACCTCATGACCTATTAAAAGACTTTTTAAATGACTATCGCCATTTGTTTCTCCGGTATTATGATGATTGTAATTAATATCAAATGGGGCAAGTTCTTCCAGCCATTTATCTATATCTTCTATTAAACCATATTCAGCATCATTAACGTATATACCTGCTGTAATATGCATTGCTGATACTAAAACCATACCCTCTTTTATACCGCTGTTTGATACTATCTCTTGAACTTTTCTTGTGATATTTATATATTCTCTGTGTTTTTCTGTATTGAACCACAAATATTCAGTTTTAAATTTCATTTAAAAACTCCTTTCACGATATTATAGAAGAATTTTAAACCAAACAAATTTCGGGTAAAAGTACTATGATAAACTTTTAAAAATATAGTATAGTAACTTATAATGACAATAAGCAAGAATATTTCAGAATATATTGAAAACACAAAAGTTAATAAAAAATTTATCAAATGGAATAAATCAACCGTATACCTATACATAACGGAAATTACTACTGCAACGAATCTGAAAGAATATTACTATAATGAAGTTCGAAAAGGGATAACTACTTGGAACAAAGTTTTATCGGAGAACAATATACCCATTAAATTCGAGCAAACTGAAACTGCAAAAAGCGCAGATATCATTATCCATTGGGTTAAAGTCGGACGTGTATTTGAAGGCATGTGTAAATACTTAAGCATAATCAACAATGAAATAAAAAAAGTTTCTATAGAAATTGGATTAGAAAACGAATATTCAGGCAAAAATACTACAAATGAAAGTATATTCTTCACGATAATGCATGAATTAGGACATTCTTTAGGACTTGGACACGGAGTTGATATTGATGATGTAATGTATGTACCCCATAAAAAAAACATCTCAAAACCAAGTGAAAACGACATATATGTTTTAAAAGAAATATACAAATAATTTACCTTTAGACATTTGTTAACATTTCTTAATATTATCCGGCTCAAAAAGCAATTTTCATGAGTAGATATACTTTATATATACATAGGAAATAAATTTAATTAGGATATTAAATTATAGGAGTATATAATATGGTTGATTTCAATGGCTTCCAAAACTTAATTCACAACTTAGGACTATCCGCTGCTAGAATCGAGAACAACAAATTTGATATTGATTCAAAAAGTGAAGTTAGCGCATTTATTGCCGGAGCCGAAGAATGCAAAACCAAAGAATTGAATAAAGAACAAGGTGTTATTGAAGTTGGCTCAGAAGCAGAACTTGACCAAATAATGAAAAAAGAATTAGCTAGTTTAATGGGTGCTGACTTTGGAACAACAAAAGCAGGCTTGAAACAACATGTTGATGAAAACGGAAAGGCTAAATTCTCTGAAGAAGACCTTTCTCTTGAAAACTTGATGTCATTACTTGAACCTGAAGAAGGATTAAATATTGATCAAGTAAGAGAATATTCTAAAAAACCAATGTTATCAAGTGCTAGTGAAATCAATCCGCTTGAAGAATTAGAAAAATTAGGGATGAACGAAGCTGATGCACAAGTGCTAATGAACACTGTTCCAGGTGCAATGAAATTCATAACAGATGCTATAAAAGACGGTTCAGCAAAAAGAATTACAAATTATATGACAGAATTAGGATATGGAAATGAAGCTATTGGCGGATTTATGACAAATCCTGAAACTAAAGCTCTAATTTGGGAGTCATAAATTAGAATAGCCTGTGTTACAAACAAAAGGAGGATAAAAAATAAGAAAATAGCTTTATAACAAAGATTTCTTCGAACCCGCAATAAGGAAATGCGGCAGTAGAGTCCCGTATGGGATATGGGAATAAGATAGTAAGATAAGGTTTGGCGGATAAAATCCGCCTTTTCTTTTTTTAATTATAGTTTAGCGACGAACTTCGTTCATCGCTAAACTATGGTCGTTAAGACGTTAGGTTCATTTAGTCGGCAAAGCCGACTAATTTATAATAATATACAGCCAAAGGCTATAAAATTGAACCTCACGACCTAACGTCCTAGCGTCCTAGTATCTGTTTATCTCGATAAACTATAATTTCCTTAACAATAAGATTGACACAAGAACATGTCTGTTGTTGAATAATAGTACACTTTAGTCGAAATTTTCGTGCTGGATTTGACGGCTCAAAGTATAAGTAGTAGCAACACATTGCCGGAATAAGTAAGGGTTTCAGGATAATCAATGTGATTGCAGAAGGTAGGTCGGGGTTTCTGTCCTGACAAAAAGTAAAAAGGAGAAAATAATGCCTACAATTAACCAGTTAGTACGTCAAGAACGTAAAAAACTAACAGACAAAACAAAATCTCCTGCTTTGATGAATTGTCCTCAAAGACGTGGAGTATGTACAAGGGTTTACACAACAACCCCTAAAAAACCAAACTCAGCATTAAGAAAAGTTGCCAGAGTAAGATTAACAAACGGATTTGAAGTTACTTCTTATATCCCTGGTATCGGACACAACCTTCAAGAACACAGTGTTGTTCTTATCAGAGGAGGCCGTGTAAAGGATTTACCTGGTGTTCGTTATCACATCGTTAGAGGAACACTTGATACAGCAGGTGTTGCTAACAGAAACCAAAGCCGTTCTAAATACGGTGCTAAAAAAGGAGGTAAGAAATAATGTCAAGACGTTCTAAACCGGAAAGACGTATACCGGCTCCGGATCCTATATACAATAACGTAGATATTTCTAAATTCATTAACAGAATTATGCGTCGTGGTAAAAAATCACTTGCTGAAAGAATTTTCTACGCTACATTAGAAAGAATTAAAGAAAGAACAAACGAAAATCCTATCGAAACTTTCGAAAAAGCATTGAAAAATGCTACTCCGTTATTGGAAGTTAAAGCTAGACGTATCGGTGGTTCTACTTATCAAGTACCTATCGAAGTTAAAGCTGACAGAGGATTTGCTCTTGCTTCTTCTTGGTTGATTGAATCAGCTAAGAAAAGAGGCGGAAAATCTTTCATCGATAAGTTAACAAACGAACTTATGGATGCTTCAAACGGCCAAGGTGCTGCTTGCAAAAAACGTGAAGACACCCACAAAATGGCTGAAGCTAACAAAGCGTTTGCTCACTACAGATAAGAATCATAAAGCCCTCAATTTATTGGGGGCTTTCTATTTTATGAATTATGACTACATTAAAATTTCACAAACCAACTATCAAATTTAATTTTGAAAATATAAATTCATCTTCTCTTGATTACAGAGAAGAATTAAAAATGTTCAAAAATATCGACCGAAAAATAGAAAATGAAATTTTCATTAAAAATATTCTTGGGATAAAGAAAAACTCTAATTAAAACATATACCCCAAATAAACTCCGGCAATCTCATACAATACCACTGAAACAATTTTGATAATTTATGTTTACCAAGTAACATAATATTACAAATAATTACAAACTTTACGGCAATTTCTGTATGAATAAATACTTTATATAAATAAGGGAATTATATAGAGGATATTCTATTGTCTGAAAGTATAAACACAAAATATGATGTTAATACAAAATTAACTCCGGAAATTCTCCTGCGGCTGATGTTGTAGAAATTCAAGGAAAAGAAGATAAAAACTCTAACTATAAAAAATGGGGCAAAATCGGAGCCGGAATAGCAGCTGTTGCCCTTGCAACAGTCGGAATAATTTTTGGTAAAAAGAAAATTGACGCTAAAAAAGCAGAAAAGCTTGAAGCAGAAGCCCGCAAACTTGCAGAAGAAGCAAGAGCCAAAGCTAAAAAAGAAGCGGAACAAAAAGCAAAAGAAGCAGCTGAGAAAGCAAGAGTTGAAGCGGAACAAAAGGCAAAGGAAGCAGCTGAAAAAGCAAAACTTAAAGCGGAACAAAAAGCAAAAGAAGCAGAAGCTCTAGCAAGAAAAAAAGAAATAGACCATTTGAATTTCGTTTCAAAATATAAATTAAAAAATGAATTTAGTGAAATTTTCCAAAACGGTTATAGCATTCCAAAAGAAAAGTCAGGATGGGATTATTTACATAAAATTGATAAAGAAGGAACTTTTTCTGATATTGAAAAATTGCCGGAAGCTATAAAAGAAAATATTGAAAAAGGTGCGGACATTTCTCCGCAGAGCATCGCTGATATATTAGAAAAAAACATGGAATTATTGTCTGATAGAAATACATATATTGAGTGTTTACATAAACTCAACAATAATTATGACGTTTCCATCCGAATAGCTGACAGACTATCCGAGCGTGATGCCATTTTAAAGGAAATTGTTAAAGAGTTAAAAACTGCAGCTCCAAATGAAGGAAAATCAACCTATGATGTATTTAAAGAATCAATAGAAACAGTTAAAGGTCGTCATAATGCTGTAAAAATTGCTCGAGAAAATAAGGTTAAATCAATTTTTGAACATAATGAATCAGAAACAGAAAAAATTCGTCAAAGACTTGTATATGATGAAAACTACACTCCTCATCCACAACATATTGAATTAACACAAGAACAAAAAAAGGCACTTATTGATACGTTAAATCAAGAGGCTGATATAAATCTCTCAATGGAATCCTCAATGAGTGATATTATGAATGCTTGGCATTGGAAATATGTAGGTTTACCAATAAAACTATCAAAAAGCGCTCCCGAAGGCGAACGTGCCATTTTAGAAATGTTCCCGAAATACAATGGAGAAGTTAACGGATATAAGGTTAAAAGCGAATTCAAGCACGCACCTTTGTATAGATTTATGCACGTAGAAAATGAACAAGAATTTTTAAAACAGTTTGAAGAAATAGGTTCAGAATATGTACCTGATACAATCCAATCTTGCGGGAAAATGAAATATTACGGTGAAGCATATGGCGGATTAAATACACAATATAACTTTACTGAATGGGATAAGCATAACAACATAAAACTTGTAATTCACCCAAAAGGAACTATTTCTTCCGCTGCAGATATAGGAGATACAAAATACGGCGGAATAGAAGCAATCTATCCGGCAGGAACAAAATTCAAATATATCGGTAAATTTAAAAAGACAGTTACCAAAGAAGAGTTAAACAAGGCAATGGGCGACGAATTAAAATTTGATGATTTTGACCGCTACGAAATTCATCTGCAAGAAATGTAATGAATCTTAAGAAAAACAATATATATTAGCAATATTTGGAATAAAAAAATACTTTATATAAATAAGGGAATTATATAGAGGATATTCTATTGTCTGAAAGTATAAACACAAAATATGATGTTAATACAAAATTAACTCCGGAAATATGGCAAAGGTGCGGTTCAATCTCCTGCGGCTGATGTTGTAGAAATTCAAGGAAAAGAAGGTAATAAAAACTCTAAATATAAAAAATGGGGCAAAATCGGAGCCGGAATAGCAGCTGTTGCCCTTGCAACAGTCGGAATAATTTTTGGTAAAAAGAAGATTGATGCAAAAAAAGTGGAAAAGCTTGAAGCAGAAGCTCGCAAACTTGCGGAAGAAGCAAAAATCAAGGCAGAAGTTGAAGCTAAAAAAGCAGAAGAAAAGGCAAGACTTGAAGCTGAAAAACAAGCTGAATTAAGAGCACAACAAGAAGCAAAATTAAAATCTCAAAAAGAGGCAGAAACAAAAGCTAAAGCTGAAGCAGAAAGAATAGCACAAGAAACAGCAAAGCAAAAAATAGTTACTCATAAAAAAGAAATATTTAGTGAATTTGGAACATCTAAAAAATATGATGAAACTATCCGTTATCTCCAAACATATCAGTACGGGAAAGACGGTATTCCTCTAAAATACAGTCGTGACAGTTTCTTGACTGATTTATCAACGGAGTTAGGGAAACTTTCTCCTGCTCAAAGAGCGAATATTGAACACAGGTTTAATATAAAACTAAATCCTACAGGATATAACAAAGTTGGGGTTGAATTAGAGGGCATTCCAACAATTCCAACTAATTTAGCTCAAACAGAATCAGAACAAAAATTTGCAACTATAATAAGAAAATTTACTCAAGAAAACGAAGTGCTTCTCGAAAATCCTGAACAAAAGGAAATTTTAGATGCAATTTTACAAGAGATACCTGAATTTACGGCAATAATTGGTAAAAAACAACACCATACACATCAATATTCTGTTGATGTTCATACCTTAAAAAATTTAAGTTCCAATCTTTCTAATATTAGAGCTAAAGGTTTAAATGAGGACTCTCAAACCGTATTAAAATACTCAACAATACTCCATGATTTAGGAAAATGTTTTATAGAAGATTATGTCCCTGATAGAGGACACGCAGCACTAAGCACAGAAATAGCAAAACCAATCTTAGAACGACTTAATTTAAAACCGGAGATAAAGGAACGAGTTTTAAAACAAATTCAAAACCATCATTGGTTTGAACGATATAACAAAGGTGAAATGTCTGCTAAAGAGGTAATAGATTTGTTTGGTGGTAACAAACAAGATATAACTATTGCAGAAATTATGGCAAAATCAGATTTAGCAAATGTTAATAGTACATTCCACTATGGATGTATGGGAATTTTTGAAAAAGATGCTTGTAAAGCTGCTAAAGATTATGAAGAAATCATGCAAAATAAATTTGGTATGATTGATGATATAATCAACGAAAAAATCGCTAAAGAAAAAGGACTTGTTCCTGATGTACACGGCATAAGACCTATTGCAAGTGATGAAGAATTTTTTGAAGTAATGGATAAATTACACGACAAAAGGTTTAGAACAATCTATTGTATGGGTGATGTTCAAAGTAGCTTTAACGGACCTAGAATACTTGAAGGATCTTCTTTTGGATTTGCTGTTGAAGATTATGTCGCAGATATTCCAAGCAGGATGTCATCTTTACCTGCTTATATCGGAGTAAATAGTGCAGGCTCAAATACAAATTATGAATTATATAGAGAATTAAATACTTACTTATCAAAAAATAAAGATGTGTATATGAGTCCAATCGATAGTGGTGTTAAAATCTGGAGTGATGAAGGTAAAGCCTTGCTCAGAGAGCATTTAGTAAATATGGATTCAGAAACTGCCAAAGAATTTATAAGAGTAATCGATTATTCTTTAAAAGAAGTTGATAGAGAATTTGGAAAATTTGACGGAATTGTATATAGAAATGGGTATTTTAATCCTGAAAGCGGACAATTCTGGTCAACATCAAAGAATCATGATTTAACTCTTGTTGGCGATAAATCAGAATTCCACGTAATAAAAACAAAAAATGGACATAATCTAAGTGCTTTTCAAGAAAAATATTATCATGTTCACGAAAATGAAGCAGAAGTTTTACTTCCAAGAGGAACAAAATATAGAGAAATAACTGACGGAAGTAAATATCAAGAAGAACGACTAAAGATGGCTAAAGCACGCTATGAAATGTTTAAGAGTTTTGATGAAATAGATATCCAAAACGGTAAAAAACCTGAGTATAATTATACGTTTGAAGATGTTCTTGCACGAACACATGTTTGGGAAGAAATATAAAATTGTCAGGCACAGCAAAAACAAAAAATCAACATAAAACTACTTTCCATAAATATTAGGCAAAAAAAATTTGAATTTTCAACAAATTTAAACTCATATAGTATTTTAAAAATCTATAAAATATGCTAATATTATTTTATAAAAATTGAGGGTTTTATGGAAAAGAAGCTTGTTATATTTGAAAGAGAATCAGAATCAAAGGATATAATACTGGGTTATCTTAATGATTGTAAAATAATTAAAGTTGATAAAATTTTTGATAAATATTCAGACGGGCTAAAATACGTAAAAACTAATAAACCGCAAATTGCTATATTTTCTATGACAGAAGATAAGCATAGCTGTTTAAAAATGATTAAAAGATTAACAGATTTTGGGGTGAATGTTATAGCAATATCCGAAGATTATACAACATCGAATATAATTCAAACCCTAAGATACGGAGCGAAAGATTTCGTTTCCAAACCAATAATAAAAAAAGATTTATTATCTGCAATTTCAAAATGTTCAAAAGAAGAAGTTAAAACCCTAAAAAAAGCTCAAATTATTACAATATATTCAAATAAAGGTGGTGTCGGGAAAACTGCTGTAGCTACAAATCTCGCAGTCGAGTTATCAAAACTAACAAGAGAAAAAGTTGCATTAGTTGATTTAAATATACCTATAGGAGATATAGCTACTTTTTTAGATTTAAAACCTACTTTGAATATTTCTGATATTATAAATAATTCAAATCCTGAAAATAAAAATTTTATTATGGACGCTTGCCAACAATACAAAGATACTGAACTTTATGTATTAGCAGAACCGCCATATATAGAACAAACTAAAAATTTAAATCCAAAACAAATAATAAAGCTTTTTGAACTACTTAGAAATTCTTTTTCATACATAATTATTGATATGGGTGCAAATATCGACAAGTTAAATATGACAATATTAGACAATTCTGACATTATTCTTTTAACAACCGTAATTAACTTACCTTTAATCAGAAACTGTCAACGCTGCTTAGATTTGTTTGAATCATTAAAATATACTTCGTCAAAAATAAAAATAATAGTAAACAGATACTTAGAAAATGATGAAATAACTGTTGATGATGTAGAAAAAACATTGAATAAATCTGTTTATTGGAAAGTTCCAAACAACTATTTTACAGTTATGTCATCAATTAATAAAGGAATCCCTGTTTCTGAAATAAATGAGCACTCAAACGTTACAGAAAGTTTTGTGGGACTTGCATCTAAAATAACTGACGAACTTTTTATAGAAGATATTGGATAATAAAATGAAAAACATTACCTTAAAACTAACAATTATATTTTTATGTTTAGTTACTTTTACATCATTAACTTATGCAAAAACATACAAAAGTCGTACAAAAAAGCATAAATCAACTGTATCAAAACCTGTATCAACGCTGAACAAAATAAAAACCCTTGCATTTAAAGATGTCAAAACAACTATTCCTCTTAGTTTTTATCACACAGACTTAAATGATAAATACTACAAATCTAATCTTGCATATATACAAAATATTCCGCACAAAAGAGGAAATGAACCACCAAGACAAATATTTCCATCCTATTGCGGAAGTACATTTATATCATACGGAATAAGATATGATGATAAACCAAACAATGTTTATCATTACAACTCATCAGGAAAACTAACTGGGATAGAGATAGACAACAACAACCCTTCAACATATCCTAAGAAAACTGTAACATATAACAATACGGGTAAATTACATACAGTAGTATATTATGTATCGTCAAAAGAGCAATACAACTTTAACGGAACGGGAACTCTTATAGTCCATTGGATTGGAGAAAAAGCCTATAACCGTGAGGGTAAATTAATGAAAATAAGAAGAAGTTTTTAGTCGCTTTCGGCAATAACAGTTGCGACTAAATCCCCATAACTATTAAAGCATCCGTTAGTTTCTTCTACAATATATTTTAGTCCGTCTTTACCTTCGATTACTGCTTCGGCTTTATCCATAGCTTCATCATAATCTTTAAATTCGCCAACTAAAGTTTTTGTTAATTCTTTATTTCCTTCTTGTGTATAAACTTGAAACATACTCTTTATCCTCTAGCCTTTCTTAGGTGTTCTAACTCCTCTTGATATGGAGAAATTCTTATTATATCATCGATAACTCTTGGTAATTTTTCAAGAACATAATCAATTTCTTTCTCAGTTGTATAACGGCTCAAACTAAATCTAATACTGCCGTGTAATGATGTGAACGGTGTCCCCATCGCTCTCAAAACATGACTAGGTTCTAACGAACCTGAAGTACAAGCACTACCGGAACTTGCACATATCCCCAAATCACTTAAATGAAGAAGAATCAATTCACCTTCTATATATTCAAATCCGATATTTGTAGTATTAGGAACTCTGTTTGTTATGGAAGAATTTAATCTTGAATTATAAGTAGTTTTTAAAATACCTGTTTCCAACTTATCTCTAAGTCGTTTAACCTCAGTAGATTCATACTTCAATCCATCAATGGCAAGCTCTGCTGCTTTTCCCATTCCAACAATATAAGGAACATTTTCCGTGCCTGCTCTATAACCTCTTTCTTGGTGTCCACCTGTTATAAGAGGTGGAAGAATTACACTGGATTTAACATACAGTGCGCCGATTCCTTTCGGTGCGTGGAATTTATGTCCTGAAACCCCCAATAAATCAATATTTGAGTCTTTGACATTCATTTCTATTTTACCTGCTGCTTGAACAGCATCAACAAAGAAAAGGGTGTTTGGATTTTTTGATTTTATTATTTCACCAATTTCTTTTACAGGAAATATAACTCCTGTTTCGTTATTCGCCCACATTACAGATACAAGAGCTGTATCCTCTGTTATTTTTTCTTTTAATTCTTCGATATCCAATTCGCCGTTTGAATTAACACCTATATAATCTATTCTATATCCTTGTTTTTCCAGTGATTTATATGTATTCATCACACATGGGTGTTCAACTTTTGTAGTAATAATATGTTTTTTTGACTTGTTATGTGCAACGGCACCTCTTATTGCTGTATTTGCACTCTCAGAACCACAAGATGTAAATATAATCTCTTTTTCTGATTTTGCCCCAACGAAATCTTTCATTTTATTACGAGCATCTGCTATTGCATTTGAAGATTTTACACTAAACTCATACATACTTGAAGGATTTGCATATTCATCCTTTAAATATGGAAGCATTTCTTCTAAAACTTCTTCATCTACTTTTGTTGTAGCATTGTTATCTAAATAAATAACCATTATACTTGTATTACCTCTATATCATTACTAACTTTATCTCTTAATGTTGATTCTACAAATGATTTCAATGTTAATACAGAATTTTTACAAGAAGAACATCTGCCTTGAAGTTTAACATACACTTTGTTTTCATTTATATCAATCAATTCTATATCACCGCCATCTTTTTGTAATTCAGGCGCAATAACATTTTCTATAACTTTATTAATTTTTAAAATTAGCTGAGCAGGTGATAGTTTTGGCTCACTTTTTTTTGCATATTTGTCAATTAATTTTTGAATATCACCTTTACAACGACCACACGCCCCTCCTGCTTTTGTATAATTTGTAATATCTTCTACCGTAGTAAGTCCGTTTACCTCAATAGCTTCTTTTATAATATCTTCTGTTACATTAAAACACGTACAAACTACACGAGAATCTTTATTATCATTTACCCCAAAATCAATTTCTTCATCATAATATTTTTTTAAAGCATCTTCTAAAGCTTCATGTCCCATGACAGAACAATGCATTTTCTCAGGAGGTAATCCATCCAATTCACGGGCGATATCTGCATTAGTAATTTTTCTGACTTCGTCAATATGTTTACCAATAACCATTTCTGTTAAAATACTGGAACTTGCAACCGCTGAACCGCATCCAAAGGTTTGGAATTTCGCATCTGTAACAATACCATCTTTTATTTTTAAATATAGTTTCAATGAATCGCCACAAGTAAGTGAACCTGCTTCACCTACAACATCTGCATCATCTATTTTCCCTACATTTCTTGGGTTTCTATAATGGTCCATTACCTTATCAGAATATTTCCACATAATCATATACTCCTTTGATTTTATTTTATATCAAAAAAATGACTATAACCATTAAATTTTTATTAAGATTACTTAAGTTTTATTGCATTTAATAGCAATATTTTCTCAACAAAAAACTTTATAAAAATAGGAATAGTGTGTCTATGGTATTAAACATTGCAAATTCAACAATAGTAAATGGTGTTGTAAAAGGCTTGAAAAATGTAACACAAGCTTCTGCTCAAAGAGCCGAAGCATCTAAACGTGCTGCAAGCATACAAAATTTATCCTCAACGAAAAAACAATTTGCGAAAAGTAAAGGCTATATTTTTGGTGCTTTTAAACCAATAATAGAAAAACTTGAAGAAATGTCTGACAATGTCAATGTTATTTCCAAAACCTTAAAAAAAATCAAAAGAAATGTTAACAAAAACTCCTCAACAATCAAAGGAGTGAAAGAATCCTCTCCCGAGATAAAATCTGCAATAAAAGAACTTTCCGGAATAAATGACGTAAAGGCCGCAACTGAGAAAGGCGGAATAACAAAAGGAGCTATTGAAGCAGGCAAAGCTGCTGTGAGGGTATCATCTTCAACAGCTCTATTTGTAGCAGGGAATTTTGTTCCGGTTCCCGGCGCCAGCGTTGTCGGGTGGTTAGCCGGTGAAAAGTTATCTAACTTTTTATTAGGAAAACCTTTTACTAAACAAGTAAGTAAAATGATAAAAAAATAAATGCCGGAAGGGTAAATTAAGAAATTAGATAATATATGTTATGTATTTAGTCCGGCATTAACAAATTTTTATTGATCTGATTCTTTATGTTTATTTATTAACTTTTCAAAATCAGACGGTTTAACACTTTGGATAAAATCCTTAAATTCTTCTGCTTCTTCCTCATCCTTAGCAGAATCCGTAGAAACAGCACCATTCATTAGTACATTTGCTGTAACATATATTGGAGCATTTGCTCTCATTGCAACAGCTATAGCATCAGAAGGTCTGGAATCTATAACAAGCTCTTTATCACCATCAGTTAAATATATTGTTGAATAATAAGTTTCCTTTTCAACGTCATTAATCTCTATTTTGGAAACAGAAAAACCTGTTTTTTTAACGATATCAACGATTAAATCATGAGTCATAGGACGAGTAACTGCGAGTTTTTCTATTTTACGAATAATAGCACTAGCCTCAGCAGAACCAATCCAAATCGGTAATGCTCGCCTGTTGTCCAAATCATGTAAAACTACAATCGGAGAACCTGAACGAGTATCTAATGCAATACCCATAACTTTCATTTCTATCATTTTATATATTATCCCCAAGTCTTTAAGTACTTTTGCCCTTTGAGTATACCACAAATAAATTTTTGTGACAAATTAAAGTTTATCGAGCTAAACAGATACTAGGACGTTAGGTCGCTAGGTTCAATTTTACAGCCTTTGGCTGTATATTATTATAAATTAGTCGGCTTTGCCGACTAAATGAACCTAAAGTCTTAACGACTTAACGTCTTAACGACCTAAAACAAACTCTGTTGATAACTGTCTATTTTCTTCCCTAAATGTCGATATCCTTCAGGAGAAACTTTTCTTCCTCTTGGGGTACGTTGTAACAAGCCTGATTGAAGCAAATACGGTTCACAAACATCTTCCAATGTTCTTACATCTTCACTCAACGCTGCCGCTATTGTTTCTATTCCTACAGGTCCGCCATCATATTTTTCAATAATAAGATTTAACATAGCTCTATCGGTTGTATCAAGCCCAAATTCATCAATATTTAAAACATCTAACGAATTATTGGCGACTTCATCTGTTATAACACCATCATACTTAATCAATGCAAAATCAGACACCCTTTTAACTAATCTGTTTGCAATACGAGGAGTACCTCTTGATCTTCTTGCAATTGCAACAGCACCTTCTTCCGTTATTTTTATATCAAGAATCCCTGCAGTTCGTTTTATCACTTGAGTAAGTTCCTCAATGGTATAAAATTGCAATCTGTGTATAATACCAAATCTATCTCTCAACGGTCCTGATAACTCACCCGCTTTTGTTGTCGCACCAATTAAAGTGAATTTTGGAAGCGGCACTCTCAATGTTTTTACTGTTTGAGATTTTCCTGTCGTCATATCAAGCGAAAAATCTTCCATTGCAGGATACAATATTTCCTCTGCGACTTTATTCAATCTGTGAATTTCATCAATAAATAAAATTTCACCGCCTTTTAAAGACATCAAAATTCCTATTATATCCCTCGGACGTTCAAGCGACGGTGCAGAAGTTATTTTTATATCTGCTCCCATTTGTTCAGCAATAACACCTGCCAGCGTAGTTTTACCTAACCCTGGCGGACCGTAAAACAACAAATGATCTAAAGGTCTTTCTCTAAGCTTCGCTGCCTCAATTGAAATTTTTAATGTTTCTTTTAATGCAGTTTGTCCTATATAATCCTCAAAAGTTTTTGGTCTTATTGTGTTTTCAAAAGTTTTATCATACTCAATAGTTTCCATTTTAACAATAGGATTTTTACCTTGAGTTTTTGAATTTTTTTGAAAATCATTATTATCTGAAATAATTGCCATAACAAAAGTATACCATAATTTATATATTTTAATAACAAAAAAAAGAAGACTCATATCGTCTTCTTTTTTTCTTATTTTATAATACAGTGATTAAGTATCAATATTTGTAGCATAAACGGCATGAGTTTGGATAAAATCTCTACGAGGTTCAACCTTATCACCCATTAAAACATCAAACAATTGATCACATAACATTGCATCTTCAATATTAACCTTCAACAACGTTCTTGACTTAGGATCCATTGTTGTTTCCCATAATTGTTCAGGCATCATTTCACCCAGACCTTTGAAACGTTGAATAGTTAAACCTTTTTGACCTCTGTCATCAATTATTTTTTGCAACTGTTCAAAAGATGTAACTTCTATTCTTGTTTCATCAGTATCTAAATACAATACCTGTTCTTCTTCAATTAAGAAATCACGAATTATAGGATATGAATTTTTCAAACGTTTAAATTCGTTTGATTTTATAACGTTAGCAGTTATTAATTCAGATTCATCATCACCTAAATGTAACACAATACCATATCTTGCATTTTCAGGATTATATTTTAATTCTACCGAATAATTTTTTGCTTCAGTAACGTTATAATTTTCAGCATGGTCTTTTAGATAATGTTCAAGATATTCTATAACCTTATTCATTGTTGCTTGATCTTCGAAATCTTCTGCTTTAACTTCAGAACGGATTAAACCTCTCAAAACAACTGATGGAATAATATTTAAAATAGGATTATTGTAAGAACGATAGAAAGTAGTCATATTTCCAATCATATCAATTAACTCTTGTTCTTTAAGAACTTTAGAGCCTGATTTGTTAGACAAACTCAAATTCTTAATACCACGTTCTTTCAACATTTTATCCATAGCATGTTCATCATACAAATATTCAGATGTTTTACCTGTTGTAATTTTGAACAACGGAGGCTGAGCAATGTAGACATGACCTTCTTCAATCATTGGTCTTGCATAACGGAAGAAGAAAGTAAGCATTAATGTTCTAATATGTGCACCGTCAACATCAGCATCAGTCATAATAATAATCTTATGATATCTTAATTTAGAAATATCAACTTCTTCCGGATTACGACTAATTTTTATTCCGAATGCTTGAACCATAGCTTGGATAGAATCACTGTTATAAATTTTATCCAATCTTGCTTTTTCTACGTTCAAAATCTTACCTCTTAAAGGCAAAATAGCTTGGAACATTCTGTTTCTGCCTTGCTTAGCAGAACCGCCTGCGGAATCACCCTCAACAATATAAATTTCACATTGTGAAGGATCTCTGTTTGAACAGTCAGCAAGTTTACCCGGCAATGTAGATGTTTCAAGAACTGTCTTACGACGAGTTAATTCTCTAGCCTTTCTTGCAGCTTCTCTGGCACGTTGAGCTTGAAGTGTTTTTTCAATGATTTGTTTTGCCATTTTAGGATTAAACTCTAACCATTCTTGGAATTTTTCCTTAACAACATCTTGAACAGCACCCATAGCTTCTTGAGAGCCGAGTTTTTCTTTTGTTTGACCTTCAAATTCAGGATTTGACAATTTAACACTGACAATTGCAGTCAATCCTTCTCTAACGTCATCACCTGACAAGTTTTGTTCCGAATCTTTTAAGATATTATTTTTTCTTGCGTAATCATTCAATACACGAGTGATTGCGTTTCTAAAACCTGTTAAGTGAGTACCACCGTTGTGAGTATTAATGTTGTTTGCAAAAGACAAGATTGATTCACTGTATGAATCTGTATACTGCATAGCAACTTCAACTCTCATTCCTTCATATTCCTTGTCAATATAGATAGGATCAGGGAATAAAGGAGTTTTGTTTTTATTCAAGAATTCAACATAACTAGCGATACCACCTTCATAGTGGAACACTTGTTCATCAGGTTGTCCTTGACGTTCGTCTAATAGAACAATTTTCAAACCTTTATTTAAGAAAGCCATTTCTCTAAATCTTGTAGCAACCACATCATTATCAATAACAGTTGTTTCCGTAAAGATTTCAGGATCTAACCAGAAAGTAGATTTAGTACCGGTTTTAAGCGTTTCTTTTCCTTTTTCAACAGGAGTAGTAGCTTCACCTCTAAGATATTGTTGTTTCCAAACATAACCGTCACGAGAAACCTCAACCACCATTTTTTCAGAAAGAGCATTAACAACTGATGCGCCAACCCCGTGAAGTCCGCCTGAAACCTTATATCCGCCATCACCAAATTTACCGCCTGCGTGAAGAACTGTATGAACAATTTCCAAAGCTGATTTTCCACTATCAGGTTTAATATCAACAGGAATACCACGACCGTTGTCTTCAACTGTAACACTGTTATCATTATGGATTGTTACTTTAATCTCAGAGCAATAACCTGCCAGAGATTCATCAATAGAATTGTCTACAATCTCATAAATACAATGGTGCAAACCTCTTTGAGAGGTAGAACCTATATACATACCCGGTCTGAGCCTTACAGCCTCTAAACCTTCAAGTACCCTAATATTACTGGCATCATAACCTTGTGTCATATATATCTCCTCAAGTCTAAACTATTCTATGAGGTTATTGTACCATAAACACAATGATTTGTACATGTTCGAATTGTAAATTAAAGTTTATCGAACAAAACTCGGTAAAGTCATTAGGACTCTTAAGACGTTAGGTCGTGAGGTTCAATTTTACAGCCTTTGGCTGTATATTATTATAAATTAGTCGGCTTTGCCGACTAAATGAACCTAAAGTCTTAACGACTTAACGTAATAATTTAAGAAATTTTAAACCGTTCAAAAACCGTTCCCTTCAAGAAAAATCAACTTTTAAAAATGCAAAAAATTAGGTAAAAATTTTTTATTTTTTTAGTTGCAAAAAATAAAATTTTCTGATATAATTGTGGAACAAATTCATAATTAATATTTTGACAACTAAAAGTAAGGAGACAAAACATGAAATCAAATTTAGAAATGCAAGATCAAATTATTGAATCAGCTGGTATGATATGGAACTATTTATCAGAAAAGGGTGAAGTTACTCTTAACAAAATGTCTAAAGATTTAGACTTAGACCAAAACTTCATTTCTATGGGACTTGGTTGGTTATCAAGAGAAGATAAATTATCTTATACAAGAAAACCTAAATCAGTAACTGTAAAATTGGTTTAATTTATAAATATAAATAAAAAACAAAAAGCCTTTGGAAATCCAAAGGCTTTTTGTTTAAATCTTTAATTCAAACTTAGCTAAACAATAAAGCAACTCATTAAAGAAATCCTTTACTCCCTCAAAATAAATTGCCATAGAATCTTTAAAGCTAACTGTTCCGGGTAATAATAATTCGTTAAACATATTTACTCCTTAACACTTCATATCCAAAATAAGTAACGGTATTTTTATTTAAAACTTTAGTTTTTGTTACAAAAATTAAAAATATGTTATAAAACCATGCACACATGGAATTTAGAAAGTAGAGAAATCTGCACCTTAAATATCCAATAACAACCCCCAAAAGAGTATTCATAAAAATACTCATACAAACGGTTGATTTATCATCAAAAAACTCGAAAAAACATGCCCTTTAATAAAAAATATGTTATAATCCTGTTGGAGATATGGTAAATAAATGAACAACCTACAATTTCAGAACGACGTTAATTTATTATTAGCGGTTCTACCTGACAAAATTAAGAGTCAGATAACTTATTCCAAAATGGAAGATGTAATAGAAATAGTTCTGGACATCGGTCGGCGTCCCGAGATAAGACACTCAGACGGCAAAATCGACAAATTGGACACGGGAGAAATTACATCCGAGGACATTGAAGAAGTCACGTCAAAACTTCCTGAATTTACAAGCGACAACCGCTCCGGCATCCCCGGAACATTGCACAGAATAAGTGCGATAAGAAACCGTCAAGGTAAAGTAGTAGGTTTAACATGCAGAGTAGGTAGAGTTGTTACCGGCACTATTGCTTGCATTAAAGATTTTTGTTTAATGGGTAAAAGCATTTTATTTTTAGGTCGTCCGGGAGTAGGTAAAACAACTAAGTTACGTGAAATATCACGTCTTGTTGCTGATGAACTTGGCAAAAGAGTTGTTGTAGTTGATACTTCCAATGAAATTGCCGGAGATGGCGATATCCCACATCCTGCAATCGGCTCAGCTAGAAGAATGCAGGTTAGACAACCTGAATTTCAAAAAGATATTATGATAGAAGCGGTTGAAAACCACACACCTGAAGTCATTGTCGTAGATGAAATAGGGACAGAAGCAGAAGCTCAAGCAGCAAGAACTATTGCAGAACGTGGGGTTATGCTTATAGCAACCGCTCACGGTAATACTCTGGAAAACTTAATTAAAAACCCAACTCTATCAGATTTGGTAGGTGGTATTCAATCAGTTACTCTAGGGGACGATGAAGCAAAACGCAGAGCCTCTCAAAAAACCGTTTTGGAAAGAGAAAAACAACCTACTTTTGACATTGTAATAGAAATTATTGATAGAAATACTTTAGCCGTATACAAAAATACATCAGAAGCGGTTGACTACATACTTAGAGGATGGCCGATAAGACCAGAAATAAGAAAAGTTCAAGAAGATGCAAATATTGCTATAGAAAGTGTTAAAACTGCCGCAGAACACATAAATACAATCGAATCAAAACTTTTAGAAAAACCTGAAGATACCTTAAAGTTCAGTTTTTCAAGAAAAGAATATGTGGAAAGTATTAAGCCGATAAAGAAAATATACCTATATGCAGTATCTCGAAGCATAGTGGAAAAAGCTATAGAAAGACTTGACTTAAATGCTGAATTAACAAGAAACATTGATGATGCTGATTTAGTAATTGCGCATAAAAACTTTGCAAAAGGCGGTGCAAAAATTTTATCAACGGCTAATGAATATAGGCTTCAAGTATTTTATGTAAAAACAAACTCTATGGCTCAAATACAAAAAGTATTAAAAGATGCTTTATGCGTTGATGAAACAGATGCTGAAAGCATTCACGGATACTATGACGAAGCAGAAAGAGCGCTTGATGAAGCAAAAGCAGCAATAAATAAAATACTTGCAGGAGCAGAAAAAATTGAGTTAAATCCTCAAAATCAACAAATAAGGAAACTTCAACACGCTCTTGTCGAACAGCATAATTTAGAGAGCAGTTCGGTAGGAGAAGGTAAAGACCGACATTTACGAATAGTTGGCGGAAACGAATTTAAAAACAGTTAATAAAAAAAACGGCAGATACCAAAATATCTGCCGTTTTATTTTGTGTGAGTGTTAATTTAAGCTACCGTGTTTAACTTTTGATTAACAACAGGAGCAGTTTCATGTTCAGAAAGGAATCTAAAGGTACGATACAGCTTGTAACCCAACGATGTAATAGGGTTAGCATTAATAGAATCTGCTCTTTGTGCAATCAATTTTTCTTTCTCAAAGTTTACTTTAATTTGTTGTTGAGAACGCGGTGCGATTGGTTGACTATTTGAAGTATAATTTATATTATTTATTGCGTTGATTTTCATTTTTTCCTCTAAGTCTTTTGTTTTAAGTGTGACTTATACACTTCTTTTAACACTTTTATTATGATACAGATTAAAATATTTGTCAAGTGTTAATTTTACACTAATTCATAATAGGTCTAAACCCAGTGAGGATAGTCGTTTTAGATAAAGTGCATTTTATACACTTAATCACTTTTGTGGTTATTTTAAATAAAAAATCCCCCACATGGAGGATTATTATCTTTATATTTATAAAAAACCCTTATATTAAACTCTTTCAAGTTCTTTTAAAGCTTGTTCAAACTGCTCATCATTAGGAGCTTTTCCATGCCAGCCGGCATTATTTTCCATAAAGGACACACCTTTACCTTTTACTGTGTTTGCAATTATTGCAAAAGGCTTCTCAGATACTTTTCCTTTTTCGACGGCTTGATATATTTCATTAAAATTGTGTCCGTCAATAGATACAACTTCCCAGCCAAAAGCTTCAAGTTTTTTATCAAGAGGGTTCAACGACGTAACTTTTTCTGTTTCACCATCTATTTGTAACCCGTTTCTGTCAATAATGGCAATTATATTATCTAATTTTCTGTGTGACACTTGCATAAAAGCTTCCCAGACAGAGCCTTCTTGTAATTCACCATCGCCCATATAAACAACAACATTAGCAGGATTATTGTCAAGTTTTAAACCTAATGCGATACCACATCCTACAGACAATCCTTGTCCTAATGAACCTGTTGAAACCTCTATTCCGTCCAATTCCTTACAGCAAGGATGACCTTGTAGCCTTGAGCCAAATTTTCTAAAAGTCATAAGTTCTGCTTCCGGGAAAAATCCTTTTTGGGATAAAACAGAATACAAAAGAGCTGATGCGTGACCTTTTGACAATATAAATCTGTCACGATTTACAAACTTTTGAGATTTCTTCCAATCTGTCGGAATATTTAATGATTTATTATATAAAACATTTAAAATTTCCACTCCGGAAAAAGCTCCTCCGATATGACCGGATGCAGCGTTATGAACCATTTTTAAAATATTAATTCTTGTTTGTTTACAAATCTTTTTTAAATTTTCAATTTCTAATTCTGATAAAACATTTTCCATAATAAACACCGTTTCCTATTATCTGGTAATAAACTTTTCTTTAAACACTCTCATAATAAAAAGAGGAAGTGTTGGGAAGATTCTTTTAAATCTTTCAGGTTGTTTTACTGTTCTATACAACCATTCTACACCCAATTTTTGATATATTTCAGGAGCTCTTTCAACCGTTCCTGACCAAACATCAAAACTTCCGCCCACTCC
The DNA here is from genome assembly GCA_902797985.1 of uncultured bacterium. Taxonomy (GTDB): domain Bacteria; phylum Cyanobacteriota; class Vampirovibrionia; order Gastranaerophilales; family Gastranaerophilaceae; genus UBA2883. The sequence continues at coordinate 59,646 of CADBUZ010000010.1, forward strand.
TATCATTAATCCAAATGGAACTATTTTTTTAGCTTTTGAAATAAATTTTTCCTGCTTTGGAGAACCTAGAGCTACTAACACCAACCTTGCCCCTGACTGACTTAATTCATCCAACACTCTATCTTCATCATCAAAATAGCCATCTTGTGAATAAACTATATTCACACCCTCAATTTCAGATTTTAAATTATCACATGCTTTCTGTATAACCTCAGGTTTTGCACCAATCAAAGCGACAGGAAGATTATTTTGAGCCGATAGCTCTATCATTTTTCGCGCATAATCAACACCGGCTATTCTATCGACATTATAACCAAGTATTTTTAACCCTATTTTAACCCCTACTCCGTCAGGAATAACCATTTCTGCAGTTTCTAATATAGATGCAAATTCTTTATCTACTTTTGCGCAGTCAAACATTTCAGGATTTATGGTTACAACTTGAGATACTTTATCTTCCTTTTCAAGCTTTAAGCCTTCTTCAAGAGCCCCTTCAAAGCTAAATCTATCAATTTCATAACCTAATAATTTTACTCTGTCCATAACAAGATTATACTTGAAAAATTGAAATAAGTATATATAATAATTTTATAAAATATTTGAACAATTTTAATTATAAATCGTTTAATAAATAAGGAGGCTAACCTATGAAAAAATTATTAACAACAATGGTCGTTCTTGCAGTAGCAAGCACAACAACAATGGCAGCGACAACTTATACAGAAAAAGCTGTTAACAAACTTGTAAACCCGATTGCAAAAACAGAAGCTAGTGCAAGAAACCAAGCAGCACAAGCTCAAAAAGCCGCACAAGCAAAAAAAGATGCTGCTATAAAAGCACAAAAGGCACAAAAAGCTAAAGCTGAAGCATTCAAAAAAGCTCAACAACAAAAAGTAAAAGACCAAAAAGCTAAAGCTGAAGCTCTTAAAAAGGCTCAAGAACAAAAAATTAAAGACCAAAAGGCTAAAGCTGAAGCTCTTAAAAAGGCTCAAGAACAAAAAATTAAAAAGAACAAAAAATTAAAGATCAAAAAGCTAAATTAGACGCAGCAAAAAAAGCTCAACAACAAAAAATTAAGGATCAAAAAGCTAAAGCTGAAGCAGCTAAAAAAGCTCAAGAACAAAAAATTAAAGATCAAAAAGCTAAATTAGACGCAGCTAAAAAAGCTCAAGAACAAAAAGCAAAAGCGGCTAAAAAAGCAGCAGAAGATAAAGCAAAAGCAGCAAAAAAACAAGTAAACACTGTTAAATCAAATGCTAAAAACAGAGTTAATGCAGAAAAGAAAGCTGTTTCTAACGCTAAATCAAATGCTAAAAAGACTGTTGAAACAAAGAAAAAACTATGGAAGGATTTGACAAAAATCAAATAGTTGCAAAACAGAATAAAATAAAAGACTTAACTATTAATATATGGTTAAGTCTTTTTTATTTCTATAAAACTTGTACACAAAAGCTTATTATTATATAATACTGCTATGGTATCTAAGTCAATAACAGCAACCACAATAGGGTTAGACGCATATAAAATAGATGTAGAAGTAGATGTTACAAATTCACTTCCAAGCGTGACAATTGTAGGATTACCTGATAATGCAGTATCAGAAGCAAAAGAAAGAATAAGATCTGCTATAAAAAATTCAGGCTATACCTTCCCTAATACAAAAGTAGTTATAAATCTCGCCCCAGCAGATATTAAAAAAGAAGGTACTTTCTTTGATTTACCTATGGCTATAGGAATTTTACAAGAAGAAGGAGTTATAGAATCTGAAAAAATAAAAGATACCGCTTTTATTGGAGAATTGTCACTTGATGGTTCTGTCAGAAGTGTTAACGGAATATTGTCAATTGTTACAGGCTTAAAAGAAAATGGAATAAAAACAGTTTTTGTTCCGAAAGACAACTCAAAAGAAGCAGCATTAGTACAAGATATTGTTATAATCGGTGCAGAACATTTATCAGATGTAGTGAACCATTATTCCGAAGAACCAATTAATCCTACAAAAATAGATATCACAAAGTATCTTTCGACATCAACGCAAGAAGAATATATATATGATTTTAAAGATGTAAAAGGGCAACAAAAAGCAAAAAAAGCGTTGGAAATAGCTGCTGCAGGAGGACATAATATACTAATGTCCGGCACTCCGGGTTCTGGAAAAACCCTTATGGCAAAATGTTTTGCATCAATCCTTCCTCCTTTAGAATTAGAAGAAGCTTTAGAGCTTACAAAAATTTATTCAATAAGCGGACTTTTATCAAAAGATGAACCTCTTATGACAAAACGACCATACAGACCTGTGCACCATACAGCCTCTTCTGTCGGTATTATAGGAGGAGGCTCAAATCCTAAACCGGGTGAGATAACTCTTGCCCATAGAGGGGTTTTATTTTTGGACGAGATGGTTGAATTCCCTCGAAATGTTTTAGAAACCCTGCGTCAACCGTTAGAAGACGGATATGTAGTAATATCCAGAGCTAAAACTTCAATAACATATCCTTCAAAATTTATGCTGGTTGGAGCAATGAATCCATGCCCTTGCGGGTTTTTAGGTGATACTGAAAAACAATGTACCTGCACAGATATTCAAATTCAAAGATACCGTTCAAGATTATCAGGGCCGCTTCTTGATAGAATTGATATTATTATTGATGTTCCAAGACTAACCTCTGACGAATTGTTAAACATTAATGAAAAAACTGAAACCTCTGCTCAAATTAGAGAACGTGTTATAAAAGCAAGAAAAATTCAAACAGAAAGATATAAAAATGAAGGTATTTTTACAAATTCAGAACTCAATTCAAAACTAATAGAAAAATACTGTAAATTAGATGATAACTCTCAAAAATTAATGAAAATGGCATCAATTAAATATCAACTTTCAGGAAGAAAATATTCAAGAATATTAAAACTTGCAAGAACTATAGCAGATTTATCAGGGGACGAAAACATTTCAACTGTCCATATTTCACAAGCCCTTCAATATAGAACACAAGAATAAAAAATTCCTCTAAATTATTTATTGACAAATTAATTCTAATGCAATAAATTGTAATTGATATATAACTACTATTTAATAAAAGAAAGTGTAAAAAGATGTTTAATATATTTGGTAAGAAAAAAGAAAAAGTAGAGCAAAAAATTGCTCAAATACTATTTGATAACTCAATGGTAATATCAACAGCTGAATCCTGCACAGGAGGTCTGCTTAGCTCAAGATTAACAGATGTTCCAGGAAGTTCATTATATACAAAATTAAATTTTGTAACCTATTCAAATGCAGTTAAACAAAGCTTACTCGGTGTGAGCCAAGATACTCTTGAACAATATGGTGCAGTTAGCAAAGAATGTGCTGCAGAAATGGCATTAGGTTTACACGAAAAAACAAACGCAGATGTTGTTATTTGCACAACAGGTATTGCAGGCCCAACAGGAGGAAGTCCCAATAAACCTGTCGGCTTAATGTATGTTGCTATAAAATCTAAATACAAAGCTGTCGTTCAAGAATTCAGATTAAATCCAAAACTTAAACGCACAAAAATGAAATACAAATTCACCCAATGTGCATTAGAAATGCTTTTAGACTTCTTATCTGATATTAGTGCGTAGTACTTGAATTAGCCATAGACGCAAATTTTTCAAGCAAATCAGGACATCTGTCAATTAATAATTTTGCAAATTGTCTTGTATCAACTTGTGTTGCGACAACAGAGAATAAATCTTCAGGAAGCTGTCTTGTCATTCTCGTTAAAGAATCATGGTTTAATGCTACCATAGATTTAACCATATCAGGTTTTTGAAGTCTTGATACCATGCCATTATATGCTTCTGAGCTAAATTGGAGAAGCACATTTTTATCTTCATTAGCCATCTGGAATGCAACATTACGTTGTATATCAGGATCAAGAGAAGCCATTACTTCTCTAAATTGTTTGTCTGGCAGAGCTGTAATTTGTGAAATCAACTTGGAAGCATCACTTTGATCAGCCGCTTCACCTGAAATACTTTCAGCCAACTGAATAAGCATATCAGGAGGCAAATTCTTGAGCTGTGCTGTCACTTGTTCTTTAGGTATTTCGGAACTCATAAAAAATGATTCCATTGCTTCTTCCGGCATCATTGCTATTATCTGGGACAATGAGAACGCCTCCAGCGCAACACTAGCCGACTCTGCTACAGATACTTTTCCAAGCATCTGCTCAAGTTTTTCCTGTGTAAAGAAGTTGAGTCCGATTACCATGTCTTCATCGTCAAGCAATTCCATTACTTTTTCACGCTGCTCTGATGACATTTTTTGCAATATATTATATTTATTGGCAGGATCAGCCAACTGGAAGGTTTCTATCAATTCATCAGCACTTCCGAACAATTTTCGGCCATAATCTTTTGCAACGGCGTTTCCGCTTTCTGCTTCTGCCTCAATTATTTCATCTACCGATCGATTCGTATAATCCTGCATTCTCGAGGTTGTTATATTGAGTTTATCCATCAAATGATATTGATCGGTATTCAATGAAATAGTCATAGATATCTCCTATTTGTATATATTATATATATAATAAGTAAATATTTTTTCAAAAATTGACTTTTTTATTAAGTTTTATTAACATTACTGCTTTATTGTAACAGGCGGTGGTTGAATATACAAAGGGAGAACTTTCGCCCAATTTCCTTCATCTGTTTTTAGTTTTTCAACTGCTATTTGAGATAAAATTTCTCCAAGCTCAAATTCTGCTTGTTCGTAAGAAATAACTTCTTCTGCAGGAAGTCTGAATCTTTCTATTAATCTATTATCTGTAATGACTTTTTTACCTTTTATCATTTCATCAACTTTTTCAAGCTCCACAGCTCCATATAATTTTTTGTCATAATAATAGGCTTTATTTTTTCTTGCATCAAGCGCAACAATATATTCATCATTTTTAGCACGAGAAATAATTTCTAATGAAGAAATCCCTATTGCCTTGCACCCCAATTGTTGAGCCATAACTCTTGCAACCGTTGTACATGCTCTTATCCCCGTAAAACTTCCCGGTCCGACATTTATAGCAATAGCATATAAATCTTGAGGAGTTTTATTACTTACTTTCAAAATATTTTTAATTGTAGATATTAAATATGCAGAATGATAACTCTTTTCATCTGAAAAAATAGTTTCTGAAGAAATAATATCACTCTCCGTTCTAAGTACAACATAAGTTTTATCTAAGCATGTATCAAAAGCTAATAATAATTTTTCGTTTTCCATAATTATTTTTCCATTTTTGAAATTATATCTTTTTTGCTATCCCCAATAGCAGTAAATGAATAACATCTATTGTCATCATCATCGTAAGTAACATTTATTTCAATCCTATCAAATGGGACTTCCCCTTGTGAAAACTCAGCCCATTCTACAAATGTAAGGCATTTCCCTTCAGAATATTCTCTAAGCTCATCAGTTATTGTTTTTATACCAACATTTTCTAACCTATACAAATCAAAATGATAGATAGGAATTTCTCCTGTATGGTATTCATTCAAAATGGTAAAACTGGGACTTGTTACTTTTTCTTTTATATCAAGTGCTTCTGCGACAAGTCTGACGAAAGCTGTTTTCCCCGCACCTATATCACCAAAAAGATTAACAAAACAGCCGACTTCTTTTGTAGCATCTGCAAATTTTTTTGCTAACTCTCGTGTGTCTTCTATCGAATAACAAGTCTTTGTATACTTATCCATTTAAAATTCCTCTAAATATATTGTAGTTTGAAAATAAAAAAAGGTAAATTATTTATTATAAACGACAACTCTGTTTCTTCCGCCTTCTTTTGCATCATACAAAGCTCTATCAGCTTTCATATACAAATCCTCCGGCATATCTTTTATATCAAGCTCTGCCAAGCCTACGCTAATTGTTAAATGGATTTTTCTTCCATCCTCTAATTCAATTTCCATTTTTTCTACTGCGGAACGCAATCTTTCTGCAACAATTTTAGCTTCTTCTATACCTGTTTGCGGAAGTAATATACAAAATTCTTCTCCGCCATATCTTGATGGGATATCGTATTCACGGAGTGTATTTTTTATAACTGATGCTGTTTGTTTAAGTACCAAATCTCCAACTGCGTGGCCATAAGTATCATTAAACTTTTTAAAGAAATCTATATCCGTCATAATTGCACACAAAGGTGTGTCTTGACGGTTTGCGATAGCATATTGTTCTGACAGTCTTGTTTCAAACTGACGCCTGTTGTTTAGACCTGTTAAAGCATCCATTGTTGCATTTTGCAAAATTTCGGAATAAGTGTTTGCTCTTTCAATAGTTACTGCTGACTGTTTTGTTAACTCTGAAATATATCCTATTTCTTCATCGGTTAATTTATCAATTGTACTATGCGCAACAATACATCCTATAATTTCATCTTCGCTAACAAGCGGAAAAGCACCCGTTTTTTTATCTTCTGATATCTTTGCTATATCCTCTGCCGTAACCGTTTCTATTAACTCATACACTTTTTTATTCCAACAGGCAGATGGCCAAAATAAATTATATTTCCCCTCTTTTTTTATAAAAATATATATTAAATGATTCATAACAAATTTATCAATCATTTCACCAATAATCGGAATAATATATTGAAAATCGTACTGAGTTTCTATAATTTTTGCTATATCTTTCATTGATTTATAAAAAGCTGAATTAACTTCTATTTGCTTTGAAAGAACAATATTCATCACCTTCAATGAAAGATTGTAACTAAACATCTCAAATAATTTTAAATCTTCCGAGGATAACTCCGCTTTATTTTTAAATTTAATTCTTACAAACCCTTTAGTTTCGCCTTCGTATTTAAGCGCAATTGATAATGTTTTTGCTATTATGTTTCCATTGTCAAAGATATCATTAGGGGCATTAACATCATCATTCAAGACAAAATTTGTTCCGACAAGTTTTGAATATATATCATTTAAAGATTTTAATTTTTCTTCTGAATAATAATCATCAGCTACTTCAAAATCTTTAACGACACTTTTTAATTTATTTATGACTGAGTCGAAATATAAAATATTAATTTCTGATATTTCATAAAATTCACTAAAAACAAGTTTCAAATCTTCTCCAAGATTTTCAACATTATCGTTAGTGCATAACATATTAAATAATTTATATAACAAAAAAGAATCGTTAATATTCATTACTTTCATTCCTAAAGTATGCATATCCTGCACAACGGGACATATCCTTCATCATAATTTTATCTAAATCTTTAGATGGTCTTACTTTACCATCATCGCTCAACAAATTATCAATGTCCTCATCTTTATTCTTAGCTTTCTTACCTTTTTTCTTCTTTTTATCAGAATCGACTTCTTGATTATCTGTGTTCGCCATTTCTTCATATCTCGGATCTGCCTTAAAATCAACATATGAATGTGATACATCTGATAATATTCCGAAAATATAATCTGTATTTGCAGATACACCTGTTGTAGAAATAATCAAAGAAGCTTTTTCCAATTCTTTTATTGATGCACCGAATTTTTTCATTCTGCGTAACAAAATAGCCAAATTATAGTGTGCTTCGTAATTCATAGGTGCAAGCTCTATTGCTTTACAATAATTTTTACCCGCATCTCTATAGTTTCCTAACAAATGATAATCTAGTGCAAGGTTATATCTTGCATCAGAATTTTTCTTGAGTATTTTGCAGGCTTTTTCATAAGCATCAGCTGATTTTAACAATAAAGGTGTTGTTAAATTTCTATTTTCTTCCGGAAGATAAATTGCCTTCTGCCTATATGCTCGTCCCATATTATAATACGCAAGACCTTTATTTATCTTTGAACATCTCTTATTGCTAAAAACAATAGGGATTGCCCATATTCTATATTTTGTATCGAGTATTTTATTATACTGTTCTATTGCAGCATCAAAGTTTCCGAGTTTTTCTGACTGAATTATACCTAAATTCATTCTTGCAGTAACATATTTAGGATTATATTTAATCGCCTCTGTGTATGCATCAACAGCAGCATAATAATCTTCATACACTACATAAATATTACCTAAGTTATACCACGCAGTATAATGCTTAGGGAAAAGGGCTAAACCTTTGTTGTAGTATTCAATTGAATATGCAAGTTTATTTTTTCTATATGCCCTATCACCTTTATAAACATAAAAAATACCTTCAAATCTATTGATAATATTTACTCTTATCCAACCTTGTTTAAAGATAAGCATAAATATTAACCCTAAAACACAAAGTATTTTTAATAAATGACGAATTCGTTTCTTCATAACTATATCATATAATAACTTAGGGGTTTAAGTCCAGTCGTTAACAAAACCTTCTACTTTTTTATTTTTCTGATACGAATTTCATTATTCTCTATATATAACTCAACTTTATCCATAACAGGATTAATATCTAATCCTTCCAAAATAGGCTTTGGTATAATTATACCCCAACTATTACCAATATTTCTTAAATTCTTTTCTATCATATAACAATTATAACAAATCATGTTGACATTTTGTTGCTATCTGAGTTATTATTTATGTTATAACGAAGGAGAAGCAATATGGAAAAATACGATATTGAAAATTTATTAGATAAGAAGCATGACGCATTGTCGACCGATATAGAAACTTTGTTTAGCCTTTTGAGCAGTATATCAGGAACAATAAACACAATAAGAGATTTGAATTATATCCTTAAAAAAGATAACAAAGACTCTACTCTTTAACTCCGCCTTTCATCATGTCGTTAATAATATATTTTTTGCCCAAAAGGAAAATAATAATCGCAGGTAAACTGCAAACAACCGAACAAGCTAATAAATCACCCCACATAATAACTTCTCTATAACTGCTTTTGAATACAGCAAGTCCTAAAGGAAGTGTTCGCATAGCCTCTGAATTTGTAACAATTAAAGGCCATATAAAACTGTTCCAGCTTGATATAAATGTAAATATTGCCAATGTAGCCATAGCAGGAATAGCAAGCGGACAAACAATTTTTATAAAGGTTTGAAGCTTACTGCAACCGTCTATAAGAGAAGCGTCCTCTAACTCACCTGGAAAAGACAAGAAATGCTGACGCATTAAAAATACTCCAAATCCGCCAAATAAACCGGGAAGAATAAGTGCAGAGTATGTATCCACGAGATGTAGTTCTCTCATCAGAAAAAATAATGGAATTATGTTTACCTGAGGAGGAATAAACATTGTTATCAGTATTATAAAAAACAATATATTCCTACCTTTGAAAGATAATCTGGCAAAAGCATAACCTGCCAAAGTAGCAATTATTACTTGTCCTATTGTTGTGAAAACAGAAACAAACAAACTGTTTATAAAATATCTGAATACAGGTATAGTATTAAAAACATTTGAGTAGTTATGAAAAGTAAGATTATTAACTAAACCTGACATATCTATATATGAGATTTCATTATTTGTTGACAATGAAATAAGAAGCATTACTAAAAATGGTGCCAGCATGCTTATTGCAGTCAAAGCTAAAATAGTTGTAATAAAAATCTTCTTAACCATACAACTAATTTTAACATACATATAATTAAGACAGCGAGATAAAATATAAAGCAAATATTTAAAAAATTTAAAAATATTTGAAAATTTGTAACCATCGATTTTTTAGTTTATAATTTATCTGTAAAAAGATTAGGGAGTTTTGAGTTATGAATTTTGCTTCGCACACAGATGATATAAGAAAAGAAATGCTTGAAGAAATAAATCTGTCGAATATTGAGGATTTATTTAGTCATATTCCAATAAAAATGAAATCTTTAGATTTAGCTGACGGAATTAGCGAAATGGAAGCTCAAAAACTTGTTAAATCTATAGCTAAAAAAAATAAAACCGACTATATATCATTTATGGGTGGCGGCGTTTATAACAAATTTATTCCTGCGGCAATATCGTCTGTTGCGCAAAGATTTGAATTTTTAACCGCATATACTCCTTATCAACCTGAAATTTCACAAGGAACATTACAGATAATGTACGAATATCAGTCAATGATATGCATGCTAACAGGCATGGATGTAGCTAATGCCTCTGTATATGATGGTGGTTCTGCGTGTGCAGAAGCAATTTCGATGGCATGTAGAATATCAAAGAAGCAAAAAGCATTGATTTCAAATAAATTAAATCCTGAATACAAAGAAGTGATAAAAACATATACTTGGGGTTCAGGGGTAGAGATAGAATGGTTTGACGAGCTAAGCGAAGACGCATCTGATTATGCTTGCGTTTTAGTTCAAAACCCTGATTATTACGGAGAGATTAAAGAACTTCCACAAGTTAATTCATTGTTGATAGTATGTACAACTCCTGACAGCTTGTCAGTCATTAAACCACCTGTTGAGGCTGATATTGTTGTTGGAGATATCCAAACTTTAGGAATACCGATGTCCTTTGGAGGGCCACATGCAGGATTTATGGCTTGTAAAGAAAAATATATGCGTCAACTTCCGGGAAGATTAGCAGGACAAACTTTAGATGCAGATGGAAATATCGCATATACTTTGACTTTACAAACAAGAGAACAACATATCAGAAGAGAAAAAGCAACCAGCAATATTTGTTCTAATCAAGCTCTTATTGCACTCTCTGCAACACTTTATCTAAGCTTGTTAGGTGAAAATGGTTTTAGAGAAGTAGGAATACTTTCTTGCAACAATGCTCATCTGCTGTCTGAAAAGCTCGCTAATATTGGCATTAAAACATTGACAAAAAATTTCTTTAACGAATTTGTGATAGAAGTAAATGACTCTGATGAAGTATTATCTAAATTGAAATCGACAAATATTTTAGGCGGTATTAAACTTGATAATACAAAAATATTAGTTTGTGCCACCGAAATGAACACACTTGATGAAATTGAGTTATATGTTAATACAATAAAATAATATGTTACGTTAGTTAACATATTTTGGGGATATTTTATTAACAACACAGATGGTTTATTATATAATCAATCTGTGGAAAAACGAATTACAAAAATAGAAGAAATAACTAATACAATATCAGGTGCAAATTTCTTAGTAGAACTACTTAGAGAATCTGGAGTGGATACAATCTTTGGATACCCCGGTTCACCTATTTTACCTTTATATGAGGAGCTTGCAAAAACTGATATAAAACACATATTATCAAGACATGAGCTTGGTGCTGTGCATTCTGCGGAAGGATATGCAAAAATAAAAAACAAACCTGGTGTTGTTCTTGTCACATCAGGTCCGGGATTTTCTAACACCTTAACAGGTATTATGAATGCTTATGCTGACAGTACACCTTTAGTTGTTATTGCAGGACAAGTAGAAAATCATGGTGTTAATGAATTTCAAGATGTTGATATAGCTTCTGTTGCAAAAACATTCACAAAAAGAATTTATCAAATTAATAAAACATCTGAGATTGAAAGCTCGATTAAAAAAGCATTTATTATGGCAAACAAAGTCCCTAAAGCTCCTGTTATCGTAACTTTAAAAAAATCTGTTTTAACTAGTGCCGTAACAGAAAAATCACCTTACAGAATAAAAAAAGATATAAGAGTGGAAGCACCACATTCTTGCGTTTTAAAGGCGATTGAAACGTTAAAGAATGCTAAGACACCTTTAATAATAGCAGGCGGCGGGTGCAAAAATTATGAAAAAGATTTAATAGAATTTGCACAATTATCACATATACCAATTGTTACTACTTTAATGGGTACAGGGATTGCAAGTAACTTGTCTATTGGTATGATTGGGATAAATGGAAATGAACATTTAAATAAATCTATAGAAAATGCTGATGTTGTTTTATCTCTCGGAGTTAGATTTACTAATAGAACAACTATGAATAAAAATGTTTTCTTACCTAACTCAAAAATTATAAATATAAATATTAAACAAAATAAATCTGATAATGTTTCAATACATCAAGAAATTATTGGAGATTTAGACGTTATTCTTCAACAATTTATTGGAACAATAAAAGCTAAAAATATATTGTTCGATATTAAATATAATTGGGTTGAAAATTTGATTTCAACAGACAAAAAAGAAGTTATTAATAGTGATAAATTCTCTCAAGAAAATATTTTGAAAGAAATTTATGAATATACAAAGAAATTCAATCCAATAATAACAACTGATATAGGGGAACATCAAATAGGAGTTGCCACAACCTTCAAGACTAATTTTGCAAGTAATTTTATAATTTCAGGAGGTTTTGGCTCAATGGGATTTGGACTTCCTGCAGGAATAGGTGCATATATTGCTAAACCGAACTCACTTGTTATGAATATTACAGGTGACGGTTCTTTTCAAATGAATATGCAAGAGTTAGGCACAATTGCTGAATACAATATTCCTTTAAAAATATTTATTATGAATAATTCATCACTTGGAATGATTAAAACGCAACAGAAAAAATCTCAATACAAAACATACCAATCTGATTTAATAAATCCGGACTTTGCTAAAATTGCACAATCTTATGGAATTTTGGGATATACAATTACAAATATGAAAGATTTACGAACCGCTTTAAAAGAAATATTTACATATAAAAAAGCTGTAATATTAGATATTAAAATGTCATAATATCTATAAACCAAGTTCTTTTTTATCAATCAACTCGTTTATCATATAAAATGACCCGCAAATAACAGTGAGTATATTATCACTGTACTCGATATCATTAGGAGTTTTTAATTCTTTAGGCTCATTTTTACAAACTTGTTTTAAATCATCATATTTCATTGAATTTACATTTTTAAATTGATAAAAATATAAATTACTGATATAAGAATCCATTTCAATATATTCTATCATTTTTTTATAATCTTTTGTATTTAAACATCCAAATATGTACTGTTTTTTAGTATTTGGGAAATATATATCAATATTTTCTCGTAATACCCTCATACAATCCGGGTTATGAGCTCCATCTACTAAAAGATTTTTTTCTTTAATATACTGAAATCGACAAGGATTTTGAGTATTTTTTAAACCTTTCAAGATTGTTTCTTCAGAAATTTCTCTAAATAATGTTTTTACAGCTGTAAGAACCAGCGCCAAATTTTCTTGCTGATGTACCCCCTTTAAAGATAATGCTTCAGCATAAATAGGAGGTACAAAAGGTGCTGTCAGAATAAATGCAGAATTCAGTTCATCTGCCTTATCTTTAATAACTTCGTACCCTTCCGAAGTAATTATAAATGAATTTGGCTTTATTATACCTGCTTTTTCAAATGCAATTTTTTCTTTTGTATCACCGAGTCTGTCAGTATGGTCTAAATCAATATGAGTTATAATCGCACAAATATTTTCTTTTAATACATTTGTTGCATCAAATCTTCCGCCTAAACCTGTTTCTATAATGGCATATTCAACTTTGTTATCATAAAAATACTTGAACATTATCCCTGTAAGTATTTCAAATTCCGTCAAATGAATATTGTGTTTTTGTGCAGTTTTGATAATTAACTCATAATATTGTATAAAATCGCCTTTTGGTATCTGATTTTCGTTTATTTTAATTCTTTCAGTATAATCAAAAATATGTGGACTTGTATAAAGTCCTATATTATATCCGGCTTCTTTTAATATCGAAGCTAACATAGAACAAACAGAGCCTTTTCCATTTGTTCCTGCAACTTGAATACATTTCAAACTGTTTTGCGGATTTCCTAACAATTTCAATAATTCAGAAATTCGCTCCAGTCCTAAATTTATATAAAATTTACCTTGAGAGGTTAAATCTTTTATAACTTCGCCATAATCCATAACACAATTGTAATTTGAACATAAAAAATAGTGAAGAAGAAAATATTTATATTATTTTTTGGCTCCGGATTTTAACTTATCGTTCAAATAATCATCCTCAAGCTCAGCAAGGGTTTCTTCTAAAGGCAATTTAAATCCAAAAGTTGAGCCTTCATTTAATTTAGATTGAACAAAAATTTGCCCGAGATGATGTTTTTCTATTGCAATTTTTACAAGATGTAAGCCTAAGCCAGTGCCTTTTACGGTATGTGCACTATTTTCGACCCTAAAGAACCTATCAAATATTTTCTTTTGATTTTCTTCTGAAATACCTATTCCTTCATCTGTAACACTAACTTCTATATATCCTTTTACTTTTTCTACTTTTATTTTAATAGTTGTTTTTTCAGGAGAGTATTTAATTGCATTAGAAATTAAATTCATTAATGCTCTGGAAATACTATCATAGTTTATAGGAATAAGAGGAAGATTTGGCTCTATCATAACAACAAATTCTAAGTGTTTACCTTCTGCAAGGATATTAGCGCTGGACACACATTCTTGAACCAACTCGGATATATCTCTCATTTCTTTTTCAACTTTTAAATTACCTGCTTCATATCTTGAAAAATCGAGAATATCATTGACCATATCGTGAAGTCTGACGACTTCCTTGTTCATAATACCTATAAACTCTTTTTGAGTTTCATAATCAAACTCATCGCCCATTGTATACAATGTATCACTATAACTTCTCAAAACAGTAACGGGTGTTCTTAACTCATGTGACACATTAGATACAAATTGAGAACGTAATCTGTCCATTTCTACTTCTTTAGTAACATCAATTAAAACAATAATATATCCGACATATTCACCACTATTCAAAAACATAGGTGATATAACTGTTTTTAAGATTTTTTCTGATACTTCAATGTTAAATTCAAGCGGTTTATCAGTCATTTCTGATATAGGAGTATTTTTATATTCTTCTATTTTTTCTTGAAAGGCATCTATGCCGTTATTGTCACAATACTGATTTATATTAGTTTTAATAATTTCATCATCAGAAACATCCAACAACTGTTTTGCGTGTTCGTTAACCAATAAAACCGTATCATTGCTATCACAAACAATTACCCCGTTTGCAATACTCATTAATATAGCTTCAAACTTATTACGCTCAAGCATCAAAGAATCTACGGAACTGTCATTGTATATTCTCAACTTTTCAGACATATCATTAAATGCACTATACAACGGCTTAGAATTTTTACTTGCTTTGCTGCAATCTAATTTATACCCAAACTCACCTGATGCAAGCTTTTTAACCCCGTTATACAATGTATTCATTTCACGAGTTGCAGTTATTTTATTAATCAATATAACAGCACAAATTGTGAGCCAACATATAGAAAATGCAGCAATAAGAGAAAGCTTAGTAATTTTAGAAAGAGAAATTTCACTAACGGCTAAAATAATAAGAATGGTAGAAAAAAACATTCCTACTATAACAAGCTTTCTTTGTGCGGACATATTGCTGAATATTTTCATACCGTCATTGTATCACCGAAAAATCCAAAAGTATAGTAGCATGTGGAATATATTTATTCACACATACAATACTATCTTCCGCAAATAGTACGAGCAACATGAACCCCTGAAGCAGAAGCTTGGAGCAGACCTCTTGTAACACCAGCACCATCACCGATAGCAAATAAGTTTTTAACCCCTTCTGTTTCCAATTCATTGGTAAGTTTCACCCTTGCGGAATAGAACTTAACTTCTATACCGTAGAGCAAAGTGTATCTTGAAGCTGTTCCGGGAGCAATTTTATCTAATGCAAATAGCATTTCTATAATACTTGTTAATTGTCTGTATGGTAATACCAAACTCAAATCACCCGGGGTAGCACATTTCAAAGTAGGTTCAATAATACTTGCTTTAATTCTGTCAGGAGTAGAACGTTTACCGTCAAGAAGGTCCCCAAATCTTTGAACAAGAATACCACCTGCAAGCATATTAGCTAATCTTGCAATATGTTGACCATATTGGATAGGTTCTTTGAATGGTTCAGTAAATTTTTCACTAACCAACAAAGCAAAATTCGTATTTTTAGTTTTAATATTAGCATAACTGTGTCCGTTAACAGTAGCAATTCCGCTATAATTTTCTTGAACAACTTCTCCGTTAGGATTCATACAGAAAGTTCTAACTTCATCCCCAAATTTAGGAGAGTGATAAACTAATTTCGATTCATACAATTTGCTGGTAATTGGTTCAAATACAGGAGCAGGAAGTTCAACTCTAACTCCTACGTCAACAGCATTGTTAACCATTCCGATTTTATGTTCGGCAAAAGCTTGTGTAAGCCAGTCAGCACCTTCTCTACCGGGGGCAACAACTGTATATTCTGCTCTTATTTCTTCCCCGTTATCAAGCAATATCCCTTTTACTTGTTCACATTCTACTATTAATTCCTTTGCTGCGACATTATTTATAATAGTAATTTTGTCTGAAAGATAATCTTGCATACTCTTTAAAACATCAAGACTTCTTTCAGTTCCTAAGTGTCTTACAGGAGAATGAACGAGCTTTAGCTCTGCCAATGTAGCTTGATGTTCAATTTCTTCAAAGACCTTTAAATCAGTACCGAACACTTCATCAGTTGCACCGTGTTCAAGATACAAATCATCAGCATATCTAATCAATTCAATAGCTTTATCTCTGGACATATAATCAACAAGGTGTCCGCCAACATCAGGAGTAAGGGTTAATTTGCCATCAGAGAACGCACCTGCACCGCCCCATCCGCACAATAGTCCACAACGTTTACAATTAACACATTTTGGAGAACCATCTCTGATAGGACATTTACGTTTTTCTATACGTTGACCTTTTTCTATTAAAACCACTTTCCAATCAGGTTTTAACTTAACTAATTCTAATGCAGTAAAAATACCTGCAGGTCCACCACCAATAATTGCTACGTTATACATTTATACCCCTCTTATTAAACTATTCTTTCGTGACAGAAAATGGAAAATTGAAAATGGAAAATGGAAAATTGTCTTCCAAGCCACTCTCTATTCACTATTCACTATTCACCATTTAACGATACATGAAACACAGACATAAATAAATATATTTTTAAGTAAAGTTACAATTTTCACATTTTTATTTGTTTATAATATAATTCATATAGAGGTATATTATATGTTCAACGAAACAAAAACACACGAGATTACAGTAGATACTGTGATATTAACATTAAAAGATGATAGTTTACAAGTCCTATTGGTAAAGAGAGAAAACGAACCATTCAAAGGCAAATGGGCAATACCCGGCGGGTATGTAAGAATGTCAGAAGACTTAGATGCAGCAGCAGTTCGTGTTCTTAAAGAAAAAACCAATGTAGACAATATTTATCTTGAACAATTATATACCTTTGGCGATCCTCTCAGACACCCTGTTGCAAGGGTTATCACTTGTGCATATTTTGCACTTGTTAGAGCAGAGGATTTAGATGTAATGATGGCAGATGATGTTCAATGGCATAAAGTTAATGACTTACCTGCGCTTGCATTCGACCACAAAGAAATTATCCAATATTCTCTTAAACGCACAAGAGAAAGACTTGAATTGTGTCCTGTTGCATATCAGCTTTTGAATGAAAAATTCACTTTAACAGAAATGCAAAGGGCGTACGAACTTATTATGGGTAAGAGTTTAGATAAACGTAACTTCCGTAAGAAAGTTATCCAAACAGAAGGATTGATTGAGTTAAACGAATTTTCAAAAACAAGCTCTAAACGTCCTGCAAGACTTTATACATTTGAGTCAATTAAGTTAAATTCTAAACGTGCCCACTTTATTAAAAAGGAGAAAAAATAATAATGTTAGGTTTAGTATGGACTATCCAAATCATATCAGCAATTTTATTAATTGTGCTAGTATTAATTCATTCCCCAAAAGGTGATGGAATTGCAGGCATAGGCGGTTCTGCACAATTATTCACATCACAAAAAGGTGCTGAAAAAAACTTGAACAAACTAACTGCAGTAGTAACAATTGTGTTCACTATTTGCGTATTTTTGTTAGGTTTCGGAATTGTGAAATAATAGGTGTATTAAGTGACTAAAAAAATATTAGTTACAGGTGCAACTCGTGGTATAGGCAAAGCTATTTTTAATGAACTTTGCAAAGATTATGATGTCTATCCTTCCGCAAGAAATGAAAAAGCTCTGAAAGCCCTTAATGCAAAAGATTATTGCGTTTGCGATTTTGCTAAGGATATAAAACCTCTTGTCGATTTTATTAATAAATATGAGTTTGATATTATAATAAACAATGCAGGCGAATATATCTACGGCAGTATTGATACTATGACTGATAATCAAATATCTTCAATATACAAAACGAACCTTATCGCACCTGTTAAAATAATTTCCTCAGCAACCCCTTATATGAAAGAGAAAAAATGGGGAAGAATAGTAAACATTGGCTCAATATCAGGAGTTATGGGAGAAGCTTATGCAAGTCTTTATTCCTCAACAAAATCTGGCTTAATTGGACTAACAAAGGCTCTCGCTCTTGAACTTGCAGAATATAATGTAACGGTTAACACCATAAACCCCGGATGGGTTGATACAGAACTCGGAAATAATTCCGTTGAAGATAGTGATTTTTCAAAAGAAGAAATAATTGAATGTATTCCTCAGAAACGTTTTGTTGAGCCTAAAGAAGTTGCAACCCTCACTAAATACTTAATCTCTGACGATGCAAAAGGAATAACAGGTCAATCAATTAATCTATGTGCCGGACTGAGCGTTGGCTGTTAAGTATTGTAAAATAATAAACTTTTTGATTAAAGTTTTACCCTAATTTGTCGTTAAAATTCAACAGAAAGGAGTGTGTATTGTCCTCGGAAATTTCTGTTAGAATTACAAATTATATATCAGAAAACAATTTAACCTCTCTACCACAGACAGAGGTTCTGTCTATGATGGTAAAATCAGGGGTACTGACACAGGCTGAATATGATTCAATTATTAATGGAACCATTTATTATTCAAACACACAAATAATACAAAGTAATACTGATTCAGTCACTATCTCCAACCCCCAACAAAATATTCCACAAAGTACTACTAAACAAATATATCACCCTGTATTTACAAACCTAAAACTTGATAACAACCGAAATATTGATATGGAACAGTTTAGTCCGGAAAATATCAAAGCACAGTTTAGTGAAGAATATTACCATATTGAACAACTTTCTATAGCATCAGAAATAAATCCAAAAGCGAATGATTGGACAATTGAAATAACTGATACACGAACAAATACTCTTGTTGCAAAATTTTTAAAAATGACAAATGATGATAACAGTATTTTATACACAAAGGCTATAGTAAATAATACCGGCGAAATAACAGGTGACGTCTGCATATCAGACGGTAATATTTCAGAGTCAACAAATTATGAAAAAGATGGTTCTAAAAAAATAACTTATTATAAAAATGGTGATTTATCACAAATTTCAGCGATTTCTCAATATTTATCGGATGATTCATGTGTAATGTATGAATATGAAAACTCGAAACTAACAAGCGTCACAAAATTCAATCCAAACGGTGATTTAACATCCTATTCGGAGTATATAAACGGACAATTATATGCAGAACGTAATGCAGATTTTAACATAACAAAAAATTATATAGCTGAAAAGCTCGTTAGGGCAATAATAAACTGGGATTTTGGCTATACAAATTATGCTATATCACAATCAAAAGAAGATGAAATCTTAAATATTTTAGATGGTGTCGGAAACAAACAAATAATTGAAATAATTAATGATTATCTCAAACAAACAGGCAGATATATTTTAAATGATATAAATAAAATGACGGCACTTAGTGATGATGCGAAACAAAGGCTCACAAAACATTTTGACAACCTTGGATTAAAAACACAAGAAGATAAAGAATTAAAAAGCAGATATCTAAGCGGAAGATTAATTACAACCTTAACAAACACAGATTATAATAATTTCAAAAAACTTTTATTTAATACAGATGAAATACAAATGCGTGAAGTTATACGTTATATAGGAATAACCGATTCTGATTCTACATCCGATGGTGAACTTCAAAAATGGAGCACAAATTCTTTAATTTACCACATACAAGGCTCCAATTTATCAGAAGAAGATAAATTAAAATGCATAAACCACGTCATAGACTCTCTCAAAAAATATGCAAAACAAGAAAACATCTATATTGAAGATATTGCAAATGATATTGAACAAGACTTTTACGATTTTAGCAAACTCGATTTTAACTTCAAAAGACTTGTATCAAGACTCGACACATCCGCTTTTACAAAGGTAAGCGACAAAATAAACGGCAAATTTGATAAAGCGTATAATCAAGATAGCACAGGGGACTGTTGGTTAGTAGAAGGAATGCTCTCAATACAAGGGAAACCTAACGGACGAGAAATTTTAGATGGATTACTAAAGAAAGATGACAAAAACCAAACTGTCACAGTAACTTTCCCTTATTCTGAATTTCCACCAATAACAATTTCATATGACAGAATATATAAATCAAACCATCTTGTAGAAGGAGAGCCTGATGCCCGTGCTATAGAAATTGCCATGGATGAGTACATAAAAATTAAAAGTTTCGCAGCAATAGATTCTAAAGGCACTACAACAACAGGAAAAATGGGCGTGCCAAATACTAATAAGTACATTCATTTTTCAGATACCAATATAAATGGCGGACGAACTGAATTGTTTTATCAACTCGTTTTAGGAAACTATAAATTAGAAAATTATAATGACTTATTAACTGCTGATTTTAACGATGAAAATCAAGTTTTTACATTTGCATACGATGATAAAGAAAAAATAACTGGTTTTAATGAACGTACTAAAAAATCTATGATAGTTGATAATAATCACGCACTAAACATTCTGAGAAGTGATGAGGAATTTATTTACCTTCAAGATCCAAGGTACCCTGAAGATACCATAGTTGTTAACAGAGATTTCTTTACAAACAAAACATCTGAAATCACGTCAGCTTACATAGAAAAACCTGAAAAAACAGTTTAAATAATTTAAATCTTTTTATTTTTAATTAAAATAAAAACACCGGAACAAATTATCAATAACAAAGAAACAATCTGAGGGAATGGGATTCCGAATAAATATTTAACACAATCAACACGTATAAATTCAATAAAAAATCTAGCAATTGAATATAATATTAAATACCACGCAGATACTATTCCAACATTATCTTTACAACGTTTAAAAATAAATTTATAAAGAATAAAGAATATTATTAAATCAAATATTGATTCATATAAAAAAGTCGGATGAAAATATTCATAAGAAAAATACTTATCAGGTCTAAGCGGTTGAATAATATACATTTTCCAAGGCAAATCAGTCGGCAGCCCAAAAGCTTCTGAATTAAAGAAATTCCCCCATCTGCCTATAGCTTGAGCAAGTGGAAGTCCGATTGAAAAAATATCACAAAGTTTTAAAAGCTCTATTTTGTTTCGTTTTGCTTGGAAAAACAAAACAATAACTCCGCCTAAAATAGCCCCATGAATAGATAAACCTCCTTCTCTTAAAGCTAATATTTCTAATGGGTTGTGTAAATAAACGCTATAGTTCAACAAACAATAATACAGCCTTGCACCAATTATTCCACCGATTATAACAGATGTTGCAATGTTTGGAATTACACCATACAAAAAATAGTGTTTGACAGCAACCCTATCAGAAACTAATATCCCAACAAAAATTGCAATTGCCAAAATAATACCATAATAATATATAGGAAATCCTAAAACACTAAAATAAGCACAATCCGGAGGAATTAAAAAAGCAGACATTAGAAACTGGATCCCGTATAACCCAAATGAGTAAGAACTTTTTCCATATCAACAATATGTGAGTTTATATCCTCTGTTTTTTTTGAAGAATTAACAATTTCAACATATTTTCTATAATTACTGATAGATGTTAAATATGATTGAATCATACGTTCTTTTATCTCGTCAGAAACATTTTTGTATGTATCATATTTTGGAGTTTCTCCCGCTAATTCAGCATTTGCATCAGCAGATAAACTCACATCCTCATCTGAACAAATCAAGGAATCGGCATATTTTTCTTGTGCAACAGCCAATGTGTAATAGGTATTTGCATATTTTGAATTTATTTTAACAGCATTATTCAATGCATCAATAGCTTTTTCATACTGTTTTGCATCAATATATGCAACCCCTAAATTATAATGAGTTTCATATACGGTTTTGTCTAATTCCAGACTTGATTCCAATCTTTCGATTGCAGAAGCATAGTCACCTTGCTCCATATATGTTTTAGCAGCACTATTCAATTCTTGCACCGCTATATTATTTATACAAGCTGTTGATATAACTGCAACAAAGAGAATTGTTACAATAAATATAGCTTTTTTCATTATTAAATCTCCATTTGTAAAGAGGGTATATAATTTTCTTGTTTATCCATTATTTACCCCTTTTTACCCCAAATTACCTTTAGAAAGGTTTTGTTTGATTAAGCTTAAGTCTTAATTCTCTAAATCTCGCAATATCTTCTTGAGAACGACCGGATTCCTTAAATACCGCCTGTGAAGATGGGTGAACCATCAAGACATAATCCATATGAATTTCTAAGAAATTATATCTTCTTGGCGGCTGTTTTGAATTTCTTGAATATATTTCAGCATTCGTAACAGCTAAAAATCTTCTTTCTCTATCATTAAGTAAATCTGTTAATTCTCTATTTGTATTAGTATACTTTGAAACATGCACAGTTCCTTTTATGTCGTGATCTGCTGTTAGTATACTAACTTCTATAGGTATTGTATCGCTATTTTTTGCCATAATAAAAATCCTCTTATTAAATTTTATAATAAGTTTTTGTTTATGTCTAGTATTTTAATTATGTTTACACTTAACGTATGAGAAATCAACTATAAGATTTTTCTAAATCTAAAAGTTTTTTCTTTATATCTATCCCACCTACATATCCTGCTAAATTACCATCTGATGAAATAACTCTGTGACAAGGAATAATAATAGGTATTGGATTTTTATTGTTTGCATTCCCGACAGCCCGCATTCCTTTAGACTCACCTAAAGCCTCTGATATTTCTTTATAAGTTCTTATTTCGCCATATGGGATATTTAATAATTCAGACCAAACTGTTTGTTGATAATTTGTCCCTGACGGATTTAAAGGTAAATCAAATTCTTTTCTTTCTCCGCATAAATATTCACTCACCTGAACAAATGCTTCTTTTAATATATCTGTTTCGAACATTTTCGCATTGAGTGGTTGATTCATATTCATAAAATACAAATTTGTAAGAAAACCCCACTCTTCAGCTAAACCGATTTTGCCAATTTGAGTGTCATAATAAAATACTTTTTTCATAAAATATTCTTATTTTCTGTTTCTTTCTGCGAACATATTAACATGTTCTCTAAAGTTATTAATATATTTTTGATAAGATACAACAAGAGTTGCAAACTCATTTGAAGGCATAAGCTCAAGCGCTTTACTCTCAACTTCTATAATAGGAATAATATTTTCTTGCATATAAATCTTGCCTTTTTCTGTTAAAAATATGTGCATGTTAGGATATTTGCCTGCCCTTAACTCTATGTATCCTTCTTTCTGAAGTTTTTTGATGGTTGAATTAACAGTTTTTTTGTTTAGATAACTCATTTCAGATATTTCTTTTTGAAGACAGCCTTCACCTAAATCTAAAATAGATGACAAGACAATAAATACCCCCTCAGGAACATTTTTTGAAGAAAGCAGTTTTTCATAAATACTGCTAATTTCACTCAGCATACCGTTTATATGTCTTAATTTGTTGTCTGTTAATGTAGTTGGCATTTCTATCCCCTATCAAGTTTAATAGTATCATAATCAGTGCTATTTACAAAAAATATCATATTCCCCACTTTACAAAAGTTAATGGCACAGGAGTCTGCGTGACAGAAAAACTAAGGGAATAAGTTATTACCGTCAGCATCTTGCAAACACCACACAAAACATGTCATTATGAACTCGTTTCAGCATCTTTAAAAACAAGTAACAAGACCTTGAAACAAGTTCAGGGTGATAATATAATTTGATTTGAGGGTTATTTAGCGGAAAGTAATATATAATTGACTTTTATTATTATAGAAACTTTTTTTTGTGCGTGGTAATATTAGCACTATGGATATTGCAAAAAAGAAAAAGTTTTTTTATATATTTATGGTTATAAATGCTCTTATGTGGACTTTAGTCCAAATGAGCAGAAATGTAATAAGTATTGATTCAATGGAAGCAATAGCGTGGGGGGATGTGTTAAGCGCAGGAACAAATAAACATCCCCCGATGTCTGGATGGCTGATGGGGGGGGGGGTTACGGCTATTTGGTCAGCATGATTTTGCCGCATATATTCTTGGAACATTGTGTATTTCGATTGGGTTCTTTTTTGTTTATAAGTTGGCAAAATTCTTTATGGAAGAAGAAAAAGCCATTTGTGCTTCGCTTATTTTGTCCTCTTGTTATTATTATACATATATTTTGTTTATTGATAATTTTAACTGTAATTTTTTATCAATGGCTCTTTGGCCAATGATAGCATATTATTTCTATAAATCAGTAAAAGAAAATAAGGTAACAGACTGGGTAATTTTTGGGGTGGTTTCTGCTCTTGGAGTGCTATGTAAATATCAGGTTATATTTTTATTTTTAGCACTGTTTTTGTATCTGATTATTTGTAAGAGAGAACAGTTTACCAAAAAAGGGATATATATTTCAATTTTAGTCGGGACTTTATTGGTATTGCCACACATTATATGGCTGTTTCAGACAGACTTTTTTTCTTTCATTTATATGACAGGCAGAACAGAAATTGGTGCACACAACACTCCGCAATTTTTAATTAAATATGGCAGAATTGTTTTCCCTTTAAAATTTATACTCGATCAGGTTTGTTCCGTTCTTTCTTGTATTGCTGTATATCTGTTTATCGCTTTACAGGCAAAGAATATCAGTATAAATAAGAATTGGAAAACATCAGAGAGTTTGTTTATTTTATCAATAGCATTAGTGCCGATACTCGCACAAAGTTCTATGGCAATGATAGAAAATAACAGGATTATGGGAATATGGGGTTCTATAATGGTAGGTTTTGTTGGAATTTTATTATTCCACTTTTTCCCAATAAAGTTTAATAAAGATACCTTTAAACATTTTATGAAATGGATGTATTCACTTTTAGTTGCATGGCTTATTGCAATGTCAATTTTTATGTTGTTCCAGACAAAGCGTACAATATCTTATCCTCATGAACAAATAATGAAAGATATTGATGCAGTTTGGGCAAAAGAAACAAATAATGCAGATTTTAAATATGTAGGCGGTCACATAGATTATGTTTTTCAATTCAGGTTGTATAACCCACGACATCCGCACGTAATTTTAGAAACCTTTGGGGCTAAAAACCCTTGGGAAAATCAGGAGGATATAATTAAATCGGGTGCGTTAATTGTTGGTAAGAGTAAGAAAAATACCATCAGACTCGCTAAAGAAATGATTACCCTGTTGCCTGAAAATTATAAATTTAATGTGCATAGATACAATTTTGAGATTACCAATATTGTTGGCAAATCTAAAAAATATAAATTTTACTACGTTATTATTCCTCCAAAACAGAAGAATGGTTTACCAAATCAAAACCAAATTCGGTAAACTTGTTACGCAAAGCGTTATCCTGTGTTATTAAGTATTCAAAATGATGACTGTCCGAAATAGGGGTATCATATTTACAAGGATGAATAAGGGCTTCTGCAATACAGTCTTTGCCGATATTTTTTAGCCCGTATTCTATAGTTTTGCTATCCATCATGCCAGTATAACCGACACCTATTAAATAGTCGTTAGTTTTAAGGTTATATTTTCTTACCACCGATTTATTCAATATTGTAAACGTGTTCAACAAAATTATTTTCAAAATATTCGGCGGATATTTAGTATTAAAATGTTTTTTTATAGATGGGGTAATATAAGGTTTTTCGTATTGTGTTCTTATATATGGAATTTTGTATTCGTCTGCCAGTTTTGCAGTAAGCCTGAAAATATTAGGAATTGCGTGAGTATGAACGTGTGAATCAATATGATCAACCTTTGTACAATTTATAATTTTTTCTATTTGCGCACGAAATTCTGACTCCACTTGTTTCATAAACTCTTTATTAAAAGATTTTAAAATAAGAGCGATATATCCGTTATTAAAATTTCCCTCTGAATCGGTTAGCATTGGAGATTTTGTTAAAGACTTCCCCTCAATAATATTAAGATGTATCCCAACCGACAAATCAGGACATTTTGGAATGATATCATTTATTGCCTGTTCAAAACTTTCTCCGTTTGCACAAAGACTTGCAGAGGTTAAAATACCATTATTCACCCCTTCTAAAACTGCTTTGTTATAATATTCTGACATTCCAAAATCGTCTGCATTTAAAATAAATTTTTTATTCATAACTATTTCTCTTGATATATTTTTGATAATATTATAATATAAATATGAAAGAGGTGAAAGCGTGTATAACTGCCCAGAGAGAGAATGTCCTCAATTAGCAATTATTATTCCTTGTTATAATGAAGAATTATGCGTCAAAACAACTGCAGACCAGTTGATTTATGTATTAAAAGATTTAATTTCAAAAGGGAAAATAAAAGATACGAGTTATCTATATTTTATTGATGACGGTTCAAAAGATTCTACTTGGAATATTATAGAAGACATGCATAAGTCTAACCCTATTATAAAAGGTACAAAATTCATCAGAAACTATGGTAATCAAAGAGCATTAATGGCAGGCTTAGAAAGCGTTAATAAACTAGGATGTGATTGTGTTGTATCAATTGATGCCGATTTACAACAAGATGAACGCGCAATAGAAAAATTTATTGATGAATATATGAAGGGATATGATATCGTATTAGGTATCAGGAATGACAGAAATACAGATTCTTTCTTTAAAAAATTCACAGCAGAAGCTTTTTATAAAACAATGAAATTGTTAGGTGCTAATATCCCTATGAATCATTCTGATTACAGATTAGTTAGCAAACGCACGCTTGATATAATGGATTCATATCAAGAAAAGCTTTTCTTTTTAAGAGGATTTTTCAATGAAGTAGGATTACCAACAACGCACGTTAGTTTTAATGTAAAAAAACGTATGGCAGGTGAGTCGAAATTTAATTTTTCATCACTTATGGCACTTGCCCTAAACGGAATAACTTCTTATAGTGTTGTTCCGCTCAGATTTGTAGCTGTTTTGGGATTTTTTATGGCATTTTTTGGATTCGCGGTTGGAATAGAAACAGTGATAGAAAAGTTATTTTGGCATAATTCACCAAACGGATGGGCTACGAATATTATTGTAATGTGTGCATTCGGCGGAATTCAATTGTTCTGTCTCGGGATAATTGGTGAATACGTCGGGCAATTATACAGAGAGGTAAAAGCCAGACCTCGTTATATTAAAGATAAAGAACTAATTTAGTGCTTTTTGAATGCAAAGAATTTAAATAGAACATATGTTGATATTGAAACAAGGAACAACGAAACAAATTGTGCAATATACACATTATGAATAATAAACCTTACAAATATCTCCAATATAATCACATTTAAAACATAACTGATTCCCCACGTTGTGCAGCATTTTAAATATTCTTTTATATAGTTTCCTCTGGTACAAAAAACAAAAAACTTTTGATTTAAATATGATATAAATGATGATAAAATCCATTGCAATGCAACACATAATTGGTAATGTACTTCACCCAGAATGAATACAGCAATCGCATAAATAATATATGATATGCCTGCATTAATACATCCTATTATTAAAAACCTTATAAAATCAGGTAACTTTAGCCATTTATCCATAAAAAAAGTATAACACGGACATGAATTAACATTAGTTAATATTTGAATAATTTAAAAATTTACAAAAGTTAATGGTCTGAAATCGGACTATTTACATTTTAAAATTACTGTGTTATCGTTTACATATTGGGGACATAGATGTGATTGTTACTCAATTGAAATAACTAATGAAGAGATAATATAGCTATTGATCTTTTATTACAGGTTATTTAGCAGATTGGATGGGTAGTGTCTTTAGACTTTGAATTTATACATGAAGAAGGTTTGAATACAGATAAAGCTGTATTATTATTTCACGGCATGACAGGTAGTCCGTATGAAATGAAAAAATATGGACAGTTTTTGCACGGACTTGGTTATGATGTATATTGCAACTGTCTTCCGGGACACGGTGATAAAGTAGAAGAAATTTATACTGTCACTTATCAAGATTGGATAGATTATGCTTGCTCAAAATTCAAAGAGTTAAAAAGCAAATATAAAGAGGTATATCTATCAGGTTTATGTCTTGGTGCAGTTTTAGCTATTGCAGTTGCTGAAAAATACCCTGATGAAATATCAGGAATAGTTGCTTTATCAACAACACTTTTCTTAGACGGTTGGAGATTGCCGTGGTACAAAGTTCTCATTCCGATTGGGCTTTCTACAATTGAAAGATTTTATTATACATACCCTGAATGTGAACCTCATGGAATTAAAAATGAAAGAACTCGTGCTGTTGTAAAAAAATTGCTAGAAAAAAGTGAAGTTGGAATGTCTGATTTTCCAATGACTTGCATCTTTGAATTGTTAAAGCTATCTCGATATGTTAGAAATAAAAACAGATTAAGCAATGTAACAACTCCAATATTATTCATACACTCTGAAGAAGACGACTTGACCAGTCCTAAGAGTGCAAAAGTTATTTACGAAGGAATTTCTTCAAGTGATAAAGATATGATTATTCTTTATGACAGCTATCATATGGTTTTATATGATAATGAAAAAGACTTTGTTTTCAACACAGCAGGAGAATTTTTTAATTCACACTCGAAGATTAAGGAGTGTGTTCCATGCTAACAAAGGTTTTTAAATATTTATTTGTTATAAACGCTATTATTCTTGCATCTATGATAACTTATGGGAAATTGTTTGTTTTCAGAAAAAGAAAGCCTCAATTTGTATCTGATTATTGTGCAACAATAGCAATATTTATTGCGATATATTCTATTTTATCAATAGTTTTTGCATGGCTTATGCCAACAACCAATGCAAAACTTATTATGCTTGCTTTTGCACTTTCACCTTTTGCGATAGGATTATGTGCAACATATCATACCGAAAAATATTTTACTTTAATTCAAATATTACTTGTTGCTATAAGTGCAATATATGTGGTTTTATAAATGAATTTTATATTTCTTGATTTTGATGGAGTTTTATTTAATACCTTAAAAGAAGCATATGTTTTATGCAGATATGCTTATAATGGAACGGATTATTTTGACGCAATCAACAAAACAGAATACGAGGCTTTTTATCGATACAAGTTTTTGGTTTATAACTCTTGGCAATATTATTATATTATGAAGTTATTATCCAAAGGGAGTTTAACTGATAATGATTTTACATCAGAATACAAAGAGTATTTAAAAAACAGAGATTTAACGGCAGAGAGAGATTTTGATGAAAAATATTATTCTGCACGTACAGAACTAATGCGTGATTACAGTGATTTTTGGAATAAACTTGAAACTCCGTTTAAATTTTTCTATGAAATTGAAAAAACAAATTACACCCCAATTATTGTTTCTAAAAAAAACAAAACAGCTATTGAATACAGATTGAAACAAAACAGTTCAAAGATACACTCAAAAAATATCTATGGAAAAGATGAATTGACCGGATATCGAACAAAAGCAGAATTTATTAATAACTACATAATAGAAAACAATCTCTCAAGTGCGTATTTCATTGATGACAATTCAAATAATTTAAGACCTTGTAAACAATACCCTAAAATAACACCTTTATTAGCCGGCTGGGGTAATATAGCCATTGGAGAAGTCGGAAAAACTTGTGATGAAATCTTATCTATAATACAAAGATATTAGAACCTTAGCACTTTTTTCTCTGCAGATAAAACTTTGACCTCAAAATCATTTACATCAGCAATTATCATTATAGAAACTTAATCAACATATTTGCATAAACGATAATTAAGTTAAGCTTTTTTAAGTATGACTGTTGAATTTCGCATGTTTATGATAACATTGCAATAAAAAGGAGAAATATTACAATGAAAAAATACGAATTATTAGTAGTTTTCAAGCCAAATGCAGATGCAGATGAAGTTGATAAACTTATTGCAAAAGTATCATCTGATGCAGAAGCACTTGAAGGTAAAACTGATTCAGTCGACAAAATCGGCAGAAAAAAATTAGCATATGAAATCCAAAACTTTAGAGATGGATTTTTTGCAACAATGGTAATCTCATTACCTGAAGCAAAAGTTGCAGAATTTAAACGTCAACTTCGTTTGAATGACAGTATTTTAAGAACAATGTTCATTGAACAATCAGCAAAAGCAGGAGTATAGTAATGACATTAGCAAAAGCAACAGTATCAGGTACTGTATATAGAGCACCGGAAAAACGTTTTACTCAAAACGATATAGCCGTTTATGGTTTAACTTTGAATATTGACGAAAGAGAGGAAACTTTAGTTCGTGTAATAGCAAAGAGAAAGGCTCTTGCTGATGTACTTGATAGTGTTCAAAAAGGGGACAGAATACTTGTTGACGGACGTTTGCAGGTTGCTTCTTCAAAAGCGGCAGACGGTTCAGAAAGAAGATATTTTGAAATTGATGCTAATGATATAGAACTTATGTCAGGTTCAACTTCTGTTGGAGGAAATACAGCTTCTGCTCAAACTTCTTCTGATGATAAAGAAATTGTTACTTTTGCAGAAACAGATTTTTCAGAAGATAGTTTGATTGATGAAGATGAAATTCCGTTTTAGAAAGTAGTATAATATAAGGCTAGAAAGGCAATTATAACAATGGCAAAACAAGATCAAGACAGAAAAAAACGTAAATCATGCAGTTTTTGTGCAGATCACGTAGACTCTATTGATTTTAAAGATGCTTCTAAATTAAAAAGATATTTAACAGAAGCAGGTAAAATTATACCAAGAAGAGTTACAGGAAACTGTGCAGAACATCAACGTATGATAGCAAAAGCTATCAAAAGAGCTAGAGAAGCCGCTATTATCGGCTATACTTTTGACTAGCAGATGGCTTTAAAATAGCAAAATTTGCATAAAGGCGGGTAAAACCGCCTTTATTTACGAGTAATATATACGAAAAATAAATGGAGTAAATATGGAAAATCAAATAACTATCAGATCTGATAGAAAAACTGAATATACTTTTCAATATAAAGGTGAAGATGTGACTTTAAAAGCCGGTGGCATTTTAAGTATTGCAGACGGCTTAGAACACGTAGTTCTTCCTACTTGTGCTATGAAAATCATCAATAACCTTATTATAATTAAAGAAGATGTTAAGTAGGTTAAAAAAATAGAGGCATTAGCCTCTATTTTTTTATTTATATATAATTTCTAATTGTCGGTATTTTCATACACGCATTCAAAAAGTCTATTGTATTTACTTTTTCATTATATAAATATTTTAAGAAATTAAGATATGAAATATCAACAGCACTAACAAGTACATTTATCTCAAATCCGTCTGAGCAAAATGGTTCGTAGTCGTATGTAACATAACTATTATATTTACTTTTCCATTCTTTTTTTTCTATATGGCAATTGTTTTCTTCTGCTACATCTTCAAACCAATCTATCACATCTCTATTTATGTTTTTAAATTCTAAATATCTTTCTTGTAATTTACCCATAATTCTATCTCCATATAAAAATTGTATATGGATAATTTTTGTGATAAATTCCCGCTTTGTCTAATCTTCTTTATTAAAAACTAACACTATTGGGTTAATAAATTAAAATTAAATAATTGGTTTAGTCATTAATTGAGTTGTTAGTCTTTGATTTTCGGAATTATTTACATATCCGACTAATGCGTTATAAACTCTAGGGTTAATATTACCTTCATCAACATCTGATTTTATTATTGATAATGCTTCTTGAGGAGACATTGATTTTTTATAAGAACGATTTTCTGTTAATGCAGAATATTTATCTGCCAATGCAACAACTTCCGTATTGATATCAAACCCGTTCAAAGTATTTTTTATTTCAGGATACCCTGAGCCTTTTTTATTTTGATGGTGGTATTTAACAATATTTAAAACTTCAGGTTCAATATTTTGTGTTGCTAAAAGTGCATCACTAAGTTTTGAATGAAGATGCATTATTTCAGCTTCTTCTGGAGTTAAGCGTCCGGTTTTATTTAAAATTTTCGCAGGTATAAGAACTTTTCCTATGTCATGAAGCATTGCACCTTTTTGAATATATGCTAAATTTGCTTCGTTTTTTAAATCTGCGGGAAGATAATTATAAATTCCTGCAGCTTTGTTTTTAGTGTCTATTGAATGGTTATATGTTGTTTTTTTGAAGTTTTCTACATCAATTACCGGTTTTATGTTATTGGATTTTAGTATTGAAAATACCACAGGGTTTGAATTCATCATATCTGCAATAACACGTTTATCTAAAATTCTATCCAGCTCTCGATTGACGGATACATTATCTGTTCCTGTCGCAGTTGGTCTATATGCCTGAAAACTTGGGGTAAAACCGGCATGTATCTGACCTATGGGTAGATTATTATACACACTAAAATTCATACACTTAACCTAGATACTTCTATAAAGTATTTTTTTTAATGAGAATTTACTAAAAGTCATATAATGTTAAGCTGTTTGTTACAAAGTTTTTCATTAGAAATTTGATATATATTGTGTTAGTATTATTTTATGGAATTTGAAGAGAAAACTTTATCATCACAATATGTTTATAATGGGAAAGTGATTGATGTAAAACGAGATAAAATATTAGTTTCAAATGGTCATCAATCAACAAGAGAGGTTGTAGAACATACAGGTGGAGTTGTTATACTTGCTCTTAAAGAAGATAAGCTTCTGATGGTTAAACAGTGGCGTTATCCGATTAAAGGAGTATCTTTGGAGTTGCCTGCAGGTAAACTTGAAAAAGGCGAAAACCCCGATTATGCATCAAAAAGAGAGCTTGAGGAAGAAACAGGATATATCTCCGATAATTGGAAATCTTTAGGGTATATATATACTTCTCCGGGGTTTTGTGATGAAAAATTGTATTTATATCTTGCATCTGATTTAAAATATAAACAACAAAATCCTGATGAAGATGAGATAATTGAGTCGTTAGAGTATCCAATCTCCGAAGTTTTTGATATGATAGATAATGGATTGATTAATGATTCAAAAACAATTTGTGCTTTATTTAGAGCAAGAGAGTATTTAAGATGATAAAACTTGTAGCAACAGATATAGATGGAACAATTCTTCCAAAATCAAGAGAATTTACTCAAGGAGTAAAAAATTGCATTAATAAATTGCAAGAAAATGGTGTGAAGGTTGTAATTGTTACAGGAAGAATGCATGAAGGTGCAAAAAAAATAGCCGAGAAGTTAAATTTAAGTACCCCTGTAGTTTCTTATAATGGTGGTTTGGTAAAAACAATGGCGGGTGAGATTTTATATGAAAAAAATATGCCGTCTGTTTATGTTGAAAAAATTATTGATTGGGCAAGAAGTAATAATGTTCATTTAAATCTATATGCGGACGATGTTTTATATTCAGAAAAGGATGATAAAGAAATAAAACAGTATTCTGAATATCAAGGACTAAATTATATCGTGAAAAATTTTGATGAAATACCGTTTAATCGTGTGCATAAACTTCTTGCGATAGATTATGATAATGCCCAAAGAGTAACTTCTTGGGTAGAAGATATGAATAGTAAATATCCAGAATTATATATAATTAAATCAACGCCTTATTTTTGTGAGTTTTCGACACACGAGGCTACAAAGGCTTGTGCTGTAAGATTTTTGCAGAAATACTGGAATCTAAACGAGGATGAAATTTTAACAATTGGTGATCAGGATAATGATATTGAATTGTTGAAGGCAGGCGGTATCCGTGTGGCAATGGGTAACGCAACTTCTGCGTTAAAAGAATGTGCTAATTATATTACTGATACAATTGATAATGATGGGTTTGTGTCAGCAATTGATAAATTTGTGTTTAGAGGAGAAAGTTTATGATTCCTTATAAAGTTGGTTTAGGATACGATATCCATCGCTTGGAAGAAGATCGATTATTAATTATTGGCGGAGTAGAAATTCCATATGAAAAGGGATTGTATGGACATTCTGATGCAGATGTTCTTATTCATGCAATTATAGATGCATTGCTTGGGGGGGCATCTTTGCCTGATATAGGAACTATTTTCCCTGATACGGATATGCAATATAAAGGCGCTGACAGTACGGTTTTATTAAAAAAAGTTTGTGAAATGGTTAGTGAAAAAGGATTTTTAATCGGTAATATCGATTCAAATATAATTGCCCAAGCTCCTAAAATGATGCCATATATCCCTAAAATGAAAGAGGTTTTATCATCTGTTATGGGAATTAATATAGAAAATATATCTATAAAAGCAAAAACTAATGAAAAAATGGATGCAGTTGGTGAAAAACGTGCAATAGAAGCAAATGCAGTAGTATTGTTGTTGAGAAAAGAGGTATAATATGAAATTTTTACATTCAATGATTAGAGTTAAAAATATTGATGAATCTCTTAAATTTTATACTGAATTGTTCAATATGAAATTAAATCATAAAAAAAGATTAGAAGATTGTGAATTATATTTTTTAGATGATGAGACAGGTAGTGTTCAAATAGAACTTACCTACAATGACGAAACACCAAAAGAAGGTTATATTAACGGGAATGCATTTGGGCATTTCGCTTTTGCATGTGAAGATTTGGATAAATTCACCGAAAAATTACATAAATATGGATATGATTATTTATACGAACCTTTTGATTTAAATGGAAAGGGTTCAAAAATAGCCTTCATAAATGATCCGGATGGGAACGAAATCGAACTTATTGAAAAAGTTGTTTGGGAATAACTGAAAATTCTATTCTTTGGAAAACACATAACAAATATCCTTTTGCAATTTTACCGAGTCGGGCAGTTATATTTCATTATTTAAAATTGTATATTTTAATTATGATTACGAGCGAAAAATATACTATTCTTGATAGTGTTTCACACAAAATAAATGAAACAACCCAACTTTGTATACTTAATTTTAATATTATACAAGTACCGGATTTAACAAAAAAACTAATTAACTCTCATCCTAATACAATTTTTTGGCTTGCTACTAACGATTTTTCTAAACAAAATATACTTTATGCAAGTAAACTTGGTATAAAAAATGTTATACAAACCCCTATAAAAACCGAACTCATAGAGGATTTTTTTCAAACTAAATCTAACATAAAAGACAATAATCTTAATTATATATACAAACCGCTAAAACAATCCTCCATACTAATTGTAGATGATAATGAATTAAATATAAAATTATTAGAAGAT
This sequence comes from uncultured bacterium, assembly GCA_902797985.1. Classification (GTDB taxonomy): domain Bacteria; phylum Cyanobacteriota; class Vampirovibrionia; order Gastranaerophilales; family Gastranaerophilaceae; genus UBA2883. The sequence goes on from CADBUZ010000010.1 coordinate 95,043, forward strand.
ACTCTTTATGATTTAGAAATTAAAATTATTTCATGTTCGAACCCGACTGAAAGTTTAAAATATATAAAAGAATTTAAATTTAACTTAATTTTACTGGATATTTTAATGCCTGAAATATCAGGATTTGAATTAGCAGAAATTATAAAACAATCTTCGCTAAACAACTCAACCCCAATAATTTTTATTAGTGCTGTATCCGGAACAGAAAACATACTCAACGGATACAACATGGGTGCATATTCGTACATTGAAAAACCTTTTCACCCTAATATTGTAAAATCACAAATATATAATCTTTTAAAAACTGAAGAGAACAAAATTTCTTTAGAAAAAGAAAAAGAAAATTTTGTTGCAACACTAACGCATGATTTAAAAAGTCCTATCAATGCTGAAATAACAGCTCTAAACTATTTGCTAAAAGATAATCCTACAAAAGATAAACCTATTCAAAAAGAAATGTTATCCGAACTTTTAAATTCAGCAAAATATATGAAGTTAATAACAGACAGAATTTTAGCTCACTACAAACAAAAAAACACCGATTTAATTCTAAATAAAGAAATTTGTTCTTTAAAAGAAATTGTTATATCCTGCATAAATGAACTAAACTATCTGACAACAGAAAAAAACTTACAAATCAGACTATTTTCAGAACCTGACAATTACTTAATAAATATAGATTACATTGAAATAAAACGAGTAATAAACAACCTTTTATCAAATGCCATTGAATATTCTAATAAAAACAGTTACATAGATATTACTCTCGCAAAAGATAATGATAAATATATCTTTAAAATAAAAGATTACGGATTAGGGATTGACCTTGAAAAATACAATTGTGTATTTGATGAATATATGACTCTTTCCAAAAACCACAAAAAGGTAGGTTTTGGACTTGGGTTGAACATCTGTAAATCTATCATAAACGCTCATAATGGAGATATCTCTATCTCCAGTCAACCGCAAAAGGGAACTGAAATAACTTTTACTTTACCAATATAAACTTTGACTCAACTGCCTTAACAACATCAGAATGAATATCCTCTATCGTTCTTATACCGTCAAAAAGTTTAACTCTATCCGGTTCTTGATTAGCAATAGCTAAATAACCTTCTCTAACTTTTTTAAAAAACTCAATTCCTGCAGATTCCATACGATCCTTATTTTTACCCACACGTGACATTGATGTTTCGACATCAATATCAAAAATAAAAGTTAAATCAGGCTTCATACCACTTGTTGCAATATTATTTAAAAGATTTATTTGTTCTAAATCAATGCCTCTGCCATAACCTTGATATGCAACTGTTGAATCAGTATGCCTATCGCAAAGAACAATTTCACCTCGTTCAACGGCAGGTTTCACAATTGTATCAATGTGTTGAGCTCTATCAGCAAGAAACAAAAAACTTTCACAATTAGGAGAAACCTCTCCATCATAATTCAAAAGAATTTCTCGAAGTTTTGTACCTAATCCTTTTGCACCGGGTTCTCTTGTTAATAAAACTGATTTACCCAACTTTTCAAAATAGTTCTTTAATAACTCTATCTGGGTAGTTTTTCCACAACCGTCAACACCCTCAAAAGTAATAAATAAACCTTTTGTCATAATTTCACCTTTTCAGTTCTTACTTTACAACAATATTTACTAATTTCTTCGGAACAACAATTGTTTTAACAATAGTTTTCCCTTCCGTAAGTTCTTTAACCTTTTGACTATTCAGGGCTATCTCTTTCAATTCATCTTGGTTTAACCCTTCGTCAACTTCAATTTTATCTTTTACTTTTCCGTTGACTTGTACAACCAATGTAATAGAACTTGCCTTTGCGAGATTTTCATCCCATTCGCACCATTTCTCGTCATGAATAGATGTGGTTGCACCAAGCTCATGCCATATTTCATCAGCCATAAATACTGTAACAGGTGACATTAACTTAATGAGAGAAATAACTGCAAAGCTAAATACATTTTTATCCTCATCTGAAAAATCTTTCTTTTTACCAATATAATCATATATTGCATTGGTTAATTCTCTATAACGAGAAATAACTGTATTAAATTGAAAATCATTAGAAATATCATTCGTAATAGCCTTTATCGCCATATGAACAACTCTAACTAAATCATCATTTTCTTTTGTTAATGCCACAGGCAATTTATAATCAAGACTAATTTTATCAAAATTACCTGAGAACAGTCTCCATACACGGTTCAAGAATTTATAACATCCTTCCACACCTGCATCAGACCAATCAAAATCACGAGCAGGAGGACTATCAGACAGAATAAATAATCTTGCCGTATCCGCACCAAAATTCTCAAATATTTCATCAGGATCAACGGTATTTCCTTTAGATTTAGACATTTTTGCACCGTCTTTTAAAACCATACCTTGTGTTAAAAGATTTTTAAACGGTTCATCAATATCTAATAATCCACAATCTCTTAATGCTTTAGTAAAGAATCTTGAATAAAGCAAGTGTAAAATTGCGTGCTCTATACCACCAACATATTGATCAACCGGTAACCACTTATTAACGATATCTTTATCAAAACATTTTCCACTATTATTTGCATCGGCGTATCTTAAATAATACCAACTTGAGCAAACAAATGTATCCATAGTATCCATTTCTCTTACAGCATGCCCGCCGCATACAGGACAAACAGTATCTTTAAATGTAGGAGATGTTGTAATAGGTGATTTACCTACCACAGAGAAATCAACATCTTTAGGTAATCTTACAGGAAGTTGATCTTCCGGAACAGGTTGAATACCGCATTTATCACAATACACCACAGGGATAGGAGCACCCCAGTATCTTTGTCGTGAAATCAACCAATCACGGAGTCTATATTGCGTTTTAAATTCACCAAAACCATTATCAACAGCTTTTTGAGTAATGGCTTTTTTAGCTTCTGTATTCTTCATTCCGTCAAATTCGTTTGAATTAATCAAAATCCCTTCTTCTGTATAAGCTTCTTCTGAACAATCAGAAGGCTTTTCCGGATTTTGAATAACCACCTTCATTGGTAAATTATATTTTTTTGCAAATGCATAATCTCTTGTATCGTGAGTAGGAACAGCCATAACAGCTCCTGTACCATATTCAACAAGAGCATAATCTGCTGTCCACAATGGAAATTCTTCCCCTGTAAACGGATTTATACAATGTGTTCCTAATGGAACACCTGTTTTTGGTCTGTCAGTAGAGAGTCTTTCTATTTCTGACATTTTTCTTGCATTTGCTCTGTATTCTTCAACTGCTGACTTGTTTTCTTCAGTTGTTAATTTTTCAATATCTTTATATTCAGGTGCAACAACAAGATAAGTAATGCCGTGAACCGTATCAGGTCTTGTTGTATAAACAGGAACTTCCATTCCTTCTATTTCTTTAACCTTAAATCTAAAAATTGCACCTTCGGATTTGCCTATCCAATTGGCTTGCATAGTTTTAACATTATCGCCCCAACCTTTTAGCAAATCTAAATCTTTCAACAAAGTTTCTGCATAATCTGTTATTTTGAAAAACCACTGTGACAAATATTTTTTCTCAACAGTACTGTCACATCTCCAGCATTTTCCATCAATAACTTGCTCATTTGCTAAAACAGTTCCACATTTATCACACCAGTTAACAGCCGCTTCTTTTTTATAAGCTAACCCTTTTTTATAAAGTTGTAAAAATAACCATTGTGTCCATTTATAATAATCTTCTTTGCAAGTGGTTACTTCTCTATCCCAATCATATGAAAGCCCTAATCTTTTTAATTGTCCGGTCATATATGCTATATTTTCATCTGTCCATTGAGCCGGATCAGCGCCATGCTGCATTGCTGCATTTTCCGCAGGAAGTCCAAAACTATCCCATCCTATCGGATGCAAAACATTAAATCCGTTCATTTTCTTAAAACGTGCAATTACATCTGTAATTGTATAGTTCCTAACGTGCCCCATATGAAGCTTTCCTGACGGATATGGAAACATTGATAATGCATAATACTTTGGTTTATCACTATCATTATATGTTTTAAATGTTTGATTTTCTTCGTAATACTTTTGCCATCTTGGCTCTAATTCTTGCGGAAAATAGCTTTCTTTCATATAATAACCCTCTTTCATTACTTCAATAATTATACTACAAATATAAGATAATAGTGACTAAACCACTTTCATGCAAACACTAAACGAACGCTTGTATTACCATTACAGATTTTATTTTCTTTCTGATATAATAATACTTATGACTAGCGAGAAAACAATAAAAGCACCTATAGTAGAAGCACTAATAAACGCATATAACAAGGGTTCTTATCATTTTCATATCCCCGGACACACAAGAGGCGGCGGAGTTTACGAACCATTTAAAAATTTTATGGGTGATAAATTCTTTCGCTGTGATATGACAGATGAATTTGATGGGATAGGTACATTAAACCCGCCAACAGGTCCGATAAAAGAAGCCGAAGAACTGTGTGCAGAACTTTTTGGAGCGCAAAAATCATTATTTCTCCTCAACGGTTCAACCGTCGGAAATATAGCAATAGCTATGGCTCTTAGTCTACAAGGTAAAAAAATAATTGTTAATCGCAATTGTCACAGATCAGTATTAACAGGAATGATTGTATCAGGTGCTGAACCACTTTGGGTTATACCTAATAAGCTGGAAGATTGGTCACTATGGGGAAAAATAAACCCGGCAGATATTGAAAACCTGCTTAACACACATAACGATGTCGAAATGGTTTGGTTAACAAATCCAACATACGAAGGTGTTGTATCTGATATAAAAGAAATTTCAAGAATATGCAAAGCTCATAATGTTCCGCTGGTTGTGGATGAAGCTCATGGAACTTTATGGAAATTTAATAATGAACTGCCTACCCCTTCTTTAGACCTTGGTGCAGATATTGTTGTACAATCATTTCATAAAACAGGTGGAAGTATGTCTCAAACATCTGTTATGCATATATCTAAAGATACTAAATTTGATGTCGAAGCACTTGTCCATTCTCTAAGATTACTCCAGACAACAAGCCCTTCTATTATTCTTCTTGCAGGCTTGGATGCAGCAAGAGCTCAACTCGAAACAGAAGAAGGTTTACACAATATTCAAATGGCTATTGATAACGCAAAATATTTGAGTTCAGAAATAAATAAACTTAATCATATACAACAACTCAAACAAACCCCAAATGATCCTACCAAAATCTTCATTAAAGCTGATAATTTGTCAGGTATACAACTGGAAACTATTTTAGAAGAAGACTACAACATAGAAGTAGAAGCAGCCTCCGATAGAGGGATTCTTATGCTATCAAATATCGGTAACTCAAGAAAAGATTTTGAATATCTCGCTAATTGCTTACGAGAAATCGATAACAAAGACCATACAAAATTCGTAAAAGAAAAGAAAAAACATATGCCAATGCTTATTCCTCAAATAAAAATGAATTTGAGAGAAGCATTCTACTCTGAAAAAGAAGAAGTAAAAAAAGAAAATGCGATAGGAAGAATTTCTGCAGAAGTAATAGCGGAATGTCCTCCGGGGATTGCAATACTACTCCCGGGTGAACTGATTACAGAAGAACATTTACCATATCTTGAAGATTATAATGTATTAGAAGTTGTAAAATAAAAAAGAGCCTTTTTCAAGGCTTTTTTTATAAATGGTCGGGATGACACGAACGGAAATTTCGGTAGAGTGAGTGACAAAGTCACGAAACTCGTCACGTGGAGCAGAACCACGCTTCTGCGACCAGCCAAATAATTCCGGAGAACGTGCGAAGCACGTGAAAATCGTCCCAAGCGAAGTGCTTCCTCTCCTCGGAAGATAATTAATCTTCCTCGTCGGCAGAGTCAAACTGCGCCACATCCACAAAAAAAGAGCCTTGAAAAAGGCTCTTTTTATAAATGGTCGGGATGACACGAACGGAATTTTCGGTAGAGTGAGTGACAAAGTCACGAAACTCGTCACGTGGAGCAGAACCACGCTTCTGCGACCAGCCGAATAATTCCGGAGAACGTGCGAAGCACGTGAGAATCGTCCCAAGCGAAGTGCTTCCTCTCCTCGGAAGATACTTAATCTTCCTCGTCGGCAGAGTCAAACTGCGCCACATCACACTAAAAAAGAGCCTTGAAAAAGGCTCTTTTTATAAATGGTCGGGATGACACGATTCGAACGTGCGACCCCTTCGTCCCAAGCGAAGTGCGCTACCAAACTGCGCCACATCCCGACACTATTATATTCAATTTTCATTCGGGAAGCAGTTTGGCAGCTGCGCTACCAATCCTCTCAAAAACGATACTTAATCGTTTTTTCGGCAGAGTGCCACATCCCGACACTTTATATTCAATTTTCAACGTTTCCGCAAGAACAATCTTAACTTAAACATAATTCTCGGTCAAGTTATTTTTCTTTATTTTTTTATTATTTATACAAAAAGGAGTCCCTTTAAAGGAACTCCTTTTTTGAAGTATTTTTATATTTACTCCTCGTCTTGCGGTATTCTCATTGCATAGAACGAACGAACTACGAACACAAGAGCAATCAACAAGAATACAAATCCTGCGATTTTTGCATGTTCTCTGAACGCCGGTGCTATAGCAATTTCCATTGCCAACAAGCCAAATAAAGTTGTGAACTTGATAATAGGATTCATTGCTACTGATGATGTATCCTTAAATGGATCACCTACTGTATCACCAACAACAGTTGCTTCATGCAACGGTGTACCCTTTTCAGCCATATCAACTTCTACAATTTTCTTAGCATTGTCCCAACATCCACCGGCATTTGCCATAAATACAGCTTGAAACAAACCAAATACAGCAATTGCTATCAAATAACTAACGAAGAATGACACAGGAATTGCACTATCTCCGTCAGGTGCTGATAAGCATGCCAATGCTAATGCGAATGTAAACAACGCTACAAAGATATTTACCATACCTTTTTGTGCATATTGAGTACATATCTTAACAACCTCTTTTGAATTAGAAAGGTTTGCAGATTTATCATCACCATCTCCTAATTTGATATGATGCTTGATATACTCAACTGCTCTATATGCACCTGTTGTAACAGCCTGCATAGAAGCACCTGAAAACCAATAAATAACCGCACCGCCTGCTATGAAACCTAACAATGTGTATGGGTTCAACAAGTTCAAAATAAGTTCAGGTTTGATTCCTAATACATTTTGAATAACCAATATCAATGAGAATATCATTGTCGTTGCACCTACAACTGCTGTTCCTATCAAAACAGGTTTTGAAGTTGCCTTGAATGTATTACCTGCACCATCATTTTCTTCTAAATATTTTTTTGCATTTTCAAAATCAGGAGCAAAAGAATATTTTTCCTCTATTTGTTTTGCAACATCCGGAATTTCTTCAATTAATGATAATTCATATACAGATTGAGCATTATCTGTAACAGGGCCATAAGAGTCGACGGCGATTGTTACAGGGCCCATACCCAAGAAACCAAATGCTACAAGACCAAATGCAAATACTGAAGGATAAATCATAACATCTGCAGGAATAAAAGTACTTGCAAAATATGCTAACCCCATTAACAATACTACAATTGCGCCAATCCAGAAACCGGAAAAGTTTCCTGATACAATACCTGAAAGAATTGTTAATGATGATCCGCCTTCACGAGATGCTGTAACAACCTCTTTTGTATGTTTTGCCTTTGGTGATGTAAATAATTTTGTTGCTTCAGGAATCAATGCTGCACCTAATGTACCGCACGAAATAATTACTGATAATACTAACCATAAATTATTTCCTAAATCTGATAATAAATAATAACTTACACCAAATGTCATAGCGATTGATAAAATTGATGTAATCCATACAAGATTAGTTAATGGTGCCTCAAAATCGAACTTTGGCGTAAATTTAGCATAAGCTTTTGTAACTGCACCATTAATCCAATATGAAATTACTGATGTTACTATCATTAAAAATCTCATTACGAAAATCCAAGTCAACATTTGTACTTGATGTTCCGCACCTGCTACTGCAAGAAGAATAAAACTTACAAGAGCAACACCTGTTACACCATAAGTTTCAAATCCGTCAGCAGTAGGCCCGATAGAATCACCTGCATTGTCACCTGTACAATCTGCTATTACACCAGGGTTGCGAGGATCGTCTTCTTTTATACCAAATTGAATCTTCATTAAATCAGAACCAATATCTGCAATTTTGGTAAAAATACCACCGGCAACACGAAGTGCAGACGCACCCAATGATTCACCTATCGCAAATCCGATAAAGCACGCACCTGCTATTTCTCCAGGTACAAATAACAAAATTGTTAACATCAAAATAAGTTCTACTGATACCAGCAAAACTCCAATACTCATGCCTGCCTTTAAAGGTATATTTAATATGTTTAAAGGATTACCTTTTAAAGCAGTAAAAGATGTTCTTGAATTAGCTAATGTGTTCATTCTGATACCGAACCACGCTACAGAATAAGAACCCAAAATACCAATTACTGACCAACCAAGAATAATCAATACGTTAGTCAATGACATTTTTTCTAAATAACCAAAATAGAATGCAATACATAAACCGATTAAACATTCTAAAACTAATAAAAATTTACCCTGTTGAACAAGATAAGTTTTACAAGTTTCAAAAATTGTGTTCCCTACATTCGCCATAGCTTCATGAACTTCTAGTTTTTTTACTCTCAAAAACTCGATAAATCCAAACACAACCCCAATAACAGAAACTATAATCCCAATAATTAAGAGATTATAGCTATCTAAAGAAATTGATTTTATGTTCGGAACAACTAAGTCCGCTTCACTTGCGAAGGCAGGCATTGATGCCATAATTAATGCAAATAATGAAAGCATTAATCCTGACAAAGAAAATCTTTTCTTCATAGTCTCCCTCCTAAATAAATAGAACTCCTTTATTATATTAAATTTTTTTATATAAATCAAATTGTAAAACATAAAAATTTATAAAATTCTAAAATTTATCCCCAATAATATTATTTTATAGAACTATTGCTCATATAATACAAAATATACTACTTATTTTATGAAATATTGGAGAAAAAATGAAAAAATTATTATTTTATGGAAAATTATAAAACTTACTCTAAGATTCTTTAAAAATATGTTTATACTAACAAGTTTATGTTATACATCACCTGATAAATATGATCCTGAAAAATTATTAAACCACATAAAAGATTAAAAAAGTCCGAGAACAAATCTCGGACTTTTGCAAATATATATTCGGATAATAGAAGAGATAAAAACAATTTACCTCTACATTTACCCCTAACGTTTTGAGAATTGGAATCTCTTACGAGCTCTTTTTCTACCGTATTTTTTACGTTCTTTAACACGTGCGTCACGAGTTAATAAACCTTCTGAACGAAGAACAGCTTTATATTCTTCATTTGCTTTTAATAAAGCTCTTGCAATACCATGTCTGATAGCACCTGATTGACCTACAACACCACCACCAACAGCTTTAACTTTAACATCATATTTGTCTTGGTTTTCTGTTAATACAAGTGGTCTATATATCATCATTTCAACTGCCGGTCTGTTTCCGATATATGCAGCTAAAGTTTTACCGTTTACAAAGATTCTACCTTTACCCTTAACGAGCTTAACAACAGCGATAGAATTTTTTCTGCGACCTGTCGCAATAATTTCATTATTTGCCATTATTTAGCCTTAAATTGTTGAGCGCCTAATGTGTTATGTTGAAGCATACCTTTAACTGCTTTTTCAATCAATTTAGTAGCATCTTTTTCTCTAACTTCTTTAACAGAAGCAGATTTTAAACCACCAGGGAACCCTGTGTGGTGATAGTATATTTTATCTGTTTCCTTATTACCTGAAACAGCAACTTTTTCAGCATTGATAACAATAACGAAATCGCCTGTATCAACGTTAGGAGTGTATTCAGGTTTGTTTTTACCTCTTAAAATATTTGCAATACGAGTAGCCAATCTACCAAGGATTTCTCCTTCAGCATCGATTAGATACCATTTTCTTTCTACTTCTAGAGGTTTTGCTGAATATGTTTTATTCATCATTTTTAATTTTCTCCAATAGTTAATATGTTACTTCCATAAGTGTCAAACCATACGGTTCAACTGTTTGACCAGCCTTACGGCGATCTTTTGCCTCAAGCACTTCACGCATATGTTCAGGCTCGAGGTTGTGCCCCTCAATTCTCAAAAGAGTTCCGACAATTGTTCTTACCATATTGTATAAGAACCTGTTACCCTCAATATCAAGAACAACTTTGTCTCCGTCTTTTTTGACTTCGGCACGATATAAAATACAGACTTTGCTTGGGTTTAGCGTTCCGGAGGACTTAAAACTTGAAAAATCATGTTCCCCTAGTAAATAGTTCAAGGATTTTTGCATCCTCTCAATATTTACCCCGAATTTCACTCTCATTAAATCACCGTCAAACGCTTGCTTATATCTGCGATTGATAAACTCAAATCGATACCAACGCCTTTTTGCTGATTTTTGAGCATGAAAATCATCAGAAACCTGTCTCAAATCCGAGATGGAAATATCACTTGGTAAGATTTCGTTCACGTGATAGATAAAATCTGAAGCAACAATATCTTTATCATAATCAAAATGAACAACTTGCCCTAATGCATTCACACCTCTGTCCGTTCTACCGGAAAAGACTGTTTTTATTTTACGATTTTTATTTAAGTGACCTTTGCCACCGTATATCATTGTACAAACTGCCTTTTCTATTTCTCCCTGTATTGTAGGGAATTCACGCTCTTTGCCGTTTTCAAACTGAATCTGACTTCCTGCGTAATTTTTTCCTAAATACTGAACAGAAAAAGCATACCTCATTCAACTATACCAATTGAATGAGTGCCATTTCAGTAGCATCACCTCTTCTAGGAGGTAATCTGAAGATTCTTGTGTAACCACCGTTACGTTCAGAATATTCTTTACTAATTGTTGAGAATAACTTTCTCAATACTGTTTGAGAAACAAGTTTCTTTCCTTCTTCTGCCTTTTCATAAACTTGAGCAGTTTCTGGATCCATAAATTTACCTGTTTCCTTATCAAAAATGAACTTAGCAGCTTGTCTTCTTGAGTTCAAGTCACCTTTTTTAGCTAAAGTGATAATTCCTTCTGCATATGGTCTTAAAGCTTTTGCTCTTGCCATTGTAGTTTTGATTTCACCATAGGTAAACAATTCGGTAGCTAATGAACGCAATAAAGCTTTTCTTTGATCTTGCGCCTTGCTAAGTGTATGTTTTTTTGTTTGGTGTCTCATTTTTTTATTTCCTTATAATTTACTATTCGTATTTCTTACTCTCCGATTAGAACTCCATCTTCATCCATTTCAGGATTTGGTTGAAGATCTAAGCCGTGTTCGTGTAATTTTTCAATAACTTCATCTGCTGATTTTTTACCAAAGTTCTTAATGATTAATAAATCATGTTCAGATTTCTTTAATAATTCAGCCATTGAATTAATACTTGCTCTCTTTAAGCAGTTATATGCTCTTACAGAAAGTTCAAGTTCTTCAATAGTTATTGAAGGTTCATCTTCTACTACATCTGAAATAGGTTCATCATCAATAATCATTGAAGAAGAAAGTTCTTTTTCATATGAAGTAGTAAGAATAGGAGCTTGACCTGAAATTGAAGCTATTTGAACGAAATGTTCAATTAATAAGTTAGCTGCTTGTGATAAAGCTGATGTAACATCAACAGTACCATTTGACCAAATTTCAAGAGTCAATTTATCAAAATCAATTGAATCACCTACACGAGCAGGTTCAACATCATATTTTACACGTTTAATAGGCATAAATGTTGCATCGATAGGCAACATATCAATAGCTACTCCTTCTTTGTTACGAGGAACATCGTTAGGAACGTAACCTTTGCCTGTTTCTACAGTAATTTCTGCATGGAAACTACCACCATCAGCTATTGTACAAATTAACCAATCAGGGTTAACAATTTTAACACCTGCCGGAAGCTGTATGTCACTAGCCAATACCGGACCTGGTTTGTCTATATCAATTCTTAAAGTTTGTGGTTCTTTTGATTCAGTTTTTATTGCTAAACCTTTGAAGTTTAACAATACATCAACTACATCTTCTAACACACCAGGAATAGCTGTATATTCGTGAGTTATACCTTCTATTCTTGCAGAAGTAACTGCAGTACCTTCAAGACTTGATAATAAAACTCTTCTCAAAGAGTTACCAATTGTAATACCAAACCCTCTTTCTAATGGGCTGATTACAAATTTACCATATTGTGAGCCATCAGAACTTGTGGCAGTATTGACAGTTTTTATTTCTAATTCCATTATAATTTTCTCCTATCAGATTTTATTATTTAGAGTAATACTCAATTACTAATTGTTCCTTAAAGTCTGGATCTAATTCTTCTCTTGAAGGAACTCTGTCAAAAGTAATTTTTAATGCATCCTTATCAACTGTAATCCATGCAGGAGCACAAGATAAGTCAATTGCTGACATTACAGTTTTTAAGAAATCTGAACTTTTAGCTTTTACGGTAACTACATCTTCAGGTTTAACTAAATAAGAAGGAATATCTACCTTTTTACCGTTAACTAAAACGTGTCCGTGATTAACAATTTGTCTTGATTGTTTACGAGTAACCCCAAAACCTGCTCTGAATAGAACGTTATCAAGTCTTGATTCAAGAATTTGTAACAAGATAGTACCTGTTACACCTTTTCTTCTTGCAGCTTCGTTATAATACTTAGCAAATTGTTTTTCACTTACTAAATAAGTCATTCTGATTTTTTGTTTTTCGTTTAAGTGAATTGCATATTCAGAAAGTTTCTTTCTAACAGCACCGTGCTGACCTGAAGCAGTCTGTCTCATAGAAGAAGTCAACTTTCTGTTTGATAAATCTTTTACACCGTAATTACGGAATAATTTATTCGTAGGTCCTGTGTATCTTGCCATGTTTTCTCCTTTTCTTGTCGGGCTTCTACGGTTTGTTCTTTTGGCGGTGAACAAGCCCCGACTTTTTTGTTTTGAATTATTGCTTCACACCTTCGTATCCTCACTACATTTTGCTTTGGCAAAATTGCCGTTCGTAACTTCGGTGCTACTTCGAGTTAGGCTCACTTCGTTCGCCGTCACTCTACGCAAAATTCAACTATACTCTACGTTTTTTAGGTGGACGACAACCATTGTGTGGAATAGGTGTAACGTCCTTAATCAAAGTAATTTCCAAACCTGCTGCTTGGATTGCTCTGATAGCTGTTTCACGACCTGAACCAGGTCCTTTAATGTAAACTTCTACCTTTTTCATACCTTGATCTATTGATTTTTTAGCAACTAATTCTGCTGCTGATTGTGCTGCAAATGGAGTACCCTTTCTTGCACCTTTAAAACCAGTTGCACCTGCTGTTGCCCAAGCGATAGCATTACCTTGAGTATCAGTTGACGTTACAATTGTGTTATTAAAAGTAGATTGGATATGTACTACACCTTGCAATACATTCTTCTTTTCTTTTTTCTTTGTTGATTTTGGTCTTGCCATTTTTATTTCCTCTATTTTTGTTTATATTTTTCTATTTTCTCTTTAATCAAGAAAAAGTCTTACTTTTTCTTAGCAACAGGTCCGGTTTTCTTACCACGACGAGTTCTTGCATTAGTTTTTGTTCTTTGACCTCTGCAAGGAAGATTTCTTTTATGTCTCATTCCTCTATAAGAGTTGATTTCTTGAAGACGTTTGATGTGTAAAGAAACTTCTCTTCTCAAGTCACCTTCAATGTGATAATTAGAAAGTTCGTTTCTTAAAAGTTTAATATCTTCATCAGTCAAATCATCTGTTCTTAAGTCAGGTGAAATGCCTGTTGCTTCTAAAATTTTCTTACTACGAGTAGGTCCGATACCATAAATATATGTTAGAGCTACTTCCATTCTTTTGTTACGAGGTAAATCTACCCCTACTAATCTTGCCATTTATTTTTCTCCTTTTGTTTTTTGGCATACGGTGGTTATTTATTATCAGGGACCGCCCCCAATTCATTTACCCCCGTACCGGTTGTTAGATTTTTTTGTGTAAGAGGGATAAATACTTCCTCTCCAACCACCGTTACCCTCGTGGTTTCAGGTGCGTCCGACGTCGCCTCGCCGATTTGTTAAGCCTTATTAGATTATTGCTTCACACCTTCGTCTGCTCACTATATTTTGCTTACACAAAATTGCCGTTCGCAACTTCGGTGCTAATTCGAGTTAGGCTCGCTTCGCTCGCCGTCACTCTACGCAAAATCTAGCCTTGTCTTTGTTTGTGTTTAGGATTTTCACAGATAACTGCTACTCTGCCTTTTCTTCTGATAACCTTGCACTTGTCGCACATTGGTTTTACTGATGATCTTGTTTTCATTGTTTTATTCCTTATTTTGTCTATTTTATTACTTTAATCTGAAGGTAATTCTGCCTTTTGATAAATCATACGGCGTCATTTCAACTTTTACTCTGTCACCGGGTAATATTCTTATGAAATTCTTTCTTATCTTACCTGAGATATGTGCCAATATTTCATGCCCGTTCTCCAATTCAACTCTGAACATTGCATTAGGCATTGATTCTAAGATTGTACCTTCTATTTCTATTACGTCTTTTGCCATTATTTTCCTTTTTATTTCGACTAAATATCAGACACAAATTTTGTGCCTTTTACTATAATATTTGCTAAATCTTTGAATGCAAGCATTTTCAAAGGGGTTTTTGCTCAAATTTTTAAACATCTTATTGTTTGTTTTTTAAAAAATACCACACAAACCATATTTTTCATATCATGCAAAGTTTAAATATATTAACCACTTCAAGCCATCTTCTTAATATTTCTTAATTATTTTAATTTTAAATAATTTAAAAAAACAATCATGGTACAAGTATTAAGTGTATTAAAGTCTCTATTTACTTTTGTATATTTTTAGACTTTTAATGTTAGAAATTTGTATAATATAGGAACTCTATAAATACAAGCATTAAGTTAAGGGGTGTACCTATGGAAAATTTGGTGTTTTTTGCATTTGTATTCTATGTAACTCTTATTGCATTACCTAGCATTTTTGAGGCTAAGGCATAGAAAATTATCTATTATTTAATTTTTATTTGTGGGTAAAATTAAGGATTCGAAGGTTACCTAATTTGTCGTGCTTACCTGCATTTTTATCAGGTAACTCATAACATTTCACACATCTTGCCTCATAAGTTTCATCCCCTCCTATCATTATCAAAGGAGAACTTTTATCTGCAGGTTTTCCGTCGATTAATCTTTGTGTACGAGTGGCATGTTCACATCCACATTTCATACATACAGCGTGCAACTTATCTACCTTTGTAGCTATACACATTAATTGCGGCATTGGTCCAAAAGGTTCTGACTTAAAGTCCAATTCTAAACCTGTCCCTATAACCTTTTTTCCATCATTCATCAAACTTGTAATCACTTTTACAATATTACTGTCAAAAAATTGCAACTCATCTATTGCTACAATTTCATCTTCTGGCTTAACTTTATGTAAAATTTGAATAGAATGTTCAACTTTTATTGCATCAGCCCAAAGGCCATTTCTTGATTCTATATAATCACCATTGGAACGCGTATCTATTAATGGTGAAAAAACTTTGATTTTCTTTCTTGCAATAACACATCTTCTTATCCTTCTAAGCAATTCTTCTGTCTTACCGCAGCCCATTGGACCTGTTATCAGCTCAAAACTATATCCGTTCATATCTCCACCCTTAATGTATTTTTTACACTTATTATTTTATATAATCTTAAATTTTTTTCAATATTTGTAACAAATCATAATTGATACACATACAACCTAAATTATTACTCACTTGAGTTGCAATCACTAAAATCTTTTCAAAACATTTATTAAAATACTAAACGTGAACAACAACAGAAGAATTTTCTTTAATTATATAATCTAATGCAGAAATTATTTCTTTATAATCGTCGATTAAAACCAATTTACTTCTGTATTTAGCAGCATTTTTAACGCCATTTATATAAAAAGGATAAAATTTTCTTACAAATTTAATACCTACTTTTTCTCCTCTCAAAGCAATTTCATCATCTAAATGTTTCTTTAAATCAATTATTTTTTCTTCCATGGTAGGTATTGGAAGTCTTTCACCTGTCTTAAAAAAATGTTCGATTCTATACAACAAAGAAGGATCGCCAATTGCAGCCCTTCCTACCGCAACACCATCAGCACCTGACAATTCAAGACATTTTTCTGCACTCTCTATAGACTTAACATCACCGTTAGCAAACACCGGAATGTCAACAGCTTTTTTTAATTCTGAAATCTTTGCCCAATCAGCTTGACCTGAATACATTTGTTTTCTTGTTCTACCATGAATTGTTATAAAATCAGCACCGGCTTCTTGCATCCATCCGCCAAATTCTACGAAATTCATTTCTTCTGCGGTAAATCCTAATCGAAATTTAACACTAACGGGAATTGAAACTTTTTCTTTTACAGCCTGTACTATATCATATGCCAATCTGTCATTTCTCATCAATGCACAACCGTCGTTCCCGCCTGTAACCTTCTTTACCGGACAACCCATATTTATATCTATCATATCAGCAAATTGTTCTAAATATTTTGCACAATTTGCAATCATTTCAGGTTTATGCCCGCTTAATTGATATGATATTGGAGTATGATTATTATCTTTTTTTGTTATTACTACATCTTTTACTTGAGTCAACGCTTCCGAACTTATCATCTCTGTTGTTAACAAACAATCTTGAGAATATTTTCTTACCAATGACCTCAGTACATAATCAGTTATACCCGCCATAGGGGCTAATGACACCTTAGATTTTATTAGTTGTTTGACTTCCATCTATTTATTTTCCGATTTTTAAATCTGACTCTATCTCCGGAATACGAGCTTTTACATATTGAGAATACTCATCATCAGCTTTATAAACATCTAAAAATTTCTTATAATAAGATAACGCTTCTTTAGGGTTGTTTAAATTCTCATAATCAATTGCAATTAAATAATATGTAACGTCTTGATTTTGATTATATTCCAAAGATTTTTTATAATTTTCAATAGCTAACTGATGTTTATTTTGTGCATCAAAAACAGACGCTCTATAATAATATGCGTCAGGATTGTTTGGATTTGTAGATATAGCTTTATTTAAAAGAACTAATGCCTCGTCATATTTTTTATCCTCTATAAGCTTAGACGCATCTACGACATTATTTTGACTTAAAACATCATTCATATCAGCAACACCCTCTTTTGCCATTGTATTTTGCGGATTTAGCTGTGCTGATTTTTGAAAATAATTTTTCGCTTCTTGATAATTTTGTGCATTTGCATACAAAGCCCCAATACTATACGCAACATCGGAATCTGTAGGAGCCAGAACAAATGCTTTTTTGTAATATTCTAAAGCTTTATCATCCTGTTTAAGACCTTGATATGCACCTGCCAAACCTAACAATGAATCTTTTGTTTCCGGTAAGGTTAAATACAACTCTATTGCTTGTGAATAATTACCTGCATTAAACAAATTGTATGCATTTTCCAATTTTTCAGAATCAGAATCTGCTTTTATATCTTTCAATAATTTAGAAATATTTTGGTTAGCCCCAAAAAGATTTTGTCCTTCGATTAAAATTTCTTGAGCTTTAGCATAATCTTTTTTCTGAGCATAACAAATTGCTAAATTTTCATATACACTTTCTCTCAATGGATCTACTTTTTGAACAAGAGTATAATATTTTATAGCAGTATCAAAATCTTTTTTGTCGTGTAAATTTAACGCATTATTATATAATTCATTTACATAATACTTATCAGGATTAGTATAACTCCTAACATAATTATAAATATCTTCCGGAGTCATAGATGCTTTTGTTAACTCGTTAATTTTGTCAGCATATTCATCACCCTCTTCAGGTTTAAGTTGTTTTAACTTTTTATATTGTTGAAGCGCTAATCTCTGACAATCCGGTTTTGCTTCATAACATTGCGCCAGATACAAATTAACGAGATAATTATCAGGATGCATAATTAAAATATGCTTATACGTTTCAATTGCCTTGTCGTAATTCCCTTGTGCTTGAAGCAAAGTACCCATATTTATTTGAGTATTCAAAGCAGTTTTTTCATCACGAGCTGGCTTTGCTTGAGATTGTTTGTAATAACTGTACGCTTCTTCATATTTACCTTGACGCTGCTTAATAGCACCAATATCCGCCAACAACTCAGCATTATTAGGAGAACTTTCCAGTTTCTTCTGATAAATTCTTTCTAAGTCATATAAAATTTCTTCCGAATTTTCACAATGTGACAAAACATAATTATATTGATTAGAAGCTTCTGCATTATTTCCCATCTTGTCCAATATATTTGCATAACGCATTCTTGTAGAAATATCTTTCGGATCGTATTCAACAGCTAATTTATAATATTCAGCAGATTTAACTAAATTATTAATAGCTCTCATCATAGAAGCAATTCTTAATAATGCCGTTTTTCTATACGTTTCCACATTCACAATTTGCTCATATTCATACATAGAAGCAGGGAAATTTCCGGCTTGGTTTAATTCATCAGCCAACTTAAAATGTCCTGCCGCAGATAAATCAGCCTTCGACTGCTTTTCACAATAATATAAACTATTAGCGGTTGAAGATATTGAACTAAACGAATTCATTGCAACATCTTTATCAACATAATACTTTAAATAAAATATTGCACTTCTGAAATCGTTAGCAGCCTCTTGATAATTATGCTCATAATTTGCAATATAGGAGCCTCTTGCGATATATGAATTGACTAATCCGATACGAGCAGAATTATCCAAAAAATTAATCATCAAGGCTTTTTTAAATTCATCAATTGCACTTGAATATCTGGCGTTAAAAAAATACTGTTGTGCCAATGTATAATGTTCTTGAAAACCTGCAAAAGATGGTTCAGGGGCAAAAATACCCATACCTAAACCTATTGATATTAAACAACTTGATATAATTAATTTTCTCTTCATAGCAATATTCTATAATAAGCATGAAAAAATTACACTATTCTAAAGATTTAGTAACATACAAATTAAACTATCAAATAAATAATGAAAGAGTATCTGAATAAATACTGACGTTTACCGCAGATATTTACCTCATTATATTTACCCCAAATATATTTACCCCCCCCTTTGCAATTAACCCTTTTCAATTTATAATAGTAATTGAATAAAAGAGGAAGTTTTATGAGAATAGAAACAAAAAATTTAGTAAAAATATACGGCGATAGAAGTGTAGTAAATGACATTTCATTCTTTATGGATAAAGGTGAAGTAGTCTGTCTGCTCGGTCCAAACGGTGCAGGGAAAACAACAACCTTTTATATGGTAGTAGGATTAGTAAAACCAAACAGAGGGGATGTATACATAGACGGACAAAACATAACAACTTGGCCGATGAACGAACGAGCAAGAGCCGGTATTGGTTATCTTCCTCAAGAAAATTCTATTTTTAGAAATCTTAATGTAGAGGACAATATTAAACTTGTATTAGAAATGAATGACAAACTAACCGTTAATGAAAAATCTAAAAAATTAGAAGAATTATTAACAGAATTTGGTGTTTTAAAGTTAAGAAAAGCACCTGCAGTAGCTTTATCCGGCGGAGAAAGAAGAAGGGTAGAAATAGCAAGAGCATTGGCAGCAAGTCCAGACTTTATGTTACTTGATGAACCTTTTGCAGGTATTGACCCAATTGCTATTGGAGAAATCAAAGACAACATCAAAAAAATTTCAGAAGAAAAAGGGCTGGGTGTCTTGATTACAGACCACAATCCAAAAGCAACTCTATCTATTACAGATAGAGCGTATGTAATCTTTGACGGAAAAATTAAAATACAAGGTAAAAGTGAAGATGTTGCTGTCGATCCGGTTGCAAAAGAATTTTATTTAGGAAAGGATTTTCAATTATAAATGAAAATCACAATATACGATAAATACATATTTAAACAAGTTTTAATAACAACAATTGTAGCGATTTTGTTATTCACCGTTGTATGGATTGCACCTGAAATGCTTTTAAACACCATAAAAAGCGTATTAGAAGGTGAATATACAATAAAAACAGCTATATTTGTTTTGTTATACCAATTACCTTTAATCTTAAGTAAAGCATTTCCTGTCGGGTTACTACTCGGTTCACTTTTTACTTTTGACAAACTTAGCAAAGATTCTGAACTTACAATATTCAGAGCGGTTGGATTGTCCTTTGGGAGGATTGCTTATCCTGTAATTATTTTAAGCATACTAATTTCTCTTGTATGTTTTATAACAATCGACAAACTCGTTCCATATTCAACAGCAAGACTAAATATAATAAAAAATAGAAATCCGGAATCACAGTATATATATACCCAAAAAGAAGATTCCGGCAAACCAACGTTGAGTGTTATCGTTTCAAAATACAACAAAACCAAGATGAAAAATGTTATTGTATTGGATTTCGCTAACTCAAAATATACAGACATGCACGGCATAAAAACTATCTATATAGCAAAAACCGGTGAATTTAAACCTGATAGATGGAAACTGAATGATATAACAAAGTACAACATATCAACAGAAGGGATTTTTGATAATATCGAACATCTGAAAACAATGGATATTCTTGAAGGTCATTTGGCAAGTGATATAAAAACAATCATGAACTGTTCAACAAAAAAAGAACGTGAACTCACTAACGGTGACTTGCACAAATATATTAAATTACTAAAAATGGTAAATAATGATGAAACATATAATTTGATGTTGAATAAATATTTCCAAAGATTTTTCCATCCGTTTATATGTATTTTATTAGCAGTTCTGGGATGTTTGTTAGGATTTAGCAAGCCAAGAGAACAAAGATTGGTAGGGTTTACAATTGCAATAGGTTCTATTTTTGTATATTACATAACTTTACCGTTCTTTGATTTACTGGCAGAAAAATCCGTAATACATCCGTTTTTAACAGCTCTAATTCCACCATTAGCATTTTTCGGATGTATCGTAGCATTTTATAAGTCAAAGGATTTGTAATTATGAAAAAACTTTTATTAATGGCCTTATTAATGATATTCACAACATTATCAGTTACAGCAAGAGAAATCACATTTGATTTTGCCGACGGGATTTATCATATAATTATTCCTCACGGCAAAAAAATAGAATTTGTATCAAGCCAAAAACTTGTAACTAATGCAGAAATTCACAAATTATTCAAAGCAACTTTAACAGTAAACGCAGGATTTTTTGATCCTAAAAATCAAAAAACAATTTCTTTTATATATAATGACGGTTTATTATTAGAAAGTCCTATTGAAAATGAAAATATGGTATTCAACGAAACAATTATGGACAACTGGGATAAAGTAGGAAACAGAACAGAATTTAGAATAACTTCTGATAATGGTATTCTACACTATGATATAGTTCCTCATAACGAACCATACAAAGGCAAGCTCATAGCCTCAGCCCAAGCAGGACCTATGCTTTTACCGGATTTAAGATTAGAAGAAGAATTTTTCATCGTTAAAAATAAAAACGGAACAGTCGTAAGAGAATCAGCATCTGTTTTACACAAAAGTGCAAGAACATTAATAGGTTTGAAAGGAAAAACCGTTCACATATTCATTATAACAACAGAGCATCCTATGGATATATATGAAGCACAAGATTTATGCAAATCATACGGACTTGAAAAAGCTATGGCATTTGATGGAGGAAGTTCAACCTCTGTAGATTTCAAAGACGAATTACACGTAACCTCAACAGGTACTAAAACTGATGATACTGGTAGAAGATTAAAATCATTTTTAATTGTCAAATAGAAGCAAGATTAATTCTAAGATATATATAAATAACTAATCAAGGGGAATTTATGGAAATTTATGATATTGGGATTATTGGCGGAGGTCCGGGAGGATATTCAACCGCATTATATTATGCAGGACAAGGTAAAACTGTTGTATTATTTGAAAAAGACGAAATAGGCGGAACCTGTTTAAATCGTGGTTGTATCCCCACTAAAGCTTTTTTACACGTTGCAGAAATTTATTCTCAAATAAATTGTGCCGAAAAATTAGGAATTAACATAGAAGGGGTAAATATTGATTTTGAAAAAGTGTTTCAATATAAAACCTCAGTTGTTGAAAAGCTAAGAAAAGGCTTAGAATTAACTTTAAAAAATGCAGGGATTAAAGTAGTTAAGGGTTTGGCAAATATCACATCAAAAAAAG
The DNA here is from genome assembly GCA_902797985.1 of uncultured bacterium. GTDB lineage: Bacteria > Cyanobacteriota > Vampirovibrionia > Gastranaerophilales > Gastranaerophilaceae > UBA2883. The sequence goes on from CADBUZ010000010.1 coordinate 117,374, forward strand.
AAATCCAATGTGCTGATATTGAATATCAATGCAAAGAAATCATAATTGCTACAGGTTCAAAACCGAAAGAAATAAAAGGTTTAGAATATGATAACGAATTTATTTTATCATCAGATGATATTTTAAATATAACAAAACTACCAAAAGATATTTTAATTGTTGGATCCGGCGCAATTGGTATAGAATGGGCAAGAATTCTATCAGCATTCGGAGTAGAAACTACTATAGTAGAACTTGCTGACAGATTATGTCCTATTGCTGACTGGGAAGTTTCAAAAAGAATAGAGAGAATCTTCAAGACGAAAAAAATTAAAATCTATACTTCAACATTCGTAGAAAAAATAGAGAACAAAACAGTTTTCTTATCAAATGGAGAAGCCTTGAATCCACAATGTATTTTAGTTGCAATAGGCAGAGAAACTGTAATGCCTGAAAACACAAATGGTATAAAAGTTATAGGTGATGCATCCGCAGAAATTATGCTTGCACACTATGCCGTAAGTCAAGCGAAAGAACTTGCTTTAGAACTCCCTTTTAACAAAAATGTTGTACCTTCCGTAATTTATGGAAATCCAGAAATAGCTTGGGTTGGAGAAGTTAGCAAATCAAAAGAAGATGATGAAAAATATGACAAATCAATGATTCTTGTTTCAGCTCTAGGGAAAGCTCATTGTGATAATAACACAGAAGGTTTTATAAAAATATTATCTCAAAACGGGAAAATTAAAGGTGCAAGTATAGTGTCTGCAGAAGGCTCAGCTTTAATTCAACAAATAGCAATTGCTATTGATAATGATTTAAGTGTAACTGACCTTAAAAAAGTTTGCTTTGCGCATCCTACATATTCAGAAGGTATTATGGAAAGTATTATGAGGTTGTAATGCAAAGATTACCGGATTATTTAAAACGACCAATAATAGATACGGATAAAACGAAAAAGGTTCGTCATATTTTGAAGAACAAACATCTTAACACGGTTTGCGAAGGAGCTAGGTGTCCAAACAAAAATGAATGTTATCAACACAACACAGCAACATTTTTAATCATGGGTAATATTTGCACAAGGAACTGTAAATATTGTAATATTTCAACCTCAAAACCTGAAGAAATAGACAAGGATGAACCTAAACATATAGCAGAAGCCATTCAAGAGCTTGGTTTAGATTATGCTGTCATTACTTCTGTCACAAGAGATGATATATCTGACGGCGGAGCAGAACATTTTGCACAATGCATAAAAGAAACTAAAAAATTATCTCCAAATATAAAAATCGAGATACTAACCCCCGATTTTCGTTCAACAAAGGGTAACTACAATGAAAATGCCTTAAAAACAATTATAGAAGCTCGTCCTGATGTGTTTAATCATAATATAGAAACAGTAAGAGCTGTGTATAAAGAAGCTCGCCCACTGGGAGATTATAACTTGTCATTGTCAGTGCTGAAATACATAAAAGATAATAGTAATATTCCAACAAAATCTGGATTGATGATAGGTTTAGGAGAAACAACCGAACAGATTTTAGAAACATTTAAAGATTTGAGAGAAGTTGGCTGCGATATCCTTACTGTAGGGCAATATATCAGACCGTCAAAACAACACCTTGAAGTAAGTAAATACTATAAACTTGAAGAATATGAATTTTTAAAAGAAAAAGCAATTTGGATTTAAAAAATATCAAATCGGACCATTAGTCCGTAGCTCATACCACGCAAAACTGATAATGGATTAAGTAATTGACTTATTGTACTAAATATAGTACAATAAAAATATGAGTAATTATGAAATACAATATTTGAAAATTGATGATAATGTAACAGTAACACAATGGTTAGATTCTTTAGATAGTTCTATTAGACGACGAATTAATCAACGAATAACAAGAATTATTGACGGAAATTTCGGTGATTATAAAAAGATAGATTCAGAGATTTCGGAGTTACGTTTTAAATTTGGCAGCGGTTACAGAATATATTATCACCAACATGGCAACACTATAATATTACTTATCAATGGTGGTGATAAATCAACTCAAAGTAAAGATATAGAAAAAGCAAAAAGATTATTAAACGAATGGAGATCAATAAATGGATAAACAGTTAAAAGGTACTGCGTCATTTGAAGAATATATAATTAATGACCTAAAAGATGAAGAATCAATAAGAGAATGGTTGTCTGTCGCATTGGAAGAATTTCTTGAAGATGGTGACAGCAATGCTTTTGTAAGATCGTTAGAATATGCAGTAAGAGCAAAAGACACAATTTCAGGCATGTCTAAAAAAACAGGAATATCAAGAAGCAACTTATATGCTATTTTCAAGGGTGAAGTAACTCCTCAACTCAATACAGTTGCAAAAATTTTAAAAGAATTAGGATATACTCTTAAAGTAGCCTAAATAATATACTGGATAAAATTAAAAAAGCAAAGCTGTTTTCAGATAAAAATAGACGAGTTTAAGTTATATATAAACCAAGTTTAGTCATTGGTTGGGAGATTTTGTTGCGCAAAACTGATAATGAATAAAGACTAAATTTACCTTAACTATGCTATATTTACAACTCTGTCATTCTGAACCAATTTCGGAATTTTAACTATTATATCACTCTTATTATACCCACAAACCTTCAATCTATAAGCCGTTAGGCTTATTACTCTCTCTCTCTCTCTCTCTCTCTACGCCCGCAAGGGTTTTAGAGAAATTATGTAATATGTATTTAAAAAAAGAATCCTCATTTATATCTTTTTCAGGAATTTTATATGTTAATTTATGAATTGATGAAAATTGTTTAATTTCATTAAATAATTCTTCGTCATATTTGTCTTTTAATAAATCTTGTAAGACATGAGGATTTCTATTATTTAAGGAATACATGTCATTATATATTCTTCTGCAATCTTCATTATTTAAGATAGCAAATGCTAAAAAATCGTGAAAGAGAAAATAATTTACCAACTTATTTTCCACTCTCCAGTATTCTTCTAAGAGTTCTTTAACAACTTGCATAATAATACAGTTTGATTTCGCAACCATAAACCAACTTGAACCGGAATGGTGCGGCTTCAAATATGTTTTCATTTTTTGTACAGCTAAAATAGTTTTTTTCGAAATGATTTTGGGAAACAAATACCAAGTAACAGATTTAAACTGAAAAAATTCAGCTTCTTGTATTTCTTTAGGAATAGGAGCTGTTAATAAAATAGTTGCATCAATCCAAATTCCTCCATATTTTGCAAGCAAACAAACTCTTATATAATCCGAGTAATGTGCTTTGGGTATTATACCTTGCTCATATTTTTGTTTTATGTGCGGTGCTATTTCAATATAATTTTCTATAGTATTTTCGTTTAGAACAATTATATTTTTACTAGAACAATATTTTTTTATGGATTTTAAACATTGTTGGACTATTTGAGGAGCTTTATCTTCTCCTTGAAACCACAGTTGCCAAATATAATTTGAAGATACTTTTGAGGTTTCTTCTTTTTTAAAATTATCTAATACATACAAGTATTTTTTTGTATATTCAAATGCATTATATTTTTGTTTCTTTTCACGTTTATAACTAAATAGTTTTATTCCACAAAAGTATATTTCTCTTGTATTATCTTTCTTTACCTTTTTTAATATCTGCATTAATAAATTCCTTAATTATTTCAACTACTCTTTCGGAAGCATTTCCGTCATCAAAATGTCCTTTGTATCTTTTTATATATTCTTTTATTTTAGTTGTATATTCATTTGTATTACAATTTATAATATTTTTGAACAATTCTTCTTGGGTTTGTGATATTAAAAAAGGCATTTCAAAAAGAGGAATATAGAAATCTCTCTCCTTTGTATATGCTTCAATATCCGTAGCAAAAACAAATGCAGGTTTATCTTGCAGACAGAAATCCCAAATAACACTTGAATAATCCGTTATCAAGATATCAGAAGCTAAAAGCAACTCCTGTAAATCCGGATAATACGTCACATTAATAGAATCTTTTAATAATTGCGATAACTCCTCTTTTTTTTCAATTAAATTAGGATGCAATCTAGTTAACAGAACCCACTTACTACCATATTTATCACTCAATTTTTTTATTAAATCATTAGAATTTATTTTATAAACATCCAGTTCTTTACTATCTCTAAATGTTGGCACATATAAAACTATTTTTGTATCTGTAGGTATTTTATAGTATTTTCTTACTTTTTTTATAATATTATTTTTCTTATCGTCTGAATAAAAAAATAGGTCATTTCTTGGATATCCAAATTCTAAAATTGTTCCATCATAATAAAAGCATTTTTTTAAACATTCTGTGTCAAACTTACTGGGTGAAAGTAAATAATCTATCATTTTAGAATCTATTTCTGCTGTTTTTAAATATTCTGTATAACAATCATTGTTTTTTATATCATTTTCTATTTTTTTAAATCCTAATGAGCCGTGCCAAGTCTGAATATATAATTGACCATCTTTTTTTTTGAGTCCAAATGGAATTAATGATGTCATTCGGCAATTACTAATCCATATATCTGCATTTGAAAGATACTTTATTGTATTTCTTTTTGAATAACGCTTTACTTTAATCGAAGATGGTATATCTTTTGGGGCTAAATGTTTATCTAATAACCAAACCAAATCAAATGGCAAATTTTGTTCTATTATTTTTTCGGCAATATATTTGGGACTATCTCCATAACCTTTCCCTCTAAAATTCGTGAATACAATTTTTTTAAATTTTCTTCTTATTTTTACTTTTAATCCTAAAATAGTTACTATCTTATAATTATTCTCGTTTTTTATTGAAAAATAATTTTTTATAAAATAAGGAATTTTTATTTTTTTTAAACTTAATTTAAATCTTATCCCAAATACATGCAATATCTGATGATTTTCAGTAGTCCTCATCGAAAGCAAGCTTATAAAAAAAATTTTTTTTAATTTATATATTAAATAATTTTTATTTTCTATAATCAATATAAAATTCTTATAATCGATTTCTTTATTTAATTCTTTTATAGAATATTTATCATTTAAAAAAATAAATAACTCTCTAATTTTTTTATAAAAGCCATTTTCATAATTTTTATTTTTATGAATAAACTTTTTAAAATAAAACCAAGTATAATTGATAATAGCGATTATCCAATATTTTAATAATTTTGATTTTCTTACTGAATCTTGTAATTTTATAATATAATCAAATGCTTTTAATTTTGCATTGATATAATCATCAAAAGTTGAAACTTGTGTAGTTATAGATCCGCTTCTAATTCTATAATTATATAAAGGTATATTTAGTACAGAAATACTATTTGCAAGATTATATATCATACAATTAAATGTCTGATCTTCATAAGCACCCCGTGTAAAATAAATTTTATTTTTTATTAAAAATTCCGTATTATAAATTTTGTACCAGCATTCGCAATTTCCTAGAAAGAAAGAGTTTATATCATCGGCATTAAACTGTTTTTTATTAGATATATCCAAAAATGGTTTAATTTTCTCATTATTTTGTTTTTTTATATTATTTTTTTCAAAAAATTCATATAAACTAAATATAGAAAAATCATTATTATTTTCAGCAATTTGCTTATAAGCAAATTCACACGCATTTAATTCTAACCAATCATCAGAATCTAAAAACATTACATAATTAGACGTTACCATTGGCAATGCTACGTTTCTTGCGTTGCCTAATCCACCATTTTCTTTTAAATCAATAATTTTTATTCTATTATCTTTGTTGGCATATTCTTGCAAAATTGCAAGTGAATTATCCGGAGAACAGTCATTTACACAGATAATTTCAATATCTTTTAATGTTTGATTGACTACACTATCTAAACATTGTCTTAAGTATTTTTCAACATTATAAACAGGTATGATAATACTAACCTTTGGCTACTAACCTTTGGCATATTTATTTCCTTTTTAAAAATTCTTTCGTTTGAGTGCTTGAAACATCGGGTGTTCGAGGCAGATATACCACCTCACAATAGTCTTTCAAAAAGTCAAATTTACCTTCCCAATCATCACCCATTACAAAAATATCTGCTTGATATTTTTGTACATCACTCACTTTTTGTTCCCAATCATTTTCCGGAATTACTAAATCAACGTATCTGCAAGCTTCCAAAATCGTTTTTCTTTGCTCATACGTGTAATATGATTTTTTATTTTTTATCGCATTAAATTCATCACTGGATAAAGCTACTATTAAATAGTCGCCCAAT
>CADBUZ010000011.1 GCA_902797985.1 uncultured bacterium
ATGTTTTCTATGTTAGTAAAATCGCTCAAACAGTGAGCTCATTGAGTAAAATCCAACATCTACGGACGACTCCGAATAAGGTCGGAATTTATTTTTTTAGTGTTGATAATATTTATTATTAATTTTAACTGGACAGTTGCCGTTTAACGCGAGGGGCAGCGGATTTTCGGTAGGGCGACGGCGAAGCCTAGCCCGTAACAAAGAGATCTCCGCACTCTGCTCACAGGTCGCTGAACCCATCAACAGGGCTATCGCCCTGTACGGATTCTAAAAGTCCAACGCACATCGCTATACAAAACAAAAGGAGCCATTAACGACTCCTTTTGTTTTGGCGGCGGTAACGGGAATTGAACCCGTGTTTGCAGAATGAGAATCTGCCGTCCTAACCACTAGACGATACCGCTTTAATGCTATACTTATATTCTACACTGTGAAAAATATGATACAACATATTATATAAATTAATCAATTAGAGTAAATCTTAACGTCCCCTTATCATCAACTATTTCATTCCACATTTTGTATGGGCGCACCCATACCTTGCCGGTTTCTACTGCCTGATAAACAATCATATCCTCCATTGTTTCCGAATGTTTAGCGAAATTAATAATTTTATAGATATTTCCTTTATAGTGACGATAAGTTTTATTTATTTCAATTGTCTGCATATTTACCTCTGATAAATTATAATACAAAATATTATATATTAGTTAGCAACTCTAATAAAATTTCTTATCTTTTTTGTTCTTGTTGCAGGGTTTCTTTAAAAAGTTCAATACCTTTTATCATTTTATCACGATGCGGAGTTTTTGGATTTTGTATTTTTGTTTCTAATTGAGATAATACTTGCTGTTTTTCTTTTTCACTAGTTCTGTTTGCAATTTGTCTATAGTATCTTATAACCATTTTATCATCAGTGTACAAAGGAGTTTTTTCAAATCCGCCAATATCATATATTTTTTTATGGATAATTCGATTATGATCTTTGTCTTTATATCTTATAAACAATTTGTCTTTTACATTTAAAGTATTTTTTGTTTTTGTAATATCTTTATCTGCAAACTCAGTAAGTGAGTATCCGGAATGCAAATCAGAAATATAATGTTTAGTGAATTGTGTATTATTAAGCGGATGTCCTGCACGATATGATAAATATATCCAAAGATTGCATTCGGCACAGTTTCCATGTTCTTTTCCAAATTCTGTTATTTCAGACAAATATCTATAAACATGAAAAGCTTTATCGTGCATTATTTTGTTATTATTGTTATCTTTTAAGCCAAGTTTGTATACATCTTTAAATCCTCCATAATTCACATATTCAAAATCAGCGTTATATCCTTCCGGTAATACATGTTTTAATTTTTTATTTAAAAAATCTTTTGCTGAAATTCCACGTTTTTTTAGTATAGCATCAATGCAGTATTTTGAATCTTGATTATGGTCAATCATTCTTTCTTCATTAACATCTCTAACATATTTTGCTGTATCGGAGAGCGCTTGTTGAAAAGCTAAAATTTTTTCTTTCTTCTCTTTCGGTTCAAAAAGGTTTATTATTTCGATAGGAATATTACCAACAACAGCTCGCTCAGTTTGTGGAACAAACTTGTTGTAAGAGGTGTATTGTATTCCTTTTTTAAAGAAATTTTTCAATCGTTTTGGGTAACAATTGCTTGTTGACGATATTTTCTCAATCATATTTTTTTAATACTTGTAAAAAAATATTTTGCTAGGGGTAATTTGTAAAACAGAAAGTATTTATGAAAATTATCGATTTGAGAAGAAATAGTAGAGGGGAGAACCGTAAAAATCTTTGATTTTTATTGGTGAGAAGACTCCCTGCCCAATTTTTTCACAGCAAAAAAGACTTCCGATATAATCGAAAGTCTTTAAATATATTTACCCCTTGGGCAGAGGTAAGAACTCTGTTCACGTTACTCAAAATGATTAAGTATCATTTTGAGATAAAAAATACGTAACAAAACAAAAAAAGAGAATAAGTGAATAGAGGGGAGAACCGTAAAAATCTTTGATTTTTACTTGGTGAGAAGACTCCCTGCCCAATTTTTTCACAGCAAAAAAGACTCCCTACATAATCGTAAGTCTTTAAATATATTTACCCCTTGGGCAGAGGTAAGAACTCTGTTCACGTTACTCAAAATGATTAAGTATCATTTTGAGATAAGAAATACGTAACAAAAGAAAAAAAGAGAATAAGTGAATAGAGGGGAGAACCGTAAAAATCTTTGATTTTTACTTGGTGAGAAGACTCCCTGCCCAATTTTTTCACAGCAAAAAGACTCCCTACATAATCGTAAGTCTTTAAATATATTTACCCCTTGGGCAGAGGTAAGGACTCCGTTGAAAAGATTATGTATCTTTTCAATGGAGGGGAGAACCGTAAAAATCTTTGATTTTTACTTGGTGAGAAGACTCCCTGCCCAATTTTTTCACAACAAAAAAGACTTCCGATATAATCGAAAGTCTTTAAAAATTGGGCAGAGGTGGATTGTCTTGGATTTGCTCCACGCTCACAGAGTAGCGTTTTCGGTACTTTGTACCTGTCAACGCCATCTGTTCGCTATCCGGACTAACTTCGTGTCGTCCGTCCGCAAATCCGCTCGAACCAGACCAAGCTCCGCTTGGTTGGTTCTCATCCACACGCTCAGCTTATTTGAAATAAAAGAGAGAATACCATTAAGGTATTCTCTCTTTTACAAAATGGTGGGCAGAGGTGGATTCGAACCACCGTACCCTCGCGGGAACAGATTTACAGTCTGTCGCCTTTAGCCACTCGGCCATCTACCCATATTCAATTATCAAATTCTTCGCTATGCTTAGAATGACAATAAAATTTGCCCTTGACGAGATTTGAACTCGTGACCTCTCCCTTACCAAGGGAGTGCTCTACCCCTGAGCCACAAGGGCTAATCCGCTTCTCCTATTAAGCCCTCACCCTCTGGGAGTGAAAAAAGCCGGTAATAGGAATCGAACCTACAACCTACGGTTTACAAAACCGTTGCTCTACCGTTGAGCTATACCGGCAATGACTATATCATATTAAGAAAAAAACTTATTGTCAAGCTATTTTATTTCTGTATTATCTTTTTCTATATTTTTGTCAATATTATTTTCTATTTCTTTTTTTAGTTCTTGTTCCAGTCTATTGGCTCTCATTATAGATTTTGAAATTATGCTTGCATTTTGATCCATACGGATTTTATGCATAACTTCATCCATTTCTGCTTTTGTTAGGCAGTTTGCTGATCTAAACTCTACGAAGAATCCTTTCTTTTTGAACGTAAAATATGAAACGATAACTATTCCCCATAGTAAAACACCTTGAATTAATCCTATTGAAGGTATTAATCCTGTCATTGCTGATAAATAATTCCATCCAAGTTTTAATACTAACCCCGGAAACACAACAAATCCTGCTACTAAACAAATACCGGCACCTATTAAAAACAAAATACCTTTAATACCATTAATTTGAATTATGTTCATACTATATTATTTCCTTATAAAATTTATTTCATTCCGATTAGTTGTAAAAAATCATCTTCATTTAATATTTTAACACCTAAAGAGGTAGCTTTGTCAAATTTTGAACCTGGATTTTCTCCTGCTATGACATAAGATGTTTTTTTAGAAACAGAAGAAGAAGTTTTTCCGCCTCTTTCTTTTATTTTAGCACCGGCATCATCTCTTGTCATGGATTGTAAAGTTCCTGTTAAGACAAATGTTAACCCCTCAAACTCATCAGATTGCTTTGTTGAGGCTTCTGATGGCGTTACACCGTTATTTTTTAGCTCTGATATTAGGTTTAAATTTTTTTCAGAGTGAAAATATTCATATATACTTTGTGCAATTTTTTCTCCAACCCCTTCAATATTAGACAAGGTTTCGATAGAAGCTTGCATAATATTGCCTAAAGAACCTAGCTCATTTACTATTATATCCGCCGTTTCTTTCCCAACATGTCTGATGGATAATGCTGTTAAAAATTTAGCAAGTGGTCTTGTTTTGCTGTTTTGAATTGAAGAATACATATTATATGCTGATTTTTCTTTTACCAAATCCAATTGCATAAAATCCTGTTGAGATAGCTTATAAAAATCAGAGGGAGTTTTCACCATATTAAGGTTATAAAGCTGTTCTATTACAGAAGGTCCTATAAAATCAATATCCATAGCTTCCTTAGATACCCAATATTCAAGTTTAGCCTTAGCGACCTCAGGGCAATCTTCATTAGAGCAGTATGCAACAACTTCTCCTTCTCTATACATTAAAGGTGCATGACAAACAGGACATTCTGTTGGCGGAATATATTTAGGTCTACTGTAATGTTCCTCGTCATCAACAACTTTAACAACCTTTGGAATAATCTCAGCAGCCTTTTTTATAAAAACATTATCACCAATTCTAACATCCAATCTTTCTATTTCATCAAAATTATGCAGGCTTGCTCTTGCAACAGTACTTCCAGCAAGTAAAACTGGAGTAAGATTTGCAACAGGAGTTATTGCCCCTGTTTTACCAACACCAAGTTCTATACTTTCCAGTTTTGTAGAAATTTCCTCCGGTGGGAATTTGAATGCGGTAGCCCATTTTGGGGCTCTTGCTGTATATCCCAACTCATTTTGTGCCGCAAAACTGTTTACCTTTATAACAACTCCATCTGTTGCATAATCTAATTCAAAACGTTTGTCTTCCCAATCCTTACAAAACTGTATAGCACCGTCTATATCTTTTACCAACCTGATATTAGGATTGGTTTTAAATCCGAGTTTTTTAATATACTGAATACTATCCCAATGGGTTTTTATTGTGTTATTTCCGTCAGGAAGGATAACTGTATATGTAAACATTGATAAATCTCGTTTTGCTGTAATTGTACTATCTAATTGTCTTAACGAACCTGATGCAGCGTTTCTCGGATTTGCAAATATCTTTTCATTATTTTTTAGGCTTTCTTCATTTAATCTGTTGAAAGAAGAAATTGGCATATATATCTCACCGCGAACATCTATGTTTATATCCTCAAAAAGTTTTAGCGGTATAGCTTTTACGGTTTTAAGATTTTGGGTAATATTCTCTCCGATTATTCCGTTTCCTCTGGTAACACCTGTTGTAAATAACCCGTTTTGATAGGATAAAGCTATAGCAAGACCATCAATCTTTAATTCACAAACAAGTTCTAAATCTTTTTGCCCATATTCTTTTGTTACTCTTTCATACCATTTTCTTAAATCATCTGAATTATAAGAGTTATCCAAGCTGTATAGTCTGTATTTGTGTTTATATTCTTCAAACCCGGTAGATATTGAACCTACTCTCTGGGTAGGACTGTCAGGAGTTTTTAGCTCAGGGTTATTGTTCTCAAGCTCTTTTAACTCTGCAAACAACAAGTCATACTCATAATCACTAATAGTTGGATTATCCAGAACATAATAATTGTAATTATGTTTATTTAGTTCTTCTTTTAAAAATTCAACACGTTCTTTTAGCATTGATACTCCCCAAACTAATAAATATAATATCATGATTTTCTTTAATATGAAATAAAATATGTATGAATATAAAAGCGAGGTTGAGAATATTCTCAACCTCACAGAATTTGTTATTACTCCTTTCTTATAATATATCTATGTTACATGTCCATCATAAAACTTGGAACATCTGTCATAACTATTTCATCGGCATCTTGTAAAAGCTCAACAGTTATTTTTTGTTGTTTTTGTAAGCTTTCGATTTCTGCTGAGATACTACCATTAAAGACTTTTTCGTTTGTTTTAAAGTAATCTATAACCTCTTTAACAGGTGCAGATACAATATCCACAATAGTTTTTCTAATAAGGTTTTGAGTACGAACCCCAACGACCGGAGCTTGAGGGACACGTACATTTAATCCAAAAGGTCTTGGAGCCCGACGCCAACTATGGGAATACTCAGATTCGCCGCCCGTAGAAGGTGAGTTAACCTTACCTACGTTAGCATTGTTACTAACAGGATATTGGTTATTGTATGCGGATGAATCACCCGAATTAAAATTACTTATGTCTGCCATGATATTATCCCTAATTACATTATCTAATTACGGCTTCCTCCCAATAAATCTTTAATAAAATAATGTACTTTTTCAGTTTTTGTTACATTTTTTTACAAAAAACAATTTTATGTAATAATATTTGTATTATGAAAAGATTTTTATTAGGGATTTTACTAACAATTACTTTTGTAGTACCGGCTTTTGCTCAAGATGATGAAGAAATTCTTCCTTTGACAAATCAATTTGAAGAAATTAATCTTGAAACAAATCAATCTGCTAAAAAATATAATTTAGAAAGAAAAACTTTTTCTAATCAAGAATTAAAATATGATAAATCTTCGAACGAACAAATTCCTCAAGATTTTTCAAACACAAATCCAAACAATAAAAGAACAGTTAATATTGATAAGAAAAAGAAGATAAAAGATTTTTCTGTCGGGACAAAAAATACCGGCACATTTACTTCTGATACATATTCGAGCAAAGGAACAGTTTATACAGAATATGAAAAGAATAAATTTAAAATAAACACTTCGTATTCCAGAAATAACACTCCTTGCCAAAACAATCAAGATAAAGGAAGTGTTTCAGTAACTCCTGAGTATAAAATTAATAAGCATGTTTCTGTCCAAAACGTACTTTCTAATGACATGAACACAAATAGTAAAAAAAGTGAAGTAAAAGTAAACGTCAAACCTTTTAAAGATGACAGAATGGACATGGGGGTAGGCGTAGGTCAGAAGTTTTCCGGAAATTCAGCACCTTCAAGTTCTCAAGTAAACTTTTCTACAAATATCAGATTTTAAGAAAAGAGCATGCTTAAAAAGAGTGTTTTATGAGAACTTTGACAAAATTTGAAAAACTGCTACAATTAATAATTGTAAAGTTTTTTAAACAAGGGTAGCAAAAAATATTTTTTCGATGCGTTATATGAATGTACATAAAATAGATTAGTATAAAAGAAACTAGAAAGTTAGGTTATTATGAACGAAATTAACAAACCTGAAATTAAACTTACACAGCCGGTAGCAAAAGCTCCGCATACTGATGCTAAGGTAGATAATAAACAAAAAGAGGATGTTAATGCAAAGGATTATAAAGAAGCTGTTGCTGCTCCCGGTGCAGAAGCTGCCGGCAGAGCAATGTTGCTTGGAATAAATAAAGCGAGTAAGGCTGATAATATAGAAGCTGACATTCAAAAAATTATTGCTAATCCAAAACTTTTAGATCAATCTGAAGTATTGTTTAATGCGGCAGAACAAGCAGGTGTACCTTATCCTGCTGCAGCTAGTTTCGCTACTTCTGAGTTAGGTTAATTCTAATCAGGTAATCAATTTATGTTAAAAGAACCCTTATTGGGTTCTTTTTTGTTATAATAATTTATAAGAGAGGTGTTTTATGAAAAAAGTTTTTACTATAGGTAGTGCAACAATGGATGTGTTTGTGGAATGTGATTCCGCGAATATAGTATCAGTTTGCAGTAAGCAACGAAATGCAGATTTTATGAGTTATCCTTATGGTGCAAAAATAGACATGTCTAATTTTTCAACCAATTTAGGAGGCGGCGGAGTTAATACAGCAATGAATTTTGCACATCTTGGTTATGATACTTCTGCTATTTTTAAAATAGGTGATGATATATATTCTAAAGGTATTTTAGAAGAATTTAGTCATACAAATATAAAATTAGAAAACATTATTCAAGACAAAACTTTGTCTACGGGATTTTCTATAATATTAGTAAGTTTTCAAGGTGACAGAACAGTTCTTGCAAACCGTGGTGCTAACGCATTAATAAAAGAAGAAGATATTAATTTTGAAGCTCTTAAAGATGCGAATTTGTTGTATATAGCACCTTTAAACGGAGAATCGAATAAAATATTAGAACCTCTTGTTAATTTTGCGCATAAGAACGATATAATAGTTTGCTTTAATGCAGGAACAACAAGTATAAAACAAGGTTTTGAATATATGAAGAAAATCCTTGCAACATCTAATATTGTTGTTATGAATAAAGAAGAAGCTATGATGTGCACAGGGATAGAAGTTCGTCCTGATACAAAAACCGAACATTTTTCACAAGATGTAGTACATCCTGATATAAAAGCAATGCTTGAAGCTCTAAAAGTATCTGATTATCAAGTTATTGTTATAACAGATGGTAGTAAAGGTGCGTATGCTTATAATGGGAAAAAATATTATTTTTGTCCAACATATAAGTCAGATGTCGTTTCTACTCTTGGCGCAGGTGATGCTTTTGCTTCTACATTCTGTGCTGCTATGGACAGAACGAATTTAGATATAGGAAAATCTCTTATGTATGGATCTGTTGTTTCTGCGTCAATTGTTTCAAAATTTGGAGCTACTGAAGGATTAATATCTTTTGATGAAATTGAGCAGAAATTAAGTATTTGTTCAGATTATACCTATCTTGAGGTATAAATTGTGGATTTGAATATAATATCTCCAAATATGATAAAAATATTTTTGGAGTGTCCTGTGAAATTCTTTTTAAGATATATCGAACAAATTCCATCTCCAACATTGGATATAAATTTCTCTATGGGAAAAAATATTCATGCTCTGGCATCTTATTTTCTAAAGAGCTTAAATATCGAAAAATTTGAAAAGGCTTTATCAGGAAAGGAAGTTGAGTATTGGAACTTTTTAAAAGGTTGTAGATATTTCAATCTTGAATTGATGGGAATAGAAAAAAGTGTTTCTATGAGGCTTGATAAATATTGGATTGGGGGTAGAATGGATGCCATTGTTAAGGAAAACAATGATTATTATATCCTTGATTATAAAACAGGCGGTGTAAAAGATGATATGAAATATGATCCGCAAACTATGATATATCTTCTTTTATGTGAAAGTTTGTATAAAGATTACAATTCTATAAATTTTGTTTATATTGATGTAAAAAATAAAAAAGAAGTTATTATAAATTTGACTGATGAGTTAAAATCTGAGTATGAGAAAAAACTACTTGAAATTTGCAACAAAATTCATAATATAAAACCAACTATATTAAAGCCAAGTCAAGCATGTAAATGCGAATATTCAAAAGCTTGTGAGTATAGCTATTAAGTATTTTATATTTTTCTCATTTCTGAAATTTCAGGATTTAAAAGTCTGCGTCCTACAGAAGCAAAGTTTATAGAACATAATACTTTATCACCATAGTTTATTAACTTTTCAACAACACCTTCACCAAATTCATCATGCATTACTTTATCACCTTGTTGAAGGACATCACTGTTTACTTTATCTTCATCCGGTATTTCTGCAGAATATTCAGGAACAACAGGACTTGATTTTGCTCTTGTTTGCAGTGGTTCTGAAGGTTGAGGAATAGTAGCATTTTGAACTTCTTCTTCTTCTTGAATGTTTTGCGGAGCATTCTCTTGAACAGGTTGTTCTTCAACGATTTGTTCTTGAACAGGTTCTTCTGCAGCTGTATCAACGATTGGTTCAGTTTCTTCTATGACTTCTTCTTGTGTAGGTTCTGTCTCTGATTCTACAACTTGCTCAAAATGGACTTCTTCTTGAACCTCTTGCGGAATAGCTGATTCTGTTTGATTAATAACAGGAATATCTTCATCCGGTTTAGATAAATTTTCAATCATATCTAAATCATCGTCAGAAAGTTCGTCGTCATCATCTATATCTTGAACTTCATTTAAAGCTTCTTGAACCTCGTCTACTATTGGTTGGACAGGAGTGTTTTCAATTACTTCTTGAGGAACGACTTCTTGAGCAGAGGCACTTGCCATTTCAGAAACTTCAACTTCAGGAGCTTCAATTGTTTCTACTGTAGGTTGAGATATTTCTTCTATGGTTTCCGGTTGAACTGTTTCTACTTCAATAGGTTCTTCTTCAACAACATTTATTTCTTGTTCTGGTTCTTCCGGTTGTTCAATTGTTTCATCGACAGATATTTGAGTATCTTCGATAACAGATTCTTCTGCATTTTCAATCTCAGTTGTTTCTGCAGATTCGGTTACAACATTTGCAGCTTCAAGAGATTCAACTTGTTCAACTTGTACAGTTTCTTCTTCTAAAATTGGCTCTTCTGCTGAAACAGGTTCTTCTGCAGGTGTATCTGTTTGCGCAATAGGTTCTTCTTTTAGTTCAGGTTTAGGAAGTACTATTTCTTCTTTTGGAATATATACATCTGAGCTGTTTATTTGTGATAATTTCCCTATAATAGGAACAAATTTTGTCATTTTACCATATGCTATAAATTCATCCTCAGCAAGTTTTTGAAGGAATATATTATATCCGCCAAAATCTTTTTGTTGTTTTAATGGAGTAAACATTAACATATTTTTTGAAGATTTTTTTAATTCGTTCAAATTAGCATAATCATAATCACAAATTAATGTTGAATGAACATTTTCCGTATCTAAGATTTCTTTTAACAAAAATTTGTCAGAATTTTCACCTGTCAAAGGTGTGAATGCATAAAATTCTGAATTAATATTTTTCAGAATTGAATATACATATTTAATACTTTCTTTTTGTAGAGATTCTTTAAGATTAGAAATATCAATAATAATAGTGCTGTCTTTTTCTAATCTGTTTTTAAGATACTCTAACTCTGCCTTATCTTGAGCAAAAATATTCCAATCTCTTATTTGTTTAATTTTATTTTTCAAGATTACAAGCTGCATAAGTTTGGTTCGCATAAATTCTGAATCTACCACAGCTTTAAATGTGTCAAAAGGAATAAATTCTACAGTTTTTGAATATTCGCTTAATTCTTCAAATATTGATTGTATTAATGCTTTACTTTCAGCAGTCGCATCTACAAAACCTTTTTCATAAATATAATTTATTGTTGAATTATTTAAAGGCAGTTTAAAATCTTTTGTTGCGGTTAATTTATTATTTTTAAATACACCTGCAGTATCAAAGACCACAATTTTTTTCTTTCTTGCCTGAAGCTGGATGGCAAGGTTATTGAGTAATATTTTTGTAACGAAAAACTTTTCGGCAAGAATGATAGGATTATCATTGAGAATATCTACATTAACCACAATATTATCTTTTTGTCCTGCAAGTTTTCCTATTACAAGTGGATCTGTATGATCAAGAATATTTAGAAAGTGAGTAGTGTCAACAGGATTTAATTCTGCTCTTAGGGAAGGGATAGAACCATCGTATGCGTGGATACCGTTATCATAGTTAAAAATTATTTTGGCTACAGCAGTTTTCCCTATGCGAGAAGCTTCCATATGTAAAATTTGTGCGATATATGACTTATTTATGTCTTTTATTTGAATTAAACCGGAAAGGGTTAATTCTTCTTCATAACAAATTTTTATTAAATTGTTCTTAACCTCAATAATATTCATATTCAGATCCTTTTTATACTCTCTTCCATTCAAATTCTAACATAAAATATAATAGTTTATATCCATTAAACAGTCTATAAATATTAACTTTAGTTTACCCGATAAGAAATTTATAGTATAATTGGCTAAAAGCTACTATTTGGGAGATTTTTATGAGAGAAGAACTTTTATCTATTATTGAAAAAAATAGCAGAGTCGATATAAAAGAACTTGCAACAAGATTAGGTGTATCAGAAATTGAAATAGCAAATGAAATAGAGGCTCTTGAAAGAGAAAATGTAATATGCGGATATCATACGCTTGTTGACTGGGAAAAAACCTCTGTTGAAAAAGTGAATGCACTAATCGAGGTAAGAGTTACACCTCAAAGAGGACAAGGATTTGATAGAATTGCAGAAAGAATCTATAACTATCCTGAAGTAAAATCGGTATATTTGATATCAGGAGGATACGATTTGCTCGTGACATTAGAAGAAAAATCATTGAAAGAGATTGCAGGATTCGTATCTGATAAATTGTCGACTCTTGATAGTGTGTTAAGTACGGCAACCCATTTTATTCTTAAAAAATATAAAGATCACGGAACTATTATGGAAAAGAAAAAAGTTGATGAAAGAGAGGTATTTATTCCATGAGGAATTTTCTCTCAGATAAAATAGTTAACATAAAACCATCAGGTATAAGAAAATTTTTCGATTTAGTATCAGAAATGAAAGATGTTATTTCATTAGGGGTAGGTGAACCTGATTTTGAAACACCTTGGCATATTAGAGATGAAGGAATATATGCTTTTGAAAAAGGAAAAACTTTTTATACCTCTAATTCAGGATTAAAAGAATTACGAGAAGAAATTGGGAAATATCTCTATCGACGTCAAAACTTAAATTATAATCCAAACGAAGAAATGATTGTAACAGTTGGAGGTTCAGAGGCAATAGACATATGTTTAAGAGCTGTTTTAAATAATGGTGACGAAGTCATAATTCCTCAACCTTCATATGTTTCATATGAACCTTGCACAATTCTTGCAGGTGGAAAACCTGTTTTTATAAATCTAAAAGGTGAAAATGATTTTAAACTTACTTGTGAAGAATTAAAATCTGCTATTACAGACAAGACAAAAGTCCTTATTTTACCGTATCCGAATAATCCAACAGGCTCAGTTATGGGTAAAAAAGATTTAGAAGATATTGCAAAAATAATTATAGAAAAAGATATTCTGGTTTTATCAGATGAAATATACAGTGAACTAACATACAAAGGCGAACACGTTTCTATAGCAAGTATAGATGGAATGAAGGAACGCACAATATTAATAAACGGATTTTCAAAATCTTATGCAATGACAGGTTGGAGATTAGGTTATGCATGCGGGCCGAAAGAAATTATTAAACAAATGACAAAAATCCATCAATACGCAATCATGTGTGCTCCAACGATAAGTCAATATGCAGCAATAGAAGCTTTGAAAAATGGTGATAAAGACGTTGAAATGATGCGAAATTCGTATAATCAACGCAGAAGATTTCTTATGAATGCTTTTAAAGAAATGGGGTTAAAGTGTTTTGAACCATTTGGGGCATTTTATGTTTTCCCTTGTATAAAAGAGTTTGGTATGAGTTCTGAAGAATTTGCAACAAAACTTTTAGAAGAAGAACACGTTGCAGCTGTTCCGGGGACAGCTTTCGGAGAAAGCGGTGAAGGTTATTTGAGAATATCCTATGCATATTCTATTGATAATCTTAAAAATGCAATTAAAAGATTAAACAGATTTATTACTAATTTGCGAAATAAATAAAATAAAAACGGACAACTAATTGTTGTCCGTTTTTCTAATCTAAATAGCTTATAATTAAGCTCTGTTTTTAGCTTCAATAGCTAATTTATGTCTACCTTTTGCACGGCGTCTATTGATAACTTCTTGTCCGCCAGGAGTAGCCATTCTAGCTCTGAAACCGCTAACTTTTTGTCTTTTTGCTTTTGTTCCTTCTAGTGTACGTTTCATTTTTCTATTTCCTTATTCGTTGTATTATCAAATTAATTTTATGCTTGTGCTAGTATATGTTATATAAAACAATGTAAATAGTCAACAAAAGGTTAAATATTATGAACAAAAAAATAGGATTTATTGGTTGTGGGAAAATGGCAAGTGCCATTATTGGCGGTGTTTTGGCATCGAATTTTACAAAAGCGGAATTTCTTCAAGCATCTGAATTAGATGAAGAAAAAGCAAAAGAAAAAAGCGCAGATTTAGGAATTAAAGTTATCACAAATAATTCAGAAATTGTTTCTACCTCTGATGTAATATTTGTTTCAACAACTCCTAATTTTGTTGAAGGGGTTTTAAACGAAATAAAACCGTATCTTACTGAAGATAAACTTGTAGTGTCAATAGCAGCAGGTGTAACGACAAACTTTATTCAATCAATTATTGGAGAAAAAAGGGTAGTAAGAGTAATGCCAAATACTCCTGCTCTAGTTTTGGAAGGAATGAGTGGTGTGGCAGGCGGAAAGTTTGCTACAAGTGATGATGTTCAATTTGTTGTAGAATTGCTTTCAAATATAGGAAAAGCTATTGAGGTAGAAGAATCACAAATAGATATTGTAACAGCAATTTCAGGCTCAGGTCCTGCTTTTTATTATAAAGTGATAAACGAAATAGCGAGAGCAGGTGAAAAACTTGGTATGGATTATGAAAAAGCTCTGACGTTAAGTATTCAAACAGCCATAGGTTCAGCTAAAATGCTTTTAAATAGCGATAAATCCGCTGAGGATTTGATTGCAAGTGTCGCTACAAAAGGTGGTTGTACTCGTGTAGGAGTTGATTTTATGGATGAAGTTAATACTTCTGATATTTTTTATAATTTAATTGATAAAACTGCTGCAAAAGCACATGCGCTCGGGAAATAAGCAGTAAAAAATATATTTATATGAAATCTTAATTTTTCATTAAGAAAATTAAGATTTCATTTTTTTTGTTATACATTAGAGAATGTAGAAATATCACAATTTAAATAGGAGGAAATAAAATGAGTATTAAACCTTTAGCAGACAGAATTGTTATTAAAATTATTGAAGATACAGAACAAACATCAGGCGGAATTTTTATTCCTGACAGTGCAAAAGAAAAACCACAAAAAGGTGAAGTTGTAGCTGTTGGTGCAGGTAAAGTTGGTGAAAACGGTGAGAGAGAGCCAATGGATGTAAAAGTTGGTGATATTATTCTTTATGCTAAATATGCAGGTACAGATATTAAAATGGACGGTGTTGAATACAAAATCTTGTCTATTAAAGACGCTTTAGCAGTTTTAGGTTAATATTAAGGAGAAATAAAAATGGCAAAAAAAATAGTTTTTGAAGAAGAAGCAAGAAAAGCTCTTCTTAGAGGTATCGATGCAGTTGCAGATGCCGTAAAAGTTACATTAGGACCAAAAGGTAGAAATGTTATTTTACAAAAGAAATTTGGTTCACCTCAAATCGTTAATGATGGTGTTACTATTGCAAAAGAAATAGAATTAGCAGACGGATTGGAAAATTCAGGTGCACAATTGTTAAAAGAAGTTTCATCAAAAACTAATGATGTTGCAGGTGACGGAACAACAACAGCATCTGTTTTGGCTCAAGCAATTGTAAGAGAAGGTTTGAAAAATTTAACAGCAGGTGCAAATCCAATGTCAATGAAACGTGGTATAGACAAAGCTGTTGAATTAGCTGTTGAAAAGATTAAATCTTGTTCAAAATCTGTAGATACAAAAGAAGGTATTGCACAAGTTGCAACTATTTCTGCAGGTAATAATTCTGAAATTGGTAACTTAATTGCAGAAGCTATGGACAAAGTTGGCCATGATGGTGTTATAACAGTTGAAGAATCAAAATCTTTCGGCACAAACTTAAAAGTTGTTGAAGGTATGCAATTCGACAAAGGATATATTTCACCTTATTTTGTTACTGATGCTGAAAGAATGGAAGCTGTTTTGGAAGATGCTTATGTTCTTTGTGTTAACAAAAAGATTAACCTTATCTCTGACTTAGTTCCTGTTCTTGAACAAGTTGCTCGTGACGGTCGTTCTTTATTGTTAATAGCAGAAGATGTAGAAGGTGAAGCTCTTGCAACATTAGTTGTTAACACAATGAGAAAAGTTTTAAGAGCGGTTGCTGTTAAAGCTCCAGGATTTGGCGACAGAAGAAAAGCTATGTTAGAAGATATTGCAATTCTTACAGGCGGTCAAATGTTTACGGAAGAACTTGGTATCAAGTTGGAAAATATTACAACTGATATGATGGGTAAAGCAAAACGTGTTACAGTTACAAAAGACGAAACAACAATCGTTGTAGGTAACGAAACAAAAGATGCAGTTGCAAAACAAGTATCATTAATTAAGAGCCAAATGGCAATTTCAGACAGCGAATATGACAGAGAAAAAATGCAGGAAAGAATTGCTAAATTATCAGGTGGTGTTGCAGTAATCGAAGTTGGTGCAGCAACAGAAGTTGAACTTAAAGAAAGAAAATTAAGAATAGAAGATGCTCTAAACGCAACAAGAGCAGCTAACGAAGAAGGTATTGTTCCTGGTGGTGGAGTAATGCTTATTAGAGTTCAACAATACTTAGAAGAAAAATTAGCAGATATAACATTCGATTCAGACGATGAAAAGAGTGGTTATAAAATCTTGATGGCTGCTTTGGATATGCCTTTAAGAGCAATTGCATATAACGCAGGTGCTAAATCAGATGTTGTTGTAGACAATGTAAGAAGCGGCAAAGATGCATATGGCTATGATGCATTGTTATACAGATACACTGATATGTTTGAAGCAGGTATCGTTGACCCTGCTAAGGTTACTCGTTCAGCATTGGAAAATGCTGCATCTGTAGCTTCTATGTTACTAACTACAGAAGCTGCTGTTGTAGATATTCCTGAAGAAAAACCTGCCCCTGATATGTCAGCAATGGCCGGCATGGGCGGTATGGGCGGAATGATGTAAAACCCTTACAAGATTTTGAAGAAACAAAAATCTAAGACAATAATGGTAAAAGGAGGATGATTTACAAATCATCTTCCTTTTTTTATCAAACTAATTATGTGTATTAAATTTGTTTTTTAATACATCATTACCAGCCATATTGATTATAATAACAATATTATCCTACTTAATATATAGTATTTTGATTATGAATAATAAGTATTATAATATTGACTAATAATTTGATTGTTCTACAATTAAGTTACAGGAAGTTTTAATATTCCTGTTTTGATTGTTTATATAAAATTAATTGCAAAGTTTAATTAATAAGTGTGCGCACATCTAAACCACAGCGCACACTTTTTTTATTGTTTGAAAAATAATCTTTAGCAGATACAATAATAAGTGTAAAATCAACACTAGGGTATTTGTAATAAGTATTACGAAACAACTAAATTAAATAGCACGTAACGATAATGTAAGGTGAAATATGAACAAAGAAAATATCAGAAATATAGCAATAATAGCGCACGTTGACCACGGAAAAACAACATTAGTTGACTGTATGTTAAAACAAAGCGGAGTTTTTAGAGATAATCAACAAGTACAAGAACGAGTTCTTGATAGTAATGATTTAGAAAAAGAAAGAGGGATTACAATTCTTTCTAAAAACATTTCAATTAATTATAAGGGTGTAAAAATCAATGTAGTTGACACTCCGGGGCACGCAGATTTTGGGGGTGAAGTTGAGCGTGTATTAGGAATGGTTGACGGAGCATTATTGATTGTTGATGCAGCAGAAGGACCTATGCCGCAAACAAGATTTGTTTTATCTAAAGCTTTAGAGTTAGGATTAAGAATTATTGTCGTTATTAATAAAATCGACAAACCTGCTGCAGATGTTGATTCTACTCTAGATAAAGTTTTTGATTTATTTACAGAATTAACAGATAGAGAAGACTTAATTGATTTTCCGTACATATATGCAAGCAGTTTAAATGGTTATGCAATTAATGAAGTTGAAGATGAACCAAAAGATATAACTCCGTTGTTAGATTGTATCTTAGAAAATATTTCAGCACCAACAGGTGATGATAACGAACCTTTGCAATTTCAAGCAACAACGTTGGATTATAACGAATATGTTGGAAGAATTGTTACAGGCAGAATTATAAACGGAACAATAAAATCTCAACAACAAGTATCATTATGCAAAGCAGATGGCTCGATAGAAAAGGGGAAAATTGCTAAATTATATGAATTTAAAGATTTAGGCAGAGAAGAAACTGAATTTGCAGAAGCAGGTGACATTGTAGGAATTGCAGGTTTCCCGGATATTCAAATTGGCGAAACTATTTGTGAAGTAGGTAAAGAAATACCGTTACCTTTAATTACAGTTGATGAACCTACATTACAAATGAATTTCTCAGTTAATGACAGTCCTTTTGCAGGTACAGAAGGTAAATTTGTAACTTCAAGGCAATTAAGAAAAAGATTGTACAATGAATTAGAAAAGAATGTAAGTTTAAGGGTCGAAGATACTGATAGTACGGATTGCTTTAAAGTTAGCGGCCGTGGAGAATTACACTTGGGTATTTTGATTGAAACAATGCGCCGTGAAGGTTATGAGTTTCAAGTGTCAAAGCCTGAGGTAATTTATAAAACTATTAATGGTGTTCAATATGAACCGTTTGAAAATCTTATAATTGATACTCCGGAAGAAACAGCTGGGAGCTGCATAGACAGACTTTCCGGCAGAAAAGCAACTTTGCTTGAAATGAACAATGATAACGGAAGAACGAAAATGAAGTTTTCTATACCGGCAAGAGGTCTTATCGGATTTAGAACAGAGTTTATCCGTATGACAAGAGGTGAAGGAATAATGTACCATACTTTTGATGAATATAAAGAAATGGTTGGAGATATTCCAAAACAACGTTCAGGCTCTATTCTTGCTCACGAAACAGGCGAAGCTGTACCATATGCATTGGCACAATACGAAGATAGAGGTGTATTCTTTATTACTCCGCATACAAAAGTATATAGAGGTATGATTATCGGAGAAGGTAACAAAGCGCAAGATATTGCAGTTAATATTTGTAAAACTAAGAAATTAACTAATATGAGAAGTTCTACTGCGGATGTTATGGTTACATTACAAGCGCATAAGGAATTATCATTAGAAGATTGTATGGAATACATAGGTGATGATGAACTTATGGAGGTTACTCCGGAAAATATCAGAATGAGGAAAGTCAACCTTGTTAAGTTTGGAAGTATTTAGAACAAAAGATAATTAGAACAAATAAAAACCCTCGTTTTCAACATGAACGAGGGTTTTATAATTAAATAATTTATTCTTCTTTATCTTTTTTGCGGTTATAATATTCTTCTATGAATCCTGTGTTAAACTTTCCGCTAATGAATACTTCGTCTTCTATAATATCTTGATGGAAAGGAATTGTAGTGCAAATTCCTGTAATAACGTATTCTTTTAAAGCTTGATACATTCTACGTCTTGCTTGATTTCTTGTTTCACCCCAGCAAATAAGCTTTCCAATCATAGAATCATAATAAGGCGGAATAGTATAACCCGGATAAACGTGTGAATCTACTCTTATTCCAAATCCTCCCGGAGCGAAATAGCCGTCAATTTTCCCCGGACAAGGCATAAAATCTTTATCAGGATTTTCTGCATTGATACGACATTCAATAGCATGTCCTTTCAGTTGAATATCATCCTGAGTATATTTTAACTTTTCTCCGGAAGCTACCCTAATTTGTTCTCTTACAATATCAACTCTTGATATCATTTCAGTAACACAATGTTCTACTTGAACACGGGTGTTCATTTCCATAAAATACCATTTTCCATCGTGGTCAAGTAAAAATTCGCAAGTTCCAGCACCTTCATAATTTATTGCTTTAGCTGCACGAACAGCAGCTGCACCCATTTCTTTTCTTGTTTTTTCATCAATTGCAGGAGAAGGAGCTTCTTCCAATAATTTTTGGTGTCTTCTTTGGATTGAACAATCACGTTCTCCTAAGTGAACAACATTTCCAAAGCTATCACCTAAGATTTGAACTTCTATGTGTCTTGGATTTTCTAAAAATTTTTCTGCGTAGACATCAGGATTCCCGAAGAAACTTTGTGCTTCTTGTTGACAAAGATTAAGATTAGTTTCTACATCCTCGTCAGAACGGCAAACTCTCATTCCTTTTCCACCGCCACCTGCAGTAGCTTTAAGAATAATAGGGTATCCGACTTTATTTCCAAACTCCATAACTTCTTCAGGAGTTTTCACAATTCCAGTACCCGGAGTAACAGGAACATTATTTTCAATCATTGTTTTTCTGGCAGTAGCCTTATCACCCATTTTCTTCATAGCATCTGATGACGGGCCAATAAATTTTATTCCGCTTTGCTCGCAAAGTTCTGCAAAATCTGCTCTTTCTGATAAGAATCCGTATCCGGGGTGAATGGCATCGGCACCTGATACTTCAGCAGCTGCCATAATTCTGCTGATATCAAGATAACTTTCTGAACTTGGAGCCGGTCCTATACAATATGCATCTGTCGCTAATCTGACGTGTAACGATTCTGCATCTGCTGTTGAATATATTGCAACAGTAGGTATTCCTAATTCTCTGCAAGCTCTTATTACTCTAACCGCAATTTCACCACGATTTGCTATTAAAACTTTTTTGAACAATTCTTTATCCCCTCTAAAATAAATAGTGAACAGAAATTTCTATTCACTATTTATAATTTATTATCTATTTATTATTCTACATACATAATTGTTTGACCGTATTCGACAGGTTCGCCGTCTGAAACACAAATCTCAACAATTTTACCTGAAAATTCTGATTCAATTTCATTCATCATTTTCATTGCTTCAACGATACAAACTGTATCTCCTGCAGAAATTGATGAGCCAACTTGAACAAAAGGTTCAGCATCAGGAGAAGGTTTACTATAGAATGTACCAACCATAGGAGATACAATAGCATTACCTTTCTTTTCTTCTTCTTTTGTTTCTGCAGGTTTAGCTGCAGGTGCAGATGGCGCTTGAACAGGTGTTGCTGCAGCTGCCACAGGCACTCCTGCGCTTATAACTTCAGGTAAATCCTTACGGATGGTGATTGCTTGTTCGCCATCTTCTAATGATATTTCAGTAAGTTCATTTTCTGCTATAATTTTAGCTAATTTTTCTATATAATCTGTTTCAAATTTCATAGTTATCCTCATTTATGAAAGCAATAATGCAAATAAACCATCTTTCAACAAAACTAATAATCTTATTGCCTTAATGCCTTTTTATTATACTCTGTCTAAATATTCGTTGCTTCTGGTATCTACACGAATAACGTCACCGTTAGAAACGAAGAAAGGTACGTTAACAACGGCACCTGTTTCCAATGTAGCAGGTTTTGTACCACCTTGAGCTGTGTTACCCTTTTCTGCAGGTGGAGTATCAACAACTTCTAACTCAACGTGAGCAGGAATATCAACACCGATAATGCTTCCATCGTGCATAAGCACTTGTACTATCATGTTTTCTTTTAAGTATTTAATACCGCTGCCTATTTGAGTTTCTGTTAATTGCATTTGTTCATAAGATTCGTTATCCATCATAACGAAATCTTTACCTTCTTTATATAAATATTGCATTTCACGTCTGTCTAAAGTAGCCTTAGCAACTTTTTCACCGGCACGGAATGTTTTTTCAACAACTTGTCCTGTTTCTACGTTTTTAAGTTTTGAACGAACAAATGCTGCTCCTTTACCCGGTTTTACGTGTAAAAATTCAACAACTGACCAAAGACCATTGTCTAATTGAAGTGTTAAACCTGTTTTAAAATCGTTTACAGAAATCATATATGCTCCTTATTATGTCTATGACTACTATTTTTCTTTTGATAAAACAAATATAACATAAACTTATCAAATTTCAAAATAATGAATATTGAATGGTTACTTTTTATTTTAATTATTAGAATATTTTTATTATATTTAATAACTACTCTGAATGGTTGATTTATAACTTTACATTTAACCCTATTAAAAAAAATATGATATTATATAATCGGGGAATTTTATTATTTATAGGTACCAAAAATAAATGTTCTGTCCAAAATGTAAAACAGAAATACCGGCTGACAGCCTAAAGTGTCCTAATTGCGAAGCAAGAGTAGGCAGGCTTTGTCCTAATTGTAAAAGCCATAATATTGTAACTGCTCATAAGTGTTCAAATTGCGGTTATGAACTTTTGAAAACATGCCCGAATTGTGGAGCTACAAACACAAGTAAGTCAACTACTTGTAGAAGATGCGGTGCTGTTATTTCCGGAGAAAAGAAAAAACAAGATGTTCCCCAACAGGCAAAACCTCCAATAGTAGATGCGCTTCCTAAATATGAAGCCGTTTATTACAACCAACAAAACGCAAAAGAAAAGCTGAAAGAAGCTGTATTGAACCATTCTGTTAAAGTTATTGCCTTAACAGGTGAGAGCGGAGCAGGTAAAAATCTTGTTATTAAGTTTGTATCCGGTGAAGTTAAGGATTCAGAAATTGTTTGGCTAACAGGAAAATGCTCTAAAAGGACGCTTCATACCCCTATGGGATATTTTCAAGATGTTCTTTTGAATCTGTTCAATCTTAATAATTTTTGTATAGATTTGAATGGGCTAAAGAAGGAGTCTTTAAAGTTCTTTAAGCAGGATTTTCAAGATTTGACGAATGAAGAAATTACAGATTTTATCAATTTTCTATATCCTGAGGAGTTTGGTGAATTTAAAAATATTCATGCCGGTAAGAATAGAACATTTGATATACTGACAAAAATCTTTAAAACTATCGCTCAAACTACAGATATTGTGTTTGTGATAGATAATTTTAACGAAATAGATGCAATGTCTATGGAGTTTATAAATAGAATTATTTCAACTCCTGAATTGATATCGCAAACAAAATTTATTTTAACATTTGCAGAAGCAAAATCTGCAATAGCATGTATTCCAAATGATAAGTTGCATGAAGACGCGTATGAAAATATTGCCATTGCTCCATTAACAAGAGAACAATTACTTCCTATAATGGATAAATATAAAAGTCTTGATTTAACTATTGAACAAAAGAATTTAATCTATAAATATTCAAACGGAAACCCTGCAAACTTTGAACAAATTATTAATCTTGCAGGAGATAAATACAGAAATAGTATTCCGTTTTCAATCCCGCAAACTATTGATGAAGTCGTTTTTGAACGTATAAATATTTTAAAAGAAGAGGACAAAAAAGCATATAAAATTCTTACGGCGCTTGCTCTTTTAGGTCCTAAGTCAAACCCTATTATTCTTAATACATTTGATGATACAGACCTTGAACAATTAGAACTTGTTCTTAATAAATTGACTAAATTTAATTATTTAGTAGCAGTGTCAAATGTTGTATATGAATTTAAGAGTTCTGCTTTATGGGAAATAACCCTTAATGCGTTGAAGAAGGATAAAGATAATTATAAAAACATATGTGAAGAATTATTCATGCTTCTTCAAAACTATCATTTGTCTTCTCTTTCTACATTAAGCTACATAGCGAAAGATATGGGTTACACTCAACAATACTTAAGTGTATGGACGGCAGGCGTACAAACAGCATCATATATTGGAGATACTGATTTATTTGTAACTGCCCAGAAAGAAATTTTAAATATAGTAGAAAACAATGTAATTAAATCATCAGAAAATATTAAAAAGAACATATATGTTCAAAGCGGGAAATTGCTTGAGGCAACAAATCCTGAAGAAGGGATGAAATTCCTTACAAATGCTCTCAATACCGAAGGATTAACCCAGTACGAGGAAATAGATTTACTTGGATATATCGCATCATGTGCAATGAAAACCGAAAAATATTATGGTGTAATTGAGTGTGTAGATAATGTTTTAAACAATTTTAACGAACCACATTCATTAGAGGTTGCACTTATTAAATCAAGAAAATTAAAAGCGCTTAATAAAGTAGGTAATTTTGGAGAGGTTGTAAGCATTGCTGAAAACGAAATAATCCCTATTATTGAAACAGTTTTGGCGAAAAAATCTTATAAATATAAATATGTAACGGAAGAAGAAGTTTTTGAAACGTGGGTATCAACATTATTTGAGCTTACGAAAGCATTAACAAGACAAGGCAACGACCGTGCATTTAAAGTGATAAGTGAAGTATTTAAGATACTGGAAGCAAATGATATACATGACAAACAATTGTTCTGTAATATCCAATTAGAATTAGCCCTTGCATATACAATAAAGGGCAATATAAAAATGTCTAATAAAATATTGAATGATATTTTTGAAATTTATCAAAACTCAGAAGTTATCAATTCTTTTGTTGTATCAAGATTAAATTTAATAAGCTTATTAAATAAATTCTTTACAGATAGAGAAAGTATTGATATTGATGAACTATATAAGATTGCAATGTATGCAGACAATATTGGGGATAAATTTACGAAGAATATAGCTAAGCTAATACTTGGAAAAGTTATCCTTCAAACTCAGTCTGCCCAAAATGCGATTGATATATATACAAAACAATTAGAATATTTTGCAAATGAAAAAAATGCTGTAGGTGTATTATTGGGTTGGTATCTAACTTCAGAAGCAACAGCGTTGGTAAATAAACAACAAGCATTAGATATTGCAAATAAAGCGCTAAGTATTGCTCAAAAACCTGAAATATGTAATCATTACTTTGCGTTACTTTTTGACAAGTTGATTTGCAGGATATATCTTTCATTAAATGATTATGATTCTGCAAGAATATATGTAGATAGAGCCCTTACGATTGCAAAAGGGTACGATATAAAATATCAACTTGCAAAGTTATATCTAATGTCAGGTGATTGTCAAAAAGAAATAGCAGAAAAATCGTCAGATATAAAAGAAGGAATTTCACATGCTCATCAACTATATCAAATGGCATATAGAGTAAATGAAGAATTGGAAATAGCTTCTTTAACAAAATCAATTGCACAAAAAATGAATGAACTCGATATAATGTGCAAAGCAAACGGAATTACGTTATAATATAAGAATAATCAAATAAAAAGGGATAATAAGGATGAAAAAGGGATATTTAGGAATCGCAGTATTAATAAGTTGTGCACTTACTATGAGCGGTGTATCCGCAAAAATGACAAAAGAAGCGCATCAATACTATCAACAAGCAAGTGTTTGTGAATATAAACAAGACATGACCAGTGCTATAAATCTTGTAAAAAAAGCTATTGAAGTCAACAATGATGATGATGTAATGCTATACACAAAACTCGGTGGATTGTATTCAAATATTGAAAATTATGCAGAAGCAATCAATGCGTATAAAAAAGCCGCTGAATTAAGACCAAATGATGCTTTTATTTATGTAAGTTTGGGAAGCATATATCAAACGGTTGGAAATAACGATAAAGCTCTTGCTGCGTATAATAAAGCAATGGAGCTTTGTCCTGAATATAAATATAATTATATCAATATTGCTAATGTTGAATTAGCTAAAAAAAATTATAATGACGCAGAAGATTATTATAATAAATTCCTTGAATTATATCCTGAAAATGATGAAGCAAGAGCAAATCTTGCAGAATCTTATTTTATGAATGGAAAATCAGATAAGGCATGCGATATATTCAAAGCGATGTATACAAAGAATCCGGAAGGATTTAAAGAGTTCGCAAAATACGGGACAGCTTTATATAAACAAAAAGAGTATAAGGCAGCAATTCCAATGCTTCAAAAGGCTGTTGAGCAGGATACAAATAGTGTAAAATCACTTGCTCAATTGGCTTTGTGTTATCAAAATACAGAGAATTATACAGAAGCAGAAAAAACATACACTAAATTATTTGAAATAGCGCCTAATATGAATGAATTCAGACTGGATTACGCAAATATGTTGTCTGCACAATCAAAAGACGCAGAAGCTATAAAACAGTATAATGATTACATTAAAGCATATCCGAGTGATGTTGACGGATATATCAATTTAGGAGCATTGTATAAAAGAACTGATAAAACAGATTTAGCGATTAAAAATTTTGAAAAAGCTTATGAATTGAAATCTGATGATATTGATACGATAAAAGATT
The DNA here is from genome assembly GCA_902797985.1 of uncultured bacterium. Taxonomy (GTDB): domain Bacteria; phylum Cyanobacteriota; class Vampirovibrionia; order Gastranaerophilales; family Gastranaerophilaceae; genus UBA2883. Next base: position 25,528 of record CADBUZ010000011.1, read on the forward strand.
TAGCTTTTTGTTATCATAAAATATGTAATTATGAAAAAGCTGTAAACTTTTACGATAAAGCATTGGCTAAAGATGAAAATAATTATAGTTTAAATTATAACAAATCCATTGCATTGCACGCACTAGAAAAATATCCGGAAGCAATAGCAAGCTATGAAAAAGTTCTTACTTTAAAGCAAGATGACGAAGTAATAAAAACTAATTTAGACGCAGCATTAATAGAATACGGATATAAGCTATTTGATGAAGGTAAATATTCAGAAGCTAAAGTAAATTTCGAAAAGGCTGTTAAAATAAACGAAAAAGAACCTTCTGCTTATTTTGGATTAGCGTTAACTTATCAAAAAGAAAATAATAAGACTTCGGCTATTTCATATTTTCAAAAAGCAGTAGACCTAGCTCCAAAAAATGAAGAATATAAAAAAGCTTTTGAAGAATTTAAAGATACATTAACAAACAGCGATTTCGAAAGTATTATGAAAGCATCAGGAGGTAATTCTGAAACAGAATATGCCACTCTTGTAGCCAGTGCTGATAAATATTATAAAAATAAAAATTACAAAGCAGCATTAGAACCGTACGAAAAAGCATTAGCAATAAAATCTGATAATAAAGAAATTTTATTAAAAGTAGGTAATATATATAAAAATAACAATGATTGGACAAAAGCTTGTGAGAGATACCAAAGTGCAATAGCTTGTGACAATAAGTATACAGATGCTTGGTTTAATTTAGGGCTTGTGTATGCAAATACAAACAGATTAAATGACGCAATTGAATGTTTTAATAAGGTAATTTCACTTGATGCTGAATACACGTATGCATATTATGCACTTGGATTAGCATATGAATATGAACATAACAATACAAAAGCAATTGATAACTATAAAAAATATATAGCTTTGGAAAAAGATCAAGGATTAAAAAACTCAATTATTTCAAAAATAAAACAACTTCAGAAATAAATAATTTCCAAATAAATATTCCCCTCTCTACATGAGGGGAGGGTAGAAAGACTTAATTTATGCGAAGCGGAAATTTAGTCTTTCGGGTGGGGTTACAATGTCAAAAAAATTAAAACTAATTTTATGTTTAACCTTGATGTTATTTACATTAACAGGTTGCAAAGATAAAGAAGTCGGTATTTTATTTAACGCAGAACCGATTACAAAAGACAATGTTTTACATGCATCAAAAACTTTTGAAGCAGGAAAAAGAATATACTATTTATTTTATTCTCATCCGGAAATAAAATCACAATTTATAAGAGTACAAGTATTTAAGGCAGGCGATACTGTCGCAAAAGGCGGGTATTCAATTCGTTGGACAGGAGATTATCGAATAATGAAGCAAAATCATTATTATTACTATAATTATTTTGTTCTACATGAGCCCGGAAGATATGTTATGCAGATTTTTTCAATTGATAACTTATCAATCCCTCTGGCATGGGATTATTTTTATGTAAGGTAATTTTTGTTACAAATAAAAAAATATACAAAAATATGCTAAAATATCTATATGGTAACAAATTATGATGAATACATAAATGCATTAAGAATGAGGGTTAAAGATAAGCTTGATACGACCTCTTTATACCAATTTAAAGGAACTGTATCAAAACTTTTAGGATTAACAGTAGAAGTAAAGCTTCCCGGTTTAAAAATTGGTGATTTATGTTACATTGAAACAAATGACGGAAAGAAAAAACCTGCTGAGGTTGCAGCATTCAAAGGTGATGTAGCGCAATTATTATTGTTATTAGATGGAGCAGGAATAGGACAAGGGAGTTTGGTAGAAACGACAGGTGCTCCTATTTGTATTCCGGTAGGGGATTTCCTTTTGGGCAGACTAATTACTCCAATGGGTGAACCAATGGATGGTAAACCATTAAATACAGAAGGTGCTCTTTGGAGAAACATAGAAGGTCCGCCACCGGGACCATTTGAAAGACCGATTATAACAGAACAATTTTCCACAGGTGTTCGTGCAATCGATGGCTGTATGACAATGGGTTGCGGACAACGTCTTGGGCTTTTTGCGGGTTCAGGTGTTGGTAAAAGTACATTGTTGGGTATGATTGCCCGTAATTCTGATGCTGACGTTAACGTTGTAGCGCTAATTGGTGAACGTGGTCGTGAAGTAAAAGAATTTATAGAAGATTCTCTAGGCGTTGAGGGTATGAGAAAATCTGTCATCGTATGCTCTACAGGTGACCAACCGCCTCTTATCAGACAGAAGGCTTTACTTACAGCGACTGCTGTATGCGAGTATTTTAGAGATCAAGGTAAAAAAGTGTTTTTAATGACAGATACTGTTACACGTTGCGCTATGGCAGGTCGTGAAGTTGGCTTGTCATTAGGCGAACCGCCTACAATGAAAGGTTATCCGCCTTCAATCTTTTCTTGGCTGCAAAAAGTATTGGAACGTGCAGGCAATAGTCCTAAAGGTTCTATTACTGCATTGTATACTGTTCTTATGGAAGGTGATGATATTTCCGATCCTATTGTAGATATTGTACGTGGTATTGTAGACGGACACATTTTCTTATCAAGAAAAGTTGCTGAAAGTAACCATTACCCTGCTATAGATGTTTTAGGCAGTATTTCTCGTCTTATGTCTGCAATTGCATCGCCGGAACATAAATCTGCGGCCGGAAAAATGAGAGCTATGCTTTCTCTTTATAGAGAAAATAAAGATTTGATTGATGTTGGCATGTACCAACCGGGTAGTAATCCTCGTTTGGATATTGCTATAGAAATGATGCCTCAAATAAATGCTTTCTTACAACAAAGAACATCTGATAGTGTTACAATGGAGTCAACTATTCAAACGCTTATTGATATGATGGCTAATGTTGATATTTAGCGAATTTATATTTATTTTTTTATTTTATAATATTAATTTTTGTAACAAAGATTATCCATGATGGCAAAAAATATTTTTGAGTTACATTACAACCATGTGATAATAGAATTATCAGTATATTATATTGAAAGGAAAAAAAAATAATGACGACTCCAATTGCAGCAAACGCAAACATTCAACAACAAGCACCTGTGTGTGATGTTCCGGATTACAGACCAAGCTACAATGCTGTTCAAATTAACATGGCAACACCAACTGTTAATGCACCAAGCTTGATGCCTCCGGCTCCGGAAACAGCTACTCGTGAATGGCAAGCGTAAATGTATAAAATAGATTTATAAACATTTGTAAAGTTTATTAAAGCCATGTAGCAATTTGTAAAAGAAATTTATCTTTTAATAATTGTAGATAAAGTTAGGAAAGGTATTGTGTAATGATTAATTCTCCTCAAAATCCAACAGCAACTCAAGTTAACCAAGGCAGACCGGCTTATGCGCCTAGTTATAATGCTGTACAAATAAATATGGATACCCCAACGGTTAATGCACCACAACCTGGTTATTATTATGATTATCCTCAAGCAGAAGGACAACCATATTATGCACCGGTAAATGTTCCACAGCCACAGCCACAAGCACAACCTCAGCCACAACCACAACAACCTGCGGCTGAAGTTCCAAAACCTGTTCCGGAACAACCGGCAGATGTTAAACCGGCAGAAAAACCTGCAGCTCCTGCAGCTCCAACCGTTGATGTAGACAAAGTTGTTGCTAATTTAGCTAGTGAAGACTTTGACAAACAAGCATTACAAATGGAAGAAATTGCAAGCAAAGGCTTAAAAAATGAAGCAGATGCAGTTCCATATGTACAAGAAGATGTTTTTAAACAATTGATGAATATTATGGATGTTGATTCTACAAAGTTAGATGGTCCTACTGAAAAGCAATTAGAACTTAGAGCAAAAGTAGCTGAAAATGATGCAGCACTTGAAAAAGCTGAAGCAGAAGGAAAAGATCCTAAAACTGTTCAATTGCCTCATCAATTAACTCCGGAAGAAATTCAATTAGGTACAACAATTTCTCCTATGGAGCAAGCTGAACGTAATAAAGAATACGCTTTATTTACAACAGCTATTTTACAAAAAACTTATGGCGATGAAATTGAAAAACGCTCAGGTAATGTAGTTCCTTTGACAGATTTACCTGCAGCAGCTCAAGTTGTAGATGAATTGAAGAATAATCAAAATCCTGCAATAAGAACAGCTGCAATTGATGCGTTAAGATATGTTCAACGTCCGGAATATAAAGAAGATTTAAGCAAAATCTATACAATAGCTCAATCAGATGCTGATGAAACTGTTTCTGCAGCAGCTACAGCAGCTCTTGAAAGCCTTAATGCTCCTAAAGAAGCTTAAATCTTAACACAGTAGTTCTACTGTAAAATTTCGATAAATGCCAATATCGAAATTAGTAGACCTTTCCTTTCTACAAAAATCAAAGAGGTTCATTTATCTTGAACCTCTTTGGTTTTTTGTGTATTATTATATATATGTTAGATTCATTTAAAGACAAAGTTATAGTTTCTGTTCAAGCAATGCCTAATGAACCATTATATAAAGAAGATTGTATGAGAGCAATGATGCAATCGGTAATAAATGGTGGTGCTGAGATATTACGTGTGGCAGGTGCAAGGGATGTGAAAAATGCAAAATCGTTAGGTGTAAAAGTAATAGGGCTTACAAAACCAGACGGATTGCCTGATAATTGGAAAGAAATTGTATATATTACTCCAACCTTAAAAGAAGTTAATGAGCTTATTGATGCAGGTGCTGATGTTATAGCTTTTGACGGAACATCGAGACCAAGACCTAACAATTGTAATGTAAAAGAAATTATTGATACTATACATAAAGCTGGACGTTTTGCAATGGCAGATATTGCAACAATAGAAGAAGCTATAAACTGTTCTAAACTAGGTGCGGATATTGTATCTACAACTTTGTCAGGTTATACAATGGAATCTTTATCAGATAGTAATGAGCCTGATTATGAGCTTTTAGAAAATATTGTAGCTCAGACAAATCTTCCTGTTATTTTGGAAGGCAGAATTTGGGAACCTGAACAAGTAAAAAAAGCATTTTCTCTTGGTGCGTACTGTGTTGTTATTGGCTCTGCCATAACAAGACCACAGTTGATAACTAAAAGATTTATATCAGGAATTTAAGAATTATACGGGATTAAAAAAATGAAAAAAGCATTAGCATTTGATATTGGTGGTACAAAAATTTATTATACAGTAATAAACGAATTAGGAGAAGTCGTTAGTGAAATAGTTAAAAATTCGACTCCTAAAACATTAGAAGAGATAGTTCGAATTTTAAGAAATGGGATATCTGAATATTCTGATGTAGATGCTGTAGCGATAGCAACAGCAGGTGCTGTTAATAATGAGAATACAAGAGTAATAAGTTCAACAGGAAATTTACCGGAGGGATATAGAGAAATAGATTTTCAAAATCTTACCAATAAAAAAGTATTTGTAGAAAATGATGCAAATGCGGCAGCTTGGGCAGAATTTAAGATAGGCTCTTCAAAAAATTGTCCTAATTCTATTATGTTGACATTAGGAACAGGTGTAGGAGGAGGTATAATCCTTAATAATAAACTCTTTAAGGGTAAATCAGGTGCTGCAGGAGAAATGCATTTTAAAATGTATCCTGACAAAAGAAGAAAATGTACCTGCGGTTCATGGGATTGTTTTGAGGCATATGCTTCAGGTACAGGATTAAAAATAACTGCTGAAGAAATTAGTGATAACAAACAAATCACAACATATGATGTTATAGATGGTTGGAAGCGTGGTTGTCCGGAAATGACAAAAATTTTTAATACATGGCAAAATCATATTATACAGGGTGTTATTGGATTGGCTAATATTTTCGATCCTGATTGTTTTGTGTTATCAGGTTCAATGGCAGAGTTTGTGGATGTCGAAAAAATTCAAAATGATGTTAACGATGAAATTGTTACAACTCCTACAATAGTAAGAAAAGGCAGTGCAGGCAATTATTCCGGCATGATAGGGGCTGCATTGTTAGCATTGGAAAGTATCAATAAATAATATGGGAAAAGCAAAAAGAAGAAGTATTGCGTTAGGCAAACATAATCAAATTACTAATTTAACGAGAGATGATGCAATAAATATGACAATTGAAAAGTTGTCTAAAGGAGAAGATGTTACGGAATTAGTTACATTATTCGGATTGAAAGCAGAAGAACTTCTTGAAGCCGGATTAGAGTATGAATATGTTAAAGCTATTGAGGGTATTTTATTATGATTAACAGTATAAGTTTTTGGTTAAATTGCTCAAGATGGTATACTTTGCCTATGACAATTTTTTCTTGGCTTGTTATTTTTGTTTATGGTTTTTTAAATGGCGGAAATATATTTTATGGAATTTTAGCTTTGTTAGGTATATGTTCAGCCCATCTTGCAACAAATTTATTTGATGATTTTTGTGATTATAAAAATCTTTCAAAAATAGTTGATGATGAAAATAATGTATCTTTGCCAAATACTCAAAAAGGGAAATGCAGCTACTTACTTAACAATACAACAACAGAAAAATCAGTCCTTAAAATAGTAGGATTATATTGTTTTTTAGCTATTGCTATCGGATTGTTTTTTTCTTTTGCAGTTGGAAAGCTTGTTCTTTTATTTATGCTAATAGGTGCAATTATTGTTTTATCGTATTCGGTTTTATCAAATTTAAGACTGTCTGAACTGGCGATAGCAGTAGCATTCGGACCTTTATTGTTTGGTGGCGTTTATTATGTAATGACAGGAAATCTTGCTATAGAATCGTTCATCTTATCAATTCCAACCACTGTTTTTACTGTTAATTTAATATATACAGATACTTTTTTGGATAAAGAATTAGATAAAAAAGAAGGTAAAAAGACATTAGTTGGGTTATTTAAAAATGATAGGAATGCGTTAAGATTTCAAAAAATATTGTTAAATATCGGATATTTATCTGTTCTTTTGTTACCAATTTTTGATATTACAAATTGGCAGGTATTATTTATATATGTCACAATTCCGTTGGCATTTGATTTACAAAAATCATTATTAAGATATTCTAAAAACTCAGAAAAACTCCCTATAAAAAGATGGTATCATTTCCCATTTGAAGATTGGGATGATATCGTTCAAAACCGTTCAGAGGCATTTATGTTCAGAATGTATCAAGCTCGCAATCTGATGTGTTATTGTGCCTTGATTATAATAATTTCGCTATTGTTAAATTAATTAATTATTGGAATATTAAATATAAAAAAGCATGCCTTTGTTTAGGCATGCTAATAATGTGTGTTAATTCAGATTGCTATGAAGCAAGTTTATTTAATTTTTCTATTTTACGTTTATGACTTTCATCCTTTTGGAAAATCATAATATATTCATGTTTAAAGATATTGAAGCCGCCTGCCAGAGCTCTGTATCTCCAAAGATTTGCATCTTTTCCTTTAGCTTTTTCATTACCTTGCATATCTTTAACTATTGTAGTTTTATGGCGGAACCCTATACGTTTCATTCTTTCTTGACATTCAAATCCTAAAGATACTATTTCACCATCAGTATATTTATCTCCAATTATCAATGCCGCAAAACGTTTGTCTTCTAAAAGGTCGTAACCGTTTTTAGCAACTTTTTCAAAGCCGTCATAAAAAGCCTCTGTTGTATCGCAATTAGATAAATCTTCTTTTCTGTCAGAAAATTTAATAATATCATCATATGGTGGGTGAAGTATAAGTAATTGAGCCTTGTCTTTCATCATAATATCTAATCTTGCTTTAATTTTTTCTTTAGCAATTTCGCTTGCAGAATCAGCACAAATAATATTTACATCAGTTACCAATTGTTTAGGTGTAAACTTTTCAGATACTTTTTCTGCGAGTTCATCCTTTAATTCCACACCAATACAGCGTCTGTTCATGTTTATTGCTTCAATGCCTGATGTGCCTGAACCGAAAAATAAATCAAGAACAACATCACCTTCTTTTGTATATCTCCAAAATAACTGTTGAGCTATTTGTGGGATAAAATTCCCATGATACTCATTAGAATGACCGCCTTCTTTTAATCTTGACGGAAATTCCCATAATGTATCAGTTTTCACATAATCATATTCTTTCCAATTTTTCAGGTTAATATCATTATACGCAACTGTTTTTACCTGAGGTGCAACTGTCAAATCAGGTCTGATTTCTACAATTTTTGTGTTTGAACGTCTAACCATTAAATTTTCTCCATTTCCCAATAGATAAATTGTAAAGGAATGTTAAGTATTTTTTATCGGGGAAATAGTGGAAAAGATTTTAAATTTATACATTATTTGTATGATTAACTGATATTTAACATAAAAAGCGCAATAACAATTACAGTTATTGCGCTTTTTATGTTATAGATTATTTTTTATCCTAATAATTCTTTTAGAATTTCGTTAACAGTTTGAGGGTTAGCCTTACCTTTTGTAGCTTTCATTGCTTGACCTACAAAGAACCCAAAAATATTAGTTTTACCTGATTTATATTGTTCTACCTGAGGTTGATTATTAGCAACGATTTCCTCTACAATTTTTCTAATTGCATTAACGTCTGTAATTTGGCTTAATCCTTTTTCTTCAACTATTTTTGAAGCAGATGTTCCATCTTTCATCATATCAATAATAATTTGCTTACCTGTATTATTAGAAATTGTGTTTTTCGCAATTAAACCTAACAACTCATTCAAGTTTTCAGGAGTAAGTTTAGTATCATTAATTTCGATATGTTCTTCTTTAAGATATGCTGCAATAGGTCCCATCATAAAGTTAACAGCATTCTTTGCATCTGCACCTAACTCTAAAACTTTATCAAAGAACAACGCAGACTCCATCTGTTCTACAATTACCCCTGCATCATATTCACTCAAGCCTAAAGACATATATCTTTCACGTTTTTGAGATGGAAGTTCAGGTAATGTTGCTCTAACTTGTTCAACCCATTCTCTTGAAATAGATAAAGGCATCAAATCAGGTTCAGGGAAGTATCTGTAATCGTGAGCATCTTCTTTCCCTCTCATAGATTTTGTAACCCCTTCATTATCATCCCATAATCTTGTTTCTTGAATAACTTCTTCACCATCTTCAACAAGTTCTATTTGTCTGTCTATTTCATATTCTATAGCTCTTTGAAGTGCTTTAAAGCTATTTACGTTTTTAATTTCTGCACGAGTACCAAATTCTTTAGAACCTTTTGGCATAATAGAAATATTTGCATCACATCTCATAGAACCTTCTTCTAGGTTTCCGTCACAAACGCCAATATATCTAACAATATTTCTAAGTTCTTCCATATAATTTTTTGCTTCTTCGCTGCTTCTCATATCAGGTTCTGAAACAATTTCTAACAACGGAGTTCCTGCACGATTAAGGTCAACAAGCGAATATGTAGAACCTGCTATTCCGGCAGCGCCAACGTGAACAAGTTTCCCTGCGTCTTCTTCTAAGTGTGCTCTTGTTATGCCAATTCTTTTACCATTGATATCAAGATAACCATTTACACAAATAGGTTCATCATATTGAGAAATTTGATATCCTTTTGGAAGATCCGGATAAAAATATTGTTTTCTGTCAAATTTGCATCTTTCAGGAATATCACAATTAAGAGCAAGCCCCAATTTAATTCCCATATTAACACATTCTTTATTAAGAACAGGAAGTACTCCTGGCATACCAAGCGTAATTGCACTGATTTGAGAGTTTTGTTCATTACCAAATTCTGTACTGTCCGGTGCAAATATTTTTGATTTTGTTTTTAGTTGTGCGTGTACTTCTAGCCCTATAACTACTTCATATTTATCTCTTAAATCTTCCATTTTAACCTCTTTATATCTTGTATCTTAACTCTATAATATCATAAAGATAGATACACAATAAAATTTTTTAAAAGTTTTTTACTGTAAAAATTTTATTATTGCCGGCAAAAAATTTTATTACGCTGTATTAAGCAAAATTACAAACAACAGCATAAAACAACAGCACAAAATAACCCTCTATAAAAGAGGGTTATTTTATTCTCCAATAATACTCAGTCAAATAACTCGCAGCATCAAATGGATGCTCCAAAAATTTACTATCACGGTTTGATTTTATCTGAGAAAAAGTTGGAACATCCACGATACTGGTTCCTTCTTTAAACGAAAGATTATAGATATTATATAGGAGCCATTTACAACGCCTTTCATCTATAAAAAGATGCCTGTCACCATTTGAATTACAGACTTTAGCATTAAATGCAGCAATACGATTCAAAATTGGAGGATTGTAATCCCTTAAGTGAAATTTAATCTGTTTCTTATCATAACCATGATTATATAGAGCATTTCTAATAATGGCATAATTTGTAAACTCACTTTGAGTTGTTCTGTTATCACCTGATGCATCACCATTTATAATAATTTGAGATTGATGAGTCGGATACCTTCTAAGAAACTCTTGAATACACTGTTCTGTAGTAGTTTTTTCAACAACTATTTCATCAAAATAATAAACGTCATTTTTATCGGTATACGCAAGAGTCCAACACATAGGATCTACGTTAAAATCACAAGATATGTGCAAGGGTAAATCAGGAGTATATTTAAAGTGCTTAAGATTATCATCAGAAAAGCCTTTAACGACAAGCCCATTAGAATAATCACCAAACTGACCTAAAACATTTATTTTATAATATTGTTCATCAAAACTTTCTTTTAGAGAGGAAATAAAATGTTGAGGGAGATAAATATTATTAGTAGTGGGAGCAATAATAAGCCTGTAATTTTCTTTTTTTTGTTCAACAAACCTTTTCCAAATCCAACCTTTATCGGACTGTGGATTAGTATGTCCAAACAACCTGTATTTAAATTCCGGCCAATTATCCCCTCGAAAAGTATTTCTAAGACGACCTAATAATTGCTTAAAAGAAGCATCGTCTATTTGAGAAGCTTCTTCTATTTCTGCCCAATGTAAATTAAGTGATTTGAATTTTTCAGGATCATCCAAAGCTGAGAACAAAATTTCTGAACCGTTCTTAAATTTAATAATCTTATCTACTTTATTATAAAAGAAATGGGTATTTTCTCTATAACCGAGATTATCTAAATGTTCGAGATAAGTAACTAAGGTCGTTTTCCTAACGAGTTCGTATTCTTTTGCCCCAACCAAGCCTCTTGAACCGGGATATTTTTTAGCAAGTAAAATTCCTAACAGAGCGCCACACCAGGTTTTTCCGCTACCGTAACCCCCTTGATATATTGCAACATCAAGTGGATTATCGTGAGGAATTTCTATAAATTCAATTTGTTTATCTAATAAATTATATTTCATCCTCCCCCCTTTATTTAAAGGCTAATTACTTGCGGGATTTTTCATCAATAATAACATTAATTAAACCCACAACAGCAAGACAAACACCTGCTATAGCATCAGACATTCCTCCTGATATTGTAACTCCGAGAGCAGCTAAAATAGTAAAGAGTCCTTTATATGTTGAGCTTTGAGCTAAATAATTCATAATAACATTTTTCATAACATTTCCTTTCATTTTATTAAAGATCAAAATAGACAGTTGCATTTCCGGCACCTCTACCCCACAATGTAGAATACCCTGGGGATGCTTCAATTGCTGACTGATTAGCAGCTGCGAAATGCAGTTCAGTTAAGTCAGAACAACCATAGAATACGTTTTTACAAGCATTTTGATTTGTTGTATTTGCTCCACTACCATAAGTTATTGTATCAAGTTTAGGGAAGTACATTTTTTGTACTTTATTATTATTTGCAAATGTTCCGTAGGATGATGTAGTACCGCCGGTACAATATATTTTTTCTAATTTAGGGAAAGTAATAGACGTTAAATTTGTACAACCCATAAAACACCCTCCCATTTGCCCATAATTAGCAGTTGACGAATTTTGTCCTATTTGCACAAGATTTGTAAATAATACACTCGTAATACCCGTACAACCTGAAAAAACATAAGACATACTATTATCATTAATAGTTGTAACATTACCTAAATTAATACTGGTTAATTTTTTACAATCTCTAAATGCATAATACATAGCCTGCGCACCGGATATCGTGGTTACGTTTGACATATCTATATTTTCTAAATTTGAGCAATAACTAAATGTACAGTTTAATGCTGATGAAGTACCAACTGTGGTTAAATTACTTAAATCAATACTTTCTAAACTTGTACAACGACTAAATGTCTCAACCATTGCACCATCACCATCAACAGTAGCCAAATTACTCAAATCAATACTTTCTAAAGAAGTACAGTTTTTAAAAGCAGATGCCATAGCTCTATAACCGGTTACAGTTGTTAAATTACCCATATCCAAAGTTGTTAAATTACTACAATTAGTAAAAGCAAGATACATACTTTGGCTTTTATTTAATATAGTCAAGCTTGGGAAAGATAATGTCCTTATCGTAGGGTTATTATAAAACTTATATTGAAGCATTTCTTGTCCAAGTCCTTCAACTCCTGTAAAAACCAAATTACAACTTGTAGAGGGGTGCTGTAATATACCATTATTATCAATATCACCTAAAGTATTATCGGCAGATAATCCATATTTTGAATTACCGCCACCTTGCACATTAACGGTTACACTTGAATATCCATCTGCATTATCATTATTTGCATTATATACTCCATTTTCGGTAACTGTTTTTGTAACAAGAGCAGAAGAACTTCCGCTAGGTATAGAATTAATACAAGATGCTAAATTATCCAGATTATGATTTTGGGGCATTGTTGCACCCTTAGACTGACAAGCCGTATATGAATTAGTTAAATTAGTATTCAATTTTGTTATTTCATTAGATATTGTCATAATATTCTCCTTACCAACCATCATCACTGCCATCTATACTACCACCTGAGGTTGAACCGCCGCTATCTACAACACTCGCACTTGAATTACCACTATTGATAGCTTGTAAAGCTGATTCTACATCCCCAACTAAATCATAAACACATTTAGCAGATGGATATTGAGTATCCGTACTGCTTGCAGATAAAGAAGTAACCTTATTAGAGGAATTTTCTTTAGCAGTAATATCTTGATGCTGTGTTAAATACTGACTGTGTGTATGAACAGGATTACTGCCCAAGTTGTCGGTAAAACTACTTAAAGTAGTAGGAATAGTAGGTATTGTCGGTTTATTATTCAAATCATTATAGGAGCCTGTCATTGCAACTGCTGCCAAGTCTGACAAATTTGCTTTTTCTGATATGTCTTGATGTTGGGTAAGATAACCTTTATTATCTATTTGTGTTTTTGTATAATAATCCGATAAACTTTGATGTTCTGTTAAAAATTTACTATCTGCAGCAGTCTTTGTATAATAATTATCAAGAGATTGATGTTCTGTTAAAAATCCTCTTTGGTTCAAATCAGAAGTTGTAACATAGTCACCGGAAGCTTGTTTTGTTCCTATTAACTGTCTTAATTCAGAATCATCATAATTTGACAAATTGTCCAATTTACTTTTATATGCATTAGTAAAGTCATTTGAAGATAGAGCTTTACCGGTAATTTTATCAACTTTATTATCATCTAAATTTTGAACAGCAGTTTGAATATCAGTGTCATCATATTCAACATAACTTGAAACAAGATTTTTTAAATATTGAAAATTCCTTTCAATCTTTGAGGTTAAAGCTTGTAAAGCATTTTTTAAATTATTATTATCAGCCATAAGAAATCCTTTCATAAAATTTACCAACCGTCGTCGCTAAAATCAAAATCCGAGTCAAAATCAGACCCGTCATCGACCAAATATTGTTTTGGATAAGGATCAGAAGGAATATAATAATACATATAATCTTCATCCATTAACCAATAGGTTTTATTATTAATAACAACTCCGACATTAGGCAAACAAGAAGAATTGATAACCAAATCGGAAGTATCAAGACCTATACCATTTTCATCCCAAAATTTACTCATACGAACATAATTCACTATAGAATTGTTATTATTGCTTGAGCCGTATGTACCATAAATAAAGCTATCATCACTAGCAAACCATTTATACAATCTGGATATCTTATAATTATCTTCAGTAAGCAACAGCTCATCACTAACATTTTCTTGAGCAATCCAATTATTTGGATAATATATTTTAACGTTAGATATTTTTTGAGTTTGCTCATTATAATCATAACTAAACACTTTGATTTTATGATATTCATCGCTCAGTCCTCTTTCTGAGACATCAGAATGATTACCCAATGCAATAATAGAAGATTTTTGTTTTAAGAAAATAGGATAAGAAACCGTTTTATCTTCAGACAAAGCTACTTTAACAGAAAGTCTGGAATCAGATATAACATTATATTCAAAATTATCTTCAACTTGACCGCCAAAAACTTTTGATAAAAATTCTTTTGTAAAAATTATTTGAGAATCTCTATAATAGATACCCACTTGACCTGAAGAATTAGGTTCAGCATTTTCATTATCGTAAGTCACTTCTTGAATATCAGAAGTAGGATTATCCGGAGTAACATTATCATCGAGTTCAGTAATGTTTTCACTAACAATTTCCAAAATCAAATTAGCCAATTGAGAATCATTTTTTCTTGAAGAAATAACTTCTTCAATTAATATATCAATTTCATTTTTATCATAAGTAAAAACTTGCTCTGCAGTAACGGAATGCGGGTTGAGCACATTTCTGACGTGTGTATCAATGTTTGGAATATAGACATTATTAATATTATTATAAATTCTCTCACATTCACTAAGAATTCTTTGAGCAGCAGCAAGGTTATCAGAAGAAAGATTAGCATTATTTTCGGCAGATAAGGCACTTTTTTCAGCCAAATCTTGATAATATTTAACATCATTATTAACAACACGAACGATATTAGAATTTTTATCAGATGTATTAATTTTATTCATTATAAACCCTCCACTTTTTTAGGAAAAACAATAATATTATTAGGAAAACCAAAGGGCACACCTTCAACTTGCAGAGTATTTTCGATATCATCAAAACAAGACTTAATTCCATAGTGATAAATCTCATATTCTTCATTTGAAGGCACAGTAAACAAATTAGTAAAACTACTATTCAAGAAAAAAGTAACAGACGGTTTAAAATCAGAATTTGCAACTAATTCAGAGCCAACAGGTTCACGTTTAGAATTTTTAACGGCAAAATATATTTGATAATTTTTATCAGTATTTAATCCTGTAACTACAACCTCGCCGCTATCACCTTGATGAATAAAAATATTACCTTTGTCATCAATATTAATAGTCATATTTCACCTCCGAGAGTTTACGCCTTAGATTAACGATTAGTTCATTGTAATATTCGAGCCAAGTTTGACCTGTTGCATCATCTTTTACTGATGGTTCACAAATAGCCCTAAGTCTTTTTGCATCTAATTCTTCCAATTTTGACAGAATCATATTTTTGTCTTCTATGCTTTTCATTTTTTTAGCATAATTCTTATATTCGGCAGATTTTTTAAAAACGGAATATAGAATCCAATTATCATCAAGGTTACCGATTTTATCAACGACAGAAATTTCCATTGTTAAAAGATTAATTTGTTTTTGTCCTCGAAAATCAGATATAATTTTCCAACAATCATTATCAAAAATAATAGTTTCATTAGAATTAACAGAAGGTGGTTTAATAGTCGTAGAAAATGGTGGAAAAAGAAATTCACCATTTCTGAGAGGATTTTTTTGAGCAAACCCTTCGCAAAGAAATTCTTTGGATTCTTTATCATAGTTATAAATTTTCATAAAACTCCTTTCGAATTAGTACTTAATAATAAAATTAATAGCAATAGCCGGTGGTTGAACGGTAGAACAGCTATCAGAATAAATCTCATTTGAAGCTGACGCATCAAAAGAAATAAGAGGGTTAACAGCACCACTGCTATGTCCTTTTCCGGCGCTACCACCGTTAGCGCCAGCAGAGAAAGCGCCTGAAAGATCGCTATACCCTTGAGTACCGGCCAATCTAAAATCGCCTTTTATATTTGGTAAATTTGGTTCAATAGTTTTCCCCAAAGAATGTGTGCCAATTCCCCAAACGGTTTTGTTTCTTAAATCAGGTAAACAAAAAGAAGTACTATCAGTACTACCAAAAAGTTTACCTATTACAGAATATAAATTAGAAAAATCCTGAATTTTAATTTCAGAACCATCACAAAGTAGAAATCCTGTTGGCAGAGAAGAACCAACAAATGGCAAAATCATACCAACATTTATTTTACATTCATCAATATTATTGATAGAAGTATTCATAGAGGCCATGTTTCTATCAAACTCAGAAGATTTATTAGCTAAATTTGTAGCCAAGGCTTCAACAATAGATTCTAAATAATTAAAATTTTCATTCATTATCTTAGAGGAAGCGATAGAGCCATATTCAATTTTAGTTAAACTCATAAATTATTCCTTTCCGCCAATAATAGCATCATAAATTTTATCGACCTTTTTCTGCATATCAGATATTTGATTTTTCAAATTATTAGATTCTTCTTTTGTCATATACTTTTGAGACACCGTTTCAAGAATTTGTCTATGCTGAATTTCCAATTCTTGAGGGGTAACAAACAAGTTATATTGAAAGAACATAACAAACACAATCAAAACAACCGGTGCATATCTTGTCATTATTTCTTTGTCCATAAATTTCTCCTTAAAATTAATAATTGAATTTTGTCAGATGTTTTCATCATCGGCATGTATTTTTCAGAAACGGACAAAGCATGTTGTAAATCAAACTTAAGACTATCAATTTTAGAGTTAAGATTTGATATTTCATTGTTTAATTTAGAAAATTTAGAAAATATTTTAAACATAAAAACTCCTTAAAATAATTTTTATAAAACGATTCAATCTCTCCTTTTAGGGAACAGTTCAGTTCATCCCCTCTCCGAGGGAGAGGACTAGGGTGAGGGGTTATATTTTTTAAAGAACATATAAACCTCATGAAGTTTCTATCTCTCCTTCG
>CADBUZ010000012.1 GCA_902797985.1 uncultured bacterium
CGTTAAGACGTTAGGTTCATTTAGTCGGCAAAGCCGACTATTTTATAATAATATACAGCCAAAGGCTGTAAAATTGAACCTCACGACCTAGCGTCCTAGTATCTGTTTAGCTCGCTAAACTATAGTTTATCAACAAACTCAAGCATCGCTCTCAAGGCTCTACCTCTGTGTGAGATACTATTTTTACCTTCTTCAGTCATTTCTGCAAGGGTAATATCATATCCATCGGGCAAAAATATAGGATCATAACCAAACCCATTTACACCTTTTCTTTCCTTAATTATTTGTCCATGACATTCACCTTTTGTTCTATGGAGGATATTTCCGTCTTTATCAACAAGAGTCATAGAACAAACGAATTTTGCTTTGCGATTATCAATCCCGTCTAATTCATTCAAGACACGAGCAATTTTCTCATCCTGCGAACCTGCATATCTTGCAGAATACAAACCCGGAGCACCATTTAAGGCTTCTATACAAAGACCTGAATCATCTGCAAGAGAAATCATGCCTGTCATCAAAGAGGCTTCTTTTGCTTTTATAAACGAATTGTCCTCAAAACTATCCCCATCTTCAATCGGGTTAAAACCTTTTGGGGCAGGCACAAAATCTATGTTGTCAAATCCTAATGATTTTACAATAGTATTTATTTCAAAAACCTTGTGTTCATTTCCTGTTCCAAGTGTTATTTTCATTGTTAATCCTTTCTTAAATTATAGTTTAGCGATGAACAAAGTTCATTGCTAAACTATGGTCGTTAAGACGTTAAGTCGTTAAGACGTTAGGTTCATTTAGTCGGCAAAGCCGACTATTTTATAATAATATACAGCCAAAGGCTGTACGATAAACTATAATTTATGTAACATTTTTATTAATATTTTAACAAAAAATATTTTCATGACATTTTAATTTGGTATAATAGAAAAAATTTAACTTTTTAATGAAGAAAAGAAAAAGGATTTAATGAACACAATGACTGACTATAACACAATTACGAAAGTAGAAAAAGACCAACAAATAAAAAATAAATATACCACAATTCCATCAAAACAAATTGATAGAATTGAGCATGACCTGTTTTATGTATTTGAAACAGAAATGAAGTCATCAGATTCAATAATATTAGACTATAAACCTAATGTTATAAGAAGAATTGCAGAATTTTTATCAGGTAAAATAACTCGTTCCGCATCAATCGGAATAGCAGGCGAGACAGCCAGCGGAAAATCAACAATAACACTTGATATAATTGAAACAATTAATGCTTTTGCAACCGAATACGATTCACAAAACGTTATAACAAGAGTAAATACAGACGATTATTATTACGATAGATCTGATATGGTAAAAGCAGCAGGAAGCTTTGCAGAATTTGCTAAAAACTATGATTTAGATGTTCCTCAAGCTTTAGAATTAGAACTAATGAGCGAACACATAAAACAATTACTCTCAGGAAAAGAAGTTTATCTTCCTAAATATGATATGAGCGGCACAGCTATTAGACACGATAATCATACACTTGCTAAACCTTCTAGAGTTATTCTCTCTGAAGGTTTATTTACGTTAACAGATAAAGTAAAAGGTGCTTTTGACTTCAAAATTTATGTTGATATTCGTGAGCATATCCAAAAAGAAAGATTTTACATAAGAGCAGAAGAACGCGGATTGGGTTCATCAGCTGATTCAATTTATAACAATGCAAACGAAAAAGCCAAAATCTATATTAGACCTTGCAAAGAACACGCTGACATTGTTCTTTCCGGTGAATCTGACAGAGCAAGATACAAACATTTCCTTAATAAAATAATAGCTATTGTTCAAAGAGAATATTTTTCATAAGGTCAAAACCCACATATAGCTTGATTATAACATTTACAAAATTATTGATTTACAAAACTTAACATATTTTGTTCAAAAAAGGCAATTTTTTTATTTGTATATACTTTATATATATGTAAATAAGATTTAATTAAAAATTATAGAGAGCGAGTTCAATGAAAGATTTACTAAAATACATTCGCCCTGCTTTTAGTAGGGATGCAATTTCTGATTGCGCAAACGGTTTAAAAGACCTAAAAAAATTAAAAATGACATATCCGCCTGAAGAAAAAATGACCGAGGCAATATTCATTAACTTAAAAGCTTAAAACAAAACTCTTATACAAACTCACTCTCTCTTAAAGTTTATTTATCAGCCTTTTTGGCACTTTGTTAAGATTTGTAAACATAGTGTTAATCAAAAAGGCAATTTTTTTATTTGTATATACTTTATATATATGTAAATAAGATTTAATTAAAAAATTATAGAGAGCGACAAAATGAAAGAATTTTTAAAATACATTCGCCCTGTGTTTGGCAGGGACGCTATATCTGATTGCGCCGGTGAGCTAAAAAGCTTAAAGAAACTAAAAATGACTTATCCACCTGAAGAAGAACAAGATAAAGCAATCTTTATTAACTTAAAAGCATAGAAAAGAATAACAAATAAAATGTTATTCTTTTTTATTTAGGTTATTATTTAATTAGAAATATTAAATAGGAGGATAGTATGAATTGTGGAGCTTGGCTAGGTTGGCAAATTGATTATTTACTATGTTTACAATGTTTTAGAGATACATCTTGCCACATATTTGATAAATTTTTCATATGTATAACGACATTTGGAGAAATTATTATATCAATTCTCGTTATTAGTACAATATACTGGGCAATAAGCAAAAAAGCCGGCCAATTTATAATGTTTAGTCACATTTTTGGCTTTCTTACAAATATACTTGCAAAAACTACAGCATGCATATACAGGCCGTGGATACTTGATGCAAGAGTAAAACCGTTAGCAGAAGCAATTCCTGCTGCTACAGGATATTCTTTCCCGAGCGGACACACAACAGGTGCATTATCCACTTGGGGTGGGATTGCAATATCTTTTTGGAAAAATAAAGTACTCAGGTACATCTGTTTTGCAATTGTTATTTGCGTAATGATATCCCGAAATTACCTTGGAGTACACACACCACAGGATGTTATTGTAGGTTTTATTCTCACTGCACTCGTTTTATGGGGCACATATAAATTATTTGAATGGGAAAAAAGCGGAAAAAATAGAGATATTATTATTGTTTTATCGGTATTTGCAATAACAATTTTGACTATACTTTATGTAAACTTAAAGGGTTACCCTATTGATTATCTGTTCGGGAAAATACTTTATGAGCCAACCCAAATGAAAGTAGAAGCTATTGTTCGCTCAGGATTTATTTTCGGAGCATTCATAGGTTGGTTTATAGAAAAAAGATTTATAGACTTTAAACCTGAACTTGGAAATATATATAATAAAATAATAAGAGTTTTACTTGGAATCGGCATTTTAATTGCCATTCATATGACGGAAGGATTTTTTACAAATTCATTTGGAATCATATTAGGAAAAGCGTTGAATTTATTCTTAACAGGAATATATATTACGCTGATTTACCCGTATTTTATAAAAAAAACTTCTGAATATTAATTATAAAAAAGGCTGTAACCAATAGTTACAGCCTTTTTATCACATTATATATTATTTCAACCAATTTCTAATATAATCAGCAATGCTATCAAAACCTAAGGTTAAACCTAAATCTTTTGGTTCAATGTTTTTAGAATAATATAAAACAGGTACATATTCTCTTGTATGATCAGTTCCCGGAACAGTAGGATCACAACCGTGATCTGCAGTAATAATTAGTAAATCATCCTCTTTTAATTCAGGAACAATTTTCCCCACATATTCATCAATTTCTTCAATAGCTTTACCATAACCTTCAGGATTATTTCTATGTCCAAACAACATATCAGTATCAACTAAATTAGTAAAAATAATTGATTTATTAGGAGTAAATTCGTTAACAGATTCATATCGTATCGAATCCAAATCCAATTCACCCTTTACGGCTTTTAATGTTAACTCTAAACCTTCCTTGTTTGAACCGGTATGAATAGCGTGAGTAATACCTGCTTTTGAGAAAATATCTTCAATTTTTCCAATAGCAACAACTTCCCCGCCTGTTTCTTTGACCTCATCAAGTAAAGTTCTACCTGTAGGCTCTACTGAATAATCACGTCTATCTTTACCAATTCTGGTAGGTTTACCGTCTATAATTTTGTAAGGACGTGCTATTACACGTGATACATGATAATCCCCTTCATCAAGTAATCTGCGAGCGATTCTACACCATTCGTACAAAGTTTCCAAAGGAATCAAATCAGTATCAACAGCTATTTGATACACGCTATCTGCACTTGTGTATATAATTGGAAATTTTGTTCTATGATGTTCATCATTTAATTCTTCAATAATAGCAGTTCCACTTGCGGGAATATTAGCAAGAATCCCTCCGCAATTGGTTTCTTCAATAAATTTATCAATCAATTCAGAAGGAAATCCATTTGGAAATGTTGCGAAAGGCCTTTCAGAAACAAGCCCTGCGATTTCCCAATGACCTGTAGTAGTATCTTTACCCTTTGATTTTTCTTGTAAAGTTCCATACTGTCCTACAGGATTTTCAACAGGAGAAATACCTTCAAACTCTTGGATATTTCCTAACCCCATTTTTCCCATATTTGGAACATTTAAACCGTGGTTAAAATGACATACATTTTTCAATGTATTACATTCTGCTACATCATTAAATTCAGCATGGTCAGGCATTGCACCGATTCCCATTGAATCTATAACCATAATTATTGCTCTTTTCATATAAATCACCTTCTTCTTAACTATCAGAAAACATTTTATAACAATTAAATGTTAGCACAATTTTTCTGTTTAGTAAATTAAAGTTTATCAGCCTTCGGCTGATAAACTTTAAAATGATTAAATAACTAAGTGACTATGTGAATAAGAATTATACTTTGTCACTTATTCACTATTCACCTATTCCCTGTTTAACGAACTTAGTTCATTAAACAACAACCGTATTAAATATCCTATCTCCAGCATCACCTAGTCCTGGAACAATATACCCCTTTTCATTTAACCGTTCATCAATAGCTGCTGTTATAATTTCAAGTTCCGGAAATTCTTTGTGTAAAAATTCAATTCCTTCAGGAGCAGCAATAATGTTTAAACTTTTAATATTTTTTATAGGAATGTTTTTATTAACATACAATCTTACGGCCTCTAACATTGAATTACCAGTAGCGAGCATAGGATCAGTAATATAAACATAATATTTTTCGGGATTTGAAGTTATAGCAGGAACTTTATTGTAATACCAAACAGGCTTAAGAGTTTCTTCATCCCTGTACATCCCAACATGTCTAATACGCGCATTTGGTAAAATATCTATTGCTTCATCAGTAAAAATAAGACCCGCTCTTAATATTGGGGAAATTATTATTGTAATATCATCTGCAATATCTTTTACAGTACACTTTGTAATAGGGGTTTCAATATCTTTATCAACTAAAGGAAGATTTTTTGACGCCTCGTATAATAATACTCTTGATATTTTTCTGGCAGCAAATCTAAAACCTTGACTGTCTGTCTTTTTATTTCGCATAACAGTTAAACTTTGACATATCACAGGATTATTAATTAGTCTGACATTATTTAGCTCCATTATATTTTCTCCAGTCATATTTACCACCATTAAATTTATATATAGAATCCCTTATCTTGTTCATATTCGTTTCATATAAATTCATGTAATTATCAGAGTACTCTAAAAATTCTTTCATGTTTGATGCACCTTTTGCAGGGAGATTTACATCTACATTTTTATTCATTTCTTTATTAAAGATTGTTGCTGTATAAATAATATTCATCAATGTTTTATACATTTCATAAAGCAGAGCAGAAACATCTCTGAGTCTTTTTGGACGTTCTACTTTAATAAAATCTGTATTGCTCATCAACAATTCTTCGGTAACTTTTTTATCATCAGTTGGAGGATACAACTGTAAAGATTTTGAGCCACCCAATCCGCTAAATTCGACAGTAGCAACAGTACCTCTAGGAACACGGATTTCTTTGTTAGTAATTTTAAATCGAACTTTAATTTCATCGTCATTAATAATTTTAGTCTTTGTAACATACCCAACTTGAATACCCATCATACAAACAGGAGAACCAACTATTAGTCCATCTACGTCAGGCATATAAATACTATGTGCTTCAAATGAATTTTCGTGACAAGTTATTATAAAAAACCCAATAATACCAAGGATAATAAGAATACATATCCAAACAATCAACTCTACTTTTCTTAAATCAGATGTTCGTTTTTTTCGTTCATTCTTTTCCATAACTAAATTTTATCAAAAATTTTTACATCTAACAAGAAAATATTAAATCTAAACAAACATTAACAAAAATAAGAATATCACTTGCAAACAAAAGTTGTTCATGTTACATTAACAACTGTCAGAAAAGTTAACAATTGAATATATCGCTATATGGGGCATTGCTCTGTTTTTTAATTTGGTATATTTGATTATATATAGGCTAAACAGTATTACACTTTATTAAATCAGAAAGGTATAAAATGACTGAAGAAGAAAAGAAAGAAGTTGTAAATAGCGAAAATGAAGCTATTGAAGCAGAAGCAACAACAGAAGAAACTGCTGTTGAAACAGAAGAAGATATTACTGCTGAAGCAACTGCGGAATTAGAAACTGAAGATGAAGTAGATGCAGTAGAAAACGACAGAAAACCTGCTAAGAAATCAAGAGGCAGAAAGAAAAAAATAGAAACAAAAGAAGAAAAACCACAATCAGAATGGTCAGAACAAGTTGTTCAAATCAGCCGTGTAACAAAGGTTGTTAAGGGTGGTAAGAAATTAAGCTTCCGAGCAATCGTTGTTGTTGGTAACAAAAAAGGACAAGTTGGAGTAGGTTGTGCAAAAGCTGCAGAAGTTATTATTGCAATTCAAAAAGCTATTGCAGATGGTAGAAAAAATCTTATCACAGTACCTATTTTCAAGACAACAATTCCTCACCCAATAACAGGTCGTTCAGGGGCAGGAAAAGTTATGTTAAGACCAGCTTCACAAGGTACAGGTATCATTGCAGGCGGAGCAGTTCGTCCTGTTCTTGAACTTGCCGGTATCGAAAATATCTTGTCTAAATCACAAGGTTCTAAATCACCTCTTAATGCTGCTAATGCAACATTAGATGCTCTTAAATCTTTGAGAAGATTTGATGAAGTAGCTAAAAAACGTGGTTTAACAATGGCTGAATTGCTTAACTAATAAGTGGAAAGTGGAAAATGGGAAGTGGAAAGTAGTTTCAAAATCCATTTTGCAAAGCAAAATAACTTTCAACTTTCAACTTTCAACTTTCAACTATTTAAAAGGTAAATAGTTAAAAGAAAAGGATAAATAAAAATGGCAAAAAATAAACAAATTAAAATCAAACTTGTCAGAAGTATAATCGGTGCATCTCCAGCTCAAAGAAAAGTTGTAGCAGCATTAGGTTTAAAGAAGAAAGATCAAGTTGTAGAACATTTTGACAGCGATACTATCATGGGTATGGTTAATAAAGTTAACCACTTAGTAGCAATCGTTGATTAATTCAAGGCAATAAAGAATTAGGGCATTAAGTCACTAAGTTATATTGCGTAATAAAACATTGATAATTAAATAATAAGGTTATTGGAAAATAAGCCTTAAAGCACAAAGAATTATAATATTCTTATTGCCTTATTGCTTTATAATCCTATTACCTTTTTAAAAAGTAAAAAAGTAAAAGAAAAGGATAAAAAAATGGCAAAAGAAACAATAAAATTAACAGATTTGAAACCTGCAGAAGGTTCAACATCTAAAGGTAAAAGAGTAGGTCGTGGACGTGCATCTGGCATGGGTAAAACATCTACACGTGGTCATAACGGTGAAGGACAACGTTCAGGTCAATCTTCTAAAAGAGGTTTTGAAGGCGGACAAATGCCTAATTACAGACAATTACCAAAGTTGAAAGGTTTCCAAATTATCAATAAACGTAATTGGGCTGAAATCAACGTTGGCAGATTAGATGCTTTAAATCTTAAAGAAATCTCTTTAGAATCTTTAAAGGAAATCAAAAAAGTTCATCCGTCTAGTGATGGCTTAAGAGTTTTAGGCAACGGAGATTTAAAATCTGCATTAACAGTTAAGGCAGTTTATGTTTCTCCATCTGCAAAATCTAAAATTGAAGCAGCTGGCGGAAAAGTTGAATTAGTATAGGTGTAATTTATAAGAGGTAAAATAAATGGCTTTAAATAATATAAAACCACCTAGTACTGCAGACCTTGCTGCAATGTGGCAAGCATCCGGTTTAAAAGATAAAATAATCTTTACTCTTTTGATGGTTGTTGCATTTAGATTTGGAGCACAAGTTCCTATCTATGGAATTAACAATGCCGTTTTCCAAAATATTGCAGCAGGTAATAATATAATTGGATTTTTAGATTTATTCTCCGGTGGAGCATTAGGAAAAGTATCAATGTTCGCATTGGGTATCGGACCTTATATCACCGCACAAATCATTATCCAATTACTTGCAGTTGTTATTCCTTCATTGGAAAAACTTCAAAAAGAAGAAGGTGAAGCCGGCAGAAGAAAATTGGCTCAATATACCAGAATATTTACAGTTGTATTAGCAGCCTTTCAATCTGTAATATTTATGATATTTATGTCACACTTACCTGCAGCTATTATTCCCGGAGTTAGTCATTCAATGTTCTTTATAAGCTCTGTTACCGCACTTACAGCAGGCTCAGTCCTTGTAATGTGGATTTCTGAACTTATTACTGAACACGGTATTGGTAATGGCGGTTCTCTAATAATCTTTGTAGGTATTATATCAGG
Source organism: uncultured bacterium (assembly GCA_902797985.1). Taxonomy (GTDB): domain Bacteria; phylum Cyanobacteriota; class Vampirovibrionia; order Gastranaerophilales; family Gastranaerophilaceae; genus UBA2883. The sequence goes on from CADBUZ010000012.1 coordinate 8,826, forward strand.
GATTCCTTTGTATTCACAAAGAACATCTGAACTTGTGACACAAGATCCTAGCTTACAATTTGGATTATTCGCTCTGCTTGCCATCTTCTTTGCAACAATGGTTCTTATTGTAATTATGCAAGAAGCAATGAGAAAGGTTATAATAGTAAACCCTAAAAGACAAGTTGGGAATAAAGTATACGGCGGAGTTAACACATATATTCCGTTCAAGCTTAATCCTGGCGGGGTTATGCCTATTATCTTTGCTATTGCAATATTATTATTCCCTTCCACTATTCTTAGTGTGTTGGGACAAGCGCCTTTACACAATGCAACACTGAGTACAATTGTTCTCACTTTGAACAAAATATTCAGTCCGTCAGGTGCTTGGTATTACATAATATACTTTACAATGATTGTTTTATTAACATTCTTCTATGCATCAATTATGCCAAATATGCAACCTAAAGAGATTGCAACTAATCTCAAAAAATATGGTTCATCTATTCCGGGCATTAAACCGGGTAAACCTACCGCTGATGCACTAGATAAAATTTTATCAAGAGTTACGTTTATCGGAGCATTTGCTCTTGGTATAATTGCACTTGTACCTTCATTTACAAGCTATATTACTAAGATAACTACCGTACAAGGTATTGGTGCTACATCTCTAATCATCATGGTTGGGGTTGCTCTTGATTTAATCAATCAGGTAAGAACTCATTTATTAGCTAAAAACTATGAATCTTTCTTAAAAGATAAATAGAGTTAATAACAAATACGAAAAAGGGACTAAGTTTTTAGTCCCTTTTTATACGCTTACAAAACCTGTTGTTTTTGACATTTTATATTTACCAGTAGTACCATTTCCTTTTCTTTCGGCAACTTTATTGGAAGAATTTCCTTCGATAGTATCATAAGTACCGTCATCGTATACAGCTGTCACAATCCCTGTGTGAGAAGAGAAATATCCGCCTTTCCAAATAACAACATCACCCGGTTTTACGTTACTTGAATTTGCACAGCTTCCCGAGATAAATTTATTATTTGATTCACCCCATTGACGAAGACCTGAAACGGAAAATGTATATGCCCTACCAAAATCAACACCGCTATTCTTTAAAACATACGATACAAAAGCGGCGCACCAAGGCATTTTACTTGATGACCAATTTACGCCTTGTTCTTTCCAGAATATATCAGCACTTCCGTCATATTCATTTTTGCCTATAAAACTTTTAGCTAAATCTACTATTGCTCCGCCGGAACCACCAATAAATCTATATTTATTTTTAATGACTTTTCCTTCAGCAGCACCAAGAGTTTGCGACAATTCATTAACTTTTGATCTTAACACTGTTATATCACTATTTAACGAAGCTACTTTTGAATTAACAGTATTATTATAGTCTGTATTTGATTTATCATATTTTTCAAATGATTTCGATAATCCTGCTATGTTCGGATGACTTTCAATTGCTTGCTTCATTTTTGCTGTTAAACTATTATTCGCATTTTCATAATCAGCTTTTGCTTTATCACGTTCTTCTTTTAATTTTTGTAATGTTTTAGCATCATTGATTATCGTTTCCGTTTTTTGTTTTTCATTTGTCAGATTTATTAATTCACTATTTAAATCATTTAAAGTACTCATTAATAAATTCAATCGTTCAGCATCTAATTGCGATTTGTCAGTACCTTTCAATGTGCTTTGTGCTTCTTGAAGGCTTGTTATTTTTTGAGTTAATTGGTTACTACTACTTGTAGCAATTCCTAATTTTGACTCGTATTCAGACACGGCTTTGCTTTTTGCCATATAAACATTTTCAAATTTATCAACATTTTGTTTTAATGCTTTAAGTTCTTCTGCGAGCTTTGTTTCACCTGCATTAGAAATAATTTCTATAAATAAATTAAAATTATTATTTTTTTGAATTTTTAAACGATTTATTTCTTCAGATTTACCTTCATATATATTGCTTAGCTCTGTTTCTTTTGCAATCAAATCTTCTTTTGCTTTAGACACATTTCGTTGAAGATCTTCTACTTTAGTTTTATCAGCTGCATCATTATTTATACCGAAACTATTACCACCGCCTATTGCTGATTGTGCAGAAGCCCGTGCAGCTTCAGCATCTGCTTTCTTTTTAGCTTCTTCTTGTATTTTTTCTTGAATAACTTCAGCTTCTCTAATCGATATTTTTTCTTCAATTTTTGTGATTTCTTCTCGTGCTGCTGCTAAACCATTTAAAGCTTCCGTTTTTTCTGCTTCTACTTTCGCAACTAAATCTTTATATGCTGTTCTTGCCATATTATATTCTTGCAAAGCTTGTTTTACAGCCAAATCAAAAGAAGCTTTTACTCTTTTATCTAATTCTATTTTTTCATTTTCAAGAGCTTTTAACTTGTCTTCTGCCTTTTTCTTTTCATTCTCAAGTTCAGTTTTTTTCGATTCAAGAGAAGTTTTGATTGTTTCTAATGTAGATTTTTGAGCTTCTTCTTGACCTAATTGAGATTGTAATGCTGATATTTGTGTTTGTATATATTGTTTATCTTTCTCATCAACGGCACTACCAAGCTTTCCATTTAGTGATGAAATTTTATTTTTAAAAGTTGTTATTTTTTTATCTTTATCATTTAATTGATTTTTATTAACAGCCAGATCGGTATTCGTCTTTTCGATATCAACAGTATAGTCTTTAATAAACTCCTCAGTACTTGTAATATCATTTTCATTTTCCAGAATACGATTTTTCAACATCATAATTATAGCATTATTTGAGCCTTGAACTGCTTCAACATAAGCAGCCTGCTTTGTATCACAAAGTTCTTTTAATGCTACAAGGGCTTCGTTATGCTCACCATTAACAATTTTATTATATTTAACTTGAGCTTCAGATAAATTTTTTAACGCAACATCACGTTCTTCACGTAGTTTTAATAATTTTGGATCAGTAACAGATTGAGCGGAAGAACTATTGGATTTACTAAAAGAATAATTATCACCTATTCCGCCATATTGTTCATCAATTTCTCCTGTTGATCTTAAAGCGATATCTCTAGCAGAAGGATTAACCTCTTTATCAGGGTCAAGATCTGTAGTAAAAGCATTCCAAGTCGGAAGATCTCCTGTATTTTCGGTGCTTGTTTTGCCACCGCTATTTCCTGTTGTACCAGCGTCAAATAATCCACCACTGCCACGTGTTCCTTGAGTGTCAATAAAATTAAATTCTGCCATAACTAACCTTTATTATTTAACGCGTACAATTGTTATACACGACTATACATGTATAAAAGTTTAATATTTTGGGTTAGATATTTACAAAATTTTACAATGCTAAATAATAAAAGAGGCTTTTTGCCTCTTTTATTAAAACTATTTTGTTTTCTTTAAAAATATGTTTATAGCATCTTTCATATTCGTTGGAGTTTTAAAATCAATATCCTCCTCAGCCTGTTCATACCTTACAGTTGAACCATAAACAAACTTATTATAACATGCCAATAAAACATATATTAATATAGAAGAAACACCTACCCCTACCATAGCCATAATAAACTTCATAGCAAGAGCTTTTCTTCCTATAGGCTGTTTCGTCTGAAGCTCTGTTTTCGCCTCTGTAACAGAATTAGGAGGAGTCCCTTCTGCCAAAACAGGAAGTCCCATAGCAACAACTAAAGCCATAATAACTATATTTATTTTTAAAGTTTTTTTGAACATTTATTTAGCCTTTTTTGTAGTTTTTGTAGTTTTTGTAGTTCTTTTTGTTTTAGCTTTACCTTGACCTCTGTTTGGTCGTCTTGATTTTTTAGGAGCTTCTTCAGCATCAACTTCTTCTGTTTCTTCTGTTTTAGCTTTTTCTTTTACAGGTTTTGGTTCTACTTCAACCTCTATTTCTGCGCCCTGAGGCAATATATTTTCAGAAGTTTCTAAAACTTCTTCACTCTTTATTACTTCTTTTGCTTTATTTTTATTAAATTTTGCTCGTTTGCCTTTTGCATTTTTCTTATTATTTTCAAGAATTTCTACTTCTTCTTGAACTACAGCTGAAGGATTTTCAACTTGAACAGATACTTCAACTTCTTGTTGAGGTTCAAATTGTTCTTCCTCCTTCAAATCTTGATTATTATTTCTTGCACCTTTAGTATTGAATTTTTGGTTATTATTTTTCTTAAATCCACTCAAAGGTAATTTCATTTTAGCAGCTTTAGCTCTATACTCACCTTCTGCAGTAGGAGAAGCATATTTAATATCTTCCATAATATATCCGTTACCTTGACAGTGCGGGCATTTTTTTGCAAAAACTTCTGCTAAAGCTTGACCTTGTCTATGACGAGTAAGCTCAACTAAACCTAAATCAGATAATTGACCTACTTGTGGTTTTGCTTTATCAGGTTCAAGAGCAAGTTCTAACTCTTCCATCATTGCTAACTTATCAACACGAGATGTCATATCAATAAAGTCAACAATAATCATACCGCCAATATTTCTTAAACGAAGTTGACGTGCAATTTCGTGAACTGCTTCAATATTTGTTTTTAAAATTGTTTCATCTTGAGTTGCAGAACTTACGAACTTACCGCTATTAACGTCAATAACCGTTAATGCTTCTGTTTGTTGAATAAACAAATATCCGCCTGACGGCATATTAACTTTTGTTTGGAGTGCAGCCTTTATCTCTTTATGAATGTCCATAGCAACTAATAAAGGTTCAGAACCTTTAAATAAAGTTACTTTGATATCTCTATTCATATGCCATGTTTGTAATAGAGTTTGCAATCTATTCATTGCGAAAGCCGTATCAACAATAATTTCTTGAGTATCTTCTGTACAAGCTTCTCTAATAACTCTATATAACAAATCTTGATCACGATATAACAAAGCAGGCGCTGTCACTGTTTCAGCAGACGTTACAATATTATTCCATTTTTCCAATAAAATTTCCAAATCTTCTTGAATATCTGCTTCTGACTGATTTTCAGCTTCTGTTCTGATAATAACACCAACCCCAACCGGTTTAAGCAAGCTAACAATAGATTTTAATCTCGCTCTTTCTTTAACCGTTGAAATCTTACGGCTAACGTTAATACCTGCCTCATTAGGCATTAATACCAAAAAACGCCCGGGAAGGCTGATTTCGGTTGTAACACGAGGTCCTTTATGACCTGTTGGTTCTTTTACTACTTGTACTACAAGTTTTTCTTTTGGTGCTAATTTATCTTGTAATGAGCCTTTTTTCATAACATCTTGAGCATGTAAAAAGCCCATCTTATCTGAGCCTACATTTACGAATGCCGCATCAATACTAGGAAGTACATTCTCAACTTGTGCCAAATATACATCTCCCAGTAAAATTTCTCCTCTGTTGATAAAAAATTCAGATACTTTGCCATTTTCTATAACAGCTGCAATGTTATCACGCTCAGCGATAACAATTTTTTGTCCTTGTTCTTTTAAATTGTTTGCCATTTTTAAATCCTTTACTTCTATAAATAGAAAATTAAAATTCCCATCTATAACTCTTTCATGTCTTTATCAAAAAAGCGAGTTCTTGTAGTATCACTACTATTTACCCCTACGAGTTTGAGGAAATCATCAATTCTAACCGTAGGTATTTCGCCTTGTTGTCCGGTTTTTAATACTATGAATAAACAGCTATTCTCAAATCTGTATGACTTTATTGAATTTTTAATGTTTATTGTTTTTTCAAAACCTTTTTTGTTTTTCTTCGTTATTAAAATTTCATCCGAAGAACAAACCTTGTCCATATTATACTTAATATCATCAATTTTGTAAAGTTCAGAATTTTGTAAATCAACTTTATATTCTGCCCATTGTACAGTAGTATCGATTGATGTAACGGTCTTATCTATTTTTTTTATATCAATAATTTTTGCATTTTCATGCAAAACCTTGCTTAATTCCTCTTTTATTTTATCAATAGGAGTATCCTCTAACAACTCAACATCAATAAGTTCTCCGTCACTCTCAATAAACAAAGGCAAAGCTACACCCATAGAAACTTTCATAGTAGGATTATATCCCATAGAGAACGCAACATTTAAATCCGTACGTGAAAGTGCTTTTAGAAATGTGTTTTGCCAATCCAGATGAGAAAAATACCTTAAAATACCTTTTTTAGTAATTTTTAACCTATACCTGTGTAAAACTCTATTACACTCAGAAGTACAAATAGAAGGATCTTTTCTTTCCTCAACCGTATCCTCAATATAATTTTCAGATTTATACGGTTTTGCCAAAACTTTTTTAACCTTTAAATTTGAACAAACCCCGCAATTAACACATTTATTTTCGCAGGTAGGTTGAAGATTTAACACCATAGGCTGGTCAAATGCTTGTTTATATTCATTTGCTAACCAATCTTTACTAACGCCTGTATCTATAAAATCCCAAGGTAATTCATCTTCTAAATTATAAGATTTTTTAGCTTTTTCCTCTAATGAAAAACCACACTCTATTGCAGTTTCTCTCCACACATCTTTATCAAAATATTCGCCCCAAGCGTCTAAATAACATCCTTTTTTATAAAGTGCTTCGACATATTTACATAATGACTCATCACCTCTTGTCATTACGGCTTCTATCTGAGAAACATATTTTTCATGATAATTTATTTTAACCCCTTTTATTTTATCAGTTTTAGACTTCAAATATTTTATATGCTCAGTAACCTCATCCAAATCAGTTTGACCGCACCATTGAAACGGAGTGAAAGGTTTTGGAACAAATATAGAAAGCGTACAGGTTATATCAAACCCATGTTTTAAACCTTTTTCCTTTTTTAAAAGTTTTGTTCTATATCTTATTGTACTTAATAGCTTTGCCATTTCATCCATATCTTCCAGTGTTTCTGTAGGCAATCCTGATATAAAATAAAATTTTATTTTCGACCATCCGTGTTCATATAAGGTTAAAACAGCATTTAGAATTTGTTCTTCTGATATATTTTTCTTTATAACATTTCTAAGTCTTTGGCTACCCGCCTCCGGAGCAAGAGTCATAGTAGATTTACGCACACTTTGCACTAAATTTGCAAGTTCAAGATTAAATCCGTCTATACGTTGACTTGGCAAAGATACAGATATTTTTTTCTTATTAAAATCAACAGACAATTCTTTTATAACTTCATTAATATTCGAATAATCATTAGAAGACAATGAAAGCAACGAGTATTCATCATAACCTGTATTTTTGACAAGTTCTTTTGTCAATTGAACGATTTCTTCCCCGCTGCGCTCTCTAATCGGCAAAGTAACGTGCCCCGGTTGACAAAAACGACACATCCTGCCGCAACCTCTGCGAATTTCAATAACTGCTCTATCTTGAACAGAACTGGAAAAAGGTATAGGATATCGTACAGGTGCTGTTTCTTTCTTTAGTTGAGCGACTCTTTTTGTCACTTTTTTATTTACACCTTTAATCCACACACCCTCTAACTCAGATAACCTTTGAAGTTTTTCTTTTCTTGTTTTGTCTTTTGTTTCTTTTAAAATATCACACACCTCAAGAATTAAATCTTCACCATCTCCGATTAAAAAACAATCAATAAAATCAGACATCGGCAAAGGATTATATGTACAAGGTCCTCCTGCGATAATTATGGGGTGATTGTCATTTCTCTCATCATTTCTATAAGGAATTTCTGCCATCTCAAGCATCTTTAAAACAGTAGGATAAGCAAGCTCCCACTGTAGCGAAAAGCCAATAACATCAAATTCTTTTGCATTACGCTTACTTTCAAGAGCGTATAACGGTTCCGGCTTAAAATCAGGCTCCGGAGCATATACTCTATCAGCCATATAATTTTCTGTTTTGTTGACTTGTTCATATAAGACACGAACACCTAAATTACTAATCCCTATTTCATATTTATCGGGGAATGCCAACAAAACTCTAATATCAGAGCTATTAAAGTCTTTGTTATACGACAAAAACTCTCCGCCTACATATTGATAAGGTTTTGTACAATTGTGCAAAGCCTCAGATTGTTCTCTAAAAAAACAGTTCATTTAAGCTAAATCTTCCGGTATGTATTTTTCAATCTCAATAAGAGTTCCTTTTAAAGTCTTATTTTCAAGCGCTTTAATAAAATTAGGAAGATCAGAACTTTTTATATCATAATTGTATAAACAATTCTCACCATCAACATTTCTAAGAACAGATACGATATAATGACACTTTTGTGCATATGATATCAACTGAGATTCAACGAATTTTTTACCGTTTGTATCACGTTTTAATTTTACATAATTAAAGCCGGCAAAATACTTGATTTGTTCTTCAGTATCTTGAGGCAAATCACTATTATGTCGATTAAACATATTGATAACATTTGTCTTAATATCGTCTGACATAAAGCCCCCTTATTGATATATATAATTAAACTATAGATACTGTTAAATAACAACTATTTACTAAATCTTAACAAATAAAACATTATTTTTGAGGAAAGATTTTTAAATGAATATGTCACTTACTCACTTTAATCACTACCTATAATATTTATTATGCAAAATTTTTTATTCAGTCGGATAAAACTACAAAAAATAAAATTCTTTAATCCCTCAGGAAGATGGAAAGAATTTGAGAGATTAAAGAATAATCATTTATATAACTAGAGAGGAAAGAAACAAATCAGTTTGATTTATTTCTATCATGTACATGATATCCATGTTTTAGGGCATGGCAAAAATATTAAGAAATGTAAAACGCATGCTATGACATGGTTTCGAGGTGTTTTTAAAATTAATACGTCTTAAAAACTACTCATTAAAATATTCTGCCTTTATTTTATCCAAAATCATTTCCAATTTACTTTTATCAGACAGATACCAATAACCTATCAATGCCTCAAAAGATGTGGATTGTCTATATTCTGCTTGATTGTTTCTTCTCGCAACAGGTATTGAACAATTTCTGGCTCTACGAGATAAATCTTTTTCATCATCATTCAAGAATTGCTCTATGTAATTTAACATTTCTGCCTGAAAACCGGAATTAACTTTATCTGTTGTTATTTTGTGTAACTGTTTTAAATTTTTAGTTTTATTGACAGTATATTCTCTTACAAACAACTCCCAAACAGCGTCACCTAAATGGGCATAACTTCTTAAATTCAATTCTTCCATAACATGATATTAGCATAAGTTTTTATCTTCTTGCAAAATAAAAATTATAGGAGTAAAATAACTTTACCGATTTTTAGGAAAACTTCAACTAATCGGCTGATTGAATAAATATATTCTGTGGTTTAATTAGTGTAAAGGTACTATTATGACAACATATGAAGAATTAATGAATATGGCAAAGGAAGCATCAAAAAATGCTTATTCACCCTACTCAAAATTCAGTGTAGGAGCTTGTGTTTTAACAGAATCAGGTAATACCTACAAGGGTTGCAATTTTGAAAATGCCAGTTACGGGCTATGTATATGCGCAGAAAGAAATGCAGTGGGTACTGCCATTGCTAACGGCGACAGAGAGATTAAAGCCATTGCGATATATTCTCCAAATGTAGATGATTGCACACCTTGTGGAGCTTGCAGACAAGTAATATACGAATTCAAAGCTGCTGACGGCACTGATGTTATTACAGAAGTAATGGGTGAACTCGTAGTTCATACTATTGATGAACTGCTACCCGGAGGTTTTTCTCTTTAAAATGTATATTTTAGAATGTTTGCTGAAAAAACTTTTTCCGCAAAAACTTAAATCAGAATATGACTACAACCCGTTAAATCAACCAATTGATGATGAAGAAGAGTCGTGCGAACACGAATTCATGCCTGTAGATAGTACAGGTGAAACACTTGCTTGTATAAAATGCGGTTTTATAGTACAACGAATACAGAATAACGATACAGAGGTTTTATAGCTATGGTTCAAGCATTTAATGATATATTAGAGAGAATTAAATCACATAAAATAACTGATTATATTTTACTATTGAGCTTTGCTTTGGTAATGACATTAGTCGTTTCTTCTCAAAACTTTTTTTTCCAAAGAGTAATTGAAAATGGTATAAGCAAGAAGGATATTGTTGCTCAAAAAACAATAACAGTTATTGACACAAAACGCACAGAACAACATCGACAAGAAGTTATTCAAAATATTGAACCGATTTTAATTCCGGCAGAAGATGAGTTTATAAAAGTAAACTTAGATACACTGCAAACCTCCATAATGCAAATAAGAAATAAAAATGTACCTGATACAGTAAAAAAAGACGAATTAGGACTTTTGTTTGATGTATCTAAAGATAAAAAAGAATATTTAGCAAACTATCTTTTAATATCTAATGATCAAAACTTACAAAAGATATTTGACAAGGCTAAAATCACACTTGTTAAAGTTTTGAACGTAGGTATAACAGAAAGCAACTACGAAAACGGGAAGTTGGATAAAATTATACAAAGAAACATTCCGACTAATACCCCACGAAATCAAATTACAGTGATAACATCACTTCTGAAAGAAATTATTACCCCTAATCTTGTAGTTGATGATTTAGCAACAGAGATTGCAAAAAAGAATGCTCAAAACTCAGTAAAGCCATATGAAGTTGTTTTTCACCAAGGCGATAAAATTGTTTTTGAGGGCGAACCTGTTACGAAGCTAAAAAAAGATGCTTTAAGAGAAGCAGGATACAATGTTTTGGAGATAAACTTTTGGGGTATATTCGGATTATTTATACTAATATTATTTTCTACATTCATATTCTTGCAATACGAAAAGAACTTTGAAAAAGTATTTTACGAAACACATCACATAACAATAACAGGATTTTTGGCACTATTTTTAGCAGGAATAGCCGTATTTATGCCTACAGGCTTTTCACCTTATATATTACCGTTTCCTGCGTTCATTATAATACTTTCAGTATTTACAAACGCAAGAATAGCGCTTTTTGCTTCAACATTGGAATTAGCAATATTAACTATTGGTTTACACTACGGCATTGAATTTGTAGCATCCTTCCTATTAATAAATACAGTATCTATGATTGCAATTTCTAAAATCAAATTTTCTAAACGATTTGATTTAATTATCACAGGTCTTAAAATATCAGCAGCAGGTCTAATAATAGTGACTTGTGTATATATGCTCGAAAAATTCTTGATAGATATTGATAATCTTTTAATTTTGAGAGATTTATTATTAATCTTTGCAAACGGAGTATTAAGTGGAATTATTGCACTGGGAACATTACCAATACTGGAAAGTACATTTGGAATAATAACTCCTTACGGTCTTGCGGAATTAGCAGACCACAACCAACCTTTGCTAAAGAGATTACAGTTTGAAGCGCCAGGGACATATCACCACAGTTTGCTGGTTTCGAACTTAGCAGAAGCAGCTGCTGAAGCTATTGGAGCTAATCCTATTTTAGCCAGAGTAGGTTCTTTCTATCATGACATAGGAAAACTAAAAAGACCGTTATTTTTCGTAGAGAACCAATCCTACTTTGGTATTGAAAATCCTCATACAAAACTTAATCCAAGATTAAGCAAGATGGTTATTACGGCACACCCGAAAGACGGGGTTGAAATAGCAAAAGAATACCATCTGCCATCAATTATTCATAACTTTATTCTTCAACACCACGGTGAAGGCTTAGCAAGCTATTTTTATAATCAAGCCGTTGCAGAAGAAGGTATTGAAAATGTAAAAGAAGAACAGTTTAGATATACAGGTCCGAAACCTAATATGAAAGAAACTGCTATTCTAATGATAGCAGATGCGGTCGAATCAGCTGTAAGAGCGCTTAAAACACCTTCCAATGAAGAAATCGAACAAATCATAGATAAAATAATTAAAGAAAGATTGAATGATGGTCAATTCGCAGACTGTCCTTTGACTCTTAAAGATTTGAAAGTTATTGCGACTACCTTCAATCGTATCCTAAGAGGAATGCAACACAACAGAATTAAGTATCAACAAACAATTATTAATGAACTTGATAAACAAAAAGCACAAACCTCTTTCATGGATGCAGATTTTGACGCAAAAATTCAACAATTAGAACAAAATAAAGAAAATGGTCAAGAATAATTTTACAAAATTTTTGTGGGAAAGAATTTAAAATTAAACAACTGTCAATGAAAGAGTTCGCTATCGTCAATTATTACAGACGAATATATTTATAATATAATTTATTTATGAAGAACAAAGAAATTAATATTTTTACAGAAAATATATATGATGACTGGAAATTAGACGAGTTTGATGTTATTCAAAACACTAGAAAAATTGTCGAATTTTATCTTGACCAACTCACAGATGCTTCTTGTCTTGAAGGTTTTAATTTTAACTCTTTAACTTTTGATATCCTTTTTTGTGACAGCAAAAAAACTCATCAAATTAACAAAGAATACAGAAAAAAAGACTACCCCGCAGATATTATTACATTTGCTATCTTTGCAGATGACGATTCTAAATTTATTCTTGATGATGATATAAACCTTGGAGAAATAATTCTCGCTTTGGATAAAGTTAAAGAAGAAGCTTTGAAACACAACGTTTCCAATAAATATGAGTTGTATTTTTTAATTGCTCATGGTATCTTGCATTTGCTGGGGTTTGACCACCAAAGCGAAGAAGATTATAATTTTGTTGTGGAAGTACAAAAAAAAGCTCTGCGGCAAGCCGAAATAGGTGAAAAAGATGAGTAAATATAAATCACAAGGAATGAAAAACACTTTTAAAAATGCAAGAAAAGGTTTTAGACTAACTTTAAAAAGCGAAAGAAATGTTAGAATACATCTCGTTGTAGGTTCTATCGTACTTATCCTTGCAACCATCCTCGGATTTGATGTTGTTAAATTCTGTCTTTTACTTTTTGCTATATCATTAGTTATTGTGTCTGAAATGTTTAATACAGCCATTGAATTTACTCTTGATTCATACTATCATAATAAATTCAACAAAATGGTCGGAATGGCAAAAGATATCTCTGCCGGAGCCGTTATGCTTTCCACTATAATAAGTATTGTTATCGGATGCCTTTTATTCGGGCAAGCTATCATTGAAATTATCGCTAAAGGCGGCCTTTTATAAAAAAGAAAGAGCCGATAACTCGACTCTGTATTAGTTTAGTGATAAATAGATTTTTTCGTGTGTATTAATAAATTTGATTTAATCTTTCTCGTATAGATTTTTCAGAAGTTTCCATCGCTGCCTTTCCTCTATATAGCGCTGTCAATTCTTCTAAATGTTTTATATTTGATTTTAATCTTGCCTTTTCAACAGGATTAGAAACCTTTGTACTGCTCATTTTTGGCATATCATATTCTGAAATATTTATATTTGATAACGTTCCAAATACAGGAGTGTTATTTATTATTCTGTCAATAATTTTAGGCTCGTTATTTTCATTTTTTAGGATTGAATTTAAAGTTAATGTTTCCGGTGTTGTAAATTTCTTCATAACAGCTGTTCTACGAACTGCAGTATTCACACCGCTTGTATATATTGGAGTCGTATACGGTTTTTTAATTCCCGCTCTGCCATATCCGGGAAGATAATCTTTAAATTCTCTTGTATTTTCTATATCTTTTAACATCAGTTGCTTTTCATTTTCAAATTCATCATACTTAGATTTCACAAATTTTATTTCACTAACCAAAACAAACAAAAACAAAATCAAACATCCGTACTGAAAATTTTTAGATAGCCCATTTCCTTTAAATAAACCTAAAAAACTTGATTGAGCTGTTTCAAGCATATTTGGCTCTTTAAATTCAACATTTGAATATGCAACATTATCACCTTGAACCAAAATATTTACATTATCATTCCCGCAAGGTTCAACCATTACATTATCAATAGATGAAACACCGTTGAATTTTGTTGATAAACCGCTCGACACATCTATATCTTTTAAATTTATAATTACCCTATTTGCGGAAACAATATTCTTTGTCATTCTAGCAGGTGCTGTTGAAGTTATTTCAATAGTATAAGAATCTGCAACTTTTCTAACATTCACACCCCTTAACACGTTTCCTGATGCGAATGACGGTAATGTATTTACTAATATAATAAAAACCGATATGAATATCGGTAATAATTTCTTCATTATTCCCTCTCTCCTATACAAGAATAGCTTTTTTACATGCTTTGGACATCAATAATTTGGTTGAATTTAACATAGACCATTCGGACTACGACAAAATACACAAAATATCATCAGACACCCCTAAACCCAGTAATGACCAAATCTTCATACGTTCAAATTCCCATAACCTATTTGTAAAGTTTTGTAACAAATAATTTAACATGTTGATTGATTTAGGCAAAAATTAAAATGAGGTTGTTTTTATATAGGTGTGTAGAATAAAAAATTTATATGGAGGTTCGTATGGTAAACAGTGTTTCTTTCGGTCAAAGAGGTATTTATGACAAGGCAAATTTAGATGCGCCACAAGCACATCAAAAACCAAATCAACAAATGGTTAATCATCCACGTTATGAAGAACCAAAGAAAAGCAATCATAAATTCTTAAAAACAGTTGCAGCATTAGTAGCAACAGCAGCAGTAGCAGTAGGTGCAATTGCAGTAGGCAGCAAAATGGGTTGGTTAAGCCCTGATAAAATTAAGAAATTTATTCCTGACAAATTATTAAATGCAGAAAAGTTAGCTTCAATTAAAGAACCTGTTAAGAAAGGTTTAGCAGCTGTTGAAAAATTCGGCACTACTGTAGCTGACAAAGCAATAGGTTATTACAACTCAGCTATCGCTTGGGGTAAAAACTTGTTCAACAAATCAACTCCGGCTGCATAATAAGTCATAAAAAAATAAAAAATATAATTTTATAAACCAATACGAACCAAAAGTTTGAAAGGCATCATTATATAATGGTGCCTTTTTAATATTTTTTATTGTACATTATAATCCTTTTTATGATAGAATGAATGGGAACGCTAGAGAGGATTATCACAATGTCAATTATAATAATGTTACTTTTACTCAGTATATTAATCATTGTCCACGAACTTGGACACTTGATTGCTGCTTTATCCTTTGGAATTAAAGTTGATAAATTTGGTTTTGGACTGCCTTTAGGTCCTACCTTATTTGAAAAAAAAGTTGGTAACGTTACTGTACTTGTACATGCACTATTATTAGGAGGATATGTTTCATTTGCAGAAGATGACGAAAACTGCGACCTTCCTGCAGATTCTCCTGAAAGATTTTTGAATAAACCTGTCTGGCAAAGACTTGTTGTTGTTTCAGCAGGTGTAATTGCTAATGTTATTTGCGCATTTTTCCTTGTTCTATTTTGTGCCTTGGTATGGCACTATTTGCCTTCGGGAACATATGATGTTAAAGTCACTCAAATAGTAGCACCGCACGAAGCTTCTGTTTGGAAATCAGGGCTTCAATCAGGCGATAGGCTTGTTTCTGTTAACAACACTAAAATAACTAACACTTCTGTATTACTTTCTATCGTACAACTTAGCAAATCACAAGATTCACTCGTTGCAAAAGATATGGTTCAAACAAACTTAGCTCGTCTAAAAAAATTAAACCCGGGACTAACAAAAGACGAAATCATCCCTCCCGGAGTTGTTGTAAGACTTCCTAAGTTCATGTCTGAAAAAGCGGTAGTTCTTGATAAGAATGTTGCAAGAGGGATAAAACCATACAAAGATAATCAATATAAATTAAACTCAGATGTTGCAAAACTAAGAGATGAAATAGGAGATTTGCAAAAATCAACCTATTACGCATCAACAGGACATTTCTCAATATATCAAATAGCAGAAGCTATCTCGGACACTCATAAACCACTCAATTTTGTCATTGAAAGAAAAGGGAAATACCTAAGACTGAAACCAATTTATCCTACTGCATCAGGGGCAATTGGGGTTCAACTGGAATCTAAAGAAAACCTTAAAAAGACACAGTCATTCTGGAATGCAATCACAGGAAGCACTCATTACCTTGCAGAAAACACATATCTTATGCTTGTAGGATTAAAACAAGTCTTTACTGGCGAAGTTCCGCTTGGAGATTTACACGGGATTGTTGCAATTACTAAAGTCGGAGGAGATATTATTAACAATAACGGTATTTTCTATGGACTATTATTGACTGCAATAATATCTATGGATTTAGCTATTGTTAATTTCCTACCAATACCAGCACTAGACGGTGGACACGTTATGTTTTTGATAATAGAAAAAATCAGAGGAAAACGTGTTTCTGACAAAGTTGTTGAAAAAATAGCAAATATTAGTTTCTTATTACTGATAGCTTTAATGGTAATAGTTATATTTAATGATGTATATGCTTTAATCACACAAAAGTTGTAGGGTTACCTTTATTGCACTCTATACAATAATTTACAATCACTCGACAAATGGTTATGTTTGAGTTAGTATTGTTTCACAGAAGATATAAATAGCAAAAGGAGAATTATAAAATGCAAGTTATATTGAAAAAAGACGTTCAAAACCTTGGTGAAACAGGTGACGTTGTTAACGTTAAAGACGGTTATGCAAGAAACTTTTTAGTACCTAAAGATATGGCAGAAATCGCTACTGAAGGTGCTTTGAAAAATAGAGAAAAAAATCTTGCAAGAATTAGAATTAAACAAGAAAAATTACATCAAGAAGCTTTAGCTAAGGCTGAATTAATCGAAAAAATCGGCACTTTAGAATTATCTGCTAAAGCAGGTGAAAGCGGTAAATTGTTCGGTACAATTACTACTAAAAAACTTTGTGAAGAAATCAAAGACAAACATAATATCGAAATCGATAAGAAAACTGTTTCTTTAAATCACCCAATCAACAAAATTGGTGATTATGTAATGTTAATCAAATTGACTTCTAAAGTTAAAACTGAATTAAACATTACAGTTACTGCTTCTGAAATCGTTAAAGAATCTATTGAAGAAGAAGTTGAAGAAGCTCCTGTTGAAGAATAATTACAAAATTATTTATAATAAAAAAGACCTGATAAAAATCAGGTCTTTTTTAATTTGATAATACACCCTGAGCGGAAACGTATGCAGTTGACCAACAATTTTGAAGATTAAATCCCCCGCAAAACCCATCAACATTGATGACTTCCCCACAAAAATATAACCCATCAACCTCTTTTGACTCCATAGTTTTAGGATTTATTTTATCTAAATCTACGCCTCCTGCTGTTACGGTTTCACCGTCTTTTTTCGATGATATAATCTCTACTTTAAATTTATGAATTTCTTCAAGAATACTATCTCGTATCCTTCCGTTTATCATATGACACTTTGTATCCGAATCAACATTCAATTTATCCAAAATATATTCGGACAATCTGGATGGGATATACTCACTTAAAATATTTTTGATATATTTATGCGGATTTAAATTTAATATATCTTGAAGTCCATCCAACTTTGGACACAAATCAAATTCTAAATCATAAGGAAAACTATCTCTTGCTTTAATCGAAGATATTTTATAAACAAGCGGGCCTGACATACCAAAATGAGTAAATAATATATCTCCGCACAAGCCTGTATTATGATTATAAACATCCGAAATAGAAATTCCCATCAAATCGGATAATTTTTCTTTTGAAATCAATCCGACTAACGAAGGTTTCGGATCAATAACAGAAATCCCTATTCTTTTTATCATCTCATATCCAGCATGCCCGCCAACAGCGTAGACAAGTTTGTCAAACATATATGAGTTCATATCCGTTACGACTTTGAACCGATTCTCAATTTTTTCTATTCTTAAAGCTTTTTCTTTTATAAAATTACACCTCTTTATGGAATTAAGCATTGCTGTTTGTATATCTTTTGAATTATTTGTAACAGGGAAAATTCTATTATCATCCTGCACATAGGTATCAATACCTATTTTATTAAACATCTCCAGAGTATCAACTGTTGAAAACTTAGAAAAAATAGAATACAAAAACTTTTCGCCGCGAGGATAATTTTTAGCCAATTCTTTAAAATCATATTCCGAATACGCAAGATTACATCTTCCGCCTCCTGTCGGTAAAATGGTACACATAGGCTCTCTAAAATCAATTAAGGATATATTTTCCCTCGCACCTAAAAAATATGCGCACGCGCAACCTGATGGACCTGCACCAATTATGCCTATCTTACATAAATCTTGTTCCATACAAACAAACCGTTTCAAGATCGTCCAATTCATCATATATATCAGATATAGATTTTTTAATAACAGGGTGAATGTATGATGGTGCTATCTCTAACAATGGCACTAACATAAACGCTCTTTTATGGACAAGCGGATGTGGTATTGTTAAATCTATTCCATTTCCATGCTCATCAATAACTTTATCATCATAAAACATTATATCTATATCTATAGTTCTGTCATTATAGCCTGACTCATCCGAACGACTTCGACCTAACTGATTTTCTATCCTTTGGCATACCTTCAACAACTCCTCAGGATAATACGTTGTTGAAACAATTATTGCAGCATTCACAAACCAATTATCAGTTTTAAAACCCCAAGGTTCAGTTTCATAAAACGAAGATGTGCTGACTATTTTTATTTTTTCGTCACCACCTAACAGGCTTGTCGCTTGTTGCACAAAACCTACTCTATCTCCTAAATTTGATCCTAAACCTAAATATGCTAACGCCATACAATAATTTTATTAAATAACACCATGACAGTCAAGAATATTAAAAACTCAAAACATTATTCTTGAACATACCCGAATGATTTTAAAATACTATCTTTTTTCCGCCAATCTTTCTCCACCTTCACTTGCAATCCCAGAAAGACTTTTTTCTCAGTTATTTTTTCTAAATCTTGCCTTGCTTGAGTTCCCACTATTTTAAGCAAGCTTCCGCCTTTTCCGATAAGAATCCCCTTTTGGCTTTTTGTCTCACAATATATTGTAGCTCTAATCTTATCTATATCCGGTTCTTCTTTATACTCATCTACCTTCACTGCCACAGAATGCGGAATTTCATCTGATGTATTTATTAATATTTTTTCTCTGACAATTTCTTCTACAATTGAACGCATATTTTCTTCAGTTACGACATCTTCCGGATACAAAAATTCTCCCTCAGGCAAATGTTTTTTTATTTCTTCTACCAACTTCGCTTTATTTTTACCCGTTTTTGCCGAAATTCTAACTACAGATGTAAAATTAGGATATAATTCTTTGTATGATAATATGTTTTCATCAATCTTCTTTGGAGATGCTTTATCAGTTTTATTTAATACCATAATAACAGGAGATTGAATATTACTTAAAACATTCTCTACAATCCACTTATCGCCCTTCCCGGCAGGCGTAGATACATCAACTAAAAAAAGAACCACATCCGCATCCGGAACAGAAATCTTTGCCTCATCCAATAAAAATTCACCCAATTTATTCAAGGGTTTATGCATACCCGGGGTATCTACAAATATTATCTGAATATCCTTTTCAGTATAAATTCCCTTAATACGTTTACGAGTAGTTTGTGCTTTATTTGTTGCAATAACAATTTTTTGCTCTAATATTTGATTTAATAGAGTTGATTTTCCTACATTAGGACGTCCTATTATTGCTGTAAATCCACATTTCATAGTGATTATTTTATCATAAAATAAATTTTTTAAACAAATATTTGCTTGATAGTTACTATCAGGTTGTATAATAATAATATTATATAGATTTAATAAGGAGAGATATAGATGGTATTAGAAAAAATCAACAGTCCAAAAGACGTAAAAACACTAAATTTAGACGAAATGAAAATATTAGCAGATGAAATAAGACAAGGAATTTTAGATAAAGTTAATGCTATAGGTGGTCATATGGGACCTAACTTAGGTATAGTTGAAACAACAATTGCAATGCATTATGTGTTCAATTCTCCGGAAGATAAATTTGTATTTGATGTTTCACACCAATGTTACCCACATAAAATGCTAACAGGGAGAAAAGAAGGTTTTACAAACCCTAATGAATATTTAACATACACAGGCTATACTGCCCCTGAAGAAAGTGACCACGATTTATTTAAGGTAGGTCACACTTCAACCTCTGTGTCTCTTGCGACAGGAGTAGCAAAGGCTCGCGACTTAAAAGGGGAAAAATATAATGTTATTGCGCTAATAGGTGATGGTTCTCTTAGCGGCGGAGAAGCTTACGAAGGGTTAAACAATGCATCCACATTAAATTCTAACATTATTATCATTGTTAATGACAACGATATTTCTATTGCAGAAAATCACGGAGGATTATACGACAATCTTAAAAATTTAAGAGAATCAAACGGTAATGCCGAAAACAATTTCTTCAAATCTCTTGGTTTTGATTATTATTTTGTTAAAGACGGAAATGATACACAATCTTTAATAAATACTTTCAAAAAAGTTAAAGATATAGACCACCCTGTAATTGTTCATATATACACAGAAAAAGGGTTAGGTTTAAAACCCGCTGTAGAAAATAAAGAAGCATACCACTGGGCACTACCCGGAGTATTAAACCCTCAATCAGACAATAATACAACTCAAGAAGAAAGCTATACATCAATTACACTGGATTATATTTCTAAAAAAACAAAAGAAGATAAAACAGTAATTGCTGTAAATGCCGGAACTCCAGGTGTATTTGGATACACTCCGGAATACAGAAACTCTTTAGGCAACCAATACACAGATGTAGGAATTGCAGAAGAACACGCTGTTGCATATAGTTCTGCATTAGCTAAGCAAGGTGCTAAACCTATTTTAAGTTTTATGAGTTCTTTCGTACAAAGAACATACGACCAATTATCTCAAGATTTAGCACTCAACAATTCTCCAATTACAATGTTAATATACTGGGGTGGAATATCAGGTGCAGATGCTACTCACCTATGCACCTTTGATGTACCGCTTATCTCAAATATACCAAACATTGTATATCTTGCACCTGTCAACAAAGAAGAGTATTTAGCAATGCTTGATTGGTCAATTAATCAGACAAAATACCCTGTTGCAATACGTGTTCCTATGACTAATCTTGTATCAGTCGGAATAAAAGATACTACAGATTATTCTATTTTGAATAAATTTAAAATAATAAAT
This sequence comes from uncultured bacterium, assembly GCA_902797985.1. Lineage (GTDB taxonomy): Bacteria > Cyanobacteriota > Vampirovibrionia > Gastranaerophilales > Gastranaerophilaceae > UBA2883. The sequence goes on from CADBUZ010000012.1 coordinate 29,890, forward strand.
AAAGGAGAAAATGTTGCAATTATTGGGGCTGGAAACTTCTTCCAACTTGGAGAAAAAGTAAAGGCTTTACTCAACACAAAACTGGGTATTAATGCAACTTTAATCAATCCTGTATATCTGACAGGAATTGACGAAGAAATGCTTAACAACCTAAAATCAAATCATAAACTTGTTATTACACTGGAAGATAACGTTTTAAACGGCGGATTCGGTGAAAAAATATCAAGATATTATGGAAACTCTGAAATGAAGGTTTTGAATTTCGGAGCAGATAAAGAATTTACTGACAGAATATCTCTTTCAGACTTATATGAAAAATATCATCTCACTCCTGATTTAATCGTAGATGATATTGCAAAAACATTGAACTTATTAGAATATTCTAAATAATTTTTAGGCGGGATTCTCCCGCCTAATTTTTAATAAAAAGGACTTGGAAACATGAAAAAATACACAATAAAAGATGTATCAGAAATGCTAAATATTTCTGAACACACTTTGAGATTTTGGGCAAAAAGTGATTTTTTTCCTTTTGTAAAAAGGGATGAAAACAACATAAGAATTTTCACAGAAGACGACCTTGCTTGGGTAAAAATAGTAAAATGTTTACGACACGTCGGAGTGGATAATAAATCAATAAAAAAATACATTGATTTATGCATTGAAGGGGATTCAACCATAAAAGAACGCTATGAAATTATTAAGACAACGAAAGAAAAAGCCCTGACTAAGATGAATGATTTGCAGGAGCAACTCAAACTATTAGATTATAAAGAATCTTTTTATAAAGATTTAATCAAAAACAATAAAGAAGATATCTGGAATCCAACAAACAAAAATTATACAAGTGGAAATTGTTGTAAATAATTGGCTGAAATGTTAATTTAATGATATTATGATATTTATGGTTAATCTTGATGATATAAATAAATATCGAATCTACTTACAATATTTGAACAAAAAACTTGGAGAATATTTTGAAGAACAATCGCCATACATATTTTGTAAAGCGGGTTGTTCTTCTTGCTGCGAAAAAGGAGAATACCCGTTTACAGAAGTTGAATTCACATACCTTATGCTTGGGGTAAGAACTCTGGATAAAGATACCTTCCAAAAAATAGAACAAAATATGATTAAAATAAAAAAAGACAAAGAAGCTTGTAATAATAAAAAATTCCTGCATGCCTGTCCATTTTTAATAAATAAAAAATGCTCGGTTTATGATTTTCGAGGAATTATTTGCAGAAGTCACGGTCTTGCTTTTTTTAGCAAAGATGAACACGTACTTGTACCTGCCTGTGTTGACGAAGGACTAAATTACTCAAATGTCTATGACTTCGACACAAAAACAATTTCATCTGAAAAATATAAACAAACAGGGATAAAACAAGAACCGCTTGCTCACAATGTAGGAGTTTATTATCTGACCAACAATGAAATTACTAAGACATTAGAACTTGATTTTGGTGAAATAAAACCAATGTATGAATGGTTTATACATCAAATAAATATCTAACTCACAAATTTGTCCAATCTATCTTATTTTCACCTAAGAATTTATCACATTCTTCAAAATGCTTTGGAACAACTTCTAAGAAATCTCCACCCCTATTAACAGAAAGAGGAGATGGGTGTGATGCTTGTAACAGCATTATAGATGTGTTTGGCACAATGACAGATGTCCTATCGTGACAAAACTGTTTAAATTCCTTATCTTTTATATTCCCAAATACTATGTCATGAGCATCATTTCCCCATAGCATCATGACTAATTTTTTGTCTTTTATTCTCAACAGTTTTTGAATAATATTTTTCACAAATGGTTTCCATATTTTCATATGTTCTTTTTGAATTTTTGCTTGAAGCAAATCTCGCTCTTTTTTATCAAGTCCTTCATTAGCAACTCTTTGATAAGTCAAACCGGTGTTTAATAACAATACTCCGGACTCTGCCCATTTTGTTAAATCATTCTTTTTATTTTCAAATAAATTACTTTTATACAATTTATCTATAGCTTTAAAAATATTTTTTAATGAATCAGGAGTAGCCTCATCAAGACTGGAGAAAGCTAAACCATGAGCATCTTTAGGATTTGGATAAGGATCTTTTCCTAAAATAACAACTTTTACATTCTTTATTGAAACCTTTTTTAATGCATTAAAAATATTATGTTTTTGAGGGCTTGTACATCCATTCATAGACTCAATAATACCTTTATCTGAAGCATACTGTTCAGCCTCTTTGTCGGTTAGCCACCCATTTTGAACCAATTTGTGAAATTCTTTTAAGATATCAAACACTTCTTCCATATGAACTCCTATTGATAATAATTGTAAATAAAAATCCTTTGAATAGCAAAAATTTGTTTTACTAGTTTTATATTGAATATGAAATTAGGTGCATTTAGCGAATATAATTTTACCCCCATAAAAACACCTTCAGTCGGTTTTACTGCAGTAAAACCAAAATTAAATTTGGAAGGTGTTGCTAAATCATTATGCACCGACTACTTTGAAAAACAAGTTTCACCTTTTGATAACCCGCTTATGTACCAATATTTATCAAAAGATAAAAACAAATTAAATTCTCTTTTGACAAAATTATACAAACGCAAATTACCTGATTATGAAAAAAAATTACACGATAATAATATCGCTGAAAAACACCGTGTTTTATTGGTTGATCCTGAAGTAACAGCTCATATTGACGAGTTGACTGAATATGTATCAAAAGAAAAAATTGATACAACAAAACTAACTCCGTTTAATCTGAGAAAAAACTTCTCTAATTACCTTGGAGAAGAAACTATATACAGAGGGTTAAATGCCGAAGATAGCGAAGAATTAATCAATGCCTTAAAAGAAGATGGAATTTATCCTAAATTTCACAAAGAAAAAGAAAATGTTCTAAACTCAATTAAATACTATTTGACTACACAGGCACTTCCTGTATGGAATGTTTTCTCAAAAATTAGAGATGTAATAGGCGGGAAACACACAGAATTTATGTCTGTTTCTTCAATCTATGATGTTGCAGCATCTGTATCAAAAAATGGAAGTAACAATGCAAAAACTCCAACGGTAGTAATTAAAACACAGGTTCCTAAATTGTCTGTAATAAAACAAAAAGGTAATTTTAAACAATCTTTTCCAATCGATGAAGAAACATTAGTTATTGGTGACAAAAAATATGATTACAAAACACAACGAGAACAAATAGAAGCATTTATTCCATTCCATATCCCAACCAAAAATGCCGATTACAAAATCGATACAACAACTCCAGACTACACTTGGGGATAATTTTCATATTGATTTTAGAAAACGCTTACTAGATAATTAACCCAGAAATATTATTTGCAAAAAGAGGGAGATAACATGAATCTATCAGAACGAAACAAAGAACTTATGAAAAAGTTTGAAACAATGATAAATACGGCAGATAAAAAATTAGCAAACGAGCTTGTAGCACCAGATGCACCGTTTTATACTCCTGCAAGTCCGAAACCACTATACGGAGGAGAAGGATACCTTTCTGTAGTTCATTGGATGAGAGAAGGATTTTCTGATGTGCAATGGCATATTAAAGATATGATTGCCGACGATGAAAAAGTTGCGGTACATTGGGATTTAACCGGCACTCACGATGGGAACTTCTTAGGAATATCTCCTACCGGAAACAAAATTTCTGTTAGTGTTATGAATTTTTATTATTTTAATAAAGATGGCAAAGTCACAAATGATATAGCGGCAGAAGGCATGATTGGAATTTTAAGAGGTATTGGCGCTGTTAAATAAAGGATTGTGTTAAACATATTTCATTTATTATAAATAGGACATAGAGGTTGTTTTTATTCAATAAATATTTAAAAATCAAGAAACTCTTATGAATACATATTAAATTTGTTAATTGATTAATTATGTAAGAGTTATATTATTTGATGCAGTTTAGATATTACCTAATGTATAATGAGTAATGTTAGAATTAACATATAAATCATCTTGAGTGTATCCATATTCTTAACATAAAGATTTTATCTGTTTTACAGAATTTATTAATAATTGCTTGTTTTTAAAACACAGAGTTGTTTACTACTAAAAATTTAATGCTTCTAAAGATATATAAAATATAGCGAAACGTTCATTAAAACATGCGATTTTGTTTGTTTTAGAAGGTAGTTATTTATTTTTCTTTTATGTAAGACGTTTCAAATCGATATGCTTCGAATGTTTTGGAAAAATGATTAGGTGACAGTCCTGCTTTAACTTTTAAAGAGTTTAAGAATTCTTTTTTATCAGGTATTTGTTCCCAAACAGAAGGGAGATATACCGCTTGATGTCCATTGTCTTTTATAATAATTCCATCAACATTTTGTCTTATTTGGTTTAATAAATCTTCTTCATTTTTGAATTGCATTGGTTTTGGAACAGATAATAAAGATACAGCAATTGATAAATCTTTTATCTCACTTTTATCTACAGGTTTGAATCTTGGATCTGCATATGCTGAATTTTTTGCATTTGTAATTATATCATTTATTAACGGTCTTTGAGGAATGATAGAGCCTATGCATCCTCTTAATTGTCCATTCTTTTCGAGTGTAACAAATACTGCGCCATATTCTGATAAAACTTTTGGATATTCTATTTCAGAAGGGTTGATTGTTTTGTTTTTTATTGACTCTTTGCACAAATTTAATATAAAGTCTGAGTAGTATTCTTTTATAAATTCGTTTCTTTTCCCTTCATATAAAAACCAACAACCATATCCAACAACTCTATTTCTATCAAAAGAGGTAGAACTTGAGTTTGTCATATCAATGCGGATTAATGAAAAATCTTGTTGATTAGCAAATTTTATTAAACCTTTAATTCCCGTTGCGCCACAAGCAAGCTCATTCGGAAAATTATCAATAACCCCTGTTTCTATCAGTTGCGCTGTGTATGAGTCTACCCTTCTCGCATTTTCATCTGACAGATAATGGCTCAAATCGGAGGATATTATAAATCCGTTTTGAGGATTTTTATAATAATATGAAATTATCTCATAAATCTTTTGAGAATCTTCATTTCCAACCAAAATCGGAATTATTTTTACATCTTTAAAAACAGTTTGAATAAAAGGAATTTCAACTTCTATTGCATGTTCCGGTGCAAGTGGTTCATCATTAATTTTTGCTCCAAACTTTGATACAAGTTCATTATTTATTTCTTTATTAATACTGATTTCTCCTAAAGGAGTAGACCACGAATCGTAACTTGTGAGCGCAAGTCCGCTAAAAGGGACTCTATGTGCAGGGGCAATAATAAAAATATTTTTAATGCTTTTGTCAAGCTGACTAATTCCTTCATACGCCAATCTTCCGGAATAAATCAATCCCGCATGCGGAACGATTACTGCCCTGGTAGAAATTTTATAATTATTTATACTATTTTTTTTAAACGCATTAATTTGTTTAACAAGTTTGTCTTTGTCAGAAGGATAAAATATTCCTGCAACAGAAGGATTCTTTATTTTAACTGATTCCATATAAACCTTACCATTAGTTTTAGCTTGTGCAAAAACTATTCCAATCCCTGCACAAGCAATAATAATTAACAAAAATAATATTTTCTTCATAGAAACATTATAATACATTTTTAAATAATGTTCATTTAGTTATTTTGTACTAATCTTTTACCTAAATCAAAGGCTTTTTTTAAATCCTTAGGGAATTGTTCATCACGAACTTTTGCTTTTTGAGCTTCATCAAATAAATCACAATTATATTTTGAATAATCAGCAAACTGATATGTGTCGTATGCATACAATCCTTCTGCATATCCCATAATATGATTTAAACTTTTTACATTTTCATCCAATATGACAGGATAATTTATTTGACTTGCCAATTCTTCAGGACAATTCATTGTAAAGATAACCCCTGTAGGAATTACTTTATTCAGTTGTGATTTGCAGCCGCCTTTTTCATTATCAACCATATATGTGTGATTAGCAAACATCAAACGCTCAACAAAATTTCTGAACACTCCTGTAGGATATGAAAAATAAACAGGTGAACCAATTATAATTGCATCAGCCTGTACACATTTTTCAAGCAACGGTCTGATATCATCTTTGATTGCACAAACATTATTAGTTGTGCTGCCTTTTCTTTGGCAAGCAAAACAACTTCTGCAACCTAAAAAATTATAATCATACAAGTTAAAGTATTCTACCTCTGCGCCTGCTGTTTCAGCACCTTTTTGCGCTTCTTTTAGCATTTTGGCTGTATTAAAATTTTTTCTCGGACTACCATTTAAGATGATAACTTTTTTCATTACAAACTCCTTTTTATTATTTAAACCTATATTTAATTAATGAAAATTAACTTTTGGCGAATAATTTTAATCCCGCAACTCCGATTATTATGAATATAATGCATATAACCTGTAAAAGAGTTAATTTTTCATTAAATAACAAAATCCCCAATAATGTTGTCCCGACAATTCCAAAAGCAACCCACATTACATAAGCAACTCCTAATGGTAAATATTTCAGCGCAAAAGATAAAAATATTGCACTTAAAATATATGTGATTGCAGTTATAACAGATGGTATAATAAGGCTAAAACCATTAGAATATTTCATTGCAACAGCCCATATTATTTCAAAAATTCCGGCTAATAATAACATTAACCACTTCATAAAATCACCTCGTTATGTATAAATATATTATATGTAAAAAAAAATATATGAATAAATAGAAAATATCTTTATGATAAAATCAAAATTGAGGAGAGTTATATGTAATTTAACTAACTGTAAGTAATCAAACCGTTTGTTTTATTCTGTCAAACTAACTGTTTGTTTACATTGACAGAGATGGTTAGTTTGATAATTTTTGGTAAAATACTCCTCGCTAGTATTCTACAAAAGTGATGGCATTACCTAGTTTTCGACTTTTGGTTGTTTTTTTGCTTTTGCCTTTGGTTGTTTTCTTGCTTTTATCTTAGGGTGTTTTTCAAGTTTAGGAGTACTTACAACAGATATCAAATCCTTACTGTCCTTTATTGTGACAGAACGTTTTATTCCTGTTTTTGACATAACTTTTTTTATAACATTATTTTTCTGTACAGGAGCTTCCTTAATAACTGTTCTGTCAGAATTAATTGTTGAATGCTTACTGCCTAACGCATATCTCAAGCCAAGCGATAATGCTACACCATTTCTTCCACCGTTTCTCAGCATTGCCTGTACATATCCTGTAAATCTGTCTCCGTAATGTTTTTGGATACCTATGCCATATTGAATGTATGGTCTGATTGACATATATGGCAACTGTATATCCGCAGCGGTAAAGTTAGTTTTATCCAGAATATTCCATACCATTTGTATACTCATATACGGCTGCCAGCCATTAGCCAGATTTCCTATAAATTTCAATCCCGGTGCTATATTGATTGCATGCAAAGGAGAATCTTTAATTTTTACACCTTTAGCATTTGTATAATCAAATGCATTCACAAATGTATATGACATCAAATAACTAGGCTGGATTACGAATTTGCCATCAGCAAGCTCCCAGTTGTAACCTGTTTTAAGGGCACCACCACCCATTAACATAGGGAAGTCCTCACTGCCTAAGTTTGTAGAAACATCAGCGACAGTTGCACCAATATTGGCAGTGACACCTGCAAAGAAATTACCTTTATATAACATTGCTGATACACCAAGTGCACCACCATTTTGGTAAATATCGTTACCAGCGTATGCCTGATGAGAACCTGTGTATCCGAGATAACCTGCATATTGAACCATGAATCCATGTCCAATATCATACATCTTACTTTCACCGCCGCCGAATGAGCCATAAAGAATATTACTTACACGCGGGCCATTGCTGAGGTTTACTTTTTCAAATGTCGCATAACCTCTGAACCAGAGAGCAGGTTCCTGTTCTACCGGATGAGACAGAGTATATTTTAACCCGCCTTCAAGACAAGCACTCTTATTTGCAAATTTATATGCTTCACGTTCTTTCTTCGTCATCAACATTTTCATATCAAGATTCTTGAACGCTTCATCATAAGTATTCAATTGAGTTAAATATCCACCGAGCTGAGCCGCAATAGGTGCTGCAAGAACTCCAGGGTTGTAATCGTCTGGATTTGTTCCTTTTGCAGGACCATAATACAGGATACCGTCTTTTATATAACCGTTATATTTCTTTATAGAAGTTGTTACTGATTTTAATTTCTGGTCATCAGCAGTTACATATTCATCAGGAATACCTGTCAATGTACTTATCTTGATAGCTATTGAATTTTTCAAATCAGTCCCTATTACATTGATTGTAGAAACATCAAACTTGCCTGTGCCCGAGAAATCACCGATAAACGAGTCGCTCTTGGCACTGTTCAAATGAAAATCTATAGCAAGATTTGGAGTTCCTGTTATTACCACATTGCCTAAATCAATCTGTTCTATGTGGTTATTTATAGCACTTATTGTACCCCCGTTAGCATAGAAATTAGACGCACCTGAGATAGATCCATAAGGTTCAAGTGCCATTGTTCCGCTTGTTAATGTAAGATTTGTTCCTGCTATAACATTATTTATATTTACTTTTCCGTCTCCTGCATCAATATTTACATTACCGTCAGGAATTCCTGTAATTTTATTGTTGATTTCTGTTGTACCTTTAACATTGACAGTACCATTATTCGCAATATCTTTTTGAGTCTTTCCGCCATTGATATTGAGAACAGCACCGCTTTCAACCTCTGTTTCTGATTTCAGATTATCTGCAAGATTTGTCAAACTACCGCCATCTTTAACGGTTGCTTTTGCTTGCTCGATTGTACCGTTATTTGTAACACTACCTGAAATATTTACAACACCTGTACCTTCAATAGTACCCGAGTTTGTACCGTCTTTAATATTCAACACTCCGCTTGTACTACCATTACCGTTATTCGCAATTGTACCTGCGTTATTCAATGTATCTGCTACTGACGTTACACCTGTGTTTGTCAATGTTCCTGATTGAACATTTAAGTTATTTTGACTTAAAGTACCGCTGTTTGCAAAGTTATCACTTGCTCCACCGCTAATTGTTGTAGTACCTGTACCGCTAATTGTACCTTCATTAGTACCGTTTTTAATTGATAAACTATTATTGTTTGTAACAGCACCTGTTGATTCAACATTCAAAGTATCAGCAACGACTGAACCTGTGTTTGTCAATGTTCCGGTTGTTGCATCTATAACACCTTGAGTAATATTACCGCTGTTTGTTGTGTTACCTTCTACAGTAGTTTTACCTGCGCCTGTAATGTCGCCTGCGTTAGAAGAACCATCTTTTAATGTCAGAGTAGCACCTTCTTTGTTTGCAATTGTTGCGCCTTCACTGTTAGTAACTTTTGCCGTTATATCTTTATCATTTGTAATATTACCTTCGTTTTTAACAACATTTGCAGTTATACTATTGTTATTGGTAATATCACCCTTATTAGAAACTGTATCCGTATTTATGGTTGCGTTGTTATCTAAGCTTGAGTTTGCTGCTACATTGATTTCTTTTTGGATTATTGAACCGCCCTCTTGGAAGGTTACGCTTCCTGCTGTAGTGTCATTACCGATATTGATTACACCTGCTGTACCTTGTCCGCTGTTATCAGTAATATTTTTAACACTGTCCGTTCCGTAGAAATTGATATTGCCGTCATTAATTAAATCAGTCGTATTATTTGAGAAAGTTGTATCTGTAATATTGATGTCACCACCTGCAGAATTATCAATTGCAGTATCAAATCCATCGACTATCGCATTAACAAAACTAAGCGTCTGTTCCTGGTTTGCAATACTTATTTCTCCAACGCCTGAACCTTTAATCTCAGCAGTTCCGTTGCCGTTTATTGTCATTGATTTACCACCTAAAGTTAAGGTTTCGTCAATGGTTTCATTTTCAGTCATTTTATAAACTTTTTCTTCAGCTTCGGATATTATTGCATATTTAAGACCGGCAGACTTGAAAGTCAAATCACCATCAGCATAAGTAACCAAATAGCTTCCTTTTGCAGTACCACGACTCGTTGTTATAGCAACATCATCACTCAAATTAACATACGCTTTAGTAATGTCATCAGCGACATTGATAGTTAGAGGAGTCATAGCCGCATCAGATAATATGTTTATTGCACTGATTATTATCTTGCTGTTATTATTTGATATAACAGTTCCGGCGCTTATCTTATTTGCTGATTGATTTGCAAGGTCAGCATCTATTGAAAGATTCATATCAGAATTCAATATGACATTACCTAAATTTGTTATGATAGATGTACTCAGACCTTGTAATGACAACGCACCACCGTTTGCGGTAATACCACTGCCTAAACTTCCGCTATCAGTAAGAGTAGCGACTCCGTCATTTTCTAAATGTACGTTGTTACCTGTTATTGCCTTGCTTATAGTAACATTACCTTTAATATCAGTATGACCTGTGCCGCTTATTGTATTTTGAGTTTCTCCACCAGTTAATACAAGAGCACCTGCGTTATATATTGTTCCGGATAAGTTGTTTGCATTTGATGTAATTGTTGCATCGCCTGCATTGACTATCGCACCTGAAATTGAACCATTTCCGGTGTTTTCAAACGAGCCTGAATTTATCAAACCGCCTGTTATAGTCGCGCTGTTAGTTATATCACCTGCATTTGTTATATCAGATGTGACATTTGCATTGACAGTCAAAGTACCTGACTGTACATTAATATCTGACTGCGTTATCGCTTTATCAATGGTAATTGCACCTGACGTATTTATTGTACCGGCTCCGCTTATTGTTCCAAGCGAATTTGTACCGCTGACAGTCATTGCTGAATTGTTTTCTATTGAACCGTTATTGGTTAATGATGAAGTTGTTATTGAACCCGAATTTATTATTGAATTACTATTTGCCAGATTGCCTGTTATTGAACCTGTGTTTGTTAATGTACCTGTATTATCTACATCATTTTCTATTGATGCAGAGTTTGATGATTCATTTGAGAAGGTTGTTGTACCCTCACCTGTGATTGCATTAGTGTTTGCTCCGCCTGTTAAGTACAGGTTACCTGCGTTTGATATATTTCCTGCTATTTTATTTGCTAATGATGTTAATGATGCACCACCATTGTTGGTTATTGCACCTGTTAACAGTCCGTTGTTTTGGATTGTTCCGCTGTTTGTTATTGTTGTTGCAGTTGTATCTCCTGCAAGAGTTAATGCACCTGTGTTTGTCAGGGTTCCTGCTGTAACATTTGATAATGTTGTTGTGCCTGATGTATTAAGTGCGTATGCTACTGCACCTGTTATTGCACCGTTTATTACTGAATTGTTTACATTAACTACCGCATCTGCATTTGTTACGGTTGCTATTGTTGTATTACCGCCTACTGTTACATTACTGAAGTTAAGTGCGGTTGCATCTGTTCCAAGTTCAAATCCTGTTTTACCGTTTAGGTTAATTGTTTCTGCGCTGCCGCCTGATACACCTGATATATTAACAGTACCTTTTGTTGCGCCAAGGTTTTCTGATACAACATATTCTGCTCCGTCTGCATCTGCTGTGAAGTTCTTTTCTGCATTTGTTGTATCCTGATTTACAAGTTTAAGGGTATCTCCAAGAGATTCTTTTTCATCAGTCTGATGGTTCATTACGGTAAATACAAGGTCGTTTCCTGATACAGTAAGTGATTTTGCTGTATGGGTATTTTCCCAGCGTTCATAATATTTATGATTCCACGCGGTATTTGCCTGTATTGCATCAGGTGTTTTTGTACCCGGAGTTATTGTTTCTTCCTGATACCAATCGGAACTTGTTGCTATTGTATTATCAAGAGCAAGGGTTATTCCGCTTCCTGTTAATACTGTGTATGTATATGTTCCCT
>CADBUZ010000013.1:0-61699 GCA_902797985.1 uncultured bacterium
AGTCTAATTTCGTAACTAATCAAGGAGCGTGGCTTTCTTTTCTTTTCGTACTTTTCTTTTCTTTACCGTCGCAATATAAAGAAAAGAAAAGTACATAACTAAAAAATAAATAATTATAAATTATAAATTTATAAAATTTTTCATATTCAAACCTCACCCGAATTTCTAAACTCGTACCTCGTTAAGAAATTCTACCCTCTCCTACTCTTTAGTAGAGGGGATAGACTAATAAAAAATCACCTAATCACTTCCAATAATATTTATTATGATAATTTATTGTAATATTTCACATAATTATATTACACATCTCTATTATATTTGCACCACTATCTGTTTATAGTACTATATAAGAAAAGAATCAGAAGAGGATTGTTATGAAAAAATATAAAATTGGTATGATTGGTCTTGGCACAGTAGGAACAGGTGTTTATAAGACTTTACAAGAATTTGATGATATTGAAATTGTTAAAATTGCTGTAAAAAATATAAATAAAAAAAGAGATATTGAAAACTTTGACACCTCAATAATGACAACCGATCCGTACGAAATTATTAACAATCCGGATATCGATATTTTAGTAGAAGTTATAGGTGGTGTAAATCCTGCTTGGGACTATATTTCGAAAGCAATAGAAAAAGGAAAACACATTGTTACAGCAAATAAAGAACTTCTGGCAAAAAAAGGAGAAGATTTATTTAATCTCGCTGAAAAACATAATAAAGTTGTATTATATGAAGCCGCAATTGCTGGCGGAATCCCTTTAATAATGCCTATGAAAACTATTATGGCAGGGAATAAAATTTCTAAAGTTAGAGGGATATTAAACGGGACAACAAACTATATTCTTACTAAAATGGATATAGATGGTGCTTCATATGAAGACGTACTAAAAGAAGCGCAAGAATTGGGGTATGCAGAAACAGATCCAACAGGTGATGTCGAAGGGTATGATGCTATGTACAAGATTACAACCCTTTCTACTATTGCTTTTGGCAAACGAATTAAACTTGATAACGTATATAGAGAAGGAATTACAAAAGTAAGAGCTGAAGATATGCAAAAAGCAAATGAACTTGGCTATAAAATCAAACTTGTTGCAATAGGCAACTTGGATAAAAATGGCAAAGCTGACGTTAGAGTTCATCCAATGCTTGTACAAAAAACAACTCCTCTTGCACACGTAGACTATGTAACGAATACAGTCAATTTAGATGGCTATCCTATGGGAAATATTTCATTTACCGGTCCGGGAGCCGGAGAATTTCCTACCGCAAGCTCTGTTGTCGGAGATATAATCAACATTGTTGCGGGATTAAAACATTCTGATTATATTTTACCTATGATGAGATGCAATCATAAAGAATACGCAGAGATGGTCGATATCTCAGAAACATACAATAAATACTATATATCAATAACCGCACCTAATAATATTGGGGTTATCGGAAAAATTGGAAATGTTTGTGCTGAGAAAAATATTAGTTTATCTACTATTCTACAAAAAGGTTTATCAAAAGATAACACAGCAGATATAACTATTATTACTGAAGTATGCAAAGAAGCAGATATTCAATCCGCTATATCAGAGCTTTCAGAATGTACTATCGATAGCATAATTAGAGTAGAAGCTTAACTTAAATAAAGGAGAAAAAATGTATTATAAAGGTTTGATCAATAGATACAAGGAATATTTACCCGTAACGGAAGAAACACATATTATTACGCTAAACGAAGGGAACACCCCACTTGTAAAGGCTGATAATTTAGCAAAAAAGATAGGTTTAAATGCAAACCTTTATTTAAAATATGACGGATGTAATCCGACAGGAAGCTTTAAAGATCGTGGGATGACTATGGCTGTTACAAAAGCAAAAGAATCAGGTTCTGAGGCTATAATTTGTGCATCAACAGGAAACACAAGTGCTTCTGCAGCTGCATATGGTGCAAAAGCCGGATTGAGAACTCTCGTTTTAATACCTGATGGATATATTGCTCTTGGGAAATTATCGCAAGCTATGATGTACGGCGCTGAAATAATTGCCATTCAAGGAAACTTTGATGTAGCACTTGAATTTGTAAGAAAAATTGCAGACACAAGCCCTATAACTCTTGTAAACTCTGTAAACCCTTATAGAATAGAAGGACAAAAGACAGGTGCTTTTGAAATTATTGATGCGTTAGGAAAAGCTCCTGACTATCATTTTATTCCTGTAGGGAATGCAGGTAATATTACTGCATACTGGAAAGGTTATACCGAATGGCACAAACTTGGTAAAATATCTAAATTACCAAAAATGATGGGATATGAAGCAGAAGGTTCTGCTGCAATTGTAAGAGGCGAAAGAATCTTGAACCCAGAAACACTTGCTACTGCTATAAGAATTGGAAATCCTGCAAGCTGGGATAAGGCGGTTGCTGCAAGAGATGAAAGTAACGGAAAAATTGGCTGCGTAACAGATGAAAAAATTGTAGAAGCATATAAACTATTAGCATCTACAGAAGGAATTTTCGCTGAACCGGCAAGTGCCGCTTCTGTTGCAGGTTTAATCCAAGCTAATAATGAAGGTTTGATAGAAGAAGGTTCTGACATTGTTTGTATTTTAACAGGAAATGGGTTAAAAGATCCTGATAATGCTATAAAATATGGTAATTCAGAAGTAAAAAAAGCTCCTGCAGAACTTGATGCTGTAATGAAAATTATTATGGGATAATTTTATTCCTTTATCATTGCAACAGCGATAGAATTAGTCTTATTGTGAGATATTGAAATATCTATTTTAATATCTTTATGATTGTTGTCTAAAATTCTAACATATGGTTCCCCTTTTGAACCGTTATAAATTTCAATATCATTGTATTTTAAAATTGAAATTCCTTTATATGTGCAAACTTTCATAACAGCTTCTTTTGCACAAAATCTCGCACATAAATGAGGGGCCGGATTTGATTTTGAATAACAATAGTCTAACTCTAATTTAGTAAAAATTCTTTCTAAGAATTTTGAATCAGAAATTCTATCTTTATTAAATCTTTTATTTTCTTCAATATCTACACCTAACATAAATATATTATATAAAAAAAATGGGAATTGTTATAATTCCCATTTTTCAGTTTTTATTATTTATTAACCAAGAAACCTTAGCCAAATATAACCGGATGATAGAACTAATGAAATAATCATACATAATAAACCATATTTAAGATATTTCATAAATTCTATAGGATGTCCATGTGCGGCTGAAGTTTCCGATACAATAACGTTTGCTGCAGCGCCTATGATAGTCATATTGCCCCCTAAACAAGCGCCTAATGACAAGCACCACCATAAAGGCAGTGCAAACGCACTTCCTTTCACTGCAGATATTTCAGCTATCATTGGAGTCATAGTTGCAGTATAAGGAATGTTATCTATTATACCTGAAAGTATACCTGAACCCCATAGAATAACCATAGAGGCTAATGATTGTGATCCATGTGTAACGTCGATAAGCCATTTTGCCATTATTTCAATTCCACCTGCTTTTTCAAAACCACCAATTATCACGAATAAACCAATAAAGAAGAAAATGGTGCTCCATTCAACATCTGTTAAAATGTCAGTTGGTTTTTCAAATAATAATAAGAAACTTGCACCTGCCATTGCGCAAACACTTGTCTGTATATGCGTGATGTCATGCGTTACAAATCCGAGAATTACTAACGCTAAAACAGATAAAGAACGAATTAATAAGCCTTTATCTTTTATAGTATTTGAATTATCTAAATTAGCAACTGCTTCCATTCTCTCAGGAGTTGTAACAAGTTTTTTTCTGAATATAAATGTCATTATAGAAATAACCACAAGTAATATTACAACAACAATTCCAGTTAATTCATTAATAAAATCTAAGAATGATAAACCCGCAGCGCTGCCGATAATGATATTTGGCGGATCACCAATTAAAGTAGCTGTTCCACCGATATTTGATGCCATAATTTCAGTAATTAAAAACGGAACAGGATTTATATCCAACTTTTCAGCAACTACAAAGGTAACTGGCATAATCAAAATAACAGTTGTAACATTATCCAAAAATGCTGATGCGACAGCCGTAAAAACTGCTAAACAAAACAAAGTGGTCTTTGGATGTCCTTTTGTTTTCCGTAGCATTTCATTCGCTACCCAATTAAACATTCCGCTTCTTGTTGCAATTGACACTATTATCATCATTGAAACAAGTAAGAATATTACATTCCAATCTACATAATTTATAAAGTAGAATTGATCAAGCACTCCGTCAACTTTTGCATTTTGACCTAATAAGCCAAGTAACAAAGTAACAGAAGCACCCAATAGAGCTACCGTAACTTTTGGAATTTTTTCGGTAGCAATAAAAATATACGCAAGAATAAGAATTGATGTTGATATAATCAATGCATTACTTTGCGCAAACGCTAACAATGCTTCCATATTTCTCTCCCTTTTTGTCTATACAAGTTTAGTTTAGTATAAACAAACAGAAAAAGAAAGAATTATTATTTACCCCTTAGGATTTTGTTGAGTTTTATTTTTACGAACTTGTTTATTATTTTTACGAGCAAATTGTTTTGGAGATGAATTAAACGAAGTTTGAACACGCTTAACGCTGTACACATCCGGCATAGCTTGAATACTATTCATAACTTTCTTAAGCGTTTCTATATTATCTACTTCAATTCCTAACTCAATGATACCCAATTTATTAAATTTAGATTTAACATTAGCAAAAACAATATTAGTATTATTATCAGAAACCGCAGCTATAATATCTTTTAACAACCCCTGTTTTTCAGCTGTTTCTATTCTGATATTTGTAGTATATCGCTTATCAGTATTAATACCTGACCATTTAATATCTAATAATCTTTCAGGCTCGATATCATCTAAAGTTTTACAATCTAATCTATGAATAGAAACTCCCTTAGAACGAGTGACGACACCGACAATAGGCTCACCCGGAATTGGGGAACAACATCTGGCAAAAGAATATAACATTCCTTCCAAACCTTCAATATCTTTTTTCTTAGAATTTCTATGAGCATGTCCAAATTTAGGTTCTTCAGGTTTTTCAGGTTTTTTCAACTTGTTAACAATTTTATGGATAGTTGTTTCACCATACCCTAATGCTGCAAAAAGATCATCCGCTGAGACATAATTCATAATTTTTGCGACTTTTTCAAGTTCACCACTTTTCATATATTCGTCAAATACAGCTTTTGTAAGCTCGTGTTCTAACGTAGACTTTCCTAACTCAATGTGATCTTCACGCTTGTTCTTTTTAAACCATTGTCTAATCTTTGAAGATGCTTGTTTGGTTACAACAAAATTCAACCATCCCAATTTTGGCGCAGGAACTTTTGAAGTTAAAACCTCAACAATATCACCATTTTTCAATTTTGAATCAAGTTGAGCAATACGACCGTTTATTAAAGCTCCAACAGTTTTATGTCCTACATCAGAGTGTATTCTATATGCAAAATCTAAAGGAGTAGCATCTTTAGGAAGGTCAATTACATCTCCGTTAGGTGTAAACGCAAAAACTTGATCAGAAAACAAATCTAATTTTACAGTATCAACAAAATCTTCAGCATCAGAAGTTTCATTATTATATTCAACTAATTTTCTCATCCAAGAAAATTGCATATCAGTATTCGAATCAGCCTTTTGAGAGCCTTTTTCTTTATATCTCCAATGTGCAGCAACCCCGTATTCAGCAATCTCATGCATATGCCAAGTTCTAATCTGAACCTCTAATGGTTTTTTGTTCGGACCAATAACAGATGTGTGCAAAGATTGGTACATATTCCCTTTTGGCATTGCGATATAATCTTTAAATCTGCCCGGAATAGGTTTAAACTTTGAGTGAATAAGTCCAAGAACTTCATAACACTCTTTTTCCGTATCAACTATTACACGAACGGCTGTAATATCATACAAATCATGAAAAGCAACATTTTGTCTGCGCATTTTATTATAAATACTATAATAATGCTTAGCTCTTCCAGTTATTTCAGCTTTAATTCCACTTGCTTTAACATCTTTTTTCAACTCCTCGATAAGTAAATTTACGGTTTGTTCTCGCTCAGTTTTTTTCTGAGAAACCAATTTAGCAATTTCGTAATACTTATCAGGATATAAATATTTTAAAGATAAATCCTCTAACTCTGCCTTTATTTTAC
Organism: uncultured bacterium; assembly: GCA_902797985.1. GTDB lineage: Bacteria > Cyanobacteriota > Vampirovibrionia > Gastranaerophilales > Gastranaerophilaceae > UBA2883. Next base: position 6,200 of record CADBUZ010000013.1, read on the forward strand.
CAACCCCCAAGCGATTGGCTAAAGGGGCAAAAATATCTAACGTTTCTTGAGCTATTCTTTGTTGTTTTGCAGGCGCCATGAAATTCAATGTGCGCATATTATGCAGTCTATCTGCCAGCTTTAAGAATATAACTCTGACATCATTCGCCATAGCGATAAATAATCGTCTAAAATTCTCTGCTTGTCGTTCCTCTTTTGATTTAAACTTCAACTTACCTAACTTAGTAACCCCTTGCACAAGGTTAAGAACATCTTCACCAAATCTTTCTTTTATCTCATCAGGTTCTGTTTCTGTATCTTCCAGAATATCATGCAAAAAACCGGCCATAAGAGTATGTTTATCAGCTCTTAAACTAATCAATATTTTTACAACCTCAACAGGGTGAATTATATATGGTTCTTCAGACACTCGGTATTGTCCATCATGCAACCTTCGCGCAAACTGAAAAGCTCCCTCTATTTCAGAAATATCCTCAGCCGCTCTACCCTGTTCTTCTAATTGAACTCTTATATCATCAAATAATTTTGTTTGGTCATCCATACTATTTATAATACAGATTTTATACAGTTTTTTCAAGCATTAATAAAAAACAGTTAATTCAACGTGTAAACAATAGTAAAAAGATGTGTTAACTTTTGTAACAAAAAGTCGAATTAATTCTAAAGTTTTCTTTTAAGATGCCGTAAACGTAAATAGGGAAACTATAAGGAACAAGGAAAAAGGAAAATGGCATTAGATATTTCATACATAAATACATATAGCTATGCTATTGATACCGCAAACCTTAATGATAACATTAAGCTTGTTCTCAACAATGCTGCACAAAAAACAGCTAATAACCCTGAATCTGTCGTAGAACAACAATTACAAAGCACAAACTCTGCTTTGTTATTTGAATATACACAAAGCATTGCTAAGTCTAATGTTGCACAACAGTTAGTCTTAGACAATAACTTAAAAGAAACATTAAAGTTCTTAAATTCAGAAGCTGCTAAAAAACTTTCTATCACACCAAAACAAAAATATGATGCAATGGTAAAACACATCTTAGCAGAAAATGATGTAAGAGATTTTGAATCAGAAGAACAAGAAAAAGAGGCAAACCTTTTTGATGATTTAGACCTCTTTGATATAAAAATTGACGACAGCAAGAAAAACATCTTCGCTGCATAGAGATTAGGATAGGTAAAAATAAAATTTAACACACACGATACTCTTGATAAATTATCAAGGGTTTTTCTTTTTATTTCTTAAATTATTGTGTTCTATAGTGATTTTGGAGTATAATTATTAACTGAGGAGATTATGAAAAAAAGAGTAGGGAGTTTTTTAATAATTACTTTAATTGTACTTTTATCACATCCTGTAAATGCGGTTCAAACAGGCGGGGTACAATACAATATGCCAATTGATTACTCTTTTATAAATGAAACTAACCTAAATAAAGAAGCTGAAAATTTATTTCAATCATACATAAAAGCAGAGGATTCAAAACAAAAAGAAATTTTACTAAATAAAATGCTCAGCGATTATTCAATTTTATCAGAAATAAATAAAGAAAATCCATTATATGTAACAAGACTGGGGATTATCTACGACAAATTAGGAAAAGACCGCTGGGCCAAATCAAACTTTTGTAAAAGTACTAATTTAGTTCCAAATTATCCGTATGCTTTTTATTCATACGGGAATTTCTTTTTTGACAGAGCTGAGTACAGAAAAGCTCTTAGAGAATATATGAGAGCTTATAACACCGGCTACAGCTCACACTATTATAATCTTTATCAAATCGGAGTAATACACGAAAAATATGGCGATTTTTCTGAAGCTATTAAATTTTATAAAAGAGCACTTGTCTACAAAGACACTCCTGAACTAAGGGGAAAAATCCAAAAACTAGAGGAATTGTTAACTGCAAATTCTCTATACAATCAAAGACAAAAGGTGAATAAAAAATGAAAAAAATAATATTAGGGTTAATGTGTTTTTTAATAGGAATAAATACTGTTGCAGTAGCAGAAGATGTTTATTCTGAGTATTTCCCATCAAAAGATGTTGTTTTATATTCAAAAGCAACTCGATCTATTAGCGCAATTGATCCAAACAGCACAGACAACAAAAAAACAAGTTTATTCCCCGGTTTCAGAGGTTCAAATCAACTTGTTATATACACAAATTGTTTTGGAAAGAGAACAGGCACGAATGAGTTTGGGGCAGAAGCTATTGTTAAGGACAACATAGTTGTAGCTCTAAGCGGTGCAGATTCACTTATTCCTGAAGGTGGTGTCGTAATAAGCGGACATGGTAGTGCTAAAACTTGGATAAATAAAAACTTGATTGTCGGCTCAAGAATTTATATTAACAAAGATAATAATACTATAACAGCATATACTACATCAGACAGTTATATATACGGAGCAAAAGAATGTCTGAAAGAAGTACAAGATGTAATGGATTATTATATAAAAGAAGATAAAAACTATAATAAAAAGAAGATTGAGGACTGTATAAAATCTTCTAAAAACTGTATAAAAAAAGCAGAATCTCATCCTTCTCAAGTAAAAGAATATTCCCAACTTGCGATAGAATACGCAAACAAAGCACTCTCAATGGCAATCCCTTATAAAGATTCTGAATTAAGAGGAGTTTGGATAAGACCAACCTGCAAAACAAAAGAAGATGTTGTCTATGTAGTAAGCAAACTTGCAGATGCAGGGATAAATAACATCTTTTTAGAAACATATTATCACGGGATGACTATTTTCCCTAGTAAAACTATGGTTAAATACGGTTTTACGGAACAAAATCCGACATTTGATAATTTAGATGTACTTAAAACATTTATTGAAGAAGCTCATAAAAGAAACATAAAAATAAATGTGTGGTTTGAAACATTTTATGTAGGGAACAAACGTCCTGAATCAAACAAAACAAGCATACTTGCAGTATGTCCAAGTTGGTCAAATTTAACAAAAAAGAACTATGAATCAGAAAAACCTGTCCAATGTTCAACCGAACACAACGGATACTTTTTAGACCCTGCAAACCCTGAAGTTCAAACATTTTTACTTCAACTAGTATGTGAAATAATCTATAACTATCAACCTGACGGAATAAACATGGATTATATAAGATATCCTCAAAGTTCTATTCCAAAAGGAATTGGTAGTGACTCGAATGCTTGGGGATACACACTTTATGCAAGAAACGAATTTAAATCTATCTATGGCATAGATCCTGTGTCACTGACCCCTTGTGATAACTGCTGGCAAGCTTGGAAAGACTACAGAAGAGATAAAGTAACTTGCTTTGTAAGACGAATATCTAAAATATGCCGTTCTAATAAAATAAATTTAACTGCAGTTATTTTCCCAAATAAATATTCTGCACTTGAAAATAAACATCAAGACTGGGAAATTTGGACTTGTAACGATTATATCGATGGTTTTACCCCACTGTTCTTAACCTGCGATCCATACACCGCATCTGACATGATGAAAGGAGTTTTAAGATACAAAAACCATAAAACAAAACTATATGCAGGTTTATTTGTTACATTCATGAATGGTTCTGAATCTGATTTAATAAGACAAATACATGAAGCACGCAAACTAAAAATAGACGGCTTCAGCATATTTGACTATGCACACTTTAAAGAAAATTATATAACAACACTAAAAGAAAGTATTTGCACAAAACCTCCTCAAACAAATAAAAAGAAAAAACGGATAAAAAAGAAACGTTCAAAAAACATGACTACAAAAAAATAATAAAAAGGAGTAAAAAAATATGAGTATAGAAACATTAAGAAAAGAAAACGAATTATTAGATATATTCTGCTCTCTTGCAGAAATTCCTTCTCCTTCTCTTAAAGAAGAAAAAGTTATCGAATGGATTGAACATTTCTGCAAAGAAAATAATATTTATTGCAAATTAGATAATTACAAAAATGTCTATATATATGTTCCGGCAACTGATGAAACAAAACAACCTATAATGTTTTCGTCACATATGGATGTTGTAGGGGACGGTTCCCCAGTAAAATTATTATTAGACGGAAATTTTATAAAAGCAGACGGCAGAACACTCGGCGCTGATGATAAAGTTGGAGTAGCATCTGCGCTTCTACTTGCAAAAGAGATTTCAAATGATAGCTCAATAAAACACGGCGGGTTAGAAATAACCTTTACCCGAGATGAAGAAACGAATATGAGCGGAATTGAACACGTTGAATTTAACAAAATAAAATCAAAATATATTTTAGTTTGCGACGCAGACAAACTTGCACAAGTACAAATTTCAGGGGCAAGCTATACTAATGCAAAGATACATGTAAAAGCTCTTATCGGAGGACACTCCGGAATTGATATTGGTGATAAAACAAGACTAAACGCAGCTAAACTTATATCTGAGTTATTGAACGATTTCCCACAAGGGGTATATTACGAAGATAACACAGGAGTTATAACATCTTGCAATTTAGGAGCAATTGTTGCCGGAGGAATACAAAATGCTGTAAAAGCTCTTATTGACGAAGGGGTAAATTCTTCTGACTACATTAAAACTATTATAGAAAAATCTTCGACTAATATAATAAATACCGATGCAAGAGCTTCTTACTCAATAAGAAGTGCCAGCATTGAAAAAGAAGAAGAACTTAAAAACATTATGAGTAAATGCGTAGAAAGCTTCAACAAAAAATATGAAGGATTAGCAATGGCAGAAATCACATTTGAAGTACACCTTCCTCCTTTTGAAAAAGCTGATGATGATTCAATACCTGACCTTCATACAAAAGTTTGCAAAAAACTTGGTATTCAAAACGAGGTATCTTCTTTCCACGCAGGGGCAGAAACTCATATATATGCTCATCAAAAGAACGAAAAAGGCGAAACTTTTATGCCATTCCTTTTAGGTTTAGCTGATGTCTATAATATGCATTCTGCAAACGAAAAAGTAGATTATAAAACATTATTACAAGGCTACCGCATTATTAAAGAACTTTTCATTGAATTTAATTCATAAAGGCAACTATTATGAATAAGAAAAGAAGTATCTTATTAGTAACAATATTATTTATAATCTTTTCGCTCACATTTATACTTAACAGCTCAAGTTATGACGTAATAAATGTTATTTCTCCGTTTGAAGTGGTAATAGATAAAAACAAAAATGGAGAAGTTGACGATGGGGAAACAATAAAACTCCTTCAAGGATACCAAATTCTAACAAAAGACAAAAATTCTAACAAACTAGCTTCTGAATTAAATTTAGATGATTATACAAAATATTCATTTGCATATTTAACAGAAAAATATGCAAATGATGTTCTTTTAGATAAAAAAGTAACAATAAAAAAAATAAACGGCAACAATGAAATTTTTATATCCGGTGAAAAATATTGTGATATTCTAGCTAAATCAGGTTACCTTTTTAAGGACGGAAACCCTACAAATATAGAAGCTTATAAAAAACGATTACACCAAATAAAAAACGCAGATTATCGTTTATATAACGCAAAAAGTAATAAATATCACCTTTTAACCTGTGAATATGGGAGAAAATCACATATATATGTTTTATTAGCAAAGAATCAACTTCCAAAAGGGGCAAGTCCGTGTAAATTTTGTCTTGGAAATTTATCAAAAATAAAAGAAATAAAGAACTCAAATCATAAAACAAATATAAAACCTCCTCAATCAATATACTCATCAGGAGCAATAAAAATATTTTTAACAGACCATACCCGAAATCTTGTCCCAAACAGATTAGGAAATACTGCTATTTGCAACGAACTTGTAAAACAAATAAATAATGCCAAGTCAACGATAGACATCGCTATATATGGTTATGACAGAGTTCCTAAAATAGAAAATGCTATAAAAAAAGCTATAAATAGAGGAGTAAAGGTAAGACTGGTCTGTGATATAGATTCAAAGGGTTCAAATATCTATGAGCACACAAATGAGTTTTCAAAACTGATTAAAAACACCTCCTGCGACAAAGCTCCAAATAAAATACAAAAACCTATTCAATACACAAATGCAATAATGCACAACAAATTTTACATATTTGACAACTCTATCGTTATTACAGGCTCAGCGAATTTAAGCTATACAGACATGTCCGCATTCAATAGCAATAGTGTAATTCTTATTAACTCCAAAAAGATTGCACAAATTTATACAGAAGAATTTAATCAAATGTACGAAGGGAAATTTCACTTTCTAAAGCACAAAATCCTAAACAAAACAAATATTCCTTTAGGACAAACACTTTTATCTATTTCATATTCTCCAAAAGACGAAACAATAAAAACATCAATAATACCGTTGATAAATAAGGCTCAGAAATATATCTACATGCCGGTATTTTTAATAACCGATAAAAATATAACAGATGCATTAATAAAAGCAAAGTCCAGAGGGGTAGAGATAAAGATTATAGTTGATGCGACTAATGCTAAAAATAATTATTCAAAACATAAACTATTAAGACAAAGCGGTATCGCAGTAAAAACTGAAAATTATGCAGGGAAATTACATTCTAAATCAATAATAATAGACGATAAATATACTATTATCGGGTCAATGAATTTTTCAAAAAGCGGAGAACATAAAAATGATGAAAACACACTAATAATTGTGGACAGAGGCGTTGCGAAATTTTACAAGAGATTCTTTTTATACCAATGGAATAGAATAAGTAATTTCTGGCTAACACATGATGTAAGTGCAGAAAGCGTATATTCAATAGGCTCATGTTCTGATGGAATAGACAACGATTATGATGGAAAAACAGATTTACAAGATGACGGATGTAAAATCAAACTAAAAAAACGTATTCATCATTAACCAAACACTTTAAAAGTATTATCAATATTATTTTTCATTACACTTTTTAGTGCATCAACTTCTGTTTGTATGGCAGATCTTTCTGTTTCCATTTGTTTCAGAGCAGTATCATATTTTGCATCTTTATTATTTATAAACTCCATCTCTGCATCATACTCTTGAGAAGCTCTTTCAACCGCATTTTCATTTGTTACTTCTCTAATATTCACATGAAGTTCAGTAGCAGTTTTAGATAGCATTTCATTTTGAGTATCCCATACAGAAAGCATTACTTGAGTACTTTTTATCATACTTCCTACCCATTCTGTATTTTTTGCTCTTGTATCATTTACACCTATCCAGCCGCCTGCACTTTTTATAGAATTGAATACTTGTTCACACCATTTTTCAAGAGTAATATTGTCAGCTATATACTCATACTTAGGTACATATACTCCATTTTCACAATGTTCGTTATATATAGCTGCTACTTCTTTAAAAGCTTGATAGTGTTCAATATCAGTTTTAGTTTTACCAACAGTAGCCAAATAATCTGATTCATAATGAGTCAAGTTTTTAACCCTACTAAACATGGACGACAATGCTTGCCCTAAATTATTAAACACAGAACCTCTTTCTGAACCATATTGAGATAGTAATGTTGTTATTGAAGAATTATAAATATCATTTGTTACGTTTTTATTTGAAGTTGTTGTTGAGGCAAAATAAGGGAATGCTTTTGGAGTTGTTTTTATTGATTCTGTTCCTTTGTAATTAAGCGTTCCACCATTTAACATCATAGAATAATAATCATTTTCAGATATATCTGTATAATATTTCCAATCGATATATTTATCAGTCCCGACAGTTGAAGGAAGTTTAGCTGTCACATGTAAATCATAAACATGTTCTTTTAGCTGATATGGGTCACTGACCTCACCTGATTCTGTATAATCAGAAGGAAGCATAGTATTCAAACTATTCATTAAATTAATAGAAGCTTGTATCAATTCTTTTTCTTTTGCAGAATATATATCGTTATTTGCTGTATAATATGATGCTCTCTTTAATTCTTCAATCACATTAACAAAATTGCTTGCTGTACAAGCAGAACCTGCCTGATTTGTAACAAAAACACGGTCATCTAAAAATATAGCAGAAGACGCATAGTCCGCATAATTTTTAACTTCTAAGTCACTATAGTATGCACTATACCAAGCATTATAAACTTCTTCTTGTGTTTTTCCCGGAACACCTGCTAAAGCATTTTGGTATCCTCGACTAACCATTGAGTCATAATTATTCTTAATTTCTTCATTTACATCATACGGAACATAATTAACACCAAATTTTTCAGCGAACTCTCTTGCATTAGCACACCCTTCGAATTTATCACCAACTGCTTGTGGAATATACAACTTTCCTGTTTCCAAATCCTGAACATAAAAAACAGTACCTGTTGTATTCTCGTTTGTATCGTACCTTAACAGATTATTAATGCTTGCATCTATCCAAGTTGGTTTTCCTTTTTCATCATATTGTTTAGTTTTTAAATGTGTTTCATCCAAAGCATTTAAATACTTCTGATAAGCTTTATCAGTGTCATTTGCAAGACGAAGTTTGTTTGCCTGTATACTTTGAGCTCTATGCTCTATTGTATGCTGGCGATTCGTCAATGATAATAATCTTGCTTGTGATGATGCTAATCCCACTTTTCCAAATCCTAATAAGTACGTACTTTATTGTTAACGGCACGATAACACCTTTTCTTTAGGGATAAACCGGTATTTGTTACAATTTGTAATACTACTTATTACTAGGACATACAACCATTTCGCAATTATTACAATCAAATTTTAGTCTATATTTTTCACCTCTATCATCAACAAGATATAATTGTTTTTTCGATTTACACATATCCAATGCATACTTTATACAATGTTTTGTCCGCATAAGCTCTATGTTATCAACATCAGAGTTATATTCAAAAGCATATTCTTTTACCATTACTCCGCATTTATTGTAAAATTTTTCAGCTTCTTTATTATATACATTACCTCTATAATCAATACTCTCTTTAAAATACGGTACATACTTTAATGGTTTAGACACATCTCTCTTATAATTTTTTATACGCTCTTTCATCAAATCATTTAATAAATTTCTTCTATATTCATTCACCTTTGAAATAGGTATAAATGGGACTTCTGACAAAATATCTATTTTCTCAATTTCAAAATCACTATCTCCTGTTTTACTTAAAGACTGTTTAAAATTATTCTGCATTTTTTCCACATTATTTGCTTTCTCTTTTTCAAGAATAGAAACAGATGCAATATTACCATCTTCATCAATTGCCTTTAAAAAGCTATCTTTATACTCAAATTTTACACCTATTTTTCTGACACAATTAGAGTTTAATAGTTTTTTATCAAAGACAGTGTCTACATTTCTATAAACATCTTGTCCTATACAAATCCCGACAATTTGATTTGGGAAAACTTTATTTCCCTCTATCTTATTTATCAAACATCCGACTTGCCCTATCTTGTCAAAGCACAAACCATCTTGAGGATTAAGCGTTATACCTTTGTTTAATTTCACAACAAAGTACTTTTTTGACACTTCAACAACTTTTCCAATCTTTTCTCCAATAAATTTTGGACTATCAAAATTAAAACACTTTTCCCTTTGTTTTAGAAAATAAGAAGTATATCCACGATTAAATGTTTTATATACATCAGGAGTAAAATCGGAATACACTTTACCTGAAGATTGTTTTTCAGAATACTCATCTAACAATTTTCTATAATATCCGACAACATTTTTTACATAATTTATATCTTTTAAACGACCTTCAATCTTAAAAGACTTCACCCCAATTTGAACTAATTCTTTTAAATATTTAGAAGAATTAAAATCTTTTAATGATAACAAATGTTTATCTTTAACAATGATATTACCCTTTTCATCAATAAGAGAATACTTCTTTCTGCAAGGTTGGGCGCATTCTCCTCTATTTGCAGAACGACCGCCAATATATTGACTCATATAACATTGACCGCTATATGATACGCACAATGCCCCATGCATAAAAGTTTCAATCTCTATTTCAGGATTTTTATTTATTATGTTTTTTATTTGTTCTATGGATAATTCCCTAGCCAAAACTATTCGTGACAAGCCAATTTTATTAAAGAAATTGACTTTTTCTTCCAACCTATTATCGCATTGAGTACTTATATGTAAAGGAATTGGAGGAATACTTCCTTCAATTGCCCATTTTAAGATAGCCATATCTTGTACTATTAACGAATCTACCCCAATATCATATAAATTTTTTATAAGATCTTTTACGGTTTCTAATTCAGTATCTTTTATTATAGTATTCACTGTAACCATTACTTTGACGTAAAATTTATGGGCATACTTAACCAAATCTTCAATATCCTCAAGGGAATTGCCGGCTCTCTGTCTTGCTCCAAAATCAGAAGCACCTATATAAACAGCATCAGCACCTGCATCAATTGCAGCTTTTGCTATCTCAACATTTTTTGCAGGTGCTAATAATTCTGTTTTCATTTTACTCCTTTAAAAAACCTCCCTTTTCAGGGAGGATTTATAATTATTTTTTTGCTCCTAATGAAGCATATTTCTTTTCGTTCCAGATATCAACAAGTACGGTACAGAAGAAAATACTTGAATAAGTACCAATTGCTATACCTAAAATCATTGCTAAAACGAAGTTTCTTGTTGTAACACCGCCAAAGAAATATAATGCTAATAATGTAATCAATGTTGTAACAGAAGTATTTATACTTCTTGCCAAAGTTTGATTTACTGAGAAATTAATAATTTCGCCAAACGACATTTTCTTAGCATAATATCTTAAATTTTCACGGACACGGTCAAACACAACAATTGTATCGTGAACAGAGAAACCTATTACGGTAAGAACGGCTGTGACAAATAACGCATCAACCTCAACCCCTGCAACTAAACCTAATATTGAAAAAGTTCCTAACACAAATATTACGTCGTGAACCAAACCTAAAATAGCTGCCAATGCATAGTCAAATTGAAATCTAAAAGATAAATAACAAATGATACCTAACAATGCCAATGTTACAGCTATCAAAGAATTTGCGAACAATTCTTTACCCAATGTAGGACCAACAGACGAAATTTGGTCAACATTAGCATCCTTAAACTGAGATTTTACAGCAGCTGTTATTTTTGCATCGTCACCTGAACCGTTTTCAATAAACTTAGTTCTTATTGAAATCAATGACTTAATTGCAGAATTTTCATTATTATTAACATTTATTATCTGTATTTCAGGATTTTCCACACCATTTTTTGCAAGTGCAGCTCTTAAAGTACCTAATTGATCAACATTAACATCTTCTTTCACACCATACTGCAAAATTGTACCACCAGTGTAGTCAATACTAACTTTCACAGGTGTATGAGTAGGAGAAACGACTGACGAATAAATCATTGCTCCTAAACAAGGTATAATTAACAGAGCAGATATACATAAGCATAAAACTCTATATTTTACTATATTTAATTCTAATTTCATTTTTTCATCCTTTTATCTTACATTTCATATTATTTAATTACTAATCAAGAACCCCAAACTTAGCATTTTCTTTTTTTGATTCGGTTGCTTGATAAGCAGTACCGATTTCATCATTTCTAAGTCCGAACAACCAAGGATTAGTAAGTGTTTTTGTTCCAAATATCAGCAACATAAAGTTCTTTGTAACAGTAATTGCTGAGAACATTGAAACAATTACACCAAGAGCCAATGTTAAAGCAAAACCTTTAACAATATCCGTACCAAAATAATACAGAATTGTACAAGTAATAATTGTAGTCATATTTGAGTCAAAAATACTTGTAAAGGCTCTATCAAACCCTGCAGTTATTGCTGTGTAAAGGGTTCGTCCTGCTCTGAGTTCTTCTTTTGTTCTTTCAAAAATAAGAATATTAGCATCGACAGCCATCCCTACTGACAAAATAAAACCTGCAATACCGGCTAAAGTAAGAGTTACACCAATTGTTTTAAACAATGCAAAAAGAATAACTGCATAAATACACAAAGCAATATCAGCAATAATACCAGGGAATCTATAATACATAATCATAAATAACATTACCAATCCTAAACCTATTATCCCTGCAGTTTGAGATTTTTGGATACTATCACTACCTAAAGTAGGTCCGACTGTATTTTCCTGAATAATCGTAGCAGGAACAGGTAAAGCACCTGCATTTAATAAATCAACCATCTCTTTTGCTTGTTTTGCAGTAAATCCGCCATTATCTCCGCCACCGGATATTTGAGCACGACCTTCTAAAATAGGTTCTTGAATAACAGGAGCAGATTGCATTTCTCCATTAAAGAAAATTGCCATTTGTTGACCAACCATAGCTCTTGTTAAATCAGCAAATTTCTTTGTACCTGTTGCATTAAATTCTAATCCGACAACCCATTGTCCTGTTTGAGATGAATCAACTCTTGCCGCAGTCAAATCCTTACCAGTCAAACCTGTAGCAACCCATTTTGGAGCATCCCCAGCTTTTGCGACATTCTTTTTAAATTCCAATTCAGCTGTTTCACCAATCATTTTTTTAGCTTGATCTAAATCTGAAACATTTGGAATTTCAACCAACAATCTATCTTGCCCGACTCTTTGAACGTGAGTTTCCGCAACACCAATTGCATTGACACGTTTTTTGATAGCAAATGTCAAACTATCCATCATATCAGGTGTAATAGTTGAAATCGTTTCTGTTTTTTGAGCTTGCAATTCAAGTCGTGAACCCCCTACTAAATCCAAACCAAATTTTGTTGGTTTTGAGATCAGAACAGAAATTGACACTATGACAATTGCGACAATCGCCCAAAACATAATAATTCTGTTTTTCATTTATTTCTCCTTTTATTAAATTCTTTTTTATTTCTATTCCATTTTAAATAAAATTTAAAAGTTTAAAATGGAAAATAATTTAATAGACAGTTGACTATACAAACAAACCTATTAAACTATAATTTTACTTGTGAAAGAACTTTAAACAATTCTTTCTTTTCATTCTCGTCCAAAGTAACAAGCGGACGACGAACAAATTCTTCAATAACACCTTTCTTCGCCAAGCAAGCTTTTACAGGGACAGGATTTGGCGCCATGAACAATTTTTTCATTATCGGATACAAACGATAATGCATATTCTTAGCAGTTGTAATATCACCTGTTTTAAAATTTCTAATCATTGATTTTAATTCTTTACCATATAAGTGAGATGCAACAGACACAACCCCGTGCGCACCTACAGATAACATTGGTAAAGTCAAACTATCATCACCTGAATAAATTGCTACATCTTTTGGAAGATTAAGTTTAAATTCAGTAACAGTATCTATATCACCAAAACTTTGTTTTATAGCTACAATATTTGAATATTTTTCAGTCAAATATTTAGCTGTTTCTACAGACATATTCACCCCGGTACGAGAAGGGATGTTGTAAAGAACAATCGGCAACTTAACAGCTTCCGCAACAGCAGAAAAATGCTCTATCATTCCTTTTTGAGAAGGTTTATTATAATAAGGTACAACTGTCAATATACCGTCAGCGCCCTCTTTTTCTGCTTTTTTAGACATCATAACAGCTGTATCTGTACAATTTGAACCTGTTCCCATAATAATAGGTTTACGATTTCTGGCAGCTCTTTTTGCACAGTTAAGAATTTCTAATTCCTCATCGTAAATGAGAGTAGGTGATTCACCTGTAGTACCTGTAACAACGATTGCATCAGAACCATTCTCTATCAAATAATTCGTTAATTCTTCAACCTTGTTATAATCTACTTTTCCGTCTTTATCAAACGGTGTAACCATAGCTGTCAAAACTTCGCCAAAATCATATCTCATAAGAACTCCCCTTTTTCCTCAATTGTAATACAAAGAAGTAGAAATGTAAATTAAAGTTTATCGAGCTAAACAGATACTAGGACGCTAGGTCGCTAGGTCGTGAGGTTCAATTTTACAGCCTTTGGCTGTATATTATTATAAATTAGTCGGCTTTGCCGACTAAATGAACCTAAAGTCTTAACGACTTAACGTGACGAACTTCGTTTATCGCTAAACTATAATTTACCGGAATTAAATGAAATGTAACGAATTGTTACTAAATTTTTACCCAATGAAATCAAGGGTTGCAGGATGTTTTTATATATATGGAGTATAGCACTCATGCGCCCGCCGTGAGTGACCATATACGAACCGTACAAGAGAGAGAACACAATGGTATCAGTAGCATTACAAAAAGCTCAAGCTCATTTACAAACTTGGACAAAAGGTGCTGAAACACAAAAAGCAACCACAGCCAAGACTAACATCAATAGTGTCTTTGATGCGGCTCAAAAAGCAATCAATGATGCTCGTAAAAATGGCGAATCTGCTTCTATTGCAGATCAAAATAGTGCTGCTGCAACAATAAAAGAGGCTCAAGCAAACGCTGAAGCACTTGGTTCAGAAAACTCTCAAAAGGTTACTCAAATATTACAAGACTTAAATGCTGTTTCACAATTTGAACAACAAATACAACAAAAACAACAAGAAAAACAGCAAAAAATAGACGAAATAAAAAGTCTTGGCGGAGAAATTGAAGCTCAAGATGTTACTGAAACAGAAGAAGCAGAAACTTCTCCTGCCGAAGATGGAGCATCCAATACTGAACAAACCACAACAAAAGATGATAAATCTAATACAAAGGCTGAATCAAAAACAACAAAAAAATCTACTCACATAAAGAAATCAACGAAAAAACCATCGGCAGAAAATCAAGCAAAAATAGAACAATTAAAACAAGAAGTCGGAACTATTGATGGTGAGATAAAAAATATTCAAACCCAAAAAGAAACCCCTCAAAAAGAAATATCTCAACTAACAGAAGAATTTACTGCCAATGTTACAACAATAAAAGATGAACAGTCGAAAGCAACCAGTGCAAAGGCAGATGCTGAACAAAAGTTACCAACATATCAAAAAGAAGCGCAAACAGAGGTAAAAAAACAAACAACAGCTTTACATAAGGAAATAAAAAATGAATCTAAAGCTGCAAAAACAAACACAAAAGATGCAGCTAAAGCAGTTACATTAAAAACTAAACTTGAAGCAGAAGAAGCCGCTGCGCAAGCAGCCAAAAGCTCGCCAATAGGTGGAATAGTCAGTGCCGCAGATACTGATTCAGCTGCCAGAAAACAAGCAATTATTGATTTAGGCAACATGGACACTGATTTGAATATGACATCAGGTGCCGCAAAAGACAATACCGCCAACGTAAATACTGGTAATACAAATAGTCAACAAATCAATCAGGCAATGACAAAACTAACGTCACAAGATTTCCCTGGATTTACAAATTCATTAAATGAAATATACACAACAGCAATGCAAAGCTTCAATACACAATTAAGCATCCAGCTACCTAACCAAGACAAAAACTCGGCAAAAGCAGAAAAGAGTGATAATGGAAACAAAGCTTTAGCATCTGCAGGCGGGAATATATTACAAGGATTTGCAGGTAAAATTGCAGGTGGCGGAACCGGTAGCGAAATAGGTGACATGGCAGTTGGTATGGCAGTTGATGTTGCAAAAAATCTTATAACGGGATTCTTTGGTTAAATCCTTATAAATAAAACACAAAATTAATAATAAAGTCTGCGATTAACATATAAACCGTGGACTTTATTGCTGCTTGAGTTGTAGAAATACCAACCTCTTTTGCTGTTTCATAACCCTGTGTTGCACATACATCTGCTATCAATATTCCAAACACAAACGCTTTTAAAATACTTATATAAAAATCCTTCAAAGCTAACCATGCCCAAACTGAATGTATATATCTGTGAGGGTGAAGTTCAATTGTCATATACGCAACAAACATCCCTCCTAATATACCTATCAATTCAGCGATAATTGTTACCATAGGAACGGTAATCGCGGCAGATAATATTCTCGGTGCAAAATAATATCCAACAGGATCAACCTTCAGCGTTTTTATTGCATCCACCTGTTCTGTTACCTTCATATTAGCAATCTCAGCGGAAATTGCAGTTCCGGCTCTTGCACCAATAGACAGAGCAACAAATGCAGGAGCAATCTCCCTTATTATGACAATTGCAAGCGTTCCACCAATATAACTATCCGCACCGCTCATCAAGAACTGCTTAGACACCTGTATTGTAATAACAGCCGCAGCGACAAATGAAATCGATAGCGAAATCATTAATGAATCATAACTGATTGCAGCAGCTTGCCTAATTGCATGAACAAACCGCATCTGTCCGGAAAATATATACTTTATCGAAGCATATAGATTCTGAACACATAACCCTAAAAAAACTATTCTTTCTTTTATAAAATTAATCATATACAGGTGTACACCAATTTTTATATTTAGCAACCTTACCTTTTACTACATCAAAATATAATTTTTGAAGTTGCGCTGTAACAGGTCCCAATTTCCCATCATTTCCTATAGGTCGTTTATCAACACTTGCAATAGGAGTAATTTGAGCACCCGTTCCGCAAACAAACATTTCATCCATTATATATAGTTCTGTTCTGTCGACAGCTCTTTCTACAACTTCAATACCTAAATCTCTTGCTAATTGAATTACAGTATTTCTTGTAACCCCAACAAGAATATCATCTGTTGTATTTGTAGTTATCAATTTACCATTTTGAACAAACATAAGATTCATTGCAGAACCTTCTGTAACCTGTCCGTCTTCTGATAATACAATAGCATCATCAAATCCAAAGTTATGAGCATCAGTTTTAATCAATGCGGCATTTGCATACGCACCTGTAACCTTTGCTCTTGGAGGGATAGCATTGTCAGCAGTTCTTCTCCAGTTTGAAACACAAACATTTAATCCTGCTGTTGCATCATAATATGCACCAAACGGAGTTGTGAATAAACAATATGAATCTTCATTGTCATATAATCCAGGGCCAACCTTTATTGCTGATTTATACAAAGTTGGTCTTATATAAACATCTTGCTTATAACCATTTCTCTTCAATAACTCAATTGTTTGGTTCATATATTCTTCAATTGTATATGGACTATTCATGAACATTATTTTGCCGCTTCTTAGCATTCTTTCATAATGTTCTTTCATTCTAAATATATATAATTGCTTATCTTCTTCATTGTAATATGCTCTTATTCCTTCAAAAACACCTGTTCCATACAAAAATGCGTGTGTTCTAACAGGAATCATAGCTTTGTCAGCTTCAACATAATTACCATTTAAAAATACATATTCTTTCATATAAAACTCCCCCTTGAAAATATTGTACATCATATATTTTTATCATGCAAGATGGTAAATTATAGTTTAGCGATGAACGAAGGTCATCGCTAAACGGCACTAAGGCACTAGGGCACTAGGACGTTAGGAAAATATTTATAAATGTTTAGATTTCGTCGGGCGAAGCCCGACTAAATGAACTTAGTGCCCTAGCGACCTAACGTCCTAGTATCTGTTTAGCTCGATAAACTTTAATTTGCAATTCTCCTGTTTTTAAGATACAATAAGTGTATATTGTACAACATTGGGGATATGTAAATGGAACTTAATTTTCAAGATTTAATATTAAATTTATCAAGATTTTGGTCAGACTATGGTTGTGTAATACAACAGCCTTACGACACAGAAAAGGGTGCATCAACAATGAACCCTGCCACATTTTTACGAGCATTAGGACCTGAACCATGGTCTACTGCAATGGTAGAGCCTTGCAGACGCCCCACCGATGCAAGATACGGCGAAAACCCTAACAGACTCGGACACTATTTTCAATATCAAGTTTTGCTTAAACCATCTCCTGATAATGCACAAGAACTTTATCTAAGCAGTCTTGAAGCAATGGGAATTGATTTATCAAAACACGATGTCAGATTTGTTGAAGACAACTGGGAATCTCCAACGCTTGGCGCAGCAGGAGTAGGCTGGGAAGTCTGGCTTGACGGAATGGAAATAACTCAATTTACTTATTTTCAACAAGTTGGTGGAATTGAAGTTAAACCTGTTGCTTTAGAAATTACATACGGTCTTGAAAGAATCGCTATGTATCTTCAAAACAAAGAATCTGTATTTGATATTAACTGGAACAATAATTTAAAATACGGTGAAATCTATCTTCAAAATGAAATAGAACAATCAAAATACAACTTTGAATATTCAGATGGGAACACCTTATTCACTTTGTTTGACTTATATCAAAAAGAAGTTGACAATTGCGTTAACGCAAAACTCGTTCTACCCGCATATGACTACGTTTTAAAATGTTCTCATACTTTTAACTTGCTTGATGCAAGAGGAGTTATCAGCAAAGATGAACGTATTAACTTTATCAATAGAGTCAGAACAATGGCTGCTTCTGTAGCAAGCTTATACGTTGAACAACGTAAAGAGCTGGGATTCCCACTCTGCAAAGATAATAAAGAATTAGTAGAAGTATAAGGATGACTTAATTTTGAAATAAAGCTATTTATTTTATAGCATTCTCTTTTGAGTTTTCCATTTATAAAAAGGACGACTAAATTGAAAAAACATATACTTGGAGATTTTTTCACAAAAATCTTAACTCGAAAAAATCCCGAACAAATGATGGAAACAGCATCAAAAGCGGGATTAGAAAAAACCTTAACAGCCATTGATTTAATCATACTTGGAGTAGGTGCTATTATTGGCTCAGGCATTTTTGCTGTAGTAGGTATTGCGGCCGCAGGTCAAGCAGGCACTCCGGGAGCAGGTCCGGCTCTTGTCATTTCTATGATTATAGCAACAATTGCAAGTATATTCTCAGCTATGTGCTATAGTGAATTTTCAACAATGATTCCTGTTGCAGGCGGGGCTTATACATATACGTTTGTAACACTTGGCGAATTTTGCGCATGGATTGTAGGATGGTTACTCACGCTGGAATATCTTTTTGGATACATAGGGGTTGCTTGCTCTTGGTCTAAATATGTAATGAATTTTCTACAAAGATTTTCATTATATCTTCCCGCTTGGTTAACAAATCCGCCTGAATGGTTAATTGACAATTATGGTTCTGTAAAACATTCAATAGAAAGCGCTGGTGGAGATTTATCAACAATTCCTCATTTTTTAGGAATACCTCTTTGTATTAATATTCCGGCAATGCTTATTATCCTTATTACAACAGCAATGCTTATAAAAGGGACAAAAGATTCTACAAAAATGGCCGCTATTATGGTTTTTGTAAAACTATCGGTTATTGCTTTATTTGTAATTTTTGGGGCATTTTGTGTAAGACCTGAAAACTGGACCCCATTTGCACCTAACGGAATGAGCGGTATTTTTATGGGTGCTTTTACTATTTTCTTTGCCTATGTTGGCTTTGATGCTCTTGCGACAACTGCCGAAGAATGTAAAAACCCACAAAAAGACTTGCCTATCGGGATTATTGGTTCATTAATCATAACAACATTAGTATATATTTCTGTTGCACTCGTTCTTACAGGAATATACAACACAAGCGGACACGTTGAACAAGGTTTTCTCAACGCACCTTTAGCTTTTGTTATGAATTTGCATAATATTAAAATCGTACCTGAATTGATCTCTATAGGTGCAATAGCAGGATTAACATCTGTACTAATGGTATTGCATCTTGCTACAACAAGAGTTTTATACGCTATGAGTCGTGATAATTTTCTGCCTGCAAGTTTTCAAAAACTTCATCCGAAGTTTAAAACTCCGCACCTACTAACTGTTCTGGTAGGATTTTTATGTATCATTGGGACACTGACTTTTAACGTTAGTGATGCTGCTAATTTATGCGTATACGGCACATTCGCCTCATTTATTGTTATTTGTATAGCTGTTCTGATTTTAAGAAAAATCGATCCTGACAGACCAAGACCATTTAAAGTTCCTTTCTCACCTTTATTCCCTTCTTTAGGAATACTTTGCTGTGGTGGATTAATGCTATATTCTTTCAAAAACTTAAAAGAATCTTCTACTTTATTTGGAATTTGGATTGTTCTTGGTATAATTATTTATACATTATACGGTTACACTAAAAACCGTAAAGCCGAAAAAAATAGTATAGAAGTAAAAGAAGATGATAAAGAACTTGTTGCAAAATAGTTTAATTAGTAACTTATTAAAATGCAAAAAACCTGATGAATTGATTGAAGCAGGTTCTAATTCAGGTCTAAAAAAAACTCTTAATGTATTTGATTTAATAGTAATTGGGATTGGTGCAGTAGTCGGCACAGGTATATTTACTATAATTGGGATAGCTATCCAAGGTGGGAAAGATATAGTTGGAGCAGGTCCTGCTGTTGTAATATCAATGCTTCTGGCAGCACTTGCCAGCGTTTTTTCAGCACTTTCCTATTCTGAGATATCAGCAATGATTCCTGTCGCAGGAAGTGCCTATACATACACATACGCAACTATGGGTGAATTTATGGCATGGATGGTCGGTTGGATATTAATGCTTGAATATGCAATCGGAAACATCACTGTAGCTAGTGCGTGGTCCGGATATTTTACTCAATTTTTAAAAGGATTTACTCATGTCCTACCTGCATGGATTACTTCTTGCCCTCTATGGCTGAGAAATGATTATCGAACAATGTATACAATGTGTGATAGATTTGGATGGGACATTCACGACAAAATGCCGTTTATCCATCTCCCTTTTGGAATTGAAATACCTTTTGCACTAAACATACCTGCTATTTTAATTGTATTTTTACTTACTGTTTTATTAGTTAAAGGGGTAAAAGAATCGACAAGATTTGCAAGTGTACTTGTTGCCTTAAATTTATTTATTATTACCTCTTTTATTATAGTAGGTTCTTTTTATGTAGCTCCACATAATTGGTGGGAACCATCCTTTATGCCTAACGGAGTTAAGGGTGTGTTTATGGGGGCATTTACAATATTTTTTGCATATATAGGATTTGACGCAATATCTACAGCGGCAGAAGAAACAAAAAAACCGCAAAGAGATTTACCAATAGCAATTTTATCGACACTTGTTATATGCACTTTGTTATATGTAGCAGTGGCGCTGGTTTTAACAGGAATTTTACCTTGTGGAGCTATTGACACACAAGCTCCTTTAGCCCACGCAATGCGCTGTATCGGAAAAGATTGGTATGCAGGTTTAATATCGGTCGGAGCATTATGTGCTTTAACTACTGTTCTTTTAATTTATCAATTAGGAACAACCAGAATATTATTCGCAATGAGCCGTGATAATTTTTTACCTAAATCGCTTAATGCGGTACACAAAAAATATAAAACACCACACGTTATGACTTGGCTATCCGGATTAATAGTTATTATATGTGCATTATTTATGGATTTGGATGTGTCTGCTGCTTTGTGTAATTTTGGAACATTTACATCATTTATATTAATTTGTGTGATGGTACTAATCCTTAGAAAAACAGAGCCAAACAGACCTCGACCATTCAAAGTTCCTTTCTGTCCACTATTCCCGATATTAGGGATTATCACATGTGCATTTTTAATGTGGTGCAGATTTGCAAACGACAAAGATTCACCTATGTATTTCCTTGTATGGCTTGCAATAGGTCTTGCTATATATGCATTTTACGGATACCAAAACAAACGGCGGAACGAAGGGTAATGGGATAAATACATGTGCCCGTAGCTCAGTTGGATAGAGCGTAAGTTTCCGAAGCTTGAGGTCATGGGTTCGACTCCCATCGGGCACGGTTATATAAGATTAATTGGAAAGTAAAAAATGGAAAATTTAAAAAACAAAAAAGTATATATTGAAACTTTAGGCTGTCAAATGAATAAGTCAGATGCAGAACGTATGTTTGGGATGCTTGAATATTTAAATTATGAAAAAACTGACGAACCTAAAAAAGCTGATTTGCTAATCATTAACACGTGCTCAATCCGCAAACTATCTGAAGATAAAGCATATAGTCAAATTGGGGTTTGGGGAAAATGGAAAAAAACAAGACCTAACATAAAAATTGGTTTTTCTGGCTGTGTTGCACAACAAGTCAAAGAAGATTTATTTAAAAGGGCCCCATACGTTGATTTAATAATTGGGACACAAAGACTATATGAATTACCTGAACTTGTTAAAAGAGTAGAAAACGGAGAACGAGTTTGTTCTTGCGAAGAAACTCCATATGCTGAAAAAGATTATAAAATAAATAGAGTTAAAAGCATAAATGCTTGGGTTCCTATAATGGAAGGGTGTAACAACTTTTGCTCTTACTGTATTGTCCCTTATACAAGAGGAAGAGAACGTTCCCGTGACTTTGAAAACATAATGTCTGAAGTTAAAAAAGCTCTGTCAGAAGGATTTAAAGAAATCACTTTACTCGGACAAAATGTTGATAGTTATAAAGGCAAAGGGGTAAATAAAGGGGTAAATAATGGGGTAAATAATGGGGTAAATTGCGAAGAAACCAATTTATCAGGTTTATTAAGAGCGATAAATTCAATAGAAGAATACGGCAAATTCAGAGTTAGATTTGTAACTTCATACCCTACTGATATAACAGAAGAATTAATTGATACAGTAAATGAATGTGACAAAGTCTGTGAATATTTCCACATCCCAATGCAATCAGGGGATGATTTTGTTCTAAAGAAAATGAACAGAAGATATGATGTTGCAACATACGAAAAAATATGTAATCATCTTCGCTCCAGAGTAAAAGATGTAACAATAACAAGTGATTTTATTGCAGGCTTCCCGGGAGAAACAGAAGAACAATTCCAAAACACACTTGACACAATGAAACGACTTGAACTTGATTATTCAAACACAGCAGCATATTCGCCAAGAGAAAAAACGGTAGCTGCCAAATGGGTTGACAAATTCATTCCAGAAGAAGAAAAAATTGAACGACTTGCTAGATTAAACGAAACAAATAGAGAATGCTGTGTCCTTTCTAACGAAAAATATATCGGACGCACAATGGAAGTTTTAGTAGAAAAATTTGAAAACCACAATGGGAAAAACGTTATTTCCGGTAGAACACGTAACAACAAAATGGTACACATCCCATGCGAACGAGATTTAACAGGAGAATTTATAGACGTAAAAATCGTAGGTTCTATGACATGGTACCTGAAAGGGGAACTTTTATAACGCCCTCGTTTTTAAGCTATACCTAAGTTTTAACGCGTATTATTAAGAAATATTAAGAACATTTAATTCAAATGTCAATTATTTAAAACAAAAAAACTTTATATAAATACGGGAAATTAAGATGATAAAAATATGCTTGGGATAAGAATCTACAGAACAAGTGTAGCTTATTTGAAGCGCAAAATCTCGACTATGTAAGTACAAATTACTCTTTGGTGATTAGATACTAACAACAACTCAATATACAAGGATTAGGTAAGGCGTAAATACAATGTATAAGTCTGTCATTTGACGGCTTAGTTGTTGTTGCCTGAAAATCATATACAACACATTATTACTACTCACTCCAGATGCTAACTAAAAGTATCCTGTATTACAACTATGTATATAGGTTAACTTGAGTTGGATTAAACATAACTATTATTACACAATTACATACACGGAAAGGGGTCATCATGACTACAGGGATCAACACAGGTTATTACAACAACTATTACAGACAAAATTATCAAAATTGGGTAAATTCTCCATACTTGGTAAATCAAACCAGTGCCGGGAATATCAATTTTACATCACAAAATCAACAAGTTACAGCAAAAAAAGATAATACAGCAGACGGCAAAGACGACGGAAGCATTGGATTCTTTGGTGCAGCTAAAAACTTATTAAAAGGAGCTTGGAACTTTATTAAGAGTCCATTTACAGATAAAGAAGGAAACTTCAGCTTATGGGAAACCCTAAAAACAGTGGCAATTGGTGCAGCAATATGTTTCATTCCTGGAGCACCTGCAATTGCACTAGCAGTTGGTGGAGCAATGGGTGTATTTGGTGCTGCTAAAGCCGGATACAATATTGCAACCGCAAAAACGGATGCTGAAGCAGAAGCCGCATGGCAATCAATGGGTGCAAGTGCAACTCAGATCGCTGCATCCGCATACGGTGCTAAGAAATTTGGACAATTCAAAACAGGCAACACAAATGCCGGATATATAGATGGTTTTAAAGCTGTAAAAGCAGATATAATGGAAACAAAGGCTGCTCTTGGCAATGAATCTATCGGTAGTCTATACTCAAAAGGTGCTGACAAATTAGCTTCAATCAAAGATGGTGCTAAAAGTGCATACGACGCAGTTAAAGGTGAATATAAATGGAGAAATGCATCAACAGATGTAAAAGCAAGATACCTAAGATTGCATAACGAAAAATTCGCAAACTTATCACCAGAAGCGCAAGCAAGATATATAAGAATGTATGGAAATAAAATCCCTTCTCCACAAGCTCAAGAATTATACGGAGTAGCAAGAACAGCAACTCAAGGAACAAGAACAAACTTAAATCAAACATTAAGCAGCTTAAAAGATGTACAACTAAAAGACTTAGGAGCAAAAATAGTTGAAATAGCTAAAAATCAATACAAAAATGTAAGAAACGCAGAACCTGGAGCATACACTCCATCAAGCAACAATCAAGCTATCATCTTCGGAACAGCCGCTCTAACAGGTAGAAATACATTTCAAGCGCCATTCTACAGTCAACTAACAGCAGCAGAAAGACAATACTTCGATACTCTGCCTCAAGATCAAAAAGATGCATTAGTTAAACAATATAACGCAGCAGTTGCATAATAAATAAAATAATAAATCAAAGAAGCCCCGAAATATTCGGGGCTTCTTTATTATACTAAAGTATAAAATTTCATGGGTTTTACTTGAAAAAGATAAAAACCGCATTAAAATATAAAGTATGATTAGAGAATTTTTCGCAAAAATTTTTTCAATAAAAACTACTCCAAGAGGGGTTGTTTTAACCTTATTAGGCGAAGAATATATTCCGCTAAAGTCCGTAGAAAGACTTCATGATAGAAACAAAATCCTTGAAGCTGCAATGGAAAAAAGAATTATGACTATAAAAATTATGGAAGGCAGACTTCAAAAAAACAAAGAATTAATTGAAAGAATGCATAAAGCTCTGGATGCCCAAAACAGACAAATGCATGAACAAATGGATTTAATAAATACTCAACGACAACAACTTAAACATATTGAGCAAATTGATTGGCGAATGAACAAGTTAAGACTTGAACAAAAAAGAATTAAAAAAATCACAGGAGCTTAAAATTTTATTAAAACTTTGCAGCCTGATATGTTTCTATATATTTAAAAACACTTTGAGGAACTTCCAATGGAAAATCATAATTCCCGCTATACGGGGTTATTTTCAACATTGCTTTAGCAGATGATACATACATTATCGAGGCTAAATATTTTCTGTTCCCTGTTTCAAAAACAATATATCCGCTCTTTGTTTGTAATTCTTTTATAGAATAATTATTTTCATTGATTCCTGAAAGGGTTAGATAATACAATTTATCATACGAAACAGGAAATGTTTTAATACACTGCGACATTTCTACAGCAGATTTATTAGCTACACCTGTATTTGCCAAAACCGGTGCACAAACAAAACACAAAAATATAGAAACAATTATTTTAACTATTCTTTCCACGACTCACCATAATTGATATCTACTTCCAATGGGACTTTAAACGGTTGACCTAATTCCATACATTCCAAAACTAACGATTTCAACTCATCAAGTTCGGATTTTTCAACTTCAAACACAAGTTCATCATGAACTTGCATAACCATTTTTGATTTCATATTCTTTTCGGTTAATTTTTTATCAACCTCAATCATTGCCATTTTAATTAAATCAGCTGCAGTGCCCTGCAACGGTTGGTTTATTGCAGCCCTTTGGGCAAATTCTCTAATTTGATAATTTGCGCTTGATAATTCTGCACCTAAATAACGTTTCCTTCCGTATAGGGTTTCTACATACCCGTGTTCGTGTACAAAATCAACCTTATTTGTCATATATAATGCAATCTTTGGATATGATTCAAAATACTTGTCTATAAATTCTCCAGCTTCATCATTGGAAATATTTAAAGACTTTGCAAGCCCATACTTGGATTGTCCGTATACAATACCAAAGTTTACAGCCTTTGCTTTCCTTCTCATATCTTTTGTAACTTCTTCTATTGGGACACCAAAGACTTTTGATGCTGTTAAAGTATGAACATCAATATTGTTAGTAAATGCTTCGATAAGATGCTCATCATCAGCCACGTGTGCAAGTAGTCTTAATTCAATTTGAGAATAATCTGCAGAAAGCATATAATAATTTTCTCTATCCTGAGGACAAAAAGCATTTCTAATTTTATTCCCTTCTTCTGAACGAATAGGAATATTTTGCAAATTAGGATTTGAAGAAGACAATCTTCCTGTCACCGTTGTTGCTTGATTATATGTTGTATGAATCCTTCCATCACGTTTGCTAATCAACGTAGGCAAAGAATCCGTATAAGTTGATCTTAATTTAGAAAATTTTCTGTGTTGTAATATAAAGTCGCATATTTCATATTCATTCGCTAATTCTTCCAGTATTTCCGCAGAAGTAGAACGTTTACGTTTTTTTGATTTTATCCCTAATCTATCGTATAAAACCTCCGCTACTTGTTTTGGAGAATTTATATTAAACGGGCCTCCTGCAAGTTGATAAATAAAATCTTCTAACTCTGCCAATTTTTCAGTCATAAAATCAGACAAAGACTTCAAATAGCTCGTATCAATTGCAACACCTGTATATTCCATTTTCGCCAATACTGTAGTAAGCGGGATTTCAACTTCTTCCACAAGCTTCTTCTCAACATCTGATAAATTTTTCTTCCAATAATCGAAAAGATTATAAATAGAGTAAGCTTCATCGCAAGCATAGGTACATGCAGAATGCAATAAATCAGAAGTAACTTCTTTTCTTTCTGTCATAATATGATTCAAAAAATCCAGAGCCTGTGATTCAATTGCGTGGCTTCTGTTAGGATCTTTAACATAACTTGCTAATAATACATCATACTCAATCCCTGATAAAGTTATATCATTTTCTTTAAGAACATAATAATTGTGTTTTGCATCATAAAACACCTTTTTAACCGATGAATCCTCTAAGATAGGCTTTAATAAGTCTACTCCGCCTTTTACAAAATAATTATTTTCATCACCATAAGAAATCGAAAAACCTATTATTTCTGATTTATCAGAATATGTATTAATTGAAAAATAATCTTTTGTTTTCAAAGTTTCCACGAGAGTTTTTATATCGACATCATTTTCAAGAACTTTACATTTAAACTCGATATCCTCAACCGATTCTTTGATTGCTTGTGTAAATAAACCCAACTGTCCCGTTTCTTCTTGGACTGTTTGTTTTTGTTCTAAAATAGGAATTTGTTCATCATTCATGCCTGACTTTTTTGCTTGGTCCGGATTAAAAGATGACAATATTTTATTTATATTTTTAATAAAAGAATAAAACTGCATTCTCCTCAAGAATTCACTAACTTTATTTATATCAGGCAAAACAACTTCAGCCTTGTCAAAATCAAAATCTATGTCAACATCTTTAATAATAGTTGCCAGCTTTTGACTTAATTTAGCAATTTCTTTTCCACTTTCTATCTTTTCTCTTAAAGAATTTTGTTTAATATTCTCACAATTAGCTAAAACATTATCTAATGTTTTATATTCAGCTAAAAGTTTTTGCGCTGTTTTTTCTCCAATACCTTTTATTCCCGGAATATTATCTGAAGTATCGCCTCTTAGCCCCTTATAATCAATAACTTGATTAGGATACACCCCCAGTTTGTCATACACTCTATTCCAATTATATTCAGCCAATTCTCCTTTTGAAGGTATCAAGACCTTGATAAAACCTTCTTCATCAATCAGTTGAAACGAATCTTGATCTCCCGTAAGAATTAAAGTTTTATGTCCGAGTGCTTTTGCTCTTGCTGAAATTGTTCCAATCAAATCATCGGCCTCGAAACCTTGTCGTGTATAGATAGGAATGTCAAAAGCCTGTAATCCTTGACAAATAAGCTCTAATTGTGTACCTAAAGAATCAGGCATAGACTCTCTATTAGCTTTATAGTCCTCATACATTTCTGTTCTGAAGGTATGATGGGACACGTCAAATGTTACAGCGATTGAGTCAGGTTGAATTTTTGATAACAAATCAAATATTGCCTTAAAAAAACCATATACTGCCCACGTTGGCTGATTATCAGAATTTTTCATAGCAGTACGCTCTAATGCAAAAAACTGTCTGAATGCTAATGCATGACCATCAATTAATACTAAAGTCTTCCCCACTTATCACTCCCTATAACATTCTTCCTCCTTTTATTCTAACATAATTATGCTTAATAGGGAATAAAATATTACAGGGTTTTAAATAATATGTATAATAGCGACGACAGATAAAACTATAGCTAAAATAACTACCAATATAAATGCCGTACAGTGAAAATAAATCTGTCTATCTGACTCAATATTGTTTATTTTGCGAATTATTTCTTTTGAAAAATCTGTTTTTAATTTATTTTTATTAATTTTATAAGAATCAGAAATAACCTTTTTTAATCCATAAAGCTTTTCTACTTTTTGCCTCAATCGTGGTTTTGATATTATATCCCTTCTTATTTTAACACTTCTGTTTTCGTCTAGTTCATTATCTACATATGCTGACAATTCCGTATTTAAAAATCCATCTAAAATATCATAATCAGAAACTGACACATCTTCATTATCCTCTACCATATCAACTTTATCGACAGGCGTTTTTCCGATAACTTCATCATATGCACTTTTAATATCTTCTATAACAGAACTAACTACACTATATCGCATATTACAATTAGGACAAGTTTTCATATGTTCTTCAAATGCACATTTTAAATTTTCATTTAAATCATCATTCAGATAAAAAGATAGTAACCCTTCAAATTGACTACAATTGATATCCATAATTTTTCTCCACTCTTAGTTAATATTTACAAAAATTAGTCGATATATTGTCCCAAATCTTCTTGTAATTTTACACGTGCTCTTGATATACGAGATTTTACAGTTCCTACGTTAGTATGGGTAAGGTTTGCTATATCGCAATAGCTCATACCTTCAAACTCCCGCAAGACTAACATTATTCGGGAATTCATTGGCAATGATAGAATACTGTTTTTTATAATACATCCCAACTCAGATGCCATACATTTTTCCATTGGTTTTATTGAAGTATCTTCAATTTCAACATTCTCCATTTCGTCAAGACTTACATTATCTGTTTTTTTAGAATCTTTACGGGTATAGTCATAAAAAATATTTAATGCAATTCTATTTGACCAAGTCTTAAAACATTTTACGTCATTTAATTTCTCTATATTTTTTGCTATTTTAACCAACGCTTCTTGTGTTAAATCTGAAACAACTTCTCGTTTATGGCATATATGAGAAAATATTGCATAAATATCCTTTTGTATTCTGCGGATTAATTCTTCTAATGCCTCATAATTGTTTTTCTGAGCCATTTCGATAAGCATAGTTTTAGGGACCTTTTTATAATTCGACTTTACCATACTATGAGTTTATGAAACTCAATGTTTTAATAATATGCTCTAATAAGCATAATCGCGTAGGCATTCATTAATGATTAAAAATTAAAAATAGTAAATGGAGAATAAATAATATTAATATTTTTATAGTAATGTTGCAGAAAATTTGTCATTATTATAACTGTTTAATCTTACTTTTTTAATTGTATTAAACTCATTTGTTGGAGTATTAATTAATACATTGAGATAATTTTTGGTAACACCTTTTGGCAAGCCCGTTTTTTTATCAGGTCGTTTTTCTATGAGCACTTCTTGCTCATCTCCAACATTGCTATCCATAAATACCTTAAATTTTTCAGAAGAAACCGCTTTAATTATATCAGCTCTTTCTTGTTTAATTTTATCAGGCAAATGTCCTTCCATTTTTTCAGCAATCGTTCCTTTTCGGATAGAGTATGGAAAGGTATGTATTTTAGACAATTTTGATTTTTTCAAATTTTCAATTGTTGTATTAAAATCTGATTCTGTTTCACCAACAAAACCTGCTATAATATCAGAACCCAAAAACGGTTTGTGAAATCTGTTCGTAATATCTTCTATTTGTTCAAGATATTGTTCAACAGAATAAAATCTGTTCATTGACTTTAATGTTTTATTGCAAGCTGATTGAAGTGAAAGATGAAAATGCGGACAAAATTTTTCTGAATTTTGTAATATATCTAACAACTCATCAGTTATTTCAAGAGGATTTAACGAACCTAATCTATATCTAATCGCAGTTTTTTCTTCAATTTCTTTGATTAAATCAACAAATTTCAATCCTAAATCAAGTCCCCATTGTCCAATATGGATCCCCGTCAAAACAACTTCTTTAAATCCTTTTTGTTCTGCGTTGTTAATTTGATTGACTATAAAATCTGAATTTGCGCTCCGTGACATTCCTCTTGCGAAAGGGATTATACAATAAGAACATCTGTTATTACATCCGTCTTGTATTTTCAAACTCAACCGAGTTTTACTTGTATCATCAAGAACTTGATAATTAAACTCAGGTATTCTCATAATATCTGATATCACACTTCTTTTGTCTTTTAGAAGAAATTCTCCCAAGTTAAATTTATCGTTATTACCAAATACATAATCAATATAATCCAGCTCTAACAATTTTTCTTTTTCTATTTGAGCAACGCATCCGGTCAAAACTGTTTTAATACTGGGATACAAATGTTTTGCATTTCTTAGAAGATACAACGTTTCATTATCACTCTTATGAGTAACAGAGCACGAATTTAATATATAAAAATCTGCAGTTTTTATATCAAAAGTTTGTTCAAATTCAAATTTTAAAAGATTTTCTATAATAAGAGAGCCTTCAAACTGATTAGATTTACAACCCATTGATTTGATGAAAAATTTTCCATTTTGCATTTTCAATTTTCCATTTCTCTACACTCTGCCATACATATCTTCATATCTGACAATATCTTCTTCAACAAGCAAATCACCTTTTTGGACTTCTATAATTTGCAGATTTTCTTTATAAGGATTTTGAAGGGAATGTATCGCCTTAACAGCAATATCAACACTATGTCCGGGGCTTAATATTAACTCCTTCCCTTCCAAAACAACTTTAGCTGTTCCTGATAAAACAACCCAGTGTTCGCTTCTGTGATTATGAGATTGAACAGATAATTTTTGTCCCGGATTAACTTGAATCAGCTTAGTTAAGAATCCATCACCTTGTGCAAGCACAGTATAATATCCCCAAGGACGATAAACTGTTTTATGTACCATTTGAGTATTATCATGTTGTTGCTTAAGAGTTTCAAATATTTGTTTTACGTCCTGCACTCTATCCTTTTTACAAGCCAACACAGCATCTTCTGTTTCTACAATTATTGTATCTTCTAATCCGATTGTCGCAATTAGTTTAGAAGACGAATACATTAAAGAATCTTTTGAATCAATGTCTAAAATATGACCAATTTTAACATTATTATCTATGTTTTTCTTACTTACATCATATATTGACTTCCACGAACCAACATCGAGCCAGTCTGATTTTAACTCAGCCATAACAATATTATCGGTTTTTTCCATAAGTGCATAATCGATAGAAATGTTTGGGAGCTTCTCAAATTCGGTATATGGAATGTCTTCTTTTTTTGTAAAATCAAATTCATTCACGATTTTGTATATAGCAGGAGAATACTTTTCCAATTCAGCCATAAACACATCAGGCTTGAACATAAAAATCCCACTATTCCAATACATCGTATCTTTTTCTAAATATTTTTTGACGGATTTTAAATCAGGTTTTTCAACAAATTTATTTACTTTAAACCCTTTTTCAATTTTCTCCCCTGCTTCAATATATCCAAATCCTGTTTCAGCATAATTCGGTTTTACGCCAAATGTAACCAAATAGCCTTTTTTTGCAAGCTTTTCACCTTCAGTAACAGACTGAATAAATTTTGCAGAATCTTTAATTTTGTGATCGGAAGGAACGACTAAAATCACTTCGTTTTTTGAACTTTTATATTTATCTAAAATATATTTGACTGCTACTGCAATAGCAGATGCGGTGTTTTTAGATTCCGGTTCAGATACAACTATTGGAGTTTTTGTATATGATGAAATTTGATATCGAACATTAGGTGCATGTTTTATGTTCGTAACATTTATTATTTTATTGTCAGGTATAAACTCAGCAACCCTTTTAAATGTTTCTTGCAATAAACTTTCCTTGTTTTGAATATTTAATAATTGTTTAGGATACAACTCTCGTGACAAAGGCCATAATCTGCTTCCTGAACCACCTGCTAAAATAATACTGAACATAATTTATAATACTCCCTCTTTTTTATAATTATATCAGCGAATGAATAATAGTGCATTGAATAAACAATGTTATTAACCTTTCTTAACAAAAAAAGACGAGTTTTCTCTATCACTCTTGATTTGAAATTTTCAGCAAGTTAAAATATTAACAGTCGAAAATATATATTCAAGTTTGGAATCTTGAAAAGAAAGAAGGTAACAATGAAAGACGGAATTCATCCAGATTATAAAAAAACTGTTATCAAATGTGTATGCGGTAACGAAATAGAAACAGGTTCTGTTGCAGAAAATATCACAGTTGAAATTTGTAACAACTGTCACCCATTCTACACAGGACAACAAAAAATCCTTGACTCTGAAGGTAGAGTTGAAAGATTTAACAAACGTTACGGCAAAAAGAACTAATAGTTTTCAAACGTTAAGATTTTACAGAAGAAGAACTCCGCCATACTATGTCGGAGTTCTTTTATGATAAATCGTTCTGATGTGGTTACGGAGAATAATTATTAATTTCTTGTAAAAAATAATCACATATTATAAAATATAATAAATGTATGATTAATTGGGGGAGAGAAATGTCTGAAAATAAACCTATTGTTAAACTGATAGCAAAACCTGAAAATTTACTAAAAACTATATATACAGCGTGTAGAACTTGTTATAGCGCAGACAGTCCAATAAATATATATGATAGTACAGACGATAAAGAAAAAATGCTAAAGCTTATCAATAGAGTAATCTCATCAGGGCATTATTCAACAATTGAACATATACAAGTTAGTTTTGCTATATCAAACGTATCAAGAGCATGTACTCACCAACTTGTCAGACATAGACATATGTCCTTCTCTCAAAAATCACAACGCTATGTAAAGGAAAAAGGACAATTTGACTATATCATTCCTCCAACAATCGAAAAAAATCCTGAATTAAAGGCAAAATTCGAAGAATTTATGAATGAAATTTCTAACAAATACCTTGAATTTACCGAAGCAGGTATCCCTGCAGAAGATGCAAGATTTGTATTACCAAATGCAGCTGCAAGCTCAATTGTTGCAAGCTTAAACTTAAGAGAAATGATTCATTTAGCGAACTTGAGATTATGTACAAGAGCACAATATGAAATCAGAATGATGACCAAAGCAATGTGTGATGCTCTTATTGCTGAAGAACCATGGTTAAAAGATTACCTCGTTCCAAAATGCGTAAGATTAGGTTACTGTGACGAGGATAAATCATGTGGAAGAATGCCTAAAAAAGAAACTTTTCTAGGTGTTGAGGCTGCCGTATAGTGATATCTTTTGATTATTTAACGCTTAAAGCTTTTTGCGAAGAAAACAAAGATTTCTTCGTAGGAGCTCGTCTTCAAAAAATTCAACAACCAACCCGACGTGACTTTGTTTTTTCCATAAGAGGAACAGAAACTCGAAAGCTTTATATTAATATAGATCCGCAAGTTTTTCATATTTGCTTTTTAAATGATGACTCTTATGCTAAAAGGAATATCATAATTCCTAAACAACCTCCTATGTTCTGTATGCTTCTGAGAAAATATCTTGAAGGGTTTAGGATAACAGAGGTTAAAGTTCCTCCTTATGAAAGAATTTTTGAAATATATTTTGAATCATATAATGAACTTAACGAAAAAATAAAACTTTGCCTTGCGATTGAACTAATGGGAAAACATTCAAATATAATTCTATATAATTGTGATACAAATACAATTATTGGATGTGCTCATAATGTAGGGCCTGAAAAGAGCAAAGATAGAGAACTCGCCGGAGGATTCCCTTATAATTATCCTCCAAAACAAAACAAGTCTGATTTTCTAAGATATTTTGGAGAAGTTCATTATAACTTATTAAATGATGATTTTATGGGGTTTTCTAAAGCCTTTCAAACTCAATTAGAAAACAACAAAATATGTTTAGACAAAATAAAAGATTATCTTGAGTTAAAATCCGAGATAAAACCTGCTTTGAATGAAAAAGAATTTTCAATATATTCTGAACTTATAGACTATCACACTCTTGTGAATTCTGTTAATGATATGATTGATAACTATTTTTCAAATCAACAAGAAAACATCTTAAAACGAGCAATAAAATTAAAACTAAAAAATATAGTTTACCCACAATACAAAAAACAAAAGACCTTAACAGAAAAATTATCAGCTCAATTATCAAAGAAAGATAATGCTTCTAAGTATAAAAAATATGCAGACCTAATTGTTTCAAATCTATATAACAATTCCGATTACATAAATGAAATTCAAGTTTTTGACTGGGAAAATAATAAAGATATAAAAATACCGCTGGATGAAAAATTAACATTAAAAGAAAATTCCCAAAAATATTATCAATTATATTCAAAATCTAAAAACTCTAAAGAAAAAATAATTAAACTAAAAGAAGAAGCAATAATAAATGAACAATATTTTAAAGACATTCTTTTTTCAATAGAAAATTCAAACTCATTAAAAGAATTATTTGAAATCATGGATGAATGCGAAGATTTAGGCTTTATAAAAAAAGACATTAACAAACCAAAAACTAAAGATATAAATATTGAAAACATAGAAATAAACGGATTTAAAGTATACATCGGTAAAAATAACAAACAGAACGATTTAATAATATCAAAAATATCTTCCCCTGATGACATATGGTTTCACATACAAAACAACTCGGGTTCTCACATTCTACTAAAGATTTTCAACAATAAACAACCCGATGAAAAAACTATATACGAATGCTGTAAACTGGCAAAAAAATATTCCTCTGCCTCAAATGACACAAAAGCAGGAGTTATTTATACCAAAAGGAAATATATCAAGAAACCCCCTAAAGCTAATTTAGGATATGTTATATATAAAAATGAAAAAGAAATCGTTGTTTTACAAGCAGTTAAAACCTAGCAATATTCCTATTTCAACTAAATGTTAACTTTTGTTAAGAAAATAATACAAAAAAGTCAATTCTTAAACACAAAAATACTTTATATAAATGTAAGGTTAAAGTTAAAGGTTAGTTAAACAAATTTAGTTAGGTTGATTAGAACAATAGATTAACAGTTATGGTTTAGGTTAATCAAAGAAGTTCAAAAATATCAAAACTAAAGTTTACGAAACGCAAGTTAACGTTAACTTTGCAAAAGGTTAGTTTAGTTTATAGGTTAAAGAAAGTAGGTTTATTATGGGTTTCTTAATGATGTTAGCAAGGAAAATTCAACTTCAAGACAGAAAAAACAATCTTGAATATCAAATTACTGCATTGAACACGAAAAAAGACGAATTAATCAGTTATGCATCAATTTTATCTCAAGATTCAGTATCACTATCAGATATTTCTTCATTACCTTCTTCATTATTCTCACAAGGTATGGCAGAATTAACAAATGCTCACTATCAGGCTCTACAAATAAGTCAAGCACAATTCAGTCAAGCAATGGCAAGTGGAATGTTCGGAGCAGGAGGTAATCCTCAAATAGAACAAATTACTCAACAAAAAATGTATGAAAATGCTAGGAAACAAATTCAAAAACAACTACAAGCTAAGTTAAATGAACAAGAAAAAGCTGCTGCTGCAAAAGCTGCAAGATTACAAGCTCAACTCTCTCAAATCGAAAAAGAACTTGAACATGTTGATGAACGTGAAGCAAAAGATATTCAAAACTCAGTATGTTCTTACGGACTAAGAGCTTAGTCGAAAAACCCAAATAAACCAATGTTCTTTAACCTATAAACTAAACAAACTAAACAAACTAAACCAATTTAAAATCAATCTACTTAATAACCAATAATAAACTAAATTCCTTAGCCTCTTCAAAAAGAGGCTTTTTTTTGCGTTATATATCCGTCACATTTGACATCGTTTTCTTCAACAGGAAGGTTTTCTATTAATAACTCTTCCGGAATAACAACAAATTTCTTCGCATCTATATTTTTTAAGAACCTGTCATAATATCCACCACCATAGCCAAGCCGGCAATATTCATTATCACACATTAATGCAGGGATAAAGACTATATCTAAAATTTGTTTATCAACCGAATCACATATTGGCTCATTAATTTTTAAGGATGATACACATAGACTATCACCCTTCTGATAAGGACACACCTCTAACTCTTCATTTTTAACTCGGGGAAGATAAAAATTTTTATTATCTTCTAAAAGCTCTAATAAAGATATTTCTGAACCAACGGGATAAAAAATCATAACATGCTTAGATTTCTTATAAAATGTCAACTCTCTAATATTAGATACAATTTGCTCACTAATAGAGGATATATCAAGATTTTTTCTTATACTTTTTGCTAATAATCTTAAGTCGGATTTGTTCTTCATAGTGTTTAATATATAATAAAAGTAAAATAAAAGGGAGTGTGTTTTGAAAGAATTAATAAATCCATTATGGGATGAACACGGTTATATACAGGTGTACACAGGAAACGGAAAAGGAAAAACAACCGCATCACTAGGTCTTGCAATGCGTGCATTAGGAAGGGACTGGAAAGTCCTTCTTATTATGTTTACAAAAGGTGGCAGCAACTATGGGGAATTAAACTCTTTCAGAAAATTAGCAGGAAAAATCCACGAAAATTTAACAATTATGCAAGCAGGTTTAGATAGAATAGTTTATTCCTCAAACATGAATAATGATGACAAAAAAGTTATCCAAGAAGGATGGGAGGTCGCAAAACGTGCCATTCAAAACAACGAATATAATTTAGTAATTCTTGACGAAATGAACATTGCAATAGCTCTTAATCTGGTTGACGTTGATGACGTTGTTGAAGTTTTAAAGAATAAACCTGACAATATGGAAATTGTACTTACGGGAAGAGATGCTCATCCTAAAATCGTTGAAATTGCCCATTTAGTCTCAAAAATAGAACCTGTTAAACATTACTGGGATATTGGTGTTTCTGCGAGAAAAGGTATTGAATATTAATACTATCCGACTACTATTTTACGGCTATATTTTCATTAATCAATATTCCAAAATTGTTCAATAGTTTTTTCTTTAATCAAATTTATCATATATTTAGAGGGAAAAACAATGAAAAAATATATGATAATATTTTTTATTCTACTATCATTATTGTGTAGAGTATGTGCATCTGAAGGGAAAGTTGATACTTTAACCAAAATGGAGACATCTGTCCTTGGGGCAGACTATTCAAACCAAAAAACAGAACTTAGACTAAAAAGATTAGAAGAATATGTTTATGGTAAATCCAAAAAAGGTTCAAATGCTGATAGGCTAAAACATCTGGCGAAAGACTTGAACGCTGATATGATAGGTCAAGAAATAACACCATGCGAAGATACACTTGCTTATGAAGATGACTACACCCCTGACTCAAGTGTAGATTATCCTATTATAAACGAAGTCGAAAAACATTTAAGTATAAAAACCAAACCTGAACAATCACTTCATTCAAGATTAGTCACAATTGAAAAAAAACTATTTAATAGTGTTTATGATACAGATGATTATTACACACGTGTAGAACGGATAAAAGGGAAAGTATACAAAAATGAAAATCCAACTATAGCTCACAACTATGACGACGATGATATTTATATCCCTGAGTACGTTGACGAAGATGATGCTGACGGATGGGGAATAGACAGATTATGGCAAAAAAGAAATTCATCACGAAGTTCTTTTGGTGAGTTTAACAACTCAAAATTATCAAAACTTGAACAAAAAATTCTACATAGAACATATCCTGACGAAAGCAATAATGACAGGCTTGCAAGGTTGGAAAACAGTATGTTTGATACAGATTTCTATTATGATAACGAAAATGAACGAATCAACAGGTTAGAAGGAGCTTTAAAAGGTCAAAAAACTGCAGACAGATATGACAGCAATAAGTTTCAACAAGGTTTAAACACAGCACTTCAAATAGGCGCAATGGTTCTAATGGTATTAGCCTTCATTTTATAAGATTATGCTACCGCTAATGCCGGTCTATCAGGTTCTATGTATGGATTAGTTTGATAATTAAAATTGTACTGTTGAGATGTTTGTTGTGCAAACAATTCCATTTGACCATAACTATATCTTTGACCGGTTTGAGGATTTGTTCTGTATGGTGCATCTGCACTTGTATACTGAATAAAATCTCTAACAGTATCTAAAAATGAACCCATTATTTTCTCCGTCCTATTATTTCCTATGTATATATAAAGTATATATAAGAAAAATAATTGCTTAAATCAAAAAATATATTAAGAAATATTAACTTATAAAAAACTGAACAAAAAAAATATGCGGCTGCCAATTGGTAACCGCCTTATATAATTTCTCCCATAATATATTTTTTAATTCTTATACAATATTAATCCTTCCTGTAATATTTATATCAATTGGTTTATTTTGATGCTTGATATAATCCGCAATGAGCTTATCTTCGCTAAAGTCGAATATCTTTTCTGCATGATCAAGTTGGTTAAACGCAGTTAAACCGTCACCGCCTCTAAGTACGAAATCATCAGCTGCAATTCTGTATATTTTATTCGAATCAGGATTATTAATATCTATTTTTCGTTGAGTTCCATCCTTTGCTGTATATGTCATATCAAGAAGTTCTCCTGTTTCTTTCTTGACAGAATATGTTAATCCGGAAGCATAAATAAGTCCGGGTTTACCGTTTTTGTCAACGACTGACTTACAGCCGCCTTTTATTCCTTCAACTAAATCTTTCTCAGATATTGTTGTAATAGCCATACCATCCCCAAATGGAGAGATAGATTTTACATCAGAAGAATCGATTTCACCAGGTTCAAATACATTTCTGATATTACCTGCATTTACAATACCTATATCTACATTTAATTCATTTCTGATAGCATCTGCTACGAAGTTAGCATGAGGGTTTTCTTCGCTCAATCTTTGTTTTGGACAAGGCAGTGCAGAATTAATTACACCCAATTTTTCAGGATGTCCCATAATATCATTAAACATTTTTTTGTAAATCATATTTCTAGGACGTTTACTTGTTTCATACAAATTATTAGATGCTTCTACAAGAACACCGTCCTTATCAAAAACCAACTCTGCTTTCCCATAATAATTCCCGTCTTTTTCTGCATTTGTAATCAAAACAGGTTCGCCTGCTTTTGATACAAAAAGATTTTCCCCAGGTTTTATACCATCAACATAGGTATGAGAATGTCCGCCTATTATAACATCAATGCCTGATGTATTTTCAGCAATTACTCTATCGCCCAAGTGACCAACATGAGAAAGTAGGAATATATGTTTTACACCTTTTTTCTGTAAATCATCCACTTCAGATTGAATATCTTTTAAAGTGTCTTCCATGCTATCAATAGTAAAATCAGTATATAATTCAGGGTGAGTCATTCTTGTTCGCATATCAACAGGTGCTATACCTACAACACCATATTGCACCCCTTTGTAATCGCCGATATATGAATCGACTAATTTGTCGTGTATAAATGCTCCATTTTCACCTTTCGGACTATCCTTTGAATCTATATCTTGTTTAAAATTTGCTGCAAGATATTTCATTTTTAAATTATCTGTTAATTCTTTAAAATTCTTTTCCGACATATCAACATCATGATTACCAAGAGCAGATGATTCAAAATCTTCCCCATCCATATATGCAAGGACACAGTCATTTACTTGCTTATTTCTGTCATCACCAATCATATTATCCCCACCGGAAAATCTTATATCACAATCCCTTAGAGCATCACCGATTTTTGCTAATTTTATATATTGACCGTGAACATCGTTAATATATCCTATTTTTAATCTTGTCTTACCATCTTCTCCAATAGGAGATGATACATCAGATTCTTTATCAAATTGTGCATTATAAGCTATATTAGATACAAAATATTTTAACCCCGGAGATTTTAATGTTGTTGCATAACTATATATTTTAGGAGGGATTTCTTTTGTATCCTTTATACTCGAACCTGCATTATTGTTATTTACCATTGTTGGCATATAACCTGATCTGTGAGTTGTTTGAATATTATGGGAAGAAAAATTAATCATAACACACCTTTTTACTTACTATACTAATGCATGTGCTATTTATTTTTTGCTAGTATAAAACTCATATTTAATAAAACTTTACATTGAAAGATATTTCAACGTTTCTCTCAACAATTCTTCGGAATCATCTCTGTTTTCACACTTATTTAACACAACTTTATATGCTGTATTAATTTCTTCTTCTGTATATCCGAGAGATAACAAAATAGACGTTGTTTCCTGACTTGCAGGAGATAATTCAATATTGTTAAATTTATCAGATACTACAGCAATATTTGCTTTTATCAATTTATCTCTTAGTTCAAGTATTATTTTCTGTGCTAATTTTTGACCAACACCTTTTGCGAGTGTTAACTCTTTGTATTCCTCATTTATTACAATTGAAATCAAATCGCATGTACTAAATCTGCCTAAAAGAGCCAGTGCCATTTTTGTACCGACTCCGGAAACTGAAGTTAGATATGTAAAAAGATCTCTGGTATCTTTTTTAAGAAATCCGCACAAGGTCATTGAATCTTCTTTGTGGAGTAATTTTGTATATAATTTAATTTCGTTATCTTTATCAATATTTGAGTTAAAATCTAATTCTGATACTTCTAAACAATACCCTATTCCGTTTGTTTCTAATATAAAATAGCATCCGTTTGTTGTTGTATATTTATCCGTAAGAATACCTTTTATATACTCAAACATTGGTAACTCCTATGAATCAATTCTTTTGTTTTTTCACGAATTTCTTTATCTGTTTCAAAAATTTCATCAATAGTCGGATTTTTGATAACATTATGAGAAGAATATATTTTCTCTGCAATTTCATAGATATCGTATAATTTTATCTCACCGTTCAAGAACGCAAATACAGCTTCTTCATCTGCACCATTAAGAGCCACAGTTGCCGTACCACCTGTTCTGCCTGCGGAATAAGCAAGGTTCAAAAATGGAAACTTTTCAAAATCAGGTGCTTGAAAATCTAACCTTGCTATTTCTGAAAAACTAAAGCTTTTTGACTTAATTCCTTCATATCTTTCCGGATAACATATTGCATATTGGATAGGGATATGCATACTAGGCAGTCCTATTTGAGCAATAACACTACCATCAACATATTCAATTGCCGAATGAACAACACTTTGCGGATGAACAACAACATCAATTTTGTCATATGGCATATTAAACAAATGATGTGCTTCTATAATTTCTAATCCCTTATTCATAAGAGTTGCGCTGTCAACAGTAATTTTTCTTCCCATATTCCAACGAGGATGAGCAAGTGCTTGCTCTACAGTTGCAGACTTCATATCCTCAATTGTCTTATTTAAAAATGGTCCTCCTGATGCAGTTATTATTAATTTTTCAACTTGTGAAATATCTTTTATACATTGATGAATTGCACAATGTTCACTATCCACCGGAACAATATTAACATTGTTATCTTTTGCGAGTTTCATAACAATATCACCCGCCATAACAAGAGTTTCCTTGTTTGCAAGAGCAATATCAATTCCATTTTTTATTGCGGTTATTGTGGGTTTTAACCCTATTTTGCCTGATACGGCAACTAAAATTATGTCATTTTCTTGATTGGAACAGATTTCTTCCAACCCCTCAGAACCAAACAAGACATTCTTGCATCCTTGAACATTTTCAGGATGAGAAGACACACAAACAGACTTAGGATGGAATTTTTCAATCTGTTTATTTAATAAATCAGTATTTCCACCGGCAGATAAAGAAATTATCTCAAACTTGTCTGATAATTTCTCTATAACCTCCAACGCTTGAGTACCAATTGAACCGGTTGAACCAAGTATACTAATACGCTTTTTCATAACTAAATTATACTTCAAATACAACATTGATTCATGTCAAGAGAGTAATGTTTTTACAAATATTAAATATTTACCTCAATTTACCCCTAGGATCTAAAATATCCCTCACAGTATCACCTATAAGGTTAAAACAAAGAACAGCTATAAATATAAGCAGTCCGGGTGTCAAAAGCCAAGGGCGATATAAAATATTAATATACTCTTGAGCTTCTTTAAGCATATTACCCCAACTGGCATCAGGTTGCTGTATCCCTAATCCTAAAAAGCTCAATCCTGATTCCGAAAGAA
This sequence comes from uncultured bacterium, assembly GCA_902797985.1. Lineage (GTDB taxonomy): Bacteria > Cyanobacteriota > Vampirovibrionia > Gastranaerophilales > Gastranaerophilaceae > UBA2883. Next base: position 48,702 of record CADBUZ010000013.1, read on the forward strand.
TATATGAAGGAACACTTAAAGTCATAGCAATTATTACATAACTCGTAGTCTGAGGTAATATGTGACGAAGAATAATTCTCATTTTAGAAGCACCTATTGTTTCTGAAGCCTGAACAAATTCTTCATTTTTTATAGATAACACCATCCCTCTAACCACACGAGCAAAACCTGCCCACCCAATCAACGCAAGAATAACAACAATAAGCGTAAATCTTTGTGCGCTAGTCATATTAGCAGGAAGAATAGATGCCAATATTATCAATAAATAAAAACTTGGAATAGCCATAACAGCTTCTGCAAATCTCATCATCAATATATCAACCCATCCGCCAAAATAACCGGATATTCCGCCATATAACAATCCTATCGGGAAAAGTATAAATAATGCAAGAAAACCTATTGTTAAAGAAATTCTACCCCCAAAAAGTAAACGAGAAAATACATCTCTACCATTTATGTCTGTGCCTAATAAATATATTCTCCCACCATCATCTGTTCCAAACAAATGTATTGAACAAGGAATGACACCCAATATTTTATATGGTTCAGCTTTAACAAATAGTTTTAAATAATGTTTCTTACTTCTGTCCAATTGATAAACATTTTGATATAATTTTGGTTCAAATACACGAATATAATTATATGTGTACGGCAATGAAAGATGCCCCTCTTCCGTAATTGTATATATAGGTGATGGTGGGGCATATGCCTGATTTCTGTCTGAAAAATCTTTAGAATATGGTGCTATAAAGTTTGCACACGCAATGCATAAATACATTAATACCAGCACTATCAAAGCTATCCCTGCAAATTTGTCTTTTAAGATTCCCTTTATAATATCTTTAATCATCTTATTACCCCCTCACCCTTGGATCGGTAATAATCAAAAGGATATCTGCCAATAAATTACCAAGAACTAACATTATAGAACCTATCATTAAAGAAGCCATAACAAGATTTATATCTGATTTCATAACTGCTTCGAGGATTAAACGTCCTAGCCCCGGATATTGAAAAACATATTCAGTTAAAGCAGCTCCACTAAGCAATCCCGCAAATTCAAACCCTAACAATGTAATCATTGGATTTATAGCATTTCTAAGTGCATGTTTAAATATAATCTTGCCCTCACAAAGGCCTTTTGCTCTGGCAAACTTAATATAGTCACTATCAAGCACATCAAGCATATTCGCTCTCATTTGACGTTGCAACCCTGCTAAAGATAATGTAAAAAGAACTGTGACAGGAAGAACTAAATGTTTTGAAATATCTAAAACTTTTCCTATAAAGGATAAATCACTAAAATTATAACTTGTTAATCCTCCAACAGGGAACAAACCCGTTTTTACGGCAAATATTAATAATAATATAGCAAAAAAGAATGATGGTATTGCCATCCCTATACTGGATAAAATTGTTAACAGCCTATCATAAGAGCTTTTGTTATACACCGCCCCCAGTATACCCAACGGTATTCCAACTGACCACGTCATAAATATAACTACAAATGTTAACAAAAGCGTGTTTGGTATTCTTTCAGCAAGTTTTTGAGAAACTTTTTCCCCACTTGATGTAACCCCAAGATCACCTTTAACAAATGATTTTGCCCACAGACCATATTGCACTATGATTGGTTTATCTAAACCCAACCTAATTTTTTCTTTCTGTAATGTTTCTTGTGATATAGATGGATTCAACCTCAATTCCGCTAACGGATCAACAGGGGATAATCTTATTATAAAAAAGCTTATAATTGATACCAATATTAGCAAAGGGATTGTCTGTAAAATTCTTTTAAGGATAAACTTTAAAAGCTTCATTTTCTGTTCCCCCCATCTATATACAATTCTTCTAAATTATATATTAAACCTGATAAAGTTGAAGGATAGAGATTCTTTATCTTTCTTCTAATCGCATAAATTCGTATAGGTGAATATAAATATATAATTGGAGCCTCATTATATATTATCTGCTGATATTCATCATAATATTTTTTACGCTCAGAGAAACTCAACTTTAATGCAGCTTTTTCAAATAATTCATCAATTCTTTTTTCCCATGGACGAATATCTTTTAATGGCTGATTTGGTTGCCTTTGATTAAATAAATGCAGAGGTCCAGAAGAATACCAAACATTTTTACCATTATGCGGTTCTACAGGAGAGCCTGTAAGTCCTAAAATAATCAAATCCCAGTCAAACGAGTTTGTTATTTTGTTAACAAGAGAATTGAATTCTATTGGTTTAAAATTGACTTTTATTCCAATATCCGCCAAATCTTGTTTTACCATAACTCCGAGAGCTTCTCTTTCAGTATTTCCCGCATTTGTAGATAAATCTATCTCTACTTGATTACCATACTTGTCATATAGTTGTCCGTTTTTAAAAGAGAACCCGCTATTTTTCAATAAATTCTTCGCTTTATTTATATCACGTTTGTGACCTTTTATTTTAGAATTATAGTAAATACCATTAGGACTTTCTGCCGTAAACAAAGGGGTTGCCATTCCATTAGCTATATTTTGAACCATGCTATCTCTATCAATTGCATAATCAATTGCTTTTCTAAAATTAGTATCATTAAACCATCTTTGTTTTTTTATAGGAACAAAATATTTTATTTTTCCATTTTCTTTTCTATAACGGGTGTTCATATTTACTGCAATAAACATAGTCCCATTATCTGCACCCAGATTATATATAACGTAATCAGATGCGCTCTCCTTTGCTTTGTATCTTGCGACATCACCGCCTTTTAAAGATATTTCATCAAGTTCTCCTGCCTCAAATTTAAGAATTTGATTATTTATATCTCCAACAATTAAATATATAATTTTATCTAAATAAGGAAGCTTTTCACCATTTTTATTTATCATATAATAATTAGGATTTTTTTCAAAAATAACTCTTTGTGCAGGAACATATTCCTTTAATCTATATGCTCCACTTGAAACAATGTCCTTTGGATTTATATTTGTCGATAAAAATCTGTTGAAATTATTTTGCCAGTTTTTATCTTTAGAAAAATAATGTTTTGGCGCTATTGGAGCGGAAAGCATTCTTAAAAAAGGTGCAAACTGTCTTTTTATAATAAATTCTACCGTATAATCATCAATTTTTCTTATTTTAGGGAGTTCCCCTTCAATAATCATCCCATCTCTTGTAGAAGTATTCCCAAGTCCTGCAAAAATTATATCCTTCCAAGTAAAGATAACATCATCAGCAGTAATTGGTTTCCCATCAGACCAAATCACACCCTTCCTAAGATGTATAATATAATGATTTCCTCTTATATCGATTGACTTTGCAAGTTTTGGAAGAACTTTCCCTGTCATAGGATTTGTTGTAAACAACCCATCATACATCATATCTGCCATAGTAGAAGAAGTTGCATCTGTTGAAGTAAACGGATTAAAGGTTTTTGGACCTTCACCTATAGTAGAAGATACTATTTCTCCTCCAAATTTCCCGATTGGCAATTGTGATTGAAGATAATCCACTCCATTTATTGTTTTAGTTACAGGAATTGGATAATCTAAATTTAACTCAACCGCATCAGGATTTGGTTTTATATTTGCAGAGTCTAAGATATATCTATTTTCTTTAGCATCTTTTTTTAAAAACAAACAAAGAAATAGAACACCTATTAAACAAATGACTATAATTTTTACAGCTCTATTCATAAATATAGAATAGCATAAATTATACAAATTTAATAATATACAATATGGCTATTTAATAAACTATATAAAAAAGTAGTACATCTTTTATGTACTACTTTTAAAATTATATTCATACCTAAATTAATCTTAGTGAGGTTTTACTGTAGATTTAAGGTGTAACTCTCTCATTTGTTGTAAAGATGCTTCACCAGGTGCATCTGACATCAAGCATTTAGCCCCTGAGTTTTTAGGAAATGCTATTACATCACGAATAGAATCAGTTCTGCACAATAAAGCAACTAATCTGTCTAACCCTATTGCCAAACCTGCATGAGGTGGAGTACCGTACTGAAGGGCATTAACCATAAATCCAAATTTTTCAGTAGCTTCTTCTTCTGTTAACCCTAAAGCTTTAAATATTTTCTTTTGTACTTCAGGAGAGTGGATTCTTACAGAACCACCACCTAATTCTGTACCATTATAAACAATATCGTAAGCAATAGATTTAACATTACCTAAATCACCGCTGTCTAATTTGTCTAAATCTTCCAAGTTAGGAGATGTGAACGGATGGTGCATTGCCATGAATCTGTTTTCTTCATCAGACCATTCAAACATTGGGAAGTCAACAACCCATAATAATGCATTATCATCTTCATTGATAAGGTTTAGAGTCTTACCAAAGTGAAGTCTGAGTCTTCCCATAATGTCATAAACAAGTTTTGGTTTATCAGCTACAAAGAAGATGATATCCCCTGCTTTTGCTTGAGCTCTTTCTTGAATAGCTTTTGCTTGTTCATCTGTAACGAACTTAAGAACAGGAGATTTAGCTGTTCCGTCTTCTTGATAAATAATGTTAGCTAATGCTTTAGCACCAAAAGATACTGCTAATTTTGTAATATCATCAATATCTTTTCTTGAATATTTAGCACCGCCTTCAATTTTAATACCACGAACTATACCACCTGCTTTAAGAGTATTCTTAACAATATCAAAATTAGATTCAAGGATAATATCACCAATATCAAACAATTCTAAGCCAAATCTTGTATCAGGCTTATCAGAGCCATATTTATCCATTGCTTCTTGCCAAGTGATTCTCTTGAAAGGAGGTTTAACCTCTATACCTGCTTCTTTAAATGCAGCAGCAACAACGCCTTCTGTTACCTCAATAACGTTGTCTTGATCAACAAAAGACATTTCCATATCTATTTGAGTAAACTCAGGTTGTCTGTCTGCTCTCAAATCTTCATCACGGAAGCATTTTGCAATTTGATAATATCTTTCAAATCCGCCAACCATCAACAATTGTTTAAAGATTTGAGGGGATTGAGGAAGCGCATAAAATTTACCTTCTTGGACTCTTGAAGGTACAAGATAATCTCTTGCCCCTTCCGGAGTAGTTTTTATAAGTATTGGAGTTTCAACTTCTAAGAAATCTTCTCCGTTTAAATAGTTTCTAACAGCTGTAACGATTTTATGGCGTAAAGTCATGTTATGAAGCATGCTTTCTCTTCTCAAATCTAAATAACGATATTTTAAACGAACATCTTCTGATACGTTATCGTCATCAAGAACAAAAGGTAAAGTCTTTGCTTCTGATAAAACTTTTGCATATGTTGGGTAAGTTTCAACTTCACCTGTAGGCAATTTATCATTATAAGTTTCTTCAGGTCTTTCAGTAACTTTCCCTTTTATGTTAATTACGGATTCAGTTTTTAACTTAGAAAACACTTCGTGAATTTCAGGATTAATTTGAGGATCCGCTACAAGTTGGAAAAAACCTGTTCTATCTCTTAATTCAACGAAGATAATTCCGCCTAAGTCCCTAACACATGCTACCCATCCTGAAAGGGTAACTTCTTCTCCGATATTCTTAGCGGTAATCTGACCGCAATTGTGTGATTTTAACGCTGTTTTCACTATTTTTCTCCCTTGTTTAATTCTATATGCTAGTAAATAATACCAAAAACATGCTCATTTGTTAAGTGGGAATTTATTCTAAAAGTAAATGCTAAAAAATAGCATGATTTTTATTCAAAAAAAGCATGCATAAATAAGTCAAATTGCAAGAATTTTTTCAAATATCTTGTCAAGTGTAAAAAACACACATAGCTAGAATCCCAATAATAGTAAGCATTTATGGCTAATTTCTATTTATGTTACAAAAGTTAAAAAACCTATTATTTTAATTGACAGTGTCAAAAAAAAAGTTTATAATGAGTTTATTAGATTATTGAAGTTTAGTGTATTCTCATAAACGTGTGTGACTTTCCTATAAAAGGAGTAAAATATGAAAACTGCGTCAAAAGCTAAAGAAATTAAGTCAAGCTTCAATGATGAATTTGACAACTATCTAAAGAAGCAATGCATCAAAACAACCTTTAATGGTTCTGAATTAGAAACTTTCTCATGGTACAAAAAAGTTCTTGGTTTAGTATAATCAAGTTCCATTAATTCAGTGTAAGATCTAAAATTAAGGCTACGGCAAGGGGTGGTGCCAATATTTGTAGTGCATTTATTGGGGCGCTTTCGTAGCATAGCCGAAATGTAAGTATTTCTCGCTAACCCATTTTGCATACTCTAATCCTGTTTTTAATACAGGCTCTGTTGGTGTTGAGGATATTCTCTTGAACCGGTTTTTCAACACCATCTTTTACTGTTTATTATTTAATTCTCTATATAATCGCTCCGTGCGAAGCATCTTGAACAAGCTTTGAATATTTTGACAAATAACCTGATTTTGTTTTTAATTCAAACGGTTTCAATACTTGTCTTCGTTTTGCTAAAACACTTTCATCTACAAGAAGATTTAATTTTCTGTTTGGTATATCAATTTCAATAATATCACCATCCTCAACAAGCGCAATATTGCCGTCATTCGCTGCTTCCGGACAAATATGTCCGACGCATATACCTCTTGTACCGCCGGAGAATCTGCCATCAGTAATCAATGCAACTGTTTTACCTAATCCTTTACCAACTAAAAATGAAGTTGGGGCAAGCATTTCTCTCATGCCAGGAGAACCTTTAGGACCTTCGTAACGAATAACAATAACATCACCCTCTTTTATTTCATCGTTTTCTAAAGCATTCATAGAGTCTTCTTCAGTATCAAACACTTTTGCTTTACCTTTGAAATAATAACAACTTTCATCCACACCTGATATTTTTATTACAGCACCATCATGAGCCAAATTACCATATAAAACACCTAAACCCGGTTGAGTTGTAACAGGTGAACTAACAGGATGTACTAATGACTCATCACTCCATACCCCTTTGATATTCTCACTAATTTTTTTACCCGTAATAGTTTTAACATCGGTAAACTCAGGGATATCAAAAAGCGTTTTTAATAAAGCCGGCACTCCGCCTGCATTATGAAAATCTGTCATTGTTGGGTTTGCTGACGGATCTAACTTTACGGTCTGTTTGATTTTTGAACCTAATTCTTCAAAATCGGACAATGATAAATCTATCTCTGCCGTATTTGCAATTGCAAGCAAATGTAAAACTGAATTAGTAGAACCACCCAAACACAAATCAGCAATAATTGCATTTCTAAGGCTATCACGGTTTATTATATCAAGAGGTTTAAGATTTTCATTAACTAATTCAACAACCCTCATTCCACTTTCAAACGCAATTCTTCTTTTTTGAGAAGATGAAGCAAGTGCTGTTGCGCATTCAGGTAAACTCATGCCCATAACTTCTGTTAAACAAGCCATTGTATTTGCCGTATACATTCCTTGACAAGAACCTGCAGAAGGACAAGATTTCAATTCCAACTCAGTTAACTCATCTTCTGTTATCTGACCTGCTCTATACCTTCCAATCCCTTCAAAAGTACCTTTTATCATTGTTAACTTATTTTGTTGACATTCACCATCCATCATAGGACCTGCTGTTACAACAATTGATGGAATATTCAATCTTGATGCCGCAATTAACATTGCCGGCGTAACTTTATCACAATTCGTTAATAAAACAAGCCCGTCAAGTTGATGAGCATTTGCCATTGTTTCAACACAATCTGCAATAAGCTCTCTTGAAGGTAAAGAATATCTCATTCCTTCATGTCCCATCGCAATACCGTCGCAAACTACAGGGACTCCAAAAATAAAAGCTTGCCCACCTGCAGAATGAACACCTTTTTCAATTTGACGCTCTAAATCACGCATTCCTATATGTCCGGGAACAATATCCGTAAAAGAACTTGCAATTCCAATAAAAGGTCTGTCTATAACCTTAGGACTAACCCCTGTTGCATATAACAAACTCCTATGTGGCGCTCTTGATATTCCCTTTTTTATATTATCACTTTTCACAATATATATTTTAAATTGAATACAATAATTTGTAAATAAAACTTTAATCACATATCCGTCTTAATTTACAAACAAACTTGTTCAAATTATAATGTACAAAAAGCGAGGTTTTAAATGAAAGTATTAGTAGGTTTATCAGGCGGAGTTGATTCATCCGTAGCAGCACTTCTTCTAAAACAGCAAGGATGCGAAGTTATAGGAGCTACAATGTCTATTTGGAGAGATAGAGATGATTTAAACCTTAGTGTGATGAAAGAAAAGAAAACTTGCACACATGGAGCTTGCTATGGTCCTGATGAACAAGAAGATATTGATTCTGCCCGTAAAATCGCTGAACAAATTGGTATTCCATACCACGTATTTAAATGCGCTGATGAATATGAACAAATTGTACTTGATAACTTCAAAGAAGAATATTTGTCAGGGAGAACCCCTAATCCTTGCATCAGATGTAATGCACTTGTAAAATTTGGGATACTGCCATTTCTTGCAAAACAAAACGGATTAGAATTTGATAAATTTGCGACCGGTCACTATGCCAGAATAGAAGAAAAAGACGGACGATATATGCTAAAAAAAGCGATTGCGCCTAAAAAAGACCAATCTTATTTCTTATACAAATTAAAACAAGACCAACTAAAAAATATTATATTCCCTCTTGGTGAATATACAAAAGAAGAAATTCGCCAAATTGCAAAAGATAACGGTTTAGACGTTTCTGACAAGCCTGATAGTCAAGACTTTTATGAAGGCGATTATAACGAACTTCTTGGAGTTAAAGAGAAAAAAGGCAATATAGTAGATACTGAAGGTAAAATTTTAGGGGAACACAACGGTATTTGGAATTATACAATAGGGCAAAGAAAAGGTATCGGCATATCTTCTTCTGAACCTCTTTACGTCCTAGAATTAAGAAAAGACTCTAACGAAGTAGTTGTAGGGTTCAAAGATAAAACATTCAAAAATACCCTTACTGCAACTGAAATCAACTGGGTTTCAATAGAAAAATTAAACGAACCAATGAAAGTTCAAGCAAAAATACGTTCAACACAAACCCCTATTGATGCTACAATCTACCCACTTGAAAATGGGGATGTAAAAGTCAATTTTGACGACTACCAAAAATCCATTGCTATTGGGCAATCTGTCGTATTCTACAATGACGAATACGTTCTTGGCGGCGGGATAATTGACTCTGTAGAATAATCGTCGTTTGACAATATTTTATATTTATTATATTATTTATTTGTTAGATTAACCTAACAAACAGGAGGATAAGTGTTCGTTCAATCAATTAACAACTATCAAAACAGCGTAAATTTTAATAAACAATATACTAAACCTAGTATTAATTTCACCTCTTTAAAGCCAAACAAACCTGATACTTTTGAAAGGGTAAATTTTGGTAATAAAGCACCACTTTCACCTGAACAATTAAAACAGATATCTGACCTAAAAGTTTTAACTCATCACATTTACGAATATAAAAAAGGTATACGTCCTTTATTTCTGGAAACTTTAAGTTCAAAATACAAAGATGCCGTAAAAGAAAAACTTGAAAAAAATAAAATAGACTATGTAATACACGATTTCAACAAAAAAACCATAAATATATATTTTGGAAAGAAAAACTGTGTAGAAGTAGTTCGAACACTAAATCCAAAATTGAGTGACCACACCCCGCAAGAAGATTTTATACTTGGAGTACTTTTAGGCTATGATAAAGTTGAACAATGCTCAAGATATCTAAAATTGTGCGACAAAGCTAAGAACAAACATCTTGAATAAATCTTTCAATTTTTTCTATATATTCATCCTTTGTTCCGTTATTTTCAATAACATAATCTGATTTATCGCATTTATCTTGTTGACAACCTTGAGATTGAATACGCTTTTGGGCATATTCTTCTGTATATCCATTTCTTTCAATCAATCGTTGTAATCGAACATTTTCATCAGACTTTATGAAAATAACTTTATCAAACAAACCTGCCCAACCAACTTCAAATAACAAAGGAACCGAGATAAAAACAGCTTTTTCTTTAGAATAAACTTTAAAAGCTGTTTCTATTTCTTCTTTTATTAAAGGATGAACTATACTTTCAAGCTTAATCTTCATCTCATTATCAGAAAAAACAAGTTTTCCTAACTTATCCTTTGACAATCTGCCAAATTCAAACACATCATAATCAGAAAAGGCTTTAGCTACCACAGGATTATCCATCAAAATGTCATGAGTCATCAAATCCGTATCTAGTACAACAAAACCATGTTTTTCTAAAACTTTTTCAAAGGTTGATTTTCCCGAAGCGATATTTCCCACTATTGCATACTTAATCATTTTTTTGCTTCTCCAACTTTGCAAGATATTGCCTTAAATCTTTAATCTGAGTAGGTTTTATAGGTTTAATTTGACCTCTTTTTAACCCTTCAATTGAAATTGTTGCATGTTGGATTCTCTTTAACGAAATAACAGGATGTCCTAAATATTCGAACATTTTTCTGATTTGTCGGTTTAAACCTTGAGTCAAAACAACCTGCAACATGGTAGAACTATTTGATATCTCGATAATTTGCGCATCTGCATATGCTATTTTACCTTTTTCTATCTCAATTCCTTTATACATAGTATCCAAATCGTTCACATTCACTTTTCCTTCAACTGATACTATGTAAACCTTTGTGACCTTCACGGAAGGATGTGTAAGTTGATTAATCAACTCACCATCATTTGTCATTATAAGAAGCCCTGTTGAATCTTTGTCTAATCTGCCGACAGGCTTTAACTCTTGTAATTCTTTTGGAATTACATCATATATAGTTTTTCTTCCTTTTTCATCTTCAGAAGTGGTAATGTATCCGGCAGGCTTATAAAATTTGTAATACTCAAGTTTTTTTGGATGAATTAACACCTTGTTTACAAACACCTTATCCTTTGAACCGACCTGAAAACCCAATTCTTTTACTATTTTCCCATTAACATTTACAACGCCGCTTTCAATAAGCTCATCAGCTTTTCTGCGAGAGCATAACCCTGATGAAGCTATATATTTATTTAATCGTTGCATATTACATCCTCGGTAAAAATTTCTTTTAAAACTTCAGGGAATCTTCTATATAGCTTTCCTTCGTTATTAACTGCTACACCCACAAGCTCTGCATCCGTATGAACTTGTCCCGTTTCAGCATTACTTATAACCTGATGAAACGTAACAGAAATAGGTGTTATTCTGGAAATAGTTGTCTTTACACTGATTTTTTCACCAATTTTTGCTGATGATTTATATCTTATATTCAATGATGAAACAGGGAGCAACACATCCTTATTTTCTTTCAAATCATTAAAATCAACACCAATTTCTTCACACAAAAGAACTCGGCCTTTTTCCATCCATCTTAAATACGCACCATGCCACACAACACCATAAGCATCTGTGTCACCATAATATACATTGTCTTCGAATACATTCTTCATATCACAATTTTATCATAAATTATTATTTTTATGTATTTTTGTAAACTATATATTTCATATAAGCAAAAAATATTTTTATGAATTTTATATAAGCAAGGTCTTTTTTATGAATATAACAACTAATACGTTTATCGGTATTTCTCCATACTCTCTTAAATCAAAAACTCATTCTGATGTAATCAATAAAAATGAGTATAATTCATTTGTTCTAAAAAATGACACGGTGAGCTTTACCGGAAAACGAATTAATAAAAAAGAAATCAAACTAATTGAAGAACAACTGCGCAACCTTGATGGAGTTCATGATCCATATAGCGAAGTCATTCTTATTTCTAAACAAAAAATGAACAACCTAAAAGACAAAATTAGCAAAAGAGAAACTGCTGATTCTACAATAAATCTTTTATCAAAATATACACAACATATGTTCCCCGACTCGGAACTTAAGATTTTTGAATTTCTGAAAGAAGAAACAAAAAGAAGAAAAGCTTTCTTCAACGGTAAAAATAAATCTTTTGATTTTCAAGATATTTTATCTGACGAATTACCTTATTCAAAAACAAGGGTAATTGCTCAACAACTACTCGTAACAGATGAAATGAAACAAATTACCAAAAAGCTGGACAAAGAAGACCAAAAAGAAGCTTTAAAACAAATTTTTAAAATAGAAGACAGTATTTATGATGATGAATTTAGAATACAGCCATCAAAAGATATGTTGGGAGATTTATACAAGACCGTAAAAAATAAAAAAATTGTAACAGAGCTAATAAAAAAGACCAGAGATTTTCCAAACAGTATGACAAGTCCGGATGTTTTTGTAATTACACACGCAAACAGCTCTCACAATGAAATTGCTGAAGCACTTGTAAGTCCTGCACAAATTTCGTTTGAACACGTCCACCCACGTTCAAAAGGTGGCGCTACAAAAGGCGGAAACGGAATAGCTGCATCAAGAAGAATGAACAATTATAGAGGTTCACGTTCTTTAAAAGATTTTATTGAGGAATTTCCAAACATCCCCGAATACACTCAACAATATATTAATGACCTTAAACAAAAAATAAACAGAGGCGGCATTCCTGATATTGCTTGCACATTACCGGAAGTAAAAGAAGCATTATATGAACAATCTAACGGATTGATAAATATTGATATAACAGGATTACCAATATCTATAACAGATAGAATTTCTAAATTTAAAGGACATATTAACACATTAATAGAACATTTTAACCAAAAGAAATAAAAATTTTATTTCTACTTGAAAAAACAATATGTTACTGTTAGTATAAATATACAAAAACTTGATATGCGCTTGTAGCCCAGTTGGATAGAGCGTTTGGCTACGAACCAAAAGGTCGGGGGTTCGAATCCCTCCAAGCGCGTTTTAACTCTCGATAGAGAGTTTTTTATTTTGTTGGGATTCTCACCCAAGGGTTCTCATCCTTCTGCGCCTCGCGTTAAACGGCACCGTTTCTAAATTAAAATCAAAAGCGTGGTTTTGATTTTTAATTTTTCAACTCTCCCT
>CADBUZ010000013.1:61748-69926 GCA_902797985.1 uncultured bacterium
TTCTCATCCTTCTGCGCCTCGCGTTAAACGGCACCGTTTCTAAATTAAAATCAAAAGCGTGGTTTTGATTTTTAATTTTTCAACTCTCCCTATGGTCGTACATTATATCTTATTCACTACCTTTTTTCAGGACATTTGGTTGGAAGTGATAAATGTCATTGCGGGGGCAAATGCCCGAAGCAATCCAGCTTTTGCCAATTTAAAAAGGTCGGAAACGAGTTGATTCAAAATGTCCGAAATGTCAGGTTTTGGTAACTAAAATGTCCGCTCATTTGCACTCTTTTTGCAAAAATTTGCATTTAAAATTTAGGGTCGGGTTAAAACCCGACCTATTCACTTACTCTTAAACTAATGTGTTCAATGCTTTTCTTAAAACTCCATCATTTTCTTCTAATAGTTCATTTGCTTCATCTTTACTCATATCACCTTTTATCATAGTTATTGCTGTTTTTACCTTCCAGTCAGAATTTTCAAGAGCTTCTCTTGCATACAATTTATCTACATCAGCTATCTCTGATACAATTCTTGATGCTCTATCACGCAATTTTAAATTCGTTGGCATAACATCAATCATCAAATTTTCATATGTTTTGCCTATCTTAACCATTGAACCTGTTGATAGCATATTTAATACCATTTTTTGAGAAGTACCAGCCTTCATTCTGCTGGAACCCGTTATTGCTTCCGGACCAACTACTGTACATATACCATTTTCTGCTTCTTCTAATATTTTTGCTTTTGGATTACACGTTATTGCAATAGTCTTTGCGCCACGTGCTTTCGCCTTATCTAATACACCTAACAAATATTTAGGATTGCCACTTGCTGATATAACTACGCACACGTCATCTTTTCCTAATACTTTTGCATCCTCTAGTCCAAAATCATAATTATCTTCTGCTCCTTCAACGGCTCTCCTTATTGCAGTATCCCCACCGGCAATAAACCCTTGTACCATATCAGGGTTAACACCAAATGTCGGAGGACACTCAGAAGCATCTAAAACTCCTAATCTTCCGGATGTACCTGCTCCAAAATAATATAATCGACCACCTTTTCTGAATTGTTCAGCTATTATATCTACAGCTTTTGCTATATTTGGAATTTCTTTTTCTACTGCTAGTGCAACTTTTTTATCCTCATCATTAATTTTTTGTATCATTTCGATTGTTGAAAGGATATCTATATCTTTTGTATTTTGGTTACGATACTCAGTAATTATTTTCGCACCACAAGAACTATCATTATTTTTATTCACAGACTTAAAAACATTACTACTATAATAAGTTGGACAAATGTACATAATTACTCCTTGTTAATAGATTATAATTATATAACTCTCCTAAAATTTTTATTTGCTATAAAAAAAGACATCTTTTCAGATGTCTTTTTTCTTAATTTCTTTCCCAATACTTATCAAGCCATTTTGTCGGTTTAACATACCTAAAACCACCCTTTCCGCAGAAACCGTTATATGCTTGTTCCGGGTTTGGTCTCCCATGAAAAATAACAATTTTTGCATTTACAGGATCTTTTGGAACTTTAAAAAAGTTCAATGGGAACGGATGCAAACAATTACGTTTAAAACTTACACACCACTCTTTATCCCAATACTTTAGCAACCCTTTTTCTTTCATTTGATACGACAAAAATGCTTGTTCGTTTTTATATCTTTTTCTTATATCTTTTCCTTCTTTATAGAAATTTTCAATAATATCTTTGTGCTTTTTAACATTAAATTTAAAGACAGAAGAATTCCCTATTATATCATCAGGAAAATCCCAATCTTTTATAATATAAAACTCACCTTCTTTTTCAAAGAAACAATCAATATTATCTCTAATAACAACATCCAAATCTAAAAACAAAGCTTCACCCTCTAAATCAGCAAGCTGATCAGTGAATAAACCTAATTTTCTCCAAGCCTTTTCAGGCAAACCATCATCATTTAATTCCGGCAACGGTCTAACTTCTATTCCTTCCAAAAATCCTTCTGAATTGTCAGTAAAGCACACAAATCTGTGTGGAATTGTAAGATTTTTTTCAACCATCTTGTACAAACTGTTCACATATTCTGAACCAAATTTGTTACCCCATTTTATACAAACAACATTCTTATCCATTAGCATCCCTCTTTTCAATATATCTTTACCTATCTTATTATAATACACTTTCAAAGTAAACGATTAAATGTAACAATTAGGAAATTATTCTATTGAAAAAAGAATGCTTAAATGATAAATTTAACATATCGGATATCAGTTTAAATAAGGAGTTATATATGGGTTGCGATTGCAAAAAATATAAAAAAACAGTTAGAGAAGCTTTAAAAGTACTGGGCAAAGATAATTTCGTACTTATTATGCATGGCGGAAGCTTCCCTGCAAAAGATGGAGAAGACACAGGTTTCGGTTCTATGAACTCGAATGCCGGACGAGATATTTTTGATTTTGCTCAAGGTTTATTTGATGCAATTCAACTTGGTCCTGCAGGAAAAACTAAATCATCAGATTCTTCTCCTTACACAGGCACAATTTTTTCCGGCAATCCGCTGTTTATTGACCTCAAACAATTAACTACAAAAGATTGGGGCAATATTTTATCCGTGGAAACCTTTAACAAAACGGTTCAAAACAACCCTCAACAAAACAAAGGACGAACTGCTTATTCATACATTTTTAATGCACAACAAGAAGCCCTTAAGGAAGCTTGGACAAACTTTAAAAATCAAAAGAAACTTCACAAAGAATTTGATAAATTCAAAAAGGAAAATGCGTTTTGGTTAGATAACGATTCATTATATGAAGCTCTATCTATCGACAATGGGAATGATTACTGGCCAATTTGGAATTCAGAATTGGACAAAAATTTATTAAATCCAAAATCTGACGAAGAAAAAGCTTCTGCAGAAAAAAGAATTTCAGAAATAAAAGAAAAATATTCTGATGACATAGATTTCTACAAATTCTGTCAATTCGTATTAGAAAGACAACTTTCCGATACAAAAAAATATGCACTCAAAAACAAAGTAAAAATGATTGCTGACAGACAAGTGGCTTTCTCGGACAGAGATGCTTGGGCATACCAATCATTGTTCCTACCTGGATGGTGTTTAGGATGTCCACCTGATTACTTCTCAAAAGACGGTCAAGCTTGGGGATTCCCTGTTATGGATCCTGAAAAGATGTTTAACGAGGACGGTTCTCTTGGGGAAGGCGGTATCCTTATGAAAAACCTTTACAAGAAAATGTTCAAAGAAAATCCTGGCGGGGTTAGAATTGACCACATTGTTGGTTTAATTGACCCATGGGTATATAAATTAGGTAAAAAACCTATGATTGAACAAGGGGCAGGAAGACTATATTCTTCTCCTAATCATCCTGAATTAGCTAAATATTCTATAGCAGGTGCAAATGATGTAGATACTACATTAGAACCTGACAAGGAAGAATATATCAAAACTCTTAATCATGACCAAATCAAAAAATATGGCAGATTAATAGAAAAAGTTGTTATTGCAGCTGCAAAAGAATGTGGATTAAACAAGAACTCCATCGTTTGTGAAGACTTAGGAACCTTGACAAACCCTGTTGCTGCGGTAATGAAAGAATATAAACTTCAAGGTATGAGATTAACTCAATTCGTAAAACCGGAAAAACCTGAACACCCATACAGATGTAAAAACATTGAAGAAAATGTTTGGGCAATGGTTGGGACTCACGATAATGAACCTATTTCCTTCTGGGCAAAATCTATGATTAATACGGAAGAAGGTTACTTACACGTTAAAAACTTAGTTGAAGATTTATATGCAGAAGCAGATAATAAAGATGAACTCATTTGGAATTTAACTCACGATGCAGAATATTTGAAAAAAGTTAAACTTTCTGAAATATTCGCTTCAAAAGCTAAAAATATACAAATATTCTTTACAGACTTCTTTAATATTGATGATGTATACAACAAACCTGGAACATCCGGAGATGCAAACTGGTCACTCAGATTGCCAAACAATTATATGGACTTGAACAAAATCAATCTTAGAGAAATTCTTGCAATGGCTATTAAATCAAGAGGTTCTGCTTTTGCAAAAAAACACCATAAATTATTAGAAAAATTAACAAATGAAAACTAAAATAATAACAATATTACTAAGCTTATTTATGTTTGTTCTTCCGTCATTTGCGGAAGAACAAACTTCTGTAATTCCTACAGATGCAAAACTTGAATATAATCATGGGATAGATTGCTATAAATTAGGACAATATGAAGAAGCCATATCTTCCTTCAGATCAGCAATAAGACTCTATCCTGATTATATAGATGCTTATTACAATTTAGGCTCATTATTGGACTACCTGAATCAATCAGATGAAGCCTTAGCAATATATGAACAAATAATTTCAAGAAACAACAAAGAATATGAAGCTTTGTACAATGCGGCAAGACTTAGCGCAATGCTCGGTGATAGAACAAATGCCTCAAAATATATCGGAATGATTCCAAAATCCAGCGGATACTACACAAAAGCATCATCGATATTATCTAAATATAAAATTCAACCATCAGCGGGTGCTACAGGAGGGAACCCTGCATCCTCCGTCAGTCAAACTTCCGGATGTTATCCAAATATTACTAGTCCTACAGGGTTAACAACTGATTCTTTTGGAAACCTTTATGTATCCAGTTTTTCTGATAACGCTATTTTTAAAATCACCCCTGACGGAAAAAGACTTTTGTTTTACAAAAGTCCTAACCTTAAAGGTCCGATTTCGCTAACCAGCGACAACTCAGGGAATATATATGTTGCGAACTACAATGCAAATAATGTTCTAAAATTATCTCATTCGGGAGCTTGCACTGTTTTAACAAGCAATGTGGCTCAACCATATGGTATTCACGTCGACGGAAATATTTTATTTGTCGCTTGTCAGGGTTCTAATTCTGTTCTTAGACTTAAGTTAAAATAACCATGCCTGTAACTTAAAAATCCCCTTAATATTTGTAACAAAGATAGAATATTGAAGCTCTTTTTCTGATATAATCAGTATAGGAGTTTGTATATGGGACAAATAATAGGAAGAAAAAGCATTAGGGATTTTGTCCAAAAACTGCATGAGGCAGGCAAAACAATCGTTGCAACAAACGGATGTTTTGATATATTACATGTTGGACATGTTCGCTATTTACAAAAAACAAAATCTTTTGCTGATTATTCAATAGTTCTTTTAAATTCTGATAAATCAGTAAAAAGCATTAAAGGAGAAGGTCGTCCTATAAACAATGAATCAGATAGGGCAGAAATTTTAACGGCTCTTAGCTGTGTTGATTTTGTTGTGCTGTTTGATGAAGACAGTCCTGCTGAATTATTAGATGAAATCAAACCGGATGTTTATACAAAAGGTGCAGATTACACTATGGATACTCTCCCTGAAAGAGATATTATGATAAAAAATAATACAAAAGTAGAATTTATAGACTTTGTTCAGGGAAAATCAACTACAAATATAATAGACAAAATTAATAATAAGGAGTAGAAAATGAAATCGTTTACTTTAGAACAGATTGCAAAAATTACAGACGGTATGCTCACTAAGTCAGCAGAGGTATCAATTACAAATATTGCACCTCCAAAACTTGCTGATGAACACACCTTAGCGTTAGCTCTTGGAGAAGAAGAAATTGAAAATCTAGCGCACACAAAAGCTAAGGCAGCACTCGTTCCATTAGGGGTAAACATAGATGGATTTTCTACTATAGAAGTTGAACGTCCAAGACTTGCAATGATGAAACTTATTACATTATTCTATGAAGCACCTGCTACAAACGAAGGGATTCACCCTACTGCTGTAATTCATCCTGAAGCAAAAGTCGGACTAAATGTTTCTATCGGTCCTAATGTTGTATTGGCAAAAGGAGCTGTTGTCGGTGATAACACAAAAATTCTTGCCAATTGCTACATTGGAAATAACGCTATCATCGGAGAAGACTGCTTCTTCCATCCCGGAGTAAACATTGGAGATAGAGTTAAAGTTGGGAATAAATGTATCTTCCATCACGGAGTTTCATTAGGTGCTGACGGATTTAGCTTTGTAACAGAAAACCCTGATAACATTGAACAAGCAAGAAAAGATGGAGAAATAAAAGACACTCCTAAAGAACACGTTATTTTTAAAATCAATTCAATTGGTTCTGTTGTTATCGGCAATAATGTAGAAATTGGTGCTAACACAACTATTGATAGAGGAACTATTGAAAACACCACAGTAGGTGACAATACAAAAATAGATGACCTTGTTATGATAGGGCACAATTGTAAAATTGGTTCAGGCTGTATGATTGTGTCACAAGTAGGTATCGCAGGAAGCTGTGAAATCGGTGACAGAGTTGTACTTGCGGGTCAAGCAGGTTTGGCAGACCATATTAAAATTGGAGAAGACTCTATTATTGCAGCTAAAGCAGGCGTAACTAAGAGTTTCCCTCCAAAATCTATCGTTGTTGGGGCTCCTGCTGTTCCTAGAAAAGAATTTATTAAACAACTAAAAATAATGAAAGATGCCGGAGAATTAATCAAAAAATTCAAACAATATGAACCGCTTCTTTCAGCATTTGAAAGCGAACACAATACTGAAGCGTAATTATAAATGACTACAATATCAAGAGAGATTAATACTAAAGGTAATACCTTAATGAAAAATTATACCTGTGGGGTAACTATAAAACCTTCCGACACAGGTAAGATTAGGTTGTTTGTAAAAAACTCTGACAAATCATTTGAAGGATGCCTTGAGAATGTTATTTCTACTGAACACTACGTAACGTGGGGAAGCAGAGAACATAGAACTCTCTTAGGTGGTTATAAATATAAAGTAGGACTTTGTGAACACTTTATGGCCGCTTGCGCTTTTTTAAGAATAGATTCTTTAGATGTATATTTATCAGAAGAAGAATTTCCTATATTTGACGGCAGCTCTAAAGAATGGATAAGACTGTTTAATGAAGCAGGTATTGTTGATAAACCTAAACGCAATCAATTATATACTGTTTCTGAACCCGTTTATTATCTTAACGGAAAAACAAGCATGGTTATTCTTCCTGACAAAGATTTATACATTTCTTACTCGGTAAACTACGACCACAATGATTTAAGAAATCAATGGGTAGCTTTTAACAAAGATAATATCGAAGAAATTATAGAAGCGCGCACATTTGGTTTTTATAAAGATTTAAAGAAATATCAAATGCTAGGATTTGCACAAGGTGTAACCATAGACAACACTTTAGGTTTAACAGATGAAGGCTATACAACAGAAATAAGATCTGAAAAAGAACCAATAAAACATAAAATATTAGATTTATTTGGAGATATTTATCAAACAGGCGTTTCACCTCTGGATTTGAGGTGTCAAATACTTGTAAAAGAAGCGGGACATGCTGTTCACATAAAAACAGCTAAACTATTGAAAGAAAAATTAATAAAGATAAAATAAGGAGAAAATTATGAGCGAAGAATTATTAAGTTTTGATGTTATGGATATCATGAAAATGATTCCACACAGATATCCGTTTTTATTAGTGGATAGAATTACAGAATGTGTTTCAGGAAAATATTCAAAAGGATACAAAAATCTAACAATGAATGAAGAATTTTTCCAAGGACACTTTCCTAACAATCCTATTATGCCTGGTGTTCTGCAAATTGAAGCAATGGCACAATGTGCAGCACCGATTTTGGCAACACTTCCTGAATACCAAGGAAAATTAACTCTATTTGCAGGGGTTGATAATGTAAGATTTAAAAACATTGTTAGACCTGGTGACAGATTAGACATGCACATTGAATTAACAAAATTAAAAGGACCTATAGCAAAATGTCATGCTACCGGTTCTGTTGATGGCAAAACAGTTGTAGAAGCAGACTTAACTGTTGCTATGAAATAATAACAATACATTATACATAAAAAGCCGACTAACTGTCGGCTTTTTTATTACCCGAATAATTTAAAATTCATTTCAACGTTATCTTTAATAACATTTTTCAAAGTTTCCATTTCTTCTTTGATAGCATTTCTTTCAGTATCAACAGCTGCAAGTTCAGCATCGTATCTTCTGTCTTTCATATCGATTTGACGCATATCAGCTTCATATTTTGCTTCAGCTTTTCTTAAGCCAATTTCG
>CADBUZ010000014.1 GCA_902797985.1 uncultured bacterium
CCGAATAAGGTCGGAATTTATTTTTTACTGTTGATAATATTTATTATTAATTTTAACTGGACAGTTGCCGTTTAACGCGAGGGGCAGCCCCGAGCAGAGCCGAATTTTCGGTAGAGTGAGTCGTAGGGTGCGTCATTTTGACGCACCAATTATACTCAAACATTTTTGTGCATCGTTACATATTTACCCCTGACGCACCAAAATAATTTTTAAATTTACCCCTATTCTAACCAAACATAATCTATATCTTTATTTTTAAAATCACACCAATCGTTATCATATATATTTAATTTTACAAACTTATTAAATGATGAATATTTCCAATCTTTTGGAGAAATACCATAATGTTTAACTGAATTATAATGAATATAATCGAAATGATTTTTAAAATCGTTTTCATCTCTAATAATATGGTCTAAAAATCTGCGTTGCCAAACTCCTGCTTCTTTTCGTGTTTGCATACTCTGTGGCAAATTTTCCTTTTGTGGTTTATCCTTCAAATAGTACGAAAAATATTTTTTTATACTTGAAATAATTTTTGAAAAATTTTATAATTCTTTTTCTTTAATAATCATGTGGATATGGTCTTGCATAACGCATATTGCAATTATTTCAAACGGATAAATTGTTTTTGCTTTTTTGAATGACTGACGTAATAAATCAATATTATTTGTTAAAAATTTTTATCGGTTATATGTGACAATTGTAATAAAAATATATGAATAATCTTTTAAATAATACCTTTTATAATTTGACATGGTTGAATTATAGCATATATTTATTGGTGCGTCCAAAGGACAGCACCCTACGGCTAAATCTGATAACGAAAAATTAAACCAAAATAAAGAACATTTAAAATTAGAAACAGAAGATTTTTCACTTACAGAAAAAAATATTCTGAAGGTGTAATTTCTAAACTTGATTTATGTCAAATGAAAGAAAATCTCTTAACTGTAGAAAAATTGGTTTTGTCAAACACAATTGATTGCATGGTTGATTCTATAAACTTATATAAAGCCGTCGGTGCTAAATATTAATCATATAAATTATTATTTGTTTGATAACTTTGGATAAATTCATTTAATTGAGAGTTATTGTCATTATAAAAAGTTGTGCCGATTTCTGAAAAATCATTATTTATTTTCCAAGATTCAACAGAAGATTTTAGTTTTTCTATATTAAATTCTTGTTCATTTATAGAATTTATATCTATATTATTTTGAAACAATAATTCAGATATATTATATTCTTTTTTACCTATTTTAATTGTTTGTACACTATGATAAATATCATAATTTTCTATTGTTACGGTATCATTGTTGCTATAAATTAATGTTAAATCGTTTGTTATCTTGTCATATGAAAAATTCAATTGATTAATCTTTTTAAGATTTGAAAAAATTATAATATCATTTCCATCGCTATTTTCTACAATATCATTTCCATCCCCCTTTGAAAAATAAATATAATTTTTACCTGTGCCGGTATTAATTATATCATTTCCTTTGTTTCCATATATTTTATCAGAATATTTTGAACCTATTATTTTATCATTTCCCAAACCACCTTTTAATGTTAATCCGGTATCAGAAACGTTTCGTTCAATTATTTTTTTATTTTTACCTTTTCCTTGCGTTTTATAAAGTTTTACGTTTTGAGCATCTATAAAATCATTTAACCATGTTCCGGTATAATTTTTTGCGTTTTCTCCTAAACTTATTTTATATAAATAAGTTCCATCTGATAAAACGGCATCACGTAAATTGTATGTTTTATCATTTATATTTAACTCAACAGAACTTGTGTCGATAGGATTTCGTTTTGTATATGTATTTGTAATATCTTTTTTTGCAAAATTTTTTATTGTAATATATTCGGTTTCTTGCGTATAAATTCTTAAATCTTTATTTTTATTAGCAAACTCAAATTTCAAATCTTTTATATCCGAAACATCTTCTATATTCAGAGTAAAATTCTCACCTTTGGTTAAATTTATAATATCATTATTATCACCTATAGTATAAATGATTTCATTTTTGCCAATACCACCTGTAATATTATCGTCACCTTTGCCACCTATGATAATATCATTTCCTTTTCCTCCATATAATTTATCTATGCCGGATGTACCAATAATTTTATCATTATAATCTGTACCATTGAATTTTCCTGATGTTGACATTTCGGTATATATAAAATTTTGTTCCGATAATAAATTAACAATACTTTTTGATTTTATTAATTCTTGTTTAATTTGATTAATAGCTTGTTTCTCGGTTGTTTCATAAAATGCATAAAATGTTCTTTCAATCGAAGTTGTATCAGCCTTCATATCAAAAATGCCTTTTAAGGAGGATTTCGATATTTTTTTAAAATAATTTTCAACTGTTATTGAATCATTTTTATTACCATATTTAATAATTAAATCATAATCTTTTCTTTCAATTTTCATATTATCAAAAGAGGTATCAACGAAATATAAATAATCTTTTCCGCTATTCATAATAATATTATCAATTCCATCTCCTTGTATAAAAGAAAAAATATTTATTCCTTTTCTACCACAAATTGTATCGTTTCCTGCTCCTGCATTAATATAATCAGAACTGTTCCCTCCATAAATTATGTCATTACCTTTTATATTAAAATAATTTTTATTATCTTCTTCTGTACCAAATATTTCATATGCCAAATCACCGTACAAAAAATTCATATGATTTGTACTTCCATATATGTGGTCGTTTCCTTTTCCTCCCACAATTTGTGTGGTATATTTTGATTTTTTAACATCAATAACATCGTCCGTATCATAAGAGGGGAAATCTGTCATATCAATATAACCGTTATAAATCCAGAAATCATCTTCTTTAAAAAAATATTGCCAGTTTTTTGTATTGATGTTCACCATGTTTTCCTTTTAATGTTTTTTCATTTCTTTAAAGTTTAAATATAAAAAAACAGAAAATATAATAAATTATACATCATGTATTTTATAAATGCAATTAGTCAATAGAATAATATTTTTTTATAAAATATTATTGAATAATATTAATATAATTTATCGCATACGATATACAGAATATCATATACGATAATTAGCAATAATCAAGTGATAAATAAATTATAATTTTATTATGATAGTATTTAAATTGGATGATTTAATATGGGAGCGGAGAGTTACCGCAAAAGATATCGCCGAAGCCACAGGGCTGGGCAGTTCAACTATATCTAAATTAAGAAACTCAAAAAATGTAAACATAAATACTAATACCCTTGATAAACTATGTAAATATTTTAATTGTAAATTAACAGATATTATTGATTATGTACCATAGTGTATTCAATCATTAGTGTTATTTATATTTTTTGTTTACAAAACATGAAAATTTGATAAAATAGTGATATGAAAAAAATAATTATACTGTCATTTTGTTTATTTATGGGATTATCTGCATATGCAATGTATGATTTTTGTGAATCACCGCAAGATTATAATACATTTAAGGATGCGTATGATGTGAAAACAGAGTATTGGAAAGAAATTCCTAACTATCATCCTGATGATATTGAAGTAAAGGATAATAATAAACCTTCAAGTCATTGGTCAATTATAAAAAAATCACCAAAAACGGATGTGACAAAAATAGAAACAAATCAAAATAATTAATTTAGTTAGATTTGAGATTATTATTCTTTAGAAAGTTCTCTTAAATACGCTCTTACTCCTCCTGTAATAATCAGCTCAGGCTCTGCCATACAGAAAGAATCTAATGTAATCATGCCGGCACGTTTATTTCCAGAGTAAACGTATAATAAACCAACCATAACTTTATTTAAAGGATTAGTGGTTTTTTTGTATTCTGTTAATTTTTGTTTTGCTTTTCCGAGTTTATAGTAACATTCGGCTAAATTTTTATAATATTCAAAGTTTAATCCATATAAAGAAATTGCTCTTTCAAAACAGTCTTGGGCTTGTTCCGCAAATCCTAATTCCATATATGCTCTGCCTAAATTGTTATATGATATTGCGGCAGATTGGCTGTTTGGATTTAAGCTGATAGCAATTTTAAATTCTTGAACAGCTGCATAATAGCAATGTTCTTCTAAATATCTTAAGCCGACAGCATTGTGAAATACAGAGTTTTTTGTTGCGTCAATCTGATATGAGCCTGATACGGTCGGCTTTGCATATCCGCTTGCTAATATTGAGGTAAATAATAAAAATACTATAAATTTTTTCATAAAATGTCTATTTCTAAACCTTCTTTTGCCATAACAGCGTCTTCTCTGCTATATGATTTGTTCAGTTCGTCTAATTTTTTATCGTCATATGCAGGATCAAAATGGAAGAATACTAATTTTTCCGCATTGATTTGTTTTTTAGCTTCCAGTGCCATTTCGTATGTTGAATGTCCAAAACCTTGTTTTGGAGTGTATAAGCTCAGATAATCCTCTGTTGTATATTGTGAATCGTGGATTAACAAGTTGCAATTTCTTGCAAATTTAATCAATTTTTTATCACCGCCTGAATAACTTTCTTTATCAGATGCATATACAAGTGATTTTCCTTTGTAGGTTATTTTGTATACATAAACCCCGTTTTGTGGGTGTGCAAATGATTTATAAGAAGATATTACAACGTCATCTTCATGTCTTTCAGAAGAATAAAAGTCGTAAACTCTTGTAATAAATGGTTCTTCACCTTTTCTTAGTATAATATAGTTTGTTTCATTTAAATCTTTAATATTTAATTCTGCTGCAATATCGCCTAAATCTAAAGGAAAAGTTTTAGTGAATAATAATCTTGAAAGTTCAGTTTCAAGTTTTTCATCTTGTGCAACTCCTCCAAAAATGTTTAATTTAGTAGAGGCAAGGTGCATTGGTTTGAAGAAAGGAATACCTATGATATGGTCTTGATGAATATGACTAATTAAAATAGTTGCTTCAACAGGTTTTCTGTCGGTAATGGTTTCGCCTGATTGAATATATTTAGTCATTAGTTCATTTCCGAGTTCAATCAATCCTGTTCCCGCATCAAGAATAATTAAATGTCCGCCGACATTAACTTCTACACAAGAAGTGTTTCCTCCGTATTCGAGAAAATCTTTGTTTGCTACAGGATAACTCCCTCTGACACCACGAAATTTTACACTAAATTCACTCATGACATTTCCTTTATAAAATACTCTTTAATGATTATATCTTATTTTTCAAACTTCCTCAATCATGTAAATAGTGGACATTATATACTAAAAGGTGTGCTGAGATGATATAATTACTGATTATTTTTATATATAGATAAAAGCCCTGCCAGAGTTAAATTATTATATATATTATCAAATTTTTTCGTCATATATTGTGCAACAACTTCGCATAAACCGCCTGTTCCTATAATAATAGGTTTTTCATTAAGTTCCTTTTCACATCTTTCTATCATTCCGTCAACCATTGACGCACTTCCTATGACAACTCCCGATAAAATAGAACTCTCTGTATCATTTGCAATAGTTTTTTCTATAGGTTTTATTTCGATTTTAGGAAGTTTTGATGTTGCTTGGAATAATGAATTTAATTGTGTAATTATCCCGGGAGCTATTATTCCTCCGATAAATTCCCCTTTTGAATTAACTATATCAAAGGTTGTTGCTGTTCCAAAATCCACTACAATAACAGATTTTTTGTAAATTTCCCACGCTTTGACGGCATTTGCAATTCTGTCAGCACCTACTTCGGCATTGTTTTTTACGTTTAATGTTATTGAAAGATTAGTCTTAGAGTTTAATAATATAGGTTTTACCTTATAAAGCTCAAAGACAGCACCAAAAACTCTGTCGTTGACCTCTTCAACAACAGAGCCTATAATAGCACCATCAATATGTATAGTGCTAATATTAAATTGTAATAACTCCATGCATTTTGATGTTGTAATATCTCTATCTGACGGTATCCGAAACGATTTAACAAGATTGTCGTTTTCAAACAATCCGCAAGTTATACTGGTATTTCCAACATCAATTGTGAGTATCATAAAATAATCCCCTATAGGATTATTTTATAATAAACATATTATGCCTGCATACCTCCGTCACCGCCAATATGGTTATTCATTGCGATTGCATGGTCAGGAACGGTAAAAAGTCCTCCCGGATAATTTTCAGCACCAAAACGACTTTTTCTTACGTCTTCGTCACCGTTTTTTGTGAACGAATAATCAATGTCGTATCCAGTTGATTTTACATTTGAAATACTACTGCTACCATCAGTGTAGTACATAATATATCCTCCATATTAATATTCATAGTTATATCTTATGTATATACTAAGTTTTTTGTTTCAAAAAAATTGCCATGATTTTAAATCAATGTATACAAAACTTAACATGTCGTAAATACTGCATATTAGTCATATTAATCATATTGTTAAAAATTTATTTGTAACAAAAACTTAAAAACTTCTTTTCAACATATGACAAAAAGTGTATAATCTGGATATACACAATACGTAGATCCAACTATTACTATCTGTTAAAGTATGAACCCAGTTTATTTCATACTTTTTTTTATTTTGTTTAATTCTCTTTTCATTTTTTGTAATCCATTTTATAATGTGATGGGGATAGTTTCTAAAATTTTGAGGTTGGTTTGGAAAAATTTGAATTTTTCAATAAATTTAATAATCCGGTGTTCGTTTTAGATAATAAAACATTAGATGTTAAATATCAGAATAATGCGTTTAAAAGGGCCTTTTCTGATTTTTCAACTTTGAAAAAGTTTTATCATAAACTTAATTGGGATGTATGTTTGATTGATTCAGAAGATTGGGAACTCCATTCACCTATTATTCAAGCTATAAAATCATCAGAAAGCTTCGTTTCTTATGTGAGTTATCAGGATAAAAATAATGAATACAGATACTATAATATAAATGCGATAAAGCGCGGCGGAAAATATACTATTATATTTTTTGTGGATGTAACCTCTGATGTTAAGTATGAACAGCTTTTAGAAGAAAAGAAATCTGTTGATTTAAAATGTCAGCTTCTTGACGAAGATATTAAAAGTTTGGAATCCATTAAACAAAAAGCTCAATCTCAAGCTATAAAAATGGCTTTAATAAATAAGATTTCTAATATTATGAGAGAATCTATAGATATATCTTCTATTATTTTGCCTACTCTGAAAGAATTATCTATCATTTTTGGCGCGTTTAGAGCGTATTACGCAGAATATAATATTAATAATAATATATTTAAGATATCTCAAACTTTTGATAAAGAAGAAACGGGCATGCCAATCATGTTTGATTCAATGGTTATGCGAAAAATAGGGAATAAAGAAATTTCTCACACCAGATGCTTAAAAGAATTTATGTCGGCTAAACCGTTTAAAGAATCAACTCAACGTATAATTTTACCGATTTATCATATGAGTGAACTTTTAGGAGTTGTGGTTCTTGTTTCTCGGCAAAGACGTGAGTTGAGTGAGGAGCTTGATATATTAGAAAATATTTCTTCTCAATTAGGTACGGCTATTGTCCATGCCAATTTATACAAAAAAAATCTCGAAACAGTTGAAGAACTTAAAAAAACATTGAAAGAACTGAATGATACTCAACTTCAATTAATAAACTCAGAGAAAATGGCTTCTCTGGGGCAACTTATTGCAGGGGTTGCTCACGAAATTAACACGCCTGTTGCGGCAATTAAGTCTAATAACGAAATTTATACAAAACTAATTAAAAAAATTTCCGATGAAAAATTATTATCCCTGTTTAATGATATCAATTCTACCGATAAAGAAGCAATTCAGCGAATAAATAAGTTAGTGACATCATTAAAGAAATTTGTTCGACTTGATGAAGCAGAGCTTCAAGATGCGGATATTAATAAAGAGCTTGATTTAACTCTTGATTTAATACGTCATGAAACAAAGCACGGTATTACTGTTGTTCGTAATTATGGCGATATTCCTCAAATAAAATGTTATCCTAATATGCTTAATCAAGTTTTTATGAATATTCTTGTTAATGCTTGTCAGGCAATTGAAGAAGAAGGTACAATTACAATAACTACTTCATTTAATAATAATAAATTGGCTATTTCTATAAAAGATACAGGCAGAGGTATAGAAGATACAAAGAAAATTTTCGAAGCAGGATACACAACTAAAAGTGCAGGTATCGGTACAGGGCTTGGGCTTGCTATTTCTTCCAAAATAATTGCAAAGCATAATGGCGAAATCCATGTAAATAGTGAGGTTGGAAAAGGAAGCGAATTTATTATTACTATCCCTAGTGGGTAATAAATATAAAAATTTTAAAAAGTTTATATTCAAGCTATAACAAGCTTTTGAGCGCATTCTTTAACAAATATTAAGATTATCCAACTAAATATAAATACGGATAGGGAAAAAATAAAAAAAATGTGTTATATTACTATTACTGAATAAGTGTAAATTTTACCCTTAAACAGTAAGACAAAAATCTATATGAAAACAAATCTTAACAAAAGTACATAATCAACAAAAAAAAGGCAATAATTTAAACAACAATGTTTTTATATAGAAGTAAGTTAGTGTAGATTATTAAATATTGTATGTCGGAGGTTATCTAAATGACAATATCTGTGATTGGAAAGAAAAAACAAGTTAAGAAATCTTTTGAAGAGTTGTTAACTGATTTAAGAACAAGCAGCTCTGAAAAAGTCAGATATAATGCAGCTCGTGTATTAGGCGAAATGGGCGATTCAAATGCGGTTGAACCGTTAATTGATGTATTAAGAAATGACAAGAACGGTTCTGTTCGTTTATATGCAGCTAGAGCTTTAGGTGAATTAGGTGATTCAAAGGCTACAGAATATTTGATTGAATCATTAAGAGAAGACAGAAACGTTGATGTACGTGTTCGTGCAGCTCGTGCTTTAGGTCGTTTGGGCGGTAAAATTGTTGTTGAACCGCTAGTTGAAGCTCTTAATGACGAAAACCCTCAAGTTTGTATCACTGCTACTGATGCGTTAATCGAAATCGGTGATGTTGCTACTGATGCTTTGATGGGTTCTTTAGACCACGAAAAAGTTAATGTTCGTTGTGATGCTACCAGAGCATTAGGCGAAATTGGTAATAAAAAAGCTGTTGATAAGATTATCAATATGTTATATGACGAATGGGTTAACGTTCGTATTTATGCCGTTACTTCATTAGGTAAATTAAATGATATAAAAGCAGTTCCTGCTTTAATCGAAGTTATGAAGAACGAAAAAGAAAATGAATTAGTTAGAGCAGGCGCAGCTGCTGCGTTAGGTGTTCTTAGAGATCAAAGAGCATTGTTACCTTTAAGAGAATTGATTATGGCTGCTGAAGAGTTAGGTGAACTCGAAGATACAGCTCTTAAATCTTTCAAAAAGATTATGGCTGCTAATTGGCAATCAATTCCTGGTGCTACAGCTCAAAAGAAACCTGTTAATGCTTAAAAAACAGATATTTAATAATTTACAACTTACATAATTAAAGAGTGAACAGTTTGTTCACTCTTTTTTTTATTTATTGTTTTGTATTAATTATGCTTTACTAAAGAATTTTAAAATATTGTCTAAAAATGATGGCGGGTTAGTTAACATCTCATTTGCTCTTTCATAATTTTCTAAAACATATGGATGTCTTGGATCGATTTTCTTTAGTCGTTCTATATAGGATACCATTTCTACATAGTCGCCAATTCTTTCTCTAAATTCAGCCAGTTTTTGTAATGCTCGTTTGTTATTCGGATCTATATCAAGCATTTTTTCGTAAAATTCTACGGAACGATTTTTGTCTGTTTGGTCTAAATTGTCGGCGATGGTAGTTAGTATTTCCATGTTTTTCTCATCAATTTGATGAGCAATCATATATTCATTTATTGCAATATCCATATCGCCTTTAAGGGTATAGAATTTTGCCCAATTTACGTGTTCATTAAATTCATCGCCTTGCTTTTCATATATCAATGCGCGCATTTGATATATTAAAGGTGAATTAGGTTCGATTTTTGAAAATTCCTCCACTCTTTCTAAGGCTGTATTAAAATCTCCTGTTTCAAAATAGTATTGTGCTATTAAAGCAGAGTATCTTGAATCTTTTTTGTATTTGTCATGAATACTTTCTAATAATTCAATAGCTTCATCATTTCTACCCAACTCCATTAAGCTTCTTGCTTTTAGAAGTTCATCAGATGTTAATTCAAGGGCTTTTTCAGGGTTGTTTGTTTTAGAATAGTATTTTGCTAATTCGTCATCTAACCCTTCAAATCCTTCATCCTTTGCTCGTTGGAGAATTTCTACCGCACTTTCGGTAAAGTCGGTTTTATTATACAAGTTTGCTAATCTTAAATATGTTTCAGAAGTTGCTTTGTCTGTATCTGCTATTCTTAAATATTCATCAATTGCTTGGTTATATTTTTCTGCGTTTTCATATAAACCGGCTAATAAATATCTTGTGTGAATTATTTTGTCATCGTCATCACAATGCGATATAGCTTTTTTAAAATCGTTTATTGCATGGTCAAATTGTTGTTCAAGTACGTGTCTTTGTCCTCTTGATAAATAGTATGTGAATTTATCGTCATTTTCAAAACATATATCCATTAGTTTGTCATAAGCAACAATATCATTTGGATTAAGAGCAACGGCTTTTTTATAATATTCTTCTGCTTCATCTTTTTTATCTAAAATTGTTGCAATATGTCCTAATTTTATATAAATATCAGATGATTCTTTCCCTGATAATAATTCTTTTTTATATTCTTCGTATGCTTTATCATATTGCTCTTGAGATTCGTATTGTTCTGCTAATGACATATTTTTCTCCCTTTTGTCTGATTATAATACTATTTTAAATGGAACATAATAATTTTAAAACGGCAAGTTGGATAAAAGTTAAGAAATGTTTTTAATTAAACAGTTGAGTTATACTATTGTCGGATTTTTTGTCTGTTCGGTTTTTTAATAATAATTGTATGTTTTATAACTATCACGAAGATTATCAATATGACAGCTGTATTTCTAAAGGGATTTGTTCTATTAATCCGAGAACTTCTTCTCTTAGAGAAGTATTAGTTATGTATTTAAAACAGTTAGCTTTTTATACACTTCATTTAAAATATTTAGGTGTAAAAAATAGTGCTACAGAAGATATAATACTTAATTCTTTGTCAGGATTAATGTCAAATTTGGAAAGTGGAAACAAACAATTTTATCAAACACTTATTAATTTAAAAACAATTATTATAGAATCTATAGAAACGTATAAAAGAATTTGTAAAGATAGAAATATTTTACCTAAAGAGGTTAAAACTAATATAAAACTTAACCGTAAATTAAATATCACGGATTTAATTCAATTAGGAGAAAAAGAATTTTCTAAAAAATTGAAAACTATATCTGATGAGAAAAGAAATCTTTATGAAATAATTTTTCTTATCTTAAAAAGTATATGTATAAATTTAGTTGAGCTAAAAAGTTTTGGGATAAATGACAGTTGCGGATATTCAGAAATATTATATTTATTAAATACTATTAATTTTCCGGAGTTATCTTCAAAAATCTTGATTAAAAAAATAAATAAAGCTGTAGAAATTGATTATATGTTATCTCGAAAGATTTATGAGGCGAGAACCAATTATTTTGGTAAACAAACAGAGGCAGATGTTTCTTATACGACATATCCAAATAAAGCAATACTTGTTGCAGGTACAAATATTCAAGAGCTTAAAAAAGTATTAGATGCGACGAAGAATAAAAATATAGATGTTTATACCCATGGTGAAATGATAGTCGCATATACTTATCCGAAATTTAGAGAATATAAAAATTTAAAAGGACAATTTGGGCAAGGTATTGAGTACTGTTTATTAGATTTTGCTAATTTTCCCGGAGCAATTTTAATTGCAAGGCATTCTCTTGAAAACATTGAATATTTGTATAGAGGTCGTCTTTTTACTACTGATAATTTTGTCCCTCATGGGGTTGTACAGATAAAAGATGATGATTATACTGCCTTGATTAATTCTGCATTATCTGCTCGTGGATTTAAAACGGGTAAAACCAGAGAATCAGTAAAAATAGGTTGTTCTCAATCAGATTTAGAAAATAAATTACAGGGTTTAATTGACAATATTGATAAATATAAAAATATAATAATTGTCGGAACTGAAGAACACACTGTTGAACAAAAAAATTATTTTGAAAATTTAATTAAAAAATTGGATGAAAACACTTTTGTTATTTCACTATCTGAAAAACATAATTTTAAAAATTTTGTTCATATAAAATCAGCTCCTGATTTTTATATGATATATAGAATTTGGAATATTTTAAAACAATATATAAATAAAGATAATACAAAAATATCGTTATTTGTTTCAAAATGTGATAAGCACACAATTTCACAGGTGTTAAATTTAAAGCAATTAGGGTTTGATAAAATATATATGAGTAAATGCACTCCTGTAATGTTAAATCCAACATTAACAGCTACATTAAAAACCATATATGATATTACCCCGACAACAACTGTTTCGGAAGATATAAAACAGTTTATGTAAAAAATAATAATTATTTGAAAATAAATATTCTCTGTAAAACCAGATTGATTTTATATAAGAACTTTTAATAATATTTATCTTGTAAAACTTTTTCCCACTCATAAGCAGAATTGACACTATCTTTTAAAGATTTATCAGGTATCCATTTTAATGTTTCAATAGCTTTTTTATTATCAGCAACAAGAGTTGCAGGATCACCTTCACGTCTGCCTTTTAATTCAACCGGAATTTTTTGTTGAGTTACTTCTTCACAAGCAGTAAATACCTGTTTTACACTATTCCCATCTGTTGTTCCAAGATTGAAAAAGTTTGTTTTTCCGCCGTTATTTAAATATTCAAGTGCTAAAATGTGTGCATTAATTAAATTTTCAACATTAATATAATCTCTTACACAAGTTCCGTCTATTGTATCATAATCATCTCCAAACATTTGGAAGGTTTTACCGCCTGAGAAAGTAGATTTTAAAATATTAGGAATAAGATGTGTTTCAGGCTCATGCCATTCACCTATACGACTTTTACTATCTGCTCCTGCAACGTTAAAATATCTTAGTCTTACACTTTTTAAACCATATGCTTTATCATAATCATCTAAAATACGTTCTATCATCAATTTTGAACTTCCGTAAGGATTGATTGGGTTTTGCGGATGTTTTTCATCAATTGGAGTATATTCAGGCTCACCATATGTTGCGGCAGTTGATGAAAATACTATCTTTTTAACGTCGTGTTCAAGCATTGCCCTAAATAAATTTAGTGAACCATATACATTATTAAAATAGTATTTTTGCGGGTTTTTTACTGATTCACCAACTTGTGAAAATGCTGCAAAATGTACAACTGCATCAATTTTATGTTTACTAAAAACATTGTTTATATCTTCATAATTTTGAAGGTTTCCTTTTATAAAATCAATAAATTTCCCTTTTGAATTGATATTTTTCAAAGTATTAATTGTTTCTTGATGTCCTAATTCAAGACTATCGAAAACAACGATATCATGACCTTTTTCTAATAATGTTAAAGCACAATGACTGCCAATATATCCTGCGCCGCCTGTTACTAATATCATAAATTTCTCCTTATGATATTCATTATAAATCAAATAATATCTAATGGTGTAAGATTTTTATCATTTATTTCTTTTATAGGATAGAGAAATTCTAAATCTTCATCTGATAGTGATTTTAGAGAATTTTCGGCAATAGTTAAAATTTCTTTCGTAACATCTTTTATATATGTATTTTTTACTTTTGTTTCAAGTCCTAATCTGGGAACATTATACCTAAATTCGGAAATATCATTACAAGTGAATTTTTTCATTAATTCTTCTGTTTCTAATAATGCATCGGGGTTATAAAAAATTCCTTTATACATAGAAAGTAATGAATACATATATTTTTCATCAACACAATCGTGGTTTCTTATTTCTATGAAATTTCTTAATCTTATTTCCGGAAAATAAAGGTTTGAATGTAATTTAAAATCATCTAATGTTGCATCAAAACCTTCCCAACCGTTATTGATAAACTGTTTAAAATTGATTTTCCCATTAATATGAATATATTTGTTATCTCTAACAATATAAATCATCGGAACATTTAAAAGGGTTTTAATATAATCTTCAAAAGTCATATTATCTTTAAATTTAGTGGCAAAACCGCATCTTTCATTATCTGTGTTTAACCACGCAAGTGCTCGAAAACTTTTATAACCTGTATCAACTCCTCCTCTAATATTAGAGTTCGCATACATTGCAGTTATAAATGGAGAAAGTTTATTTGCAAGATTAAATTTCTTTATTGCATCTTCTTCATCTTTAAAATCTATCCCGACTTGGATACCAGCTGTTTCTCTCATCATTACATCTGATAATATCCCCCATAAATAATTCGCCATATATTTATATCTTTTTTTAGGGATTATTTTTATATTTTTATAGGTAGATTTTGGGTAAACTCCATAGTTTAAAAGTTTAACATCATATTTTTCAAATGTTTCTATTAATGAATTATTTATTTCATCAATTTTTGATTTTATATTTTTTACGGATTTTTGAGGTTCAATACTTAATTCTACTTGAGAACCTGGTTCAAGAGTAATGGTATCATGTATTTTTTTGAGTCCGATAATTTCATTTTCGTCTAAAATATAATCCCAGTTATCAATTTTTGCAAATTCTTTTAATATCTCACAAACACCAAATTCACCATAATATGATATAGCGTGTTGAGTATATTTATTAATTGGTAAACGTTCGTATTCTAAACCAATTAATTCTTTATTTTTACATCCGCATTTAATAGTATTAATTAGTTCATCTAGTGATAATTTTTCCTTGCAAAATGTCATGTTTTCTCCTTACCCTATTATACTTCAGATACGTAGTTTTAATCTTTTTCTTAACAAAAGATTACTCTATAAATTAAAAAAGTGTTTTACCTTTATGTATTATTCAAGTGGTTAAATATTTTTAGTACTAAAGTAATAGTGTATATATAACTTTTTATAAATAAAAATTTTAAAAATACTATGATTTGCCGGATAGTTGACCGCAGGCTGCATCTATATCTGCACCACGTTCTAAACGAACAGTTACTTTTTTACCGGAATGTTCTAATAAATATTTAAATTTCATAATTTCATTATTTGATGGTTTTGTGTATCCTGTAGAGGTTACGTCATTGTATGGGATTAAATTGATATTGCATTTTATATCTTTTAAGAAATATGCAAGATTTTTAGCTGTTTCTATATCTGAGTTAAAATCTTTAATTAAAATATATTCTATAGTTATTCGTCTGCCTGTTTGTTCTATGTAGTTTAGCAATGCAGGTTTAAGATGAGAAAGAGGATATTTTTCTTCTATAGGCATAATTTTTTTACGAATTTCATGAGTTGGTGCGTGCAAAGAAATGGCTAAAGTGGATTGTAGTTCATGTTTTGCAAGTTCATTTATTTTTGGAATAATACCACTCGTAGATATTGTTATTCTTCTTGCACCTATTTGAAAATCGTTGTTAAAAATTTCGATTGCTTTAAGAACATTTTCAAGATTTAAAAGAGGTTCACCTTGTCCCATAAAGACAATGTTTGTTACTTTTAATCCTGTATCTCTTTGTATGGTTAAAACTTGTTCAATTATTTCTTGATAAGATAGATTTCTGATAAAACCACGTTTCCCTGTTGCACAAAAAGAGCAATTAACTGCACATCCAACTTGTGAACTTACACAAGCCGTTAAATTAGCACGATTATCAAATCTCATTAAAACTGTTTCCACACATTGCCCGTCCGGATATTCTATCAAATATTTTAATGTTCCGTCTGAGCTTTCTTGTTTAACTTTGATTTTTGAATTTGTTACTAATGCTTTTTGTTTAAGTTCTTCTCTAAATGTTTTGGCTAAATCAGTCATTTCATCAATAGTGGATACGGATTTTGAATATATCCAGTTATGGATTTGTTTAGCACGAAACTTAGAAGCATTCATTTCTTCTACAAATTTAGTTATTTCTTCTAATGATAATCCTGATAATATTTTCATAACTTTAATATACTATAAATATATTTTTTAGGACATTTTGATAAAATTATTAAATTAGTTGCTCATTTAATAACTTACTTAATTTTATTAAGATTTATTAATAAAATTTTATTTGTGGGCAATTAATTCCGCAAAAAAAACTTTATGTATTTGTATTACTTGGAAATTAAGTGAGGAAAAAAATTATGAGTGGAACATCTTTTGGGGATTCTAATCCCTTACTAATTCCTGCCAATCTGGCAGTTGGAGTCAGTCATGCAGCGATAAAAACATTAACAGAAGGCGATGGCATAGAAAAAGCGGCATTAACATCGTTAGTGCCGGGGTACGTTTTGTACGATATTTTTACAAATGGTTCTGATAGCTTAGTCGGAAGATTGGGTACAAATTTGTATAATAATACGCCGATTTCCATTATGACGTCTGAGGATGGTAAAATTGATTCGCATCCATTGTTAACTGTATCAAATCCTGTGGTTGGAGTTGGTCATGCAGCGATAAAAACATTGGTCGATGGTGATGGTATGGAAAAGGCTGCATTAACGTCATTAATACCGGGGTACGCTTTGTATGATATTTGTAAGAATGGCTCAGATAGCTTAGTCGGACGACTGGGGAATAATATTTTAAATAACACCCCGTTAGGTAGTATATTTTCATCTTAACTAAAATAATAAAGAGGTTGTCAATTATTGAACAACCTCTTTGTTTTAAAAATAACTATTTTTATTCTTCTGTTGTTTCAGGTTCAACAGTTAATTCTATTTTGCCTTGTTCTGCAGTTGAATCAGATTCAGAAGTTTCCTCTGCCGCATCATCACCTTCATGACCTTTGGCAGGATTAACAATTTTTTCTACTGATACAACAGAATCGTTATCAACAAGATTTTGAGCTCTTACACCTGTTGCAGGTCTGCCTTGTTGAGAAATTGAATTAGCTTTGATACGTGTAACAATACCGTTAGCTGTTACCATCATAACTTCATCATCTTCTTCAACAATTGTCAGAGCAACCAATCTTGATTGAGCAGATTTGAATTTAGCCGCAATCAAACCGATTCCGCCTCTGTTTTGACTTCTAAATTCAGATAATTTTGTACGTTTTCCAAACCCGTCAGAAGTTACAACAAGTAAATCAGCATCATAGTTAGAAGGAACAATGTCACAGCCTATAAGCTTATCACCTGTTCTTAACTTCATTGCAGTAACACCTCTTGCGCTTCTTCCTAAAGGTCTGAGATCAGAAATAGGGAATCTAATAGCCATACCGCAAGATGTACCAATAATAATTTCATCATTTGGCTGTGCAAGTTTAACCCAATTTAATTTGTCACCTTCTGTTAATGAAATTGCGATTATACCTGTTCTTCTGATATTAGTAAAGTTTTCTAATTCAATTCTCTTAATAGAACCGTTTTGAGTTAACATAATAAGATTTGTATTAGGATCAAAATTACTAATAGGAACAACGGCAGTAATAGATTCGTCTTGTCCAATCGGTAATACATTAACAATTGGTAACCCTTTAGCCTGACGACCACCTTCAGGGAAATCATAAACATTTAAGCTGTATACAACACCCTTAGAAGAGAAGAACAATACTTTATCGTGCATCATAGCAGTAAAGAAGTGTTCAATATCATCATCCTCTTTAGTTTTCATACCACTTTTACCTCTGGTTGCACGATTTTGTCGTTCAAAAGTGTCTAAACTTATACGTTTTAGATATCCTTGACGAGTAATAAATACAGCCATAGGTGTATTTGGTGTTAAATCTTCTATAGTGACTTCACCTTGTTCAGGAAGAATTTGTGTTTTTCTGTCATCACCATATTTTTCTTTATCTTCAAGAAGTTCTGTTTTAATAATATTAAGAACTTTTTGTCTGTCCGCAAGAATAGCTTCGTATTCTGCAATTTTCTTTTGTAAATCTTCGTATTCGTTTTTAATTTTGTCTTGTTCCAAACCGGTCAATCTTCTTAATTGCATTTCTAAGATTGCATTAGCTTGATCAATATCAAGACCGAATTTAGTCATCAAACCAACTCTGGCATCTTCAGTTGTTTTAGATTTTTTAATAAGTTCAATAACTTCATCTAAAGAGCCAAGCGCAATCAATAAACCTGCTAAGATATGCGCACGCATTTTAGCTTTTTTGAGATAATAAATTGTTCTGCGAGTAACAATTTCAACTCTATGTTCTACAAAGGCACTCAACACTTCATATAGGTTTAACAATCGAGGTTGTTGACCGCAAAGTGTAACCATGTTCACACCAAACGTAGTTGAAAGTTGGGTGTATTTGAACAAGTTATTCTTAACAACATCAGGATTAGCATCACGTTTAAGTTCAATAACTATTCTCATACCTGAACGGTCAGATTCATCTCTCAAGTCAGAGATACCATTAATTTTTTGTTCTTTAACCAAATCAGCAATTTTTTCAATAAGCTGAGCTTTGTTAACTTGATAAGGTATTTCAGTAACAACAATAGCTGTTCTTGATTGACGTCCTCCGCCACCTGCAATTTCTTCAATTGTAGCAACAGAAGACATTTTGATAGAACCACGACCGGTTTCGTAAGCTTGTTTAATATCTCCTAAACCAATAATTGTACCTGCTGTAGGGAAGTCAGGGCCTTTAATATGCTCCATAAGTCCTTCAACAGTAATGTTCGGATTGTCAATTAATGCAATTGTACCGTCAACAACTTCACATAAGTTATGTGGAGGAATGTTTGTTGCCATACCAACTGCAATACCTGAAACACCGTTTAATAATAACATAGGGAGTCTAACAGGAAGAACGGATGGTTCTTGCAAAGAACCGTCAAAGTTAGGAGTGAAATCAACTGTTTCGCAATCAATATCAGCAAGCATTGATTGGGTAATCTTATGCATACGAGCTTCTGTATAACGCATAGCTGCAGCGCCGTCACCGTCAACAGAACCAAAGTTTCCGTGTCCGTCAACTGTAAGATATCTTGTGTTGAAGTCTTGTGCCATACGAACAAGTGCATCGTATACAGAGCTATCACCGTGAGGGTGATATTTACCTAAAACTTCACCAACTATACGAGCACATTTCTTGAACGGTTTGTCAGGTGTCATACCAAGTTCGTTCATTGCGAATAAAATTCTTCTGTGAACAGGTTTTAAAC
Source organism: uncultured bacterium (assembly GCA_902797985.1). GTDB lineage: Bacteria > Cyanobacteriota > Vampirovibrionia > Gastranaerophilales > Gastranaerophilaceae > UBA2883. The sequence continues at coordinate 19,282 of CADBUZ010000014.1, forward strand.
CGTCACGAACATCCGGTAATGCACGCCCCACAATAACCGACATTGCATAGTCGATATAGCATCTTTTCATTTCTTCTCTTATATTTACAGGAACGATTTTCCCGTCTTCAAACATGTTTTGTTGAGTCAAAATCCTTCTCCTTTTCCCCTATCTTTCTACCATGATACCATAAACACAGGGCATGTAAAGATATTTCAAAAAGTTAAAATTTTTTTAATAAATAAATTTCTTGTTATTTTAGTATATTTAACAAAAACTTTATTTATCTAAATAATCTGCTATAATGATTTTATGGAAAATATATCCGGAAAAAATTTGTCCGTTGCGTTTTATTGGCATATGCACCAACCCGTATATGAATTAGATGGTGTTTTTCTTATGCCATGGGCAAGGCTGCATGCTGTTAAAGACTATTTGGATATGGTACAGATATTGGATAAATATCCAAAATTAAAATTAAATATAAACATTGTTCCTGCACTTTTAGATGCGCTTATTCAATATACAGAAGAAGGATTTACTGATATTCATTCAACTTTGACTATCTCTGATGTTGAAAAGCTTACGGAAAGTGATAAAGAATATATTATAAATAATTTCTTTAATTCTAAATATGAAACAATGGTTTATCAATATCCGACATATAGAAAATTGTTTAAAAAACGTTTTTCAACAAATTCAATTACAACAGATGATTTTACAACACAAGAATATTCTGATTTAATGGCGCTTTTTAATCTCTCTTGGATTGATCCTACCCATTATGAGAAATATCCTGATGTAGAAAGATTGGCTAAAAAAGGGCATAATTATACCTTAAAAGACAGAATTAAAATAATAGAAATTCATAAAGAAATCGCAAAAGAAATTATTCCAACATACAAAAAATACATAAAGGAAGGAAGAATAGAGTTAACAACCAGCCCTTATTATCACCCAATTATGCCGATTTTGTGTGATTATGAAACATCAGCAAAAAATTTGCACACACATGAAAATCTTCCTATGAATTTAAATTTGGAAGAAGATGCTCATTATCAAGTTAAATCAGCACTCGATAGAATTGAAGAAGTTTTTGGTGTTCGTCCTAAAGGAATGTGGGCTTCTGAATATTGCCTTACCGATAAAGTTTTAAACTTATTTGCTCAAGAAGGCGTTAAGTGGACTATTTCTGATGAAACCATTCTTTCAAAAAGTATTAATTTTGAGTTCATAAGAGATTTTAAAGGAAACCTTGAAGATCCTTATTATTTGCTCAAAACGTATAAATACAGTTCGCCTAACAATGAAAATATTGATATAATTTTTAGAGATTCTCATATCCCTAATTTGATAAATTTCGAATATTGTAATATCGATACCTATACTGCATCTAATGATTTATATAACAAAATAAAATCAATACAGAATAAACTTTTGGTATCACCGGATAATACTCATCTTTTGACAATTGCGCTAGATGGTGAAAATTGTTGGGAAAATTATCCTAATGACGGTAATGATTTCTTAAATTCACTATATTCAAAAATTACACAGGATAATTCAATAGAAACGGTTTTAATAAGTGAATTTATTTCAAGAGAAAGAGCTAAAAAAACATTAAACAAAATTAAATCAGGTTCGTGGATTAATCAAAGTTTTAGTTATTGGATTGGTGATCCTGTAAAAAATCTTGCTTGGCAACTTTTAAATAATGTGAGAAATGACATTCAAAAAATTATTAAAGATAGACCATATGATGATAATATTCCAAAATCATTAAGAGAATTGCGTATTGCTGAAGGTAGTGACTGGTTCTGGTGGTATGGAGAACCAAACAATTCAGGTCAAGATAACGTTTTTGATTTCCTATTTAGAGAACACCTCAAAAATGCATATAAATTTTTAGGTGAAAATTATCCTGAATATTTAGATGTTTCTATCATTGACACTGCTTATGAAAATTCAGGTGTTAGTATTTTAGATTTACCAAACGATTCTAATTGGCTTTTCTCTGATAGTATTGATTTGGTTGATGGTCCTGTTTTTCAAGAAAGTAAAATTTTCGACAATATTAACTATGGTTTTGATAATGATAATTTGTATTTCAAATTAGAATTAAATCCTAATTTTAAAGAACAAGATGAGAAAAAACCAAAAGTACCCCAATTTTATATATATACAAAAAATAATACTACTAAACAAACTTGTTCAAGTATAAGAGTTTCTAATAGAACAGAAATTGTTTTTCCGTTATTAAAAACAAAATATCATAATGAACTTTTAATAACTTTAATAAATAATAATATTTATCCGTCATTTTTATCAAAAGCAATGGCAGATAATCTTTGGACGCTTATTGATGCTCCTCAATTTAATATAGATTATAATGATAAAATTGATATTTGTATCCCTTTTGAGAACTTAGATGTTGCCCCAGGGGAAGAATTGGAATTTTTCTTTGTAATAGCTAATTTAGGTTTAAGATACACCTTTATGCCAAAAGACACTCCTCTTATTGTTAAACGCCCATATAATTAGATTTAATTAATAAATTGTATTATTATGAGAATAAGTTATTAATTTTATCGACGATATCTTGAGGGTCAATTTCGTTAGTTACTTTATTGATGTCTTGTGCAATTTGATATAATTTAGCTGCTTCTATCTTATCTCCAACAATTGTAATAGCACGGGCAAGATTAAAATGAGCAAGTGCATAGTTAGGGTTGCATTCAGCAGATTTTTTAAACAATTCAATCGCTTTTTGTACTCTGCCTAAATCATCAAGATAAATAACACCTAAATTATTGTAAGCAATGTCATAAGTTTCATCATATTTTATAGCCAATTCATATTCTTTTATTGCTTCATTTGTGTTTCCTTTACCCCAGTGCAAAAATGCTAAATTACAGTGTATTTTTGCATTGGTAGGATCAAGCTCTAATGCCTTTCTATATACGGATAAAGCGTTATCAAAATCTTCTTTATCGTAAAAAGCACTTCCAAGATTAATATAAATATCAATATCTTCCGGAGTCATAGTGTAAGCATTTTGGTATGCACAAATAGCTGCATCTAAATCGTTTTGATTTTCTTGATATACAAAACCTAAAGTTTGAGCAATAATACTTGTCCAACGTTTATTAGGATTTAAAGTAATAGCTGTTTGATATTGAGCAACAGCAAGTTTAAATTCACCTTTTATGTAATACAAATTAGCTAAATTTGAATGAAAATCAGGAACAGTAGGCATAATAGAAATAAGTTTTTGATATGTTTCTATAGCTCTATCATAGTCACCTTGTTCTTCATATGCTTGGCTTAAGTGTCTGTATGCCGGAATATTTAAACTATCTAACCATATTGCCATTTTATATTCAGTAATAGCATCTTCAAAATGTCCCATTGCTAAATATGCATCTCCTAAAAGACAATATAATGGTACAAATCCGGGTGCTTTATCTATTGTTTTTATATATAAATCAACAGCAGTATCAAGTCTTCTTATTTGAATATAATAAAATGTCAAAAACAAAACCGGCATGAATTGAAGATATGATATCGTTTTCATCACTGAAAGTATTGCTTTTTTATCCAATAAGAAAGTCATAATAGCTAACAGATGTTCAAATTTAGCTTTACAGCTTTCTTTAAAGTTTTTAAAAGAACTTGCCTGATATAACTTATGTAATAAAAAGTGTGCTCTTGAATTTCTAAAACGTTTATATTTAACAGCTTGTTTAGCGGCTTGAATAGCTTCAAAGAAATATGCTTTTCTGGTATAGGTTTCTGCTAAAACGTAATAAGCATCCGCGTATTCTTTATTTTGATCAATAGCCATATTAAGGTAATTAATAGCTTTATCCAAATCACCTTTGTAAAATTGAGCACGACCTATTTTATAATATATCTCAGAAGAATTGATAGCTGTTTCCAATGCACATTGGTATTCTGTAATCGCTTCATCAATATACTGACAAGAGTTAAAAATATCTAAATGCCATTCAAGATATAAATCTCCTAATCTCATATGAAGATTAGCATTATTTGGCTCTTTTTGCAGGTCAAGCTGACAACGTTCAATTGCCTTTTTTACTTTATCTTGTCTGTTATTTTTTTCATCTGATGATTCATTTTCTATAATATTATTCATGCATTTAATTCCTGTCTTATTTGGCCAATGACATACAATAGTCAACTAATTTTTGTCTGTCTGCATAGGATATTTCTTCTATTAACATCCTATGGACACCTTCCGGTAATCCGTTTTTGTCTAAAACTTTACCCGTTAATATTATTTTACCAATAGTATCCGATAAATACAACATTATTTCAAATTCTGAATTTACATCTAAAGGAATATCCGAATAAAATTTCAAACCCCGAACGCTAATATCTAATAAATGTGATTCTATATTTCCTTTTAATGGTCTAAAAATAGTGATTGGGCAATTAGTTTCATATCTCGGATTTTGTCTTGTGTTTTCTACTTTTGCATTGTTTTCATCAAAGGAAATTTCTATCTCTCTATCAGAAATTATTTTAACAATTTCTGATGTAAAGATAACAATACCGTTTGGGGTAAAAACTTTTATATCTGCATCATCTCCAACTATTAAATCAGAAAAATCTTCTTTTTGATTTTGTCCGAGAGATAGGGTTATTTTATCATTGGAAAACTTTTTTATATAACAATCCAAATTTAACTCATCTAAATCTGAATTAGAAAAAAGCTTTGTTTTTTGTTTTTCACCCAGTAAATTCATATTATTATTATAGTTTGAAAAGAGATAAAAGTAAATTAAAACTCAAAATAATAAATTTAGCTATAAATTCAAAATAGTTTCATATTTATTTAACGTAAAAAATGGAAAATGTGCCGAGTTTTCTAAATATATACATTTTGATTTATTTTCCCAATATTCTTTTTGTCTGCTCGGAAAAAATATTTTATCATTTTGACTAAGCACAGCAATATCAAAATTCATAGCTAAAGGTTTTTTCATTCCATATTTTTTTAATGATAATAATTCTTCTCTGCAACTGTCAAAAGTTCTCAAGGATTGGTTTTTATTAAATAATCTAAATTCTTCATCATTATAAACCAGATATTTTCTTCTAAAATCGAGAGCATTTTCTTTTGTCACACCATTAAAAATGTCCACTATTTCCTGTCTTAGTCCGAAATATTCATCATAAGCTTTAGGGTTGCCGTTAACGGCAATAGTTTTTTTAAACAACGGTAATTTATTTTTTAATATGCCTGCTATAAATACTCCGGCTGAAAAAGTTATAAGATAATGATTTTTGTATTTTGAAAAATCAAAATTAAAATCTAAATTTGTGTAATCATAACAAATTAAAACATCATAATTATCGGAAATCATAAAATCAAATTGATTGGCATCGCATCCCCATCCTGTTAAAAAGGTTATTAAGTTTTCGCTGTTATTATTTATTAATTTAGTTTCCATAAGTTTTCTTTTATATAATTGAATGAATTTTTTCAATTCCGTTAAATTCTATTTTAATATTTTCACCACGATATAAATTTTTATCATTTACAGGACATAGATTTATTCCTGCAAAATAGCCTTCATGCTTAAAACATCTTCTGATGATTTCATTTAATTTAGGCGGTTTTTTAACTTCTTTTTCTGCTAATTTTTCACAACGAACAATAAGCCAGCATTTGTTTCCATTTTTATCTTCAAACCATATTTGAGGATCAACTTCCAGAGTATCTTGGAAGGAATGAATTTTTATATTTTGTGATAATAAATATTTTATTACAAATCTTATTCCAAAATTATGCATTTCCCATTCAGACATTTCTATTTTTTCAACTGTTGCAAGATGTTCGGGAATTATTTCTTCATTTGTTTCTGTATTGTATAAATTCCAGCCGTTAGACTTTGGTTTTATTTTATCGACTTCAGGATTGTGTGGATCAGGAACAATAACAGGAAATTTGCAAGGTATTAAATTATAATTTTTTGATGCATATAATTGTCTTTTTTTGTATTCCTCCGGCAAATATGACTTTTCGTTTTTATCTTGGATATCAATAACAACAGAAAAAATTTTATTTTTATATATAAAATTCATACTATCAAATGCAGGATAAGTATATTCGGCTCTAATCCATTTGCAATCATTAAGAATTGCCATATGTTTTTGGATTTGTTCGCCTGCGATATCTCTGCAATATAAAAGCAACTCACTCGGAGGATTTGGAATTACTTGTTTGCTATCCTTTGATAAATCTTTATATTGTCTGTCATTATTTTTAAATGGGTTTAATAATTTATTTAGAAAATCCATAATATCACCTAATAATATTGTACAATATAAATTATATAAAACTTTATTTTATGCTAAACTTTTTGTTATGGCTAGGAAAAAGAAATTAGATTTTATAGGAATAATTTGTTTAGTTATAGGAATATTGTGCGCAATATTTTATAAGCAAGAAAATACAACAATAAAAGAATTTTATCCGCATAAAAAATCGTCACATATGAAAGAAGCGGATTATGTAAATATGTACTGTAAAGGAATAGTTGAATATCAATTATCTGACAGAACAAGGGTTGATTGTTTAACGGATGAATATGCAATAGAATATGATTGGGCTAAAAAATGGGCAGAGTCTATCGGTCAGGCAATGTACTATTCTAAAATGACAGGGAAAAAGCCTGCTGTGGCAATAATTATTAAAAACCCTGAAGAACGTGTTTATATAAATAGAATTAAGAAAGCAAACAGTGACATTAAAATTTTTGAGATAAAAGCAGAAAATTATTCAGAATAATCATTTTAAACACTCGGATACTTTTAAATTAAGATTTTCGTGATATTATAGTCATAATGGACATGGGGATTATGGTTATATGTTAGATTTTTTAATAAAATTATTAGGTGGTTCAAACGAACAAAAAATAAAAAGTATTGCAGGAATAATAGATCATATTAATGCATTAGAACCTGAGTTTGAAAAATTATCAGATGATGAATTGAAAGCAAAAACAGACGAATTTAAACAAATTTTATCAGAACGACAAACCTCAAAAGATTTTAAAGAAGATAGAAAATTAGAAAAAGAAGCATTGGATAAAATATTGCCGGAAGCATTTGCAACAGTCAGAGAAGCGGCAAAAAGAGTTTTAAATATGCGTCATTTTGATGTTCAGTTAATGGGCGGATATTTTTTACATAATGGTCAGATTGCAGAAATGAGAACAGGTGAGGGGAAAACGCTTGTGGCAACACTTCCCGCATATTTAAATGCCTTAACCGGAAAAGGTGTTCACGTTATTACAGTAAATGATTATTTGGCAAAACGTGATAGTGAATGGATGGGAAGGATTTATAAATTTTTAGGTTTAACTGTAGGTGTAATACTTGCAGAAAACAGAGGATATTCTGAATACGAAGATAAACGCAACGCATACGCATGCGATATCACATACGGAACAAATAATGAATTTGGGTTTGATTATCTTAGAGATAATATGGCTACAAGTAATGATATGCTTGTACAAAGACCATATAATTACGCAATAATCGACGAAGTTGACAGTATTTTGATTGACGAAGCAAGAACACCATTAATTATTAGCGGAAAACTTGAAAAATCAGCTGATACATATAAATTAATGGCAAAAATTGCACCAAAACTTACAAAAGATGTTGATTATGAAGTTGATGAAAAAAATAAAAATGTTATCTTAACAGAAGAAGGTATCGATAAAGCCGAAAAACTTATCGGCTGTAAAGATTTATTCGACATTTCCAATCAATTTGCACATCATCTTTTACAAGCATTAAAAGCAAAAGAATTGTTCGTAAAAGATACGGATTATGTTGTTAAAAATGGCGAAGTGATGATTGTAGATGAATTTACCGGACGTTTAATGGAAGGGCGTCGTTGGTCAGACGGGCTTCATCAAGCAGTTGAAGCAAAAGAACACGTTAAAATACAAGACGAAACTCAAACTTTAGCAAGTATAACTTTTCAAAATTTATTCAGACTTTATCCGAAATTGTCAGGTATGACCGGTACTGCAATGACAGAGGAAGCTGAATTTGGAAAAATTTATAATCTTGAAGTTACGGTTATACCTACAAACAAAAAAGATATAAGAATAAATTATCCTGATGTAATATATAAAACAGAACGAGCAAAATTCAATGCCGTTGTTGATGATATTATAGCTCAACACGAGCTCGGCAGACCTGTTTTGGTCGGTACAATCAGTATCGAAAAATCAGAATTACTTTCTAAATTATTAAAGAAAAAAGGTGTAAAACATAACGTATTGAATGCAAAATATCACGAAAAAGAAGCTTATATAATTGCACAAGCAGGACGTGTCGGAGCAGTTACAATAGCTACGAATATGGCAGGTCGTGGTACAGATATTTTGTTAGGTGGTAATGCTGAATATTTAGCAAAAGATATGTTGGATACCAAAGGAATTACACCTGAAACGGATGAAGATTACGAAGAAAAGAAAAATCAAGCACTTAAAGAAGCTCGTGAAATTACAGAAAAAGAACACGAACAAGTCGTAGAAGCAGGTGGTTTACATGTAATCGGTACGGAAAGACATGAATCAAGACGTATTGATAACCAGTTAAGAGGACGTGCAGCTCGTCAAGGCGACCCCGGTTCAACAAGATTTTTCTTATCGTTAGAAGATAATCTTATGAGAATTTTTGGTGGGGATAAATTAGTTAGTATTATGAATATGCTTAATGTTGAAGAGGATATGGCAATAGAATCTCCTCTTATAACTCGCCAAATTCAGTCTGCACAAAGAAAAGTTGAAACATATCATTTTGATGTTCGTAAAAGTGTATTAGAATATGATGATGTTATGAATATTCAAAGAGAAAAATTCTATGCACAAAGAAAACGTGTTCTTAATCAAGATAACCTCTCTGAAGATATTTTATACATGATGGATAAAGAACTTGACAGATTGATGAAAAGTTACATAACACCTGAACAAAATCCGGAAGAATATATTCAAGATGATTTATCCGCTATGGTCAGAGAATTACATTCAACCGTTCCACAAATTGATTATATTAAAGTTGAAGATATAAAAGGGATGCGTTATTCAGAAATGTATGACAAGTTAAGAGAAGCTATGAATAATGCTTATAGAGATCATGAAACAGAAATAATAACATTTTATAATGATGTTATGTCACAATATGAACAAGATTTTGTTCCTCAAGAATTGTATTCTGAAAATAATATAATGCGCTCTTTAGAAAGAGATGTATTGTTGAGAGTTGTTGACAATAAATGGATTGACCATTTGCACAATATTGATATGCTAAAAGACGGTATTGGATTACGTGCTTATGGACAAAAAGATCCATTGATTGAATACAAAAAAGAAGCTTATGATTTATATAATAACATGATGCATGAAGTACAAGGCGATACAGTAAGATATTTATTCAGAACAAAATTCGGAGTCCAATTTGTTGGTGGAGAAGCTGTTTAGTTACTAAAAATAATTGAAAAATTAAAACAATTTGTTATTTTCTACTTAATAAATTTAATTGCTTTAAAATACCTTATTGTTAGAGATAAATAGACATGTTAGAATAAAAACGGTTATGACTAACAATCTTTTTGAATTTGATAAAAAATATAATAAAACTGTAATCGGAACAGATGAGGCGGGTAGAGGTCCTGCGGCAGGTGGTGTGTTTGCAAGTGCAGTTTATTTTGAAAAATTAACTCCCAGTTTGCTCGAAAAACTTTCGCCTCTTAATGACTCTAAACAGCTTTCTGCTAAGAAAAGAGAATATTTGTATGATTTTATTAAGAATGAAACAATAAATGAAACTATATGTGTTGAAGTAGAAGACATAGAAAAATTTAATATCCTGAATTGCTCACTAAAAGCAATGAAGCTGGCATGTGAAAGTGTTATTAATAGGATTGATAGTAAAGATTTAATTGTTATTGTTGACGGGAATAAATTGATAAAAGAGTTTAATTATCCTCAAGAATATATAATTAAAGGAGATGGAAAATCTGCATCTATAGCTGCAGCAAGCATCCTTGCAAAAGTGACTCGTGATAGATATATGCAAGAACTTGATAAAGAATTTCCACAGTATTTGTGGAGGCAAAATGCAGGTTATTTGACTAAAGCACATTTAGATGCAATTGACAAATATGGATTGACAAAATATCATAGAAAATCTTTTTTGAAAAAACATTTTGAAAAACAACTAACTTTGTTTTAAAATTCATATTAATAGATTAAAAATAAGTGGAGGCAACATAATGAAGGGAACAGCATTTAAATTCGGGGATAACATTTCAACAGACCATATAGCACCGGGGAGATTATTCCACCTTCGTTCTAATTTAGAAGAATTTTCAAAACACGTTTTGGAAGATGCTGATGAAACTTTTGCATCCAGAATGAAAAAAGGTGATTTTGTTGTTGCCGGTAATAATTTTGGGCTCGGTTCATCAAGAGAACACGCACCTCAAATTATTAAAATAGCAGGTGTGGGCGCAGTACTCGCTAAGTCGTTTGCAAGAATTTTTTATAGAAATGCCATAAATATCGGACTACTTGCTATTGAATGTGATACGGATGGTATTGATGCAGGAGATGAATTAGATTTAGATATTGAAAAAGGTTATATCAACAACTTAACCAAAGGAACAATGATTGCCATAGAACCATTGCCTCCTGTTATGATTAAATTATTGGAAGACGGCGGACTTGTTGAGCATATCAAGAAAAATGGTGATTTTAAACTTTAATTCATTATGATATAATTAAGATAGATATAAGTCGGGAGTAAAAAATTGGCGATAAAACCTTGGATAGATTATTTTTTAGATTTAGCAAAAACATGTTCTTCAAGGTCAAACTGTTTGAGGGCACAAGTTGGAGCGGTTATTGTTGGTGATGATAAAAAAATAAAAGCAACAGGCTATAACGGAACTCCTTCAGGTGTTGAATCTTGTTATGAACGCGGTGAATGCTACAGAATAACAAACAATATTGAATCAGGTACACGCTATGAAACTTGTCGTTCTATTCATGCTGAACAAAATGCGATTATTCAAGCAGGTCAAGATCGCTGTAAAGGTGCTACTATGTACATCTATGGACATAACTTCATTTGTATATTATGCAAAAGATTTATTGTTCAATCAGGAATTAAAGACGTATACCTTAAAAAAGATGACAACTCTGAAATCAAACACGTTTCTGTTGAAGAAATAAAACGTGAACTCGAGGAATAAATAATGCCTTTTAGATATAGATTGCAAAAAATGCTTGATTTCAGAATTAGGGAGAAAGAAAAGCAAGAAACTGTTGTTCAAAAAGCTCAACAAAAATTAAGGTTGGCTGAACAAAAAGTTGAACAAAATAAACAAGAAATTATGCAAGTGTCAACCGCTAAACGTACGGCAGAATATACTATGATGGAATATTATGATAAATACTTGCATCACCTTTGGGATAAAGCTGAAATTTTGGAACAAGAACGCCAAGCTGCCGAAGATGAATTGAAAATAGAAATTCAAAAATTGGTCGAATGTGAGCAAAAAGTTAAGGTCCTTGAAAAACATAAAGAGAAGCAAAAAGAACTATATATAGAAGAAGAAAAACGTGCAGAATTAAAAATGTATTCTGAATTGGGGGTTCAAAGACATTTTATCCACGCAAAAGAAATAGAAGAGGAAGAAGCTCTAATTCAGCAAATGATTGATGAAATGGGAGAAGAAGCTGATTTGTAACAAAATGTTAACAAAAGTCATGTGCTTTTAGCAATTTTTTATATACTTTTATCTTAATTAATATATACAGAGAATATATTCACGAGGACAATTTTATATAAGGAGAAATTAATGGCAAGAGTATTGATTTCCATGCCTGAACGTTTTCTAGATGAAATTGATAACGTTGCAGCAGGAGAAAACAGATCAAGATCAGAATTGATTAGAGAAGCATTACGCACGTATATGCACAAGAATCGAGTAAGAAACGTGGCACGTGCAAACGAAACGGCAGAAAAATTGGCGGCTTTATTGGATTAAGAAAAGCGAAGAAGCTAAGGAATTTAGGACAAAACAACGCAAGGAAAATTACAAGGAAGAAATTAGGATTAAAAAATCGGCTCTACGGAGTCGATTTTTTTGCTTTTATTGAGGATATTAAAGCACCAAAAATAAATCCAACTCCTGTTAGTCCTGTTACAAGTTCTGGCACCGGTTTAACAGTTGAGATAAACATTAAAATTGCCAAAGCTCCAATTGCCCAGTGTGCGCCATGTTCAAGATAAATAAATTCGTCTAATGTTCCTTCTTCTACAAACATTATTGTTAAAGACCTTACAAACATTGCACCTATTGCCAAGCCAATTGTAATAATTATAATATCGTGACTTAGTGCAAATGCTCCTAATACTCCGTCAAGTGAAAAAGATGCGTCGATTAATTCTAAATACATAAAACTAATTAATCCTGAACAAGCTTTCCAGTTTGTGGAAGAACAATTTTCATCTGTTTTTCCGTTATATTTTTGTTCTAATTCTTCAAGTTTTCTTGATACTGAATCTATTCCTAAATAGGTTAAAATTCCTGCAAGTCCGGATATTGTAACACTTAAGTGTAAAGGTGGAGGTTGTATCATTTGCACAACATCTAAAACAGCTAAAGTAATTAATGTATCTAATAATTTCCCGCCGGGAGCTTTTTTCATAATTTTTTCTATTGGTTTAATCCAATCAAGTTCTTTTTTCGGATTTAAGAAAAATCCTAAAAATAACATCAATAAAAATGTTCCGCCAAAGGTCACAATTGTTGCGTGTGTTTGATGAAGGTAAAAGGCATATTGTTGTGCATTATTAAGCGCAATATCTAATACTTTTAAAATATTTAATTTTGCAAAAATAGAAACAACTAACAATGGAAATAAAAATCTCATTCCAAAAACAGCTATTGCGATACCCCAAGTAATAAATCTATGTCGCCATTTTGGAGTCATTGTTTTTAATTTAGTAGCATTTACAACAGCATTATCAAATGATAAACTAACTTCTAAAATTCCCAGTACTAATGCTATAAAAACACTAATCCAACCTGCACCATTGGAAACGTGTTCACCCCAAAAATAAGCTAATATTATTCCTAAAATTGTTATAAAATAAGATTCTTTAAAATATTTATGCATAATTTTATTCTATCATGTTATATTAAATAATAAAAGAATAAGGAGTTGAGAAATATGACAGATTGTATTTTTTGTAAAATTATAAATGGTGATTTTGGTACAGAATTTGTTTATGAAGATGACAATGCAGTGGTTTTTAAAGATATTAATCCAAAAGCGGATGTTCATTTATTAGTTGTTCCAAAAGAACACGTTGCTGATTTGAATGAATGTAGCGAAGAATTAATTGGAAAACTTATGTCAGTTGTTAAAAAAGTAACTGTACAAGAGGGAATTAAATCATTTAAAACTTTGATTAATACAGGTAAAGATGCAGGACAAGAAGTTTTTCACTTGCATATACATATATTGAGTGGAAATATTAAGTTCTAAAATAGTAAATAATATTTGATAAAAGGAGATAAAATGACATTAACACAAGAAAAATATTATATGGAAATAACACCAAACGGTTATGGAATAGCTATAAAACGTGGAGAAACATTATTTTCTGATAAATCAGAATTTCAAAAAGTAGAAATATTTGAAACAGACTCAACATTAGGCAGAGTATTGACATTGGATGATTTAATGATGACAACAGAAGGTGATGAATGGCATTATCACGAAATGATAGCACATATTCCAATGATGCAGCATCCAAATCCAAAAACAGTATTAGTAATAGGCGGTGGAGACGGCGGAACAATTCGAGAAGTTCTTAAACATAATACTGTTGAAAAAGTTGTACTTTGTGAAATAGATGGAATGGTTATTGATGCTTGTAAAAAATATCTTCCTACTATTGCGTGCGAATTAGATAATCCAAAATGTGAAATACTTGTTCAAGATGCTATCGAATATATTAAAGATAAGGAAAATATGTTTGATATAGTCTTGATTGACTCTACTGACCCAATGGGGCCGGGAGAGGGTTTATTTACGGATGAATTTTATGCTAATGTAAAACGTTCTCTTAAAAAAGGCGGTATTATGGTAGCTCAATCAGAAAGTCCTTTTGCACAAGCAGAATCTGTTCAAAAAATGTATGTACAATTGAACAAAGTTTTCCCTATTTGTTCTACATATACATCTAATATTCCAACATATCCCGGTGGATATTGGGCTTGGGCTTTTTGTTCAGAAGATGTGAAGCCGCTTTCTTATTATGCTGAAGATAGAGCTGATGATATTATTAAAACTTGTAAAATTTATAATAGGGATTACCATAATGCAAGATTTGCATTACCTAATTATTTAAAAAACTTATTATAATTTTTTATAATATATTATGAAAAAGGGGCGGTATTTACCGTCCCTTTGTTAATTATGAGAAATACGTCCTCATAACTTTTTCGATTATTATGGTAAATCTGAGTGTTAAATTTTGTGATAGCCTCCCTTTATTTTCACTTCATGATTTAATCATGTTTTTCAAAAAGTCAAAAACAAACACTAACATGTTAAGAAATGTAATGACGAAAGATTATGCAGGTATTTTTATTTAGTTTTTCTATGCTTTTTAACGAAAAATCGGTATAATATATAGTATGAAAAAGTTTTTAATATTTATTTTTATTATAATGTTTTCAACTTTAAACGTTTATTCTAAAACATCAGATTCTACTGAAACAAATGTTTTAGAGCAAAAAGGTTACACAGGAACGCTTCCGGACATATTAGATAAATTCCAAACAACGAAACCTGAAAAAGGTACACCAATTTTTGAAGCAGAAGAAGGCTTTGATGATCCGGATAAACTTAAGCCCGTCCCTCGTGATAATCCTGCGTTTGTTGATATTATTCTAAAAAAAGATAAAACATCTACCTATGTAAATGATATTAATAGAATTATTCCGCAAGTTGAAGCATTAATTGACAGTATAGAAAATGAAGAACCTGTTCAATTATTTGTAGCAAAGGCTATAACTTTTGATTTTTCTGTTGGTGCATTGAGAAAGAAATTTGATGGAAAACCGGAAAGTTATTATATATCTTATACAAAATTAATGTCCTTGGCAATGAGGGCAAAATCTATTGCAGAGCTTAGAAAAGAAGGTGCGGAGTATAGTAAATATTTAGCGTATCAAGCGGCAGGTGCGATTTATGCCCCCGATAATATACATAAAGAATTGGAATACTTTTTAGAAGAATTAATTGATACCCTAAGAACTCTTAGAGAGGTTGATTAATTTTGTTGACTGCTTAATTCTAAAATTGTTTTTGTTTTTTTTGCAGGAAAATAGTCAGGATTTATTCTTAGACAGTTTTCAACAGCAACTTTGGCATGTTTGTAATCATTCATATATAAGTAATATTCTGCAAAAAGATAATGTAATTCAACATCATTATAAAAATAGCTTAAACTTTTATCTAAGAATGGTTTACATACATTAGGATAATCATTTTTTAAAAAAGCTCTTGCTAAAAACTTATAACTTTCACCATTTATATTTTGAAAAATATCGGCGTAACTAACTATTTGTCTTATATAATTTAATTGTTTTGTTTTAAAAAACATAGTTAAATCTATTTCTAAAAAATTTCTGATTTGAAAATAAGTAGGATATTCTTTTAAATAACCTTTTAAAATTTGAATGATTTTTAATAACCAATCAGCTCTCACAGAATCTATAGAAGAAAAAATGTTTTCCGCTTCAATAAGATGTCCAGTTAAAAGCAGGCAATATCCATATTCTAAAGAATGATTATTTGTTTTAAAATAATCAATACAAGAATTTATATCTCCGTTCTCCAGAAGTTTTAGTGCTTCTTTTTCTTCCATAATAAGTATATTTAATATCCGTTTCCGTTATTATTCCCGCCGGAAAAATTAGGCATCATCTGATTCATAAGCATCATTTGCATTAGTTGAGGATCAATTTTGCCACCGTTATTCATATATGGCATCATGTTCATCATGCCGTTATTATTTCCGTTGTTGTTATTCATCATCATTAATATAGATTGCATTTGTTGTGTTCTTGAATCAACAGGCATTTGGTTAGGAGTCATATTCCCTGTTAACCCGGATACACCATTTTGTAATAACCCTGCTTTTTGTAAGGTTCTTATCGCATTTACAATTTCGTCATTTGTAGGTTGCGCATTATTATTTTGTTGAGGGGTTGTTTTGTTTGCATAATCACTTGCTTTGATGACTTTTGTTGTCCCTGCTTCAAGTTCTTTAGGAGTATCAGTTTTTGCTGATGTTGAGCTATCATTAAATATTGGATTATATTCTTCTTCTATGTCTTCCAATTGTGTTTCTATAGCTGTTACATTTTTCCCGCCAACAAGATTTTTACCTTGTTTTGCAAGTTCTGTTAATGTTTTATCCGAATTAAGATTGATTACTTTATTATAATTCTGTATAGCTAATAATTTTTTTCCTGTTTTTGAATAGGCTAATCCTAAATAATAATATCCTATTCCAATAGTAGGATCATTTTTAACAACGGATTTCATGGTTGTTATACAGTCTTCATACTTACCGTTTTTATAGTGTTCTATTCCTGTTGCTATATCATCTGTTGATGCATAACAAATATTTATACCTATTATTAAACATAACATTATTAATAAACTACGTACCATACTCTCCTTTTAATAATTTTTTGCAGAGTTTCAATATAATTCTATTATACTATTTAATCAACATTTTTGGAACATAAATAATACTTTAAAATGATATTTATATCCGAAAAAAGTATTGTTTTTTAATGGAATACTCTTGATGTATTGTTTCTTAAAATTAATCTCGTACTTTTTAACGATTTTATTTTTAAAAACAACTGATAATATAACCATATACTCCTTAAAAAACAAATGACGATACACATATCCCTAATCAACAGCTATGTACTAACATAGCTTTTTTTTATTGTTAAGAATAATAAACATGCTAATTGCATGACTAAATATATAAAAATATTGATGATATTATATAATTGATAATGGATTTAGATTGATTAAAAAAGACCTTATTTAACGGAGTAAGAATTATGGAAAAAGTAGATATATTCTTGGTGTTCACCTTATTAGGCGGATTGTCATTTTTCCTTTACGGAATTAGTTTGATGTCATCGGGATTGGAAAAAGTGGCCGGTGGAAGATTAGAGTCATTGTTGAAAAAAATGACTTCAAATCCGATAAAGAGCTTTACTTTAGGGACGGTAATTACTGCGGTAATTCAATCATCATCTGCAGTTACAGTTATGTTAATCGGTCTTGTTAACTCAGGGATTATGGAATTATCACAAACAGTAAGTGTAATTATTGGTGCAAACTTAGGAACAACAATTACAGCTTGGCTTTTGAGTTTAACTGCTATTCAAGAAAATGCTGCAATATTGTTTAAATTTCTAAAACCTGAAACTTTTGCACCGATATTAGCTTTTATTGGTATTTGTATGATTATGGCATCGAAAAGCAATAAAAGAAAAAATATCGGTTCAATTTTTGTTGGGTTTGCAATATTGATGTTTGGTATGGAGGTTATGGCGGATTCAATGAAACCGTTGGCTGATATGCCTCAGTTTACTCAAGCTATGGTTATGTTTCACAATCCAATATTAGCATTTCTTGTTGGTATGATTATTACAATGATTGTTCAGTCTTCATCAGCATCAATCGGTATTTTACAGGCTATGTCATTGAATTGTGCTGTTCCATGGATTGTTGCAGTACCTGTTATTTTAGGTCAAAACTTGGGTACGTGTATTTCTGCAGTGTTGGCAAGTATTGGGGTAAATACTAACGCAAAACGTGTTGCAGGTATTCATGTTATTTATAATATTTTATCGGTTGGAATTTGTTTTCCAATGTTTATTATTGCTCAAATGATTTTTGATTTTGCAATAGCTCATCAAAATGTGAATCCTTTCGGAATCGCTATTTTCCATACAGTTTATAATATTTTCACGGCATTTATGTTATTCCCGTTTGCTAAATTTATAGAAAAATTAACGATTAAATTTATTCCTGACAAGAAGGGTGAACATAAGGTATTCTTAGACGAAAGATTATTACTTTCACCAAACCTTGCTATTGCGGAAGCTCATAATAAAACTATAAAGATGGCTTCAAGGGTTGAAAATAATGTTATTTATGCAACAAAATTGTTAAAACGATTTGAACCTAAAAAAGCTGAAGTTGTCGGTATAAATGAAGAAAAGATTGATAGATATGAAGATAAACTTGAAAACTTTTTAATCAAAGTTTCAGGACGTGATTTGCCGGAAGAATTGAGTGCGGCGGTTGGTCGCCTGTTGCTGAATATTGGCGATTATGAGAGAATTGGAGATCATGCAATGTCTATTCTTCACGTTGCAGAAAAAATGCACGAAAAGAAATTAAGATTTTCAGAGCCTGCTGTTGCTGATATTAAAGTAATTGTTTACGCGGTTTTAGATGTTCTTAAAATGGCAAGAATTGCTTACGAAAAATCTGATGATATTTTAGCTTTGGATATTGAACCGCTTGAACAAGTTGTTGACAGACTTATCAGAAAAGCTAAAAAACGTCATGTTAAAAGATTGCAAGAAGGTATTTGTACTGTTGAATTAGATTTAATGGTATCTGAATTATTTAACGATTTAGAACGTATATCTGATCATTGTTCTAATATTGCTACTTCAATACTACAAGCAAAAGATTCTACAGTTGACAGACACGAATTAATCAATAGATTACGTTCATCTGATAATTTGGATTTCAGCAAAAAATATGATGAATTTAAAGCTAAATATCCACTGGTAGAAGTGTAGGCAAAGTTTTTAATTTTTAATTTATTCGTGCTAATATATATACATATAAGATAACAAAGAGGAAATATAAATGAGCGAAACACAAACAAGAGAACCTATTTCCGCAAAGGAAACAATGCGTCAACGCAGATTACAAAAATTAACTGAATTAATGGATAAAGGGATTAATCCATATCCGTATAAATATAACAAAGATATTGATGCAGCTGATTTACAAGAAAAATATAAAGATTTGCCGGCAGGTGAAGAAACAGAAGATTTTTATTCTGTTGCAGGTCGTGTAATGGCTATTAGAAATTCCGGCATGTTTATTGACCTTATGGATTCATCAGGAAAAATTCAAATATTTTCACACAAAGATAATATGGATGTTGATAAGTTTAAAACATTAAAACTTATTGATGTTGGTGATATTATGGGATTTTATGGTTCTGTCAGAAGAACTCCGAGAGGGGAACTTTCTATTAAGGCTAAAGAATATACTATTCTTTCTAAGTCACTTCAAACATTACCTGAAAAATTTCATGGTTTAACTGACCAAGAAACACGTTATCGTCAAAGATATGTTGATTTGATTGTGAATGAAAAAACAAGAGATACTTTTAGAAAAAGAAGTCTTATTATTCAAAAAATTAGAGAATATTTAACAAATAAAGGTTTCTTAGAAGTAGAAACTCCAATGTTACATACTCAGGCAAGTGGAGCTAACGCAAGACCGTTTATAACACATCACAATACGCTTGATATGGATTTAACACTGAGAATTGCACCTGAACTTCACTTAAAAAGACTTATGGTCGGCGGTTTGAGCGAAAAGATTTTTGAACTCTCAAGATGTTTCAGAAATGAAGGTATAGATACTCGCCACAACCCTGAGTTTACTATGATTGAGTTATATCAATCTTATGTTGATTATAACGATATGATGGAATTGACTGAAAACATGGTAGCATGGGTTGCTCAAGAAGTTCTTGGAACAACAAAAATTCAATACGGCGAAAATGAAATTGATTTAACACCGCCATGGGATAGAAAAACTATGTTAGGTGCTGTTAAAGAAGCTACAGGTATTGATTTTATGGAAATCTTCACAGCAGAAGAGGCTGTTCAAAAAGCAAAAGAATTGCATGTTGCGGTTGATGATGATATGAATTGGGGACAGGTTATTGATGCAATCTTTGAAGAAAAGGTTGAACCTACTTTAATTCAACCTTGTCATATTATTGATTATCCTCGTGAAATTTCGCCTTTG
>CADBUZ010000015.1 GCA_902797985.1 uncultured bacterium
TGTTTTTGCCAATTCGCCTGTTGCGTTAAATGTTCCTGTATTTGATATTGCACCCTGCAAATCATTTACCGAACTTGTTAACGTTCCGCTGTTTGTTACGTCACCTGTTATTGTACCTGAATTTGTCAAAGTGCCTGCGTTATCTATTGTTGCTGTAATTGTTGAACCTGTTAAATTTGTTAGTGAGCTGTCTGCATTCAGTATATTGATAGCACTTTGAGTAATTACTCCGTTTTCTTGGAAAGTTACAGTACCTGTTTTTGTTGTATCTGTAGCATCACCTATATTGATTACACCTGTTGAGCCTGAAATAGTTTTAATACTGTCTGTTCCGTATAAATTCAAGGTCGCATTGTTTACTATATCCCGTGTATTACCTTCAAACACTACGTTTGTAAGGTTGATTGTTCCGTTGTTTGTTAGTGCTGTTGTGAAGGTATTGAACGAAGATACATTATTTACGTTCAGAGTTTGACCGTTTGCGACTGTTATACCTTCTGCTTTTGCACCTTCGGCATCGCCTAATCTGCCTGTTATCTTATTATTACCGCCGTTGATTGTTAAGGTTGCATTATCTGTTTCCATAGCACCCAAGTTAAGAAGTACTTTTTCTTCGGTGGTCATTGTATATGTTCTGTCTGCACCTGATGATTTTACGGCTGTGTACAAGTTTCCGTAGTCGAAGGTTATCAAACCTGCGTTTTCTCCGCTTGATGTATAAACCAGTTTATACACCTTATTATCAGCACCATTTACTGTTCCTGCGTTTGTAAAGTCGAACAATCCTGCAATTTTTCCTGCACCGCCGTCTGTTATTCTGATTGATAAGTTCTTTACATCCTGTGTAGGGTCGTTAAGTATTACTATATTATTAATTGATAATTTGTTTTCACCTGTGTAAGTTGTTGTACCTGTGAAGTAATCAACAGAACCTGTACCTGACAAATCCATGTTTATCTTCATTCCCACCCCTGATGTTGCCAAATCAACAACTCCTAATGCGATTGGGTTATCTATTACTCCGTTTTGTGTATTCAATGTACCGCCTTGAGCTGTTAATCCGCCTAATGCCAGTGAACCGTCATTTGTTACGCTGACTTCGCCTGATTTCAGAACCATTGTGTTATCTGAAATAGCGTAGTTATCAACAATCAGGTTTCCTGATACATTTGTATAACCGACTCCTGTTATATTACCCTGTGTTGTTCCGCCTGTAAGGTTCAAGTTACCTGCGTTTGAAATATCACCTTTCAGGTTTGATGCGTTGCCTTCTAATGTTGCTTCTGCTGCTGTTATTGCTATTGTTGAAGCAGTTATATCTTTACCCTCGGTTACTGTCAATTTACCGCTGTTTACTTTCACTGTATTTTGAGTGATATTATCGTTTGCGGTTAATGTTCCTTCTGCGTTCAATATACCGGTTGGAGTTGACGCATCTGTTATTGAACCAAGGTTATTTGTTCCTTTTACGGTTAATGTACCTTTGTTTGATATACCTGCGGTATTTGTTAAAGTTGTATTTACCGTTACACTACCTGTGTTTGTCAAAACTGCATCTGTTTGCAACGTACCTTGAGTTATTGAACCTGTGTTAGAAGTTGCACCGCTGATTATAGTTTTACCTACTCCTGTTATTGTATTAGCATTTGCTCCGCCTGTGAAGGTCAAGCTGTCTGCGTTTACGATATTTGCTGTTAGGTTACTTGCATTCGCTGTTACTGAACCTGATACTATGCTCAAAGTTGCCTGAGTTACTGTACCTTTAAACTCGGTTGAACCACCGTTTACGGCTATTGTACCTGTTGTTCCTGTTATTTTTCCATTAAATTCATTTGTACCTGTCAATACAACCGAACCTGTATTATTGATATCTGCCGTTGTATTATCTTCAAATACTACTCCGTTTATATTCAGAGTTCCAGCATTAGTAAGAGCGGTTGTAAATCCGTTATACGAAGATACATTATTTACGTTCAGAGTTTGACCGTTTGCGACTGTTATACCTGCGTGGTTGTCACCGTTAATTGCTTTTGTTTCACCCTCAATTGTAAGGGTTGCATTTTCCCCTTCCATTGCACCTAAATCACGATTAACGTTCTCGCCGCCTGTCGGAATTGAATATTCTCTTGTTGCAGCCGTATCGTGAACTGCTGTGTAAAGATCACCCAGAGCAAACTCAAGATATGCTTTGTTATCTTCACCCACTTCTATTGAAAGATTATATGTTTTGTTATCAACTACATAGCTTGTTACACTTGTTGTAATAGCATTGGCAAGGATTGGATTTGTACCTGTAAGGGCAATTTTCTTGCCATAAAGCGCTGTGTTTGAACCTAACCAATTAATATTGTTAATATTAATATCATTACTATTAGTTGTGATATTCGTAACTGTGAGAATATCAGCAGAGCCTAATCCTGTGAGCGACATATCCAATGACCAATTCATATCAGAATTGAGTGTTGCTGAACTAAGGTTAGTTGCAGATGTTGTACCGTTTTGGGTACTGAGGTGACCACCGTCAGCAGTCAAACCTGCAATATTGACGAAAGTTCCGTTATTTAATATCAGAGTGCCTGATTTCAGGTTGACATGGCTTCCTGATATATTAGCATTAGCTGTCACATTATCTTTTATGTTTATTGAACCGGCAGTACCTGATATTGCAGATGTCAGAATCCCGCCTGTCAATTCTATTGTTCCGCCTGTCATATGTAAACCGCCAGCAATACCTGAAGCACTTGTATTGAAGGTACCTGCAGTCAGATTTATCTGTTGAGATATTGTTTTTTCGTCAGTTAAAGATACTGTGCCTGCTGAATTGATTTTAACAGAACCATCCTCACCTGAAACAGATGAATTAATTGTTCCGCCCGTGATTTCAAGACCGTTATCTATATTATTAATAACTCCGCTTGTTGTAGTCAGATTATTTGATACAATGAGTTTTCCGTCAGTTACGGTAACTGATTTTTGCTGAACGTTTGCAATTGTTGTTGTTCCGTCTTTTATTTCGATTGTACCGTTTGCGGTTGTGGCAGAATCGTTAACTTTTTGCAGAGTATTAGTTCCGCTAAACTCTAAAACCCCGCTGTTATCAATATCTGATGTTGTGTTACCAGAGAAGTTTGTATTTTCAATTATAACCGTACCGTCAGATTTATTCTTAATGGCACTATCGGTAAATCCGCTCCATTCATCAACATCACGCACTTCTAAAGTTTGTTCCTGTCCATCACCTAGAACAACACCTGTATGATTATTTCCGCCATGAATAAAGTTTGTATCTTCCTGATTATTACCATTAATAACAAGTTTTGCACCGATTAAAGTTCCGAGGTTTGCTTCAACTGTTTCACCACCTACAGGCAAGAAATATCCTTTTACTGCTGTCGGACCTTCATCCTTGACAATAGTTGAAGCAAGTGTAGCAGTATTATCAAGAGTAAATATCAAAATACCTTTATCAGCATCAACTAATGGATCAAAATCAGCATAATTAATAGTATATGAACCTGTAACAGAGCCTGCTCTGGTTACATGAGCCACAATATCATCAGAGAGTTTATACACTCCGCTAAATCGGCTGTCTTCAGTTAAAATAACATTTGCAGTAGTGCTTGCGGCATCTGTCATTATATATATTGAGTTAATAATAATATTATTACCATTAGTTGTAACCGCTTCAGCACCTGCTGTCGGAACAACAATTTTATCAGTGCTCAAGTGTGCCAAATCAACATCTATACCGATATTCATATCTGCACTTAGAGTAAGAGCATCGAAACTCTGAACCCCGACACTTCCGTTTTTAAGGTCCATTGTAGAATTTCCACTTGTTAAATTAACATGAGAGAACGCGTCATTAGCTCCGACATTAAGAGTAGTATTGCTCAAAGTCAATTTTGTATCAGAAACAGATGCCTGATTTCCGAGATTAACTGTTCCTGCACCAAAAGTAACGGTTGAAGTTTCTGTACCTTTGATTTCGCCGTTAAATGTAACATTTGCATCAACAGGTTCAGCACTTATTGCACCTGTTATACTCAGAGTGGAGCTATCGCCCATAAGGTGAACATCATCATCTATTCTTGTTGTACCTTCAACATTCATATTACCCGCCGTATAGATACCCTCTCCGTTATCGTGAAGATATGAATCATAAACACGTATGGTTGCATTTGTTGATGTCCCCGAAACAAGTTGTGATGAGTTTTTGATTTCAACATTCTTTAATGTTAAAACTGTCGGTCTGTCAAGTTCAAACCCCTTATAATGTTCGGTTTCGTTAAAATCAATTATTGAATGATTTACAGGATCAGCACCCTGAACTGTAAAATAACCGCCTTCTGTTACACCAAGGTCCGTTGAAACATTGAAGACATCATTTTCTGTTGTCGTAACAAACGATCTAGTGTATAAATTAACCTGATTGACTGCCGCCAGAGTATCCATAGAACCTATCTGAACTTTATCCTGCAGAGCAGAATGAATCAGTATATGCAAAGTATCATTTGTTGTAGTTGTTGTTTGAAGGTCAGCCTGCCCCAGAATTTTGGTTCTGACAGCGTAAATTGCAATATCTTCGTGCCAGTTGGTAACAGGTGCAATTTCTTCAATCTCTTGTCTTGTATCATCCTGCAATACATAAAGAACATCAAAATCACCTTCTTTGTCAAAACCTTTTGCAAGTTGAAGGTTACCCGTAGGAGAATGAAGAATCTGAACGGTTGCTTCCATACCCGCGGTCATAGCCTGAACATCATTTATAAAGTTAAGAGCTTTAAGGGTTATCAAACCTGATGTTCCGCTTGAACTTGATATAGTAAAGTTATCAATCGTTGATGCAGGAAGATTATCTGTTCTGAAGTTTATATCAAGAAAATACTTCGTATCTGCATCTGATTGGAGTGATGAGAATGTATATGAGTGGATAACTCCGTCTGTTGTATTGATTTTTGTATCCTGAATGTCAACTATACCATTTTCAATATCGTCATACAAATAAAGTGTACCGGTGTTATCACCACTGATATTTACATAATACTTATCACTTGTACCTCTTACACGGTCATACATATACATCTCACCGTTATTCAGCTGCTGAAGATTAAGGGTTGAATTTTTATTCTCCATCCATATACCGGTGGAAACATTTTGTCTTTTATTTCCTCTGAAAACTGTCTTTTTCCCTTCGCCATCAGCACTGATAGTAAGAGTATTGGTTTTTGCCCATATACCGCCGGCTACTGCTTTATCTGTCACGCCATTATCTAAAATTTGTGAGTTTTTAATCAGACCTATGTATGACTTATTATTGTTACCCTTATCATCAATTCTTATACCACCATGTTGGTTGCTGGAAACAATTACATTCTCAATCAACTGGGCAGATGAGGCTGTCCCACCATTATTAGAAAATTGGATTCCGAATATAGTTTTTGATAAATTACCATACGTACCTGTAAATGTTGAATTTCTGATGGTTGTAGCTGATGCCCCGAAGAAACTCAGGCCTGCTCCCAAAGAATTTTCTATTGTCATATTATCAATTAAATCAATCGTAGCATTACTTTCATTACCAAATATATTATCAGCTGATACTGAACCTGATATTGTCATATTTCTTATAGTACCTATATGTCCTGTATTGAATATCGCACTACCCACTTTAGAAGTAGTCTCTCTTATGACAACATTTTCCATTGTAGTAATCGTGCCGGAGTTATATATTGCCCCACCTGACTCCGATGCAGTAGAAAAACCTCCGCCGGTAATAGTAACACCCGACATACTTGAAATATTCGCTGTATTATATACAGCTCTACCAGTATTGTCAGTAAAGGATGAGTTTGTTATTGTCACATTGGCTGAACCGCCTGTATTATATATTAACCCATTTGAGGTTGAGACGTTATCAGCAAAATTTGAATTTGTAATATTCAGAGTACCTGAATTATTCAGAACGGAACCATCCCCGCCCGACATATTCTTCCACGCACCAACATTATTAACATTCAATGTCTGACCGCTTTTAACAATTATCCCCGAATAATGACTAACACCATCATAACCGTTTATATCAAAACCGCCGCCGTTAATGGTGAGAGTTGAACCTGAACCCGCCATAGTGCCTAAATCACACCAGAGAATTTCTTCAGCTAACATATTATAATTACGTTCTGACGCCTCTGAATGAACTGCGTAATACAGATTTTCTCCTGCAAATTTCAAATTACCCGTAGCAGCAGAATATGTTACCAGATAACTTTTAGTCAAACCTTCAACAGAAATTGCAGAGTCTGCAAGTCCAAAGTGTGATTTCAAGTCACCCTCTGCAACATTTACTTCTACTGCAGAATCATCCGGACTGTCTGCCAGAACGTTTATACTGTTTATAATAAATTTATAAGTTCCTGAAGTAAAGGATGTGGCAGAAAATTTATCGGCAAGTTTATTTACCAAATCTACATCAATTTTCAGATATAAATCCGACTTGAGAGTGACTGTGCCAAATGACTGCACCTCAGGTTCAATATACCCGTTTTGCAAATCTATGCTCCCGTGATTTGTATCATTTTGCAAAGTATTAATATTAAAACGACCAACATTATTAGAATTGTCTGACTGACTAACACTGCCTAATTTAACATCCGCATTATTATAAAGATAAACCTTATTCCCGCTGACGGTATTGTTAAATATATATTTCCCGCCTTTTACTGTTGAATCATTATTAATCTCAATCTTACCTGTACCATCACCTTCAATTGAACCGTCAAAGGTAATTGTATGTTGTTTTGTAACAGATTCTTCTGTATAGGACTGAGCATTAAGTTTTAAAGTCCCACCATTATTATATACATCGTTATATGCTGAACCTGCTTTGTTATCAGTAAACAAAATATCCCCAAATGTATCTGCATATAAAGCAATAACTGCACTTCCACTATCAAGATAAATCGCACCGCCTTTACCACCTGCAACATTATCTGTAAAGTTAGCAGAAATTCTGTTTATTTTACCTTTTGTATATACTGCAGCACCGTTGCCGGTTGCTGAATTGTTTATAAAATTACCGTATATACCGCTAATGACAGAAGTATTATGATCAACAGCGACAGCACCGCCATTACCGGAAGTCGCCTGATTACCGATAAAATCACTGTAAACAGTACCTATCTCTGAACCTGAGTTTTGTGTATATATTGCGCCGCCTTTTTGAGCCCAGTTACCTATAAAGTCCCCCGTAACAGAACCGATAAACCCGCCGTCAACACGGACAGCCCCACCGCCATCACCACCATAGGCAAAATTGCCGATAAAGTCACCGATTACAGTTCCTAACCGACCGTTCATATCAATTGCGCCGCCGCCTTTGCTGGCTCTGTTCCCGATAAAATCACCAAGAACAATTTCCATTCTGGAATCAGAATTTTTATTAGAAATTACACCGCCCCAGCCATCGCCGCCATCAGTACCTGCTCTGTTTCCGATGAATTTACCCTGAATTAATCCAACAGTACCGCTGACATTTCTAATCACCCCGCCTGATTTTACTGCATAATTACCGATAAAATCACCGATTAATGCTTTAACCGTGCCACCGGTGTTGTTCAACATAACACCGCCCTGACTACCTGTATTTTTTATAAATGTGCCTGAAATAAAACCTAATTTTCCGGAAGAATCATTATAAATAGCACCACCGTCGTTTGATGTGGTATTTCCAATAAAATCAGCATTGATGTTATAATTTGCAGTAGTATTGTTATAAACAGAAGATCCCTTACTACCGTTAGACATTTTATAAAAATACAAATTAGTAATATAGTTATCTGACATGGTAATTCTGCTAGTTTGCCTTGTGTAGTCAGCAGGAGTTGTATAATCATATTTATAATATCTTGTTTCTGTCGTTGTACCGTTATACGGAAGGTTAAATCGAACCATACCGCTTGCGCTTATAAGATTATTTCCGTTCATAACAGGTTTAATCTCACTTGCATGAGGAATATAAGTATCAGGATCCCATGTATAAGTACCCGCAGTCGTCGAATCAGACTTTGTCCAGACAGTTGTATCAATTGCCCTCATTAAGTCCGTACGCAATACAACATTGTAATACTTGTTTGTTGTACCGTCAGTCTGATAGTAGTTATAACCGTCAGAAGGATCATCAATAAGTTCGTTATACCAAACGGATTTTGGAAGGAAGATAGTAGTATATGTATAGTACCTTCCGCCTTTTTCAAATATATAGTTATCTTCTGATGTTACCTCTTTAATCGCCGTAGAGCCTGTTGCCGCAAGGTCAATAATCGCATTGGATAATTCGTCAGTAGATTCTTTTGAAGCGAAATAATATACATTACCATTAATGATTACAATATAAGGATGATCATCACCCCTATGTTCATAATCCACAAGATCAGAACTGCTGTATGTAGCATGCTGCCCGATTCCGAGGTTAAGATAATCTCTGCTGTTTTTATAAACCTTGTCTAAAGTACCGCCGTTCGGGTTAAATTCTTCGGCATTGAATATCAAATTCCCGCTGAAATAATCATAATCTAATGTACGAACATTATAAGTAACCCCCTCAGCCATTGTAATATTATCCAAAATATCACGGGTAAGACTGAAAGCAAACCTGAAGGAATTTCTTGAAAGATTAACTATCATCTGCCCATCACCCGAACCTGACATCAGATTCAGCCCGCCTACTAAAATATCACCTGTCACAGCAGTTGTTGATAAAGCATCAAATCTGTCTGCCGTTCCCGCAACCAAATCAACATCAAGCATGTGGTTAACGGAAGCCCCTTGTATTACGTGTCCGAATTGATGAACATCAATATAATCGTTTCTCAAATCAAGAATAACAGTTGCTGCCTGAGGACTAAGTCCCGAATCAGTTATTGGACGGAACCCCGCAAGATTTAGCTTGCCGTACGTAGTAGTACCGTCTTCCTGCACAACTTTACCAAGCCTTATTATTGCACCATTGTGCATTTCTAATATCTGATTATTAATCCCATTATTAAATACATATTCTCCGCCTTTGTTTTCTGCGTCATTATTGAGAACCAAAGTACCTGTTCCGTCACCGTCAATGCTGCCGTTAAAGGTAATCTTCTGACCTGCCTTTGCATTGAGATTAATCGTACCCTTTGCCGGATCAGAAGTTGTATTTACATTATAAACATCACTATATGTAACGTCAGAGCCGTTTACTGTACTGTTATT
The DNA here is from genome assembly GCA_902797985.1 of uncultured bacterium. Taxonomy (GTDB): domain Bacteria; phylum Cyanobacteriota; class Vampirovibrionia; order Gastranaerophilales; family Gastranaerophilaceae; genus UBA2883. The sequence continues at coordinate 9,250 of CADBUZ010000015.1, forward strand.
GGAAAATAGAACATTATTATCAACAGCATTTACAGTAATAACACCGCCGTTGTTATAAATCGCAGCGCCATAAACCGTATTCGCACCTGAAGCAGTGAAAGAGTTATTTGTGAATGTACCCGTAAGGCTTCCGATAACACCGGTCGAATCGTTATAAATCAATCCCGAAGATCCTGATGCTAAATTAAGCTTATTCCCCGTAACTGTTGCTATAATCTGATTGATAGTCCCTGCGTTGTTGATAAACTGACCAATGAGATTGGAGTCATTGTGTCCGCTAAATTCACCCTCTATGAGATCAACAGTATCTCCGCTAGGAACCACCTGACGCTCTATTGCTGCAAAACCCGTAGGCTGACCTTTAAGTAATGAAACCATTTTCGGGGTAATATTTTTAAGAGTAATAAAGTTTTCTTTAAATACGGAAGTCTTTGCAAGTACGGCAACCCCAACAAATAAACAACAGAACAATGCCAGCATTTTTGCTAAATGTCCGCCGAATACCGGATTATTTAATTTTTTATTAGCTTTGTAGCTATCTAAACTCTGCCTTGAGCCGCCACTTCTCATAACTAAGTTCCTTTGGTTTCATTAGTACTTAAGTGTGCATTGCATACTCTTCTGTATTAATGTCAATAAACATAACTCACTGACAAAAAACGAAATTCTTTCTCTTGTAATAAATTTAAATTGTAGTCTTGAATCTCACGTCTGAAATTCGCAAAATATTGATTTTCATACTTAAATTGCCTATATTGATATTATACAATTAATGCAGCATTTGTTGTTATAAATATTAAGGAATATTACACAAAATTTGTATAATTATTGCAACCGAGAGAAGCTTTATTTGAACGGGTATCAGACCTATAGTTATTTTGAAATTTTTACAAAAATATTTAAAATTTGACACATGAGTATATAATTTTTAAATCCAATAAAAATTTAACAAATTTTCAGACTAATGTGAAACAGATTTCAGGATTTCCATGATGCACAAATAATGGGAAACAGCGCCGGCTATTACAAATATGTGCCAAATACAGTGCATAAATTTCTTTTTGTAAAGATAAAATACGCATCCGCCTGAATAAAAAAGTCCGCCCAAAAGCAACAACCACACCGAATAATGACTTGCATTATTCCATATAGCGTACACTAAAAACAAAGAAAGCCATCCCATTACAAGATATAATCCGGTAGAAAGATACTTGAATTTTAACGTCAGACATGAATAAACAATCCCTGTAATAGCTAAATACCAGGTCATTGCAAGCAGCGCAACAGAGAGCGGAAAATCAACAGTCAAAAGTAATATCGGAGTATACGTTCCTGCTATCAGCATGAAAATTGCACTGTGGTCAATTTTTCTGAATACTTTTTTTGCAGTTTCATTAACCATGGCATGATACAAAGTTGATGACTGAAACAAAACAAATAACATAGATCCAAAAATCGCAGTAGAAGACGCTTCTAACGGATTATGCGATGCTACTGCAAGCATTACAATTGCATATATTGAAAACAGTGCCCCTATTGAATGCGTAAACGCATTTAAAAATTCTTCCAATGCTGTGTATTTAACTTCTGTACTCATAATAATCCCTCTTTTTTGGACATTATATTAAGAGTTATATGCATTGTCAAATAATCACAACAAACTAGAATATATTAGTATACGATTGGTAATAGTCAGTAATGATATTTATAAGCATTGGTAAAATCCATACCATAATAGCAGCACCAAATACAGGCTTGAACAGGAAGCTCAGCTGGAATACGTTAACCTGAGGAGCTGTTTTTGAGATTACACCCAGAATAATATCCTGTCCTAATGTAGCCAAAAGAACGGGTGATGCTATCTGTAACCCCATATACAAAACATTTGATGTCATCTTAATCAGATAATCCATATTGACCAATTTGTCGAGCGGAATACTTGAAGCATACAAAGGAAACACCTCAAATTCCGCCAAAGGTTGAGTATTCATTATCTAAAAAAGGTGAATCCTTAATTCCGATACTAAACGAAATGTGCATTTGGGGAAAGAAAAACAAAAAATAAATATAATGTCTGACAACTATGTCAATCCCCAAAATCACTTGACAATAGTTAGATATCTAACTATAATAATTTTATGAGAAATTTATTAGCACTTGTATCAAAAATTCACGAAAAGGGAAACCGTTTTATTATTGAAGAGCTGAAGAAAAACGGCGCAGAAGGACTTGTCCCAAGCCATGGGGATATTTTAGTCTGCCTCTATCAAAATAACAAAATGACAATGAAAGATATTGCAGATACTATCCACAGGACAAGACCAACAGTTACGGTTTTAGTTGATAAACTTGAAAAATCAGGTTATCTGAAAAGAGAAATCTCTCAAGAAGATAACAGATATACATATATTGTTTTAACTAAAAAAGGGCAAGATTTTAAGCCTGTATTTGAAAAAATTTCACAAAATTTAAACGATGTGCTCTATAAAAATCTATCCGAGCAAGAAGCAGATATTTTAGAAAATCTTTTACAAAAAATATAAAAATTTTTTAATAAATAGTTAGATATCAAACAAAAGAAAGAGGTAAAATATGACAAACTTTAAAAATGCAGAAATCGGAACAATGGCTGAATTAGGTAAAAATTACGAAAACGGAAAAGCATTTTTACACGATTTATTAGAATTAACAAGTTGTGAAATTTCTGTCAGTTCAATGCCTGCAGGAATTAAATTACCGTTTAATCACAAACATATACAAAATGAAGAAATTTATATTTTCTTAAAAGGCGAAGGTATAATGACACTTGATAATGAAGTTATAGAAGTAAAAGAAGGCTCTTGTGTTAAGGTTCTTCCTGCGGCTGTAAGAACTATGAAATCTAAAACAGATTTACAATATATTTGTGTTCAAGCAAAAACAGGAAGTTTAGAACAATTTGGTTTTGGCGATGCAGAATTATGCTAATTGTAAAATATATAAAATAAGGCATTTATATACAATATTTCACAAAATAATATCTAAAGTTAGTCATATTGAGCCTTTAGACGAAATATCTTATAAGTCAGGGATTCTTAGGCTGAAAGCCACAGAATGACGCTATTTTATTTCAATTTAGTTCAACCTTGTATATAATTACCTAAAATAAAATTTAACGGCAAAAATATATATAGAATATATTTCTGCCGTTGATTGTTTACTGAATATTTTTATAACTTTCATCAAGATAATTTATAATTTCAGAATCTTTTAATGTCCCGTCAAAAACTATTGTTATCCAACTTTTTTTATTCATATGATATGCTTCATAAACACCATTTTTACTCAAGATTTCTTCTTTTTTATCCTTATCAATTTTTAAATTTATTATTTCAACAACCTCTTTTGATTTTGAATTTTTATCAACCTTATCCATGGATACCGTACCAATAAGAGCGTACCATTTTTTATTCTTTTTATTACGATATATCGCATAAGTCGGGAAATTTTTCCACAAGAACTCGGGCATATCCTGATATTTTTCATTTATATAATCATTAATATTTTGAGCTTGTTTTGTTATAAACAACTGATTTTTACAACACTTATCTCTTATATCTGTCAGGATATCAATAAAAATCTCCCTTATTTCTGAGCTAAAACCGTTTGAATTTTCTATTCTGAAATTTGTATATTCTTCCTCCGTTGCCAAATCAAAAATTTTTCCAATGATTTTACCATTATACTCAATAACTACACTAAAATCACCGTTTAAAATTTCTGTTTTATACACCAATTTGTTACCGACTTTTTCAAAACCATAACTTATCAACTTATCTTTATTTATTGTATGTCGTTCAAATATTTTATTCTCAATAATCATTTTTATTACCTATAAAATATATGTATTTACTAAAATTCCTTTTGGAAGTTCTTCCATTATTTTTGGTAAATATTCCATAACATTTATTTCTTGCATAATAACCTCTCTTACCTAATTTTAGAATATATATTAATCTTAGCACGATTATTATTGTTATGAAATCTATTTCTGCTTAAATATTATTTTTATGATAAAATTAGTATCTAGGAAAGGTGGTTGGAGTTAAAATATCAAATATTCAAACTTATGTTATTAATTATACCAACCAATAAATGTATTAATTATGGGGAATTTTATAAAAAAATATAGTAATATACTATCTATTTCTATTTTATTTGTAGTATGTATTTTTGTTTATTTTTGGAACATAGGAGCTTATCCGCTTATGGATGTTGATGAAACTCGTTATGTTTCAATAGCTAAACATATGTTTCTTTCAAAAGATTATTTAACATTATTTTTAAACGGTGAGTACTTTTTTGAAAAACCGCCATTATATTTTTGGAGTGAATGTTTATCTTTTGGCGTGTTTGGTCATATAAATGAATTTACAGCACGTTTTCCGTGTGCTATGTATGCATTACTATTAACTCTCGGGGTTTATTTTACGGGTAAGAGAGTTGTGTCTTTAAAATTCGGGTTGATTTCAGCGTTAATTTTAGCCACCTCACTTGAATTTACTATGCTATCAAGATATGCAATTTTAGATATTGTTGTGACCTCTTTAATTGGATTATCTGTGTTGAGCGGATTTTTTACTCAATTTGCACAAGATAAAAACAAAAAATATTTTTGGTGGATTTTTTATATTTTTTCTGGATTGGCTGTATTAGCAAAAGGTATACCCGGATTTGTAATACCATTTGGAGTGATGTTTTTTGTATCATTGTTTAATAAAACTTTTAAACAATGTTTTAAACCTTTGTATATGATACCGGGGGTTATTCTGTTTTTACTTATAACTTTGCCTTGGCATATTGTGATGCTTAATCAATATGATCCGTTATTTTTCAATGAATATATTATGAAACATCATATAAGCAGATTTTTATACGCAAATGAAATTAACAGGGCAAGACCTTTTTATTATTATATAGTTGTGCTTTTATGGGGCACAATTCCATATATATTTCCTTTGATTGGCACAATTATCGAAAAATTAACTCATTGGGAAAAGATTAATTTTTCGAACCAATCTAATGAACAAAAATTCTTATGGTTCAATATTATTGGATTCATTTTCACATTTTTATTCTTTACATCATCAACTACAAAATTAGTTACGTATATATTGCCTGCCTACATGTTTTTAGCGTATATGATTGGTCATATTTTGGTAGAATATATTTGTGAAAATAAATATTCTAAATCAATAAACATTACATCGTATATTTTGGGCGGGGTGTTTTTTATAGCTTCAATAGTTGCATTATTTACTAAATATTTTCTTCCGGCACCAGTATACTCTGCTATATATCCGGCTAAATGGCTTGTTATAACCCTTTTATTTTTTACATCAGTTTCGATTATTTTATGCACTGTAAAGAAAAAATATATAGGCGTTTTAGCTACATATATAGGTTTTGTAACAATTCTTTCTGCTTTCGGAACACCTTTGTTTTATAATATCGATTACTCTTTCGGTCAGCAAGATTTAATGACTTTTGCAAAGCAAGAAAAAGAACTTCAGCATGATACATACGTTGTAAATAATCCAAGAAAATACTCAGTATTGTATTATGGTGAAAATGTTAAATATGTTTCAACAAAAGATGGTCAATTTGATAAATCAAATAAAATATTTAATTCAAATTCAACTGCAATAATAAAAAATAAAGATTATAAAAAAATTTCAAAACAGTATAATTTAAAATTGATTACAAAGGGTACAAAATATTCGTTGGTGAAATTTTTATCCGTAAAATAAAAATTTATAAAAATTTAAGGACAAGAGTTTTAAACTCTCGTCCTTATTTGCAATTTTATGTTGCCTAAACAAAACTTTTTCCAATTTTGTATGCTTTTTCCATATCTATCGGAAGTTGTTCTTCTTTGCGTTTTTGTTTATGTTCTTTGTTAAAACATTCGCAGACATATTTATCATAATTGTTGAATTGACAAGTGTCATAAGCAACTATCTTTTCAGGTTTGGAAAATACAAGCTCTACAAACCATTCAAAACGGTTAAGTGTTGGAGAGTACAATTCATTACAAGTATTTTCATCGACATTCATTGTATAAATCACGGCTGTTTTTAATTTCTTTGGTGCAATAGAAGGGAAGCCTTCTTTATATTCAAAAAACGGAAACAAAAGTCTTTCAATGCAACTTTTCATAACTCCAGTTATATCTCCATAATAAATAGGTGTCCAAAAAACTACACCGTCACTTTGAGCAATTTTATCCAAAATCGGTGTCAAACCATCCGGATAGGCACATCTGCCAAAATTCTTGCCGTCTTTTAATTTGCATGCGAAACAACTCCTGCAACCTTTAAAATCAATGTCATAAAGATTTATTATTTCAACTTCTGCGCCGGATTCTTTAACACCGTTTGCAAAGCTCTCACACATCTTATATGTATTTTGATTTTTCTTGGTGAACCGTTTAATATAATAACATTTTTCATAATTACTCTTCTTTCTACTTAACTATATATGCATTTACAATTTCGCCATAATAAACCGTATGGTAATCCATATTGGCTCTTGGCTCTGATGATGGTTTATCCTGAGGATAAAATTTATTCTTTAACTCAGTCGGAATATTATCGTGGTCTTGTTCCTGACTATATATCACTTTACATTCAATTGTCAGAGGAATCTCTTTTATTGCAGGAGAATTAACCTTTATACCGTCAATTACGGTCAGATTGCATTCAGCTAATTTATCAATTTTTTCGCCTGAGGTTGTACCTAAATACCCAATTGCTTTTGCAATTTCAGGTGTCCTATCCAGTGGAATTGATACCGTAAATTCTTTAGTTTCCTCAATCTGTTTATGAGTAAATCTTCCGTGTCTAATATAGATTGTAAAAAATAATTTTCCCCATTCTATGCCGATTTGTCCCCAGCCTATTGTCATAGAATCTGTCTTATTGCCGTTTTTTGTATTTACTAAAATTCCTTTTGGAAGTTCTTCCATTATTTTTGGTAAATAATCAATAACGTTTATTTGTTTCATATTTCCCTCCAATCAACAATATATAGCCTTTATAATATCACATTTTATTAATAAATTTAATTCAAATGTTTAACTAAAAACAAAAACAAAGGTGCTACAATTGCAGTTAATACCCCGACAATTACAAGTGCAACCGAAGCCATTACAATTTGTTTTTCTCTATTTGTTTCAACACATTTTGAAGTTCCAATAATATGACTGGCAGCACCTATAGAAAGTCCGATTGCAATATCATTTTTCACCTTGATAAATTTTAGAATTTTATGTCCAAACATTGCTCCAAATACACCTGTTAAAACGACGACGCAAGCTGTAAGTTCGGGAATGCCTCCTATTTTTTTTGAAATTTCAACTGCTATCGGCGCTGTAACTGATTTTGGAAGCATTGATTCTATAATATCAATATTACAATGACAAATTTTAGCAAATACATACGTTGAAATAACTGCAAAAATTGTGGCTAATATAAAAGCATTATAAATAATCCTTTTGTTCTTTTTTAATAATTCTATATTTTTGTATACAGGATAACCCAAGGCAATAGTTGACGGCACAAGTAAAAAAGTTAAATACATTGCACTTTCATTATATAAATTAAAATCAATCTTGAATAATTCTAATGTTAAAATAAGTGCAAGTCCGGCAAGCATAGTTGGCGGAAACGTATTTACAAAAGGGATACGCTTCGTCCTTTGAGCCAGTTTAAAATATAATACTGTTGATATAAGACCGAATAAATTCATTTTTCTTCCCTTTCAAATGATTTTAGTCTATTAAGTCTTAAAAGTTTTATACCCCATTCTGTAAATAGTCCTGTTAAAACAATTACAATAGTTGTAGTTGCAAAAATTATAATAAATATAGCAAGCCAGTTTTTAGCTAATATAGATTTATAAACGATTAAACCGCAAAATAACGGTACTAAAAACATTGCCATATTGTTTATTAAAATTTCGCAAGTGGTTTTAATCCATTTTTCTTTTATTATTCCTTGTATTAAAGCAATTGAAAATAATATTAAACCTAAAATTGCGGGTGGAAAAGGAATGTGCAAGGTGTTTATAATTAAGTTACTTGAATAATAAAAAGCCAATAAAATTATTAAACCTAATATAAAATTCCAAAACTCCCTCAAATATTTTTTCATAATTCTCCTCAAGCCAATTTTATCATAAATATCTAAGTGAAATTCAAAATTTTTGATTTGTTTTATCTCTTAAAAATGATTGTTGGTTCATGGTATTATTTATATATAAGGAATTAAAAATGGATATTATAAAAGCAGTTACAAAAAGAGGGTTAGAGCTTAGAGGGGCTATATACAACAATGAACAAAAAGATACTGTTTTAATTTTAATGACAGGGATTTGTTCAAATGTTTTTCAAAATGATTTGTTAGATTCAACAGGAAAACTTTTAAGTAAAAATGGTGTTTCAGTTATTATCGGGCATGCACACGATTCTTTTTCGTGCTTCGCTTATACCGATTGTTCTATAGGAAAACAAAGACATACAGGTGTTTTTAATGACGATTTCAATATGGTGTATGAAGATGTTGAAACTTGGGTTTTAAAAGCTAAAGATATGGGATTTAAAAATATAATTTTAGCCGGACATTCTTTGGGTTCAAATAAAATTATCCATTATTTGGGTAATACACCGGATGATTTTATAAATTATTTTATTGTTTCTTGTCCTGTCGATATTATGCATTGGTGGAAAGTTATGCCAAATATTGACACTTGCTTCAATATGGCTAAAAAATGGGTTGATGATGGAAGAGGAGATGACATTTTACCATTTTTATTCGGTGAATTTTCTCCTATGACGGCTAATACAGTTCTTGGTTTTTATAATGCTGAAAACTTAAAAAACTGCCCTGTTTTAAGTAAAAAAGGTGAAACACAATCTTTGTACAATATTAAACCTAACGGAACTTTTTTGATTGGTTCAAAAGATTCCGTAACAGGTAAAAGACCAAAAGCTTTCATGGAACAATTAAACAAATGGACTAAACATCCTGAACGTAATCAAGTAATAGAAGTTAAAAATGCAAGTCATATTTTTTACGGTATGCATGATATTTATGCTGAAACTATTTTAAACTGCATTAAAAATCATTTTGAATAGTATTTTTATAGTTATCGGTAACAGTAAATTTAATAAATGTAGTTAATATTTTGATAAAAAGAATATCTACAAAAGATTTACTAACACAGTCATTAAAAGATTTGGCAAAAACAAAGCCGACAGACAAAATAACGATAAAAGAAATTACCGATAATTGCGGTGTGTCAAAAAGGACTTTTTATCATTATTTTCAGGATAAATGTGAACTGGTTTTGTACGAATATGCTGATGGTATACGTTCTATTATTAACAAAAAAATAAAGATTTATCATGGTATGAACTTATGTACAATGCCATAATGCAAGACTAATTGCACATTTATATTAAAATATGCAATATTTTCACATTTACCCCATTTTGAAAATTGATTATACGTTTCTTTATAAATATAATTAGATAAGTGTTAATTATGTTGTTTTGGAGATAAAGAAAAAGCAAGAGAAACACGGTGAAAGAACAAAAGCGATTTTGGACAAATATGCAGGAAAATATGCAAAAGAAACAACCGGACAAAAAGTTTATTCTTGTTCCGTTTGTGGATTTGAATATGTCGGCGATTTAAATAATGAGCCTGACGATTACAAATGTCCTGTTTGCAACATGCCAAAAGCAGTATTTAAAGAAATATAACGGTTTACTATTTTAGTAGCATAAAATTTTTTTACAAGTTTTAATTCTTGTATGGAACAAATATCTAATACTAATCAAATAACGCATCATCAGTTAGGCTGGTGTCGAAGTGGATACGGCGGATATCGTATTAATTCGATAAAATTTGATACACCTATGCCGTTAGGTAAGGCTATTAATGAAATTTGTTCAAATGAAGCTATGACAGAGTCTTTATCTGAGTATAGATATTTTTCAAATAAAATATTAAAACAAATAAAAAAAGATTTATCTGGAAATAATAATATAAAAGATACCCCTGTTACAGGCATGATAGATTTTGGACAGACTGCAATGGTTTTTGAAACAACAGATGGTGATGTTTTAAAGATAACAAGTAGAGAGCATTTCTTAGGTAGAAAACCACAAGATTTTGATATTCCTATAAAATCACATTCAAAACTATCTCCAAAAAGCTTTTGCCATTATTATCTTGAAGAAAAGGTTTCAAAAAATTTTTCACATGATGAAGCTGATAATTTAAAAAATACAATAACAAATAAAGGGTACAAAATTATAGATTTTCGTTATGCGCAAATAGGGAAAACAAAGGACGGGAAAATGGTACTTCTTGATCCTGAATGTGCAAGAAAAAATAATATTTGGGGACTTTTGGTACAAAAATTTTCAAAAATAAAATCTTATTTAAAAATAATAAAATAAATAATAAATAAAAAAGGCTCTCAGGTGAGAGCCTTTTTTTATATTGTATTTTGCTATGACAATCTAGTGAATAATTGATCGAGCAATTCAATTGCCATATCTATTTCTGCGTATGATATTGTTACAGCAGGAACTAATGTGATTGTATTGTTATAGTGGCTACCTTTGTTAAGGATTAATCCGCATTTTTTACCATTATAAGTCAAATCACCTTTTAGGCCTTCCTCTAACATTTTATTGAGTAATTCAGGATCAGGAGTGTATCCGTCTTCTGTTACACATTCAATTCTTAAAGCAAGACCAAGTCCGTCTACATATCCAATACGTTTATGACGTTTTTCTAATTCTTTCAAGCCATCTAAGAAGTATTTACCCTTATTAGCAACTTCTCTTTCAAAATCGCCTTCTTCAAACGTACACATAACTTCATAACCTGCTCTCATACCGATAGGGTTATTACAGAATGTTGAGTGAGTTCTTCCGTTTGGCCAAATTTCAGGGTTAATTAATTCTTCTTTAGCCCACATACCACCAAGCGGATTTAATCCGTTTGTCAATGATTTACTGAATGTAATTACATCAGGTTTAACATCATAGTGTTCTATTGCCCATAATTTACCGGTTCTGTAGAAGCCCATTTGGATTTCGTCATCTACGAATAAAACACCAAAATCGTCTAAAACTTTCTTTAATTCTTTGAAGTATCCTTTAGGAGGTATGATATATCCTCCTGAACCTTGAATAGGTTCTACAAAGAATGCACCCATAGCACATTCTTTTGCTGAATGGTCATAAATACCTGCACAATTGTCTTCAAATTCACGTCTTAATTGTTGAACACAATAGTAATTACAAGAATCACATTTCTTTCCATAAGGACATCTAAAGCAGTATGGATACGGAACGAAATGAGCTTCATCAGCAAAATGTCCGAAAGGTTTTCTGTATCTGTAACCGGCAGTCAAACAGCTAGCACCTAATGTACGACCGTGGAAACCGCCAAAGAAAGAGAATACTCTATTTTTATGTGTGTAATTTCTAACGAGTTTCAAAGCATCTTCTATTACTTGTGAACCACCTACGTTAAAATGAACACGACCTTTTTGTCCGAATCTTTTTATATTTGCCTTTGCAATCTTTTCTGATAACAATACTTTGTAATCGTATTGAAAATGTGAAGAAATTTGTGGCAAAGTATCCAATTGATCAACAACTGCATCTCTGATTCTTTTATTTTTATAACCTAAATTACAAGCCGCAAACCACATTTCTAAATCTAAATATGGAGTATTATCAGAATCATACATGAATGAACCATTACAATCTCTAAATACCTTTGGAACCGGTACAGCATGTATTTTATCACCATAAGTACAATACTCTTTGTCTATACTTGCTAATTCTTCATCTGAAATGTTAAGTCTGGTTGTTTCAGTAGCATCTTTACTATTGATTTTTTTCAAATTTGTTACTAGTTCTTTTTCTAAAATCGCCATATTCCCATCCATTAATAAATTTAGTTACACATATCCAACATGTCTATAATATTACGAAAAGAATTAAAATGCGAACATTTTATGTTATTTTCGTTACAATATTTATACAAATTCTTCGTTGCAAAGAGAAAATCCGCCTTTGATGCAATGCACAAATCGCTCACCCCATCGCCGATATAGCAGAATTTATCCTCCTTAACTTTATGACATTTACACATGCCTGCTTTTTTGTCACAATTTTCTTCATAATATGGAAATTCAATACTAAAATCACCATTTTTATAAATAAGTTTATTTGCATAATACGGAATATCCAGATTATAACGTTCGAGTATCTTTTGGATAAATAAATCAAACCCGTCACTCAAAATTGTAAGTTTTATATTTCTTGATTTTACATAATCGACAAAATCTAAAAAATAATCATCAATTTCGATTGAATCAATATAATCATCTAATTGTTTTTGAGAAACATTTTTCAACAAGCCAACTTGAATGATTGCATTTTCTTTTGAAGATATTTTGCCTTCAATCCATAGTTTTTCGGAATCCATCCAGTTTTTTGCATACAATTCAAAAAAACTGTTTACAGAATCTTCTTTTGTTATAGTTCCATCAAAATCACAATATATTGCGTCAAACATGTTCATATGTGTTAATTATACAATAAACAAACAAAAACTAAATTTTTTTATAAATTTTTAATTTTTACTATTTTATTTCTTTTAAGATTAGCTTTGTTTTATTACGGTTAATATCACCTTTTAAGTGGATTCTGTAATAATTTGAATTTTTATCTGTTGCATCGATTTTTGGGATTTTTGATAATTCTGAGCGGTATATTCCTTTTGTATGTTCAGGTCTGAATACAACTTTTAAAATCCAACTCAAAGGTATTCCAAATATTCTTACACCCTTTTGATCTTCTTTACTGTAGTGCCAGAATAAATGAAGATCAGCATATTGCTTTTCCATTTCATAGTTGCCTTTTAGATACATAGAAGACAATCTGTGCCATGTAGTTATGTTTATATTATTTATTTCTGTGTTATGCACGTCAATTGAACCTTTTATATCATCCTGCATAAGCTCTTTTTTTGAAAAATCATAGTTTATTACATCGGATAATTTATATTTGGAGTTTTTAATCATAAATTCAGTATCACCAAGTTTTGGTAAGAATCCTTCATTTACCTCAAACTCACAATGTGCATCTATAAATCTAAACATATCTTTTGCATTAAGATTTACTTTCGCATTTGCAGTGCCTTCTATTTGATCTTTTAGGTTAAGTGTCATTTCTGCAACTTTGTTTGAATTAATATTTTTAGCTTCAAAAGTCATATTTGATATGTTTTTTGCAAAATCATACACCCCGTTTGCATTTATTATTCCGTCTGCAAAATTCATCTCTTTCATATTAAATTTAAATATATGTTTTTTTAGACTTCCAATGAGTTTTACATTTTTCAAAATAAATGTATCTCTTTTTATTTCGTTAATAATAATTTCCCAATTATTAATAGTAATCCCAGCATTTTTAACCTTTTTGGTTAAATCTTCCGGATTCATGTGTCTTTTTACCTTTTTTGTTCTAGGAGTTGTCTCAAAAACCAATTTATCTAAAAATAATTTCATCTCATAAATAATTGTTTCTCCGAAAATATTATTTTTAGCATTTAATTCTGCTGAATATTTTTCGTTTTTGTACAATCCGTTTGATGTAACATTTAATATGCCATTTCTTGCAATTACATGTGCTTTGTCAATATGAAAAGCTTTATGTCTTGCTTTTATAATATCAAAAGTTCCTAAAACTTGGTTAAGATTAAAGTCGTATTTTAAATCCCCTTTAAATTCTCCGCCTTTTACTTTTTCTCCAAAGGCACCTATTATTGAAGTCGGAGCATATCCGTTTGTACGGATAGTGAGATATTGAGGAACAAATCTATCAGGGTCGTTTTTATCTATATTTTTTATAAATAAGCCATCTCCGTAAATTATAATATTTTCTTTAACAGGAGTGAAATATGAATATTTGTATTTCCTCAAATATAAATCACTGTTATCTTTGAAGGTGTTACCATAGATTTTTCGTTTATAATCTCTCATTCCTAAATAAAAAGAGTTGTATATCATATCACTTTTTTCGGGAATATCAATATTATAATATACATCAGGTTTTCTTAATTTTAGCTTATAAACCAAATTAACCTTGACAGAGTTTTTTATAGTAAGATTTGGAACATACTTAAATTTTTTTGTAAGAGTTGTGTTCATCTCCCCAATAACTAATTTTTTTTGAGGATTTAGCATATCTGTAATTTTTAGAGTATGGACAACTTTTTCTTTCCCTAAAGTACCAACAGCCCTTGAATCAACTTTTTGTCCATTGAAATAAAAAACAGCTTTTTTAAAATATAAAGGAATATCAAACCATGCTTCAGCGCTGAGATTATTTGTAGTACATGTTCCCCAAATACCATCTTTATTGTATTTTAAGTTTACATTGGCAGTTCCTTTAAAGTTGTGGAAATTTTCAATGAACTTTCTTTCGTGCTCCTTCAATTTTTGAAGATGCAAAATTGTTGCCATAATTTCAGAGGCAGGAAGATTTTCTCCGTTTATATTAAAATTAGGGGTTTTGTTTTTATCTATTAAAATTCCGTCTAAATATAGGTTTGAGTTGCCTAATATTATTTTAAATTTATTTGCCTTAAGATTGTTGTCAACAATTTGAAAAGAGCCGGAATCTCCTAATCTTAGTGTTTCTTTTAAGTATGGGGTATTAATAGCAATTTTTAATTGTATAGTATCATTTACTGCATCAATATTGTTCGCATTAATATTTATATCGTTTGATTTGTAAATTAGTTTTGAAATATGAATTTCAGGAATATTGTCTAAACTAAATTTTTTCTTGTTTTTTTTCGGTTTTTGTTTTGGAAGTTGTTTAAGCCAATCCCCGTCAATATATATATTGTCAGCATTTACTGATGATAATTGTTTTTGTAATAATTTACAATTAATCGATACATTTTTTAGATTTAAAACGGAAACTTTTTTGTATTTTGAATCAAGACTGTCAATCTTTAATCTAACAACAAGATTTGGGGATATATTTAATCTCAAAGCAGAAATAGTTGTTTCCACACCGCTTTTTTTATTAACTAAGTAACTCAATTTTTTCTGCACAGTTTTACAATTTACGAACTGTGGCAACAAAAATACAACCCCGATATATAGAATAATGACGAATATAAATATAATACAAAATATTATTTTTAAAAATTTTTTCATACAAACCATGCCACATATTATTTCATAAACAAAATTGTAAAAAAAGTTTTTTACAAAACATATATAATGTAAAATTTGTGTTAATATACTATGTATTAAGAGTAAGCTGTAAAAGCTTGCATATTCATTGAAGAATTGTATTTAAAAAAAAGGATGAATAATTTAAAATATAAATTATTATATTTATAATTAAGGAGAATTAAATATGAAAAAGATTATCAGATTATTATGTTTAGTTTTACTAATGACCTTAGTAAATGTGGGTATTGCTTTTGCAGGTATTTCAAAGAATTTTTATTCATATCAAGTAAAGAATATTAATATCAGAAATTTAGTAAAAGCAGTAAACAGTACATTAGATGCATATCAAGGTGATGATAAAATGACACCGTTAGAAAATATTAGAAATGCTTATGTATATTCTGATAAAGACAGCAGTTACTTTTTAAAATTTTATCCTGCTAATGAACATACAGATATTTTTGTTGTCTCAAACGAAAAATATGATGTTAAAAACAATGACGTAACTGAATTTTTAAAACAAAGCGGTTTAGAGTACGAAAAGACTCCTGATAAAGCTGCATTAAAAGAGTATAAATTTGATTTTTTCAAATATGCAAGAAAAGAAAATTTAGGTAATTTTTATATATCACCGGATTTGGTTAAACCATTAAAAACAGGTATGGCTAAATTAAATAACCATTTTGCAAAAAATAACAAAAAAACATCTGTATTTCCATATAACAATGATACAGATCCAATCGACTTAACTTGTGTTGATACTACAAATTATTATGACGAAAATGCAAAAATTTCTATTGTACAAAAAGAATATCGTCTAAAACAAAAAGAAAACAAATATGTACACGCTCACGAATATATTGTTACAAACGAAAATAATTTACCTGCAACAGTAAATGCGACAAGTGAAAGATTGGCAAGTTTAAAAGACGTGACAACCGAATCATTTGTTGACTTGGACAGACTTGACTTAATCGATACTGTTGGTTCATTCCCACCGGTACTTGTTTGTACAGCAGGTACATCAATATTATGTAGTGTTCCAAACTGGATTAGATTAGCAAGAATTACAGCTGAATCAAAAAGATTTACAAATGCGTTACCGGAAAATTATCAATTAAATTCAAATGGTGTTATGAGAATATTGGTCTTGAAATATAAAGACAATCCAAAACCAATTAATTTTAATATTAAATTTTCAGACGGAACAACACACAAAATTACATTCTAAAAATTATGTATAATGAAAAATCAGGTCGGGTGAATATCCGATCTGATTTTTTAGTAATAAAAACATGGATGATTGGAACTGGAGCGCACAGGTTGGTATACTTTTCAAACAAAGGCTTGTCGAGTTTGTAGGTCAAGCATTGCTTGATAATAACTTTTTCGTCAGGCATTGCCTGACTTATGTACTGGGGCACTCTGCCGAAGAAAACGATTAAGTATCGTTTTCAGAGAGGGGGATTGTCTTGGATTTGCTCCACGCTCACAGATAATTATAAATACTGCGCCTCGCGTTAAACGGAACCGTTCGCACTCAAAATCAAAAGCGTGGTTTTGATTTATTCGTGCTTCACCTTTCGCAACATTTTTGCTCATTCCTCTGCTCGGCTTGTGCTGCGCCTCGCGTTAAACGGAACCGTTCGCACTCAAAATCAAAAGCGTGGTTTTGATTTATTCGTGCTTCACCTTTCGCAACATTGTTGCTCATTCCTCTGCTCGGCTTGTTCGAACCCAAACAAAGCTCCGCTTTGTGGTTCTCATCCCTCACAAGATACTACACATGAACAAAAAGATAACCACACAAGGTGGTTATCTTTTTGTTATATATATTCTGGGGCGGAAGGATTCGAACCTCCGAGATGGCTGGACCAAAACCAGCTGCCTTACCACTTGGCGACGCCCCATCAACGTCTACCACTCTATAATAATATTTCAAGCAAAATTGTCAAGATATTTTTTATTTTACATTTTTTGCATGTGAAGTAATGTAAAAACAATCCCCGTAATATGTCAATATTTTTCACTGCCCATTCTTTATAAAAATGTAAGTGTGTTCAAGGATTTTGACATGATTAAATTTAATCAAATTGTTGATTATATTCCTAAAGTCTTTAGAAAAACCCCAAAGACAAACTATAAGCTGCTTGAAAAAACAGAGCATATTCCTATTGATTCATTGCCTAACAAAGCCTTTATCCCCGAAGGAGCAAATTCTTATACTTACGTTAAAATAGGAAGAAAAGATAACCCTAATTTTTATAGAGAAGTTACAAGTTATTATCAAGATAAAAAGGTTGTTTTTCGACAAATAACAGGTTCTGATATTAATCCTATAAAAAGGACTTACACCTACTCATGCTGTGATGCGGTTCATGATTTGCCATCAAAAAACATTTTTGTAAGACATATAAAGACAGAAGAATTTGATAAAAATAATATGGAATGGGTGACTAAACAAGAAGAGGACATCCATAAAATGACAATGTTAGGGCATTATGATGCAAAAAAGAAAGCTCATCCGTCTAAAATCCATATAAATAAAAATGTGTACACTCAAACAGATAACGGAACACAAATAGCTGCCACAATAACTGAATATCCTGCAAATCTTGGAATGGAAAATCAATCAGACAAAAAGGAGTTAGGATTGGAAATTTTGTTAGGGAAACAAGATAAACCTGAAATTCTTTCTTTTTCCCAAACCACAAATGTTGATTTTCCGGCACACGACAAATTTTTAGCATATAGATTTCTCTTAGGCGAGCAAAAGCTTATTTCACTTGCTAAACATTACTTAAGAGAAAGAGGGCTTGGAAAATTAAATATACCTGTAAGAATTGCTCCTAAAGAAGTTGCAGAAAACTCATCAGGTCATTTTAACCCAACAAACGGTGAAATTTTATATAAAAAAGCCTATAAATATGTTCATCCGGTGAAAGCTGCAGCACACGAGCCTGAACACGCATATCAATATTCTTTGATTGGCAGAAGCGGAAAAGGGTATACTGATTATGAAAGAAAATGCAGACGAGAATTAGGAGAATTAAAATCTTTAGAAGAATACAAAAATGCCATGGAATACAACATTGCGTCAGAAAATTATCCTAAACTAACAGATGCAGAAGATTTAAGTAAAAATATGAATTATGTCAGAAACAAACTTGAAGTCGGTGCAAAAAACAGAGAAGTAGAAGCTTTTGAAGAATATAACGAGGGGCGTAAAGAATTAATGGACCAATTCAAATATGTTCCTGATACAATTTGTTTCTAAAGAAATTGAATTTTTGTATCAAGATTGATATAGTCGCTTTGTTTGGTATAAAATAATAATATGGTTTAGATAGAATTGGGAGAGAAAATGATGGAGCGACAACGTCCTATTGAACAAGATAAAATAAAACGCAGAAGTAATTTTGACGCAGTAGAAGAAAATTTTACGGATGAACAAGCAAAAAATGAAGCATCAAGATGTTTGAATTGTAAAAACCCACGTTGTGTAAAAGGGTGCCCTGTTAATATTCAAATACCTGATTTTATAAAAGAAGTAAAAGAAGGTAATTTAAAAAAAGCAGGCGAAATAATCAGAGAAACAAGCATGCTTCCTTCTGTGTGCGGGCGAGTTTGTCCTCAAGAACGTCAATGTGAAGGGAATTGTGTTCTTGGAATAAGAGGCGAATCAGTTGCAATAGGTGCGTTAGAAAGATATGTTGGTGATAATACAAAGGCCGAAGAAGTAAAAATAACTCCATCAGGGAAAAAGGTCGCTGTTATTGGGTCAGGTTGTGCAGGAATTACTGCTGCTGCAGACCTTAGAAAGGCCGGTCATGATGTTGTTGTTTTTGAAGCACTTCATAAACTCGGCGGGGTTTTGAGATATGGTATTCCTCCTTTCAGACTCCCTAGAACAGTGTTAGATAAAGAAATAGAAAATCTTAAAAATATGGGTGTTGAGTTTAAGAAGAATGTAATTATTGGGAAATCTATTACTTTAAAACAGCTTGAGGAAGATGGTTTTGATGCAATATTTATTTGCTCAGGTGCAGGTTTGCCAAAAATGATGAATATAAAAGGTGAAAACCTAAATAAAGTATTCTCTGCAAATGAGTTTTTAACGCGTGTTAACCTTATGCAAGCTAATAATGAATCAACAGCAACCCCTCTCAAGGTCGGTGAAAAAGTTGCGGTTATCGGTGGAGGCAACGTAGCTATGGATGCGGCAAGAACAGCAGTCAGAGTTGGGTTTAAAGAAGTTTATATCGTTTATAGAAGAACGGAAAAAGAGTTGCCTGCAAGATTAGAAGAAATTCGCCACGCAAAAGAAGAAGGTGTTGTTTTTAAATTTCTTCACGCTCCTGTGGAAATTTTGGAAAAAGATGGATATGTCGCAGGCATGAAATTCGAAATTTGTGAGCTTGGTGAACCTGATGAATCAGGTAGGCAAAGACCGATCGGAACAGGTGAATACACTGTTTTAGATGTGGATACGGTAATTGTTGCTCTTGGGACAGGGCCTAATCCTATTATTCAATCTTCAGCTCATGATGATGGAATTGAGTTTGTAATGGACAGAAGAGGATATTTTACGGTTAATGAAGAAACAAGAGAAACTTCTATCCCTAAAATATATGCAGGAGGTGACGTTGCTCCTGTCGGAACTTCTAATGCTATCAATGCTATGGGTGCAGGTAAAAAAGCTGCTAAAGCAATTAATGAATTTTTATCAAAGTAGTTTGGAATGCTGAAAATGAAAAAATATTTAAAAAAATTTGTTCTATTATCTATTGTATGTATGCTATTTGTAACACCTGTTTTTTCTTTGGATTTAGACTCAACAGTCAATGATAATCAGCGAAAAAACTATTCAAAAACACAGAAAAAGGCAGCTGCGGTGCAGCAGCAGACACAAGAAAAACAGCAATCTCAGGTAACAAAACCTGTTCAAACTGTGACTAAGCGTGAAGAACAAAATATAAAACCAACAGTCGAAATAAAACAGGTGATTGAGGAACCTAAGAAAACTGTTATAAAACAGGACTTGCCGACAGTTCCAAGTTTACCTGCAAAGGCAACCAGTCCGACTGTTGTCAAAATAAATAAACAATATAGCGGTAAAGTTCCAAATGAGAATGCAATTATTCCTTGTAATGATATCAAGGTGTCAGACTTAATTATAGATACAAATGTGGTTAAAGCAAAAACTGCTAAAGCAACTTCTTCAAAACAAAAGAGGACGACAGCATATTCAACCTCAAAATACAGAACAGTTAAACTAGCAAGGGGAACACAGTTTCGTGCTATATGCCAAACAAAAATTACAGATTATTTGAGAGAAGGTAATACTGTTGTGTTTACAACAACACAACAGGTAAGAACCCCATATCTTACTATTCCTCAAAATACAAAATTAACAGCAAGAGTAGTAGATGCTCACGAACCGCAGATGTCTTGTAATGGCGGACTTGTTGGTTTGAGAATAGTTTCTGCAAATATAAACGGATACAATCAAACTTTAAAAGGCGGTATTATAAAAATAAAAACAGATAATATTTATTTCAGTAATTTAAAAGGAGAACATACATATTGGAAAACAACCTGCAAAAAAGCTAAATGGGGACAAAATATTTTTTCTAAGTGGTCGAGAACATCTCGTGAACTTGCGAATAACGGAGCCGGGGTAATTATAGCACCATTTCCATATATTGGCGGATGTATTTTATCTGCGGCAAGTACAATATCTTCTCCTGTAACTGCACTACTCGGAAAAGGCGGTCATTTATCAATACCTGCAAAAACTGCTTTTACTATAAAATTATATGATGATGCTTATATCAGATATTAGTCTGTCCATAATATTGTACAGGGATACATAAATCTTTTCCTGTTCTGGAATATATTTCTACATCTGTAATTATAGCTTTTTGATTTTTATATTTTTTTGTATAATCATTTTTCATTACAGGAATAATATCAAAACCGCCACCTGATTTTGGTAACATAATGTTTTCTAAATGTTGACCTGTTTTTACTTTAGGAGTTTGTTTGTCTGCGATAGTATTCATAAATTTCACATATTTTGGAGGATTTGTATAAATTTCATCAGATATTTTTAAAGTATCATTTCCAAAAAAATGATATGTCGTATCATTTAATACTTTTTTAGACTCATTGGAAATAGAGTCTAATTTTTTTACAAGCTCTTTTGGTACTTCATTTTGCGGAATCTTACGCAAAGGTTGTTTAGTACAAGAAAGGGTATTTGCTGCAATTGTACATAAAATTCCTGTTTTTATAATATTTCCTATCTTCATAACAAAAACTACCTTATAAAAATATTCATACCATGAGTGTCTGCACTACCAGTTTTAAATAATTTGAATACTTTACTTATATTATCCATAAATTTTATTGTTTCAGGCTTTTCTTTAAACTCTTTTCTTAAAGGTTTGTATGACTGATAATATGCTTCAAAAAACTTTGCTTTTTCTTTGCATCCTTTTTTGAAATTTGAAAATAAAGATTCAAGAAAATCGCATCGTTTTTCTTCATTTTTTACGTTTTTCAATGTGTCAATCGGATGAGCAATTCCAATTAATACTTTTTTTTGCCCTTTTAATCCATTATATAATGTTTCAAATGTAGGCATATAATTATGTTTTGGTTCTATACCGATTTTATATTCTTCAAGATTATTCTTAAGAGCTTGATGATAATCTGCTAATTTTCCTTGATTTAGTTTTTTTTCTAACAAATCTTTAACAGATTCTTCTTTTATATCTGTATAGACAGAAATAAACTCAGGCAATGATTTTTCAGGAGAAAGAACTCTGTTATTACCGTCAATAGAGGTGCGGAATTCTTTTAACATTAGCATAAAGTCGTCTGATTCAGTAGGGACATTATGTTTTTTTAATTCTTTCGTAATATTTTTATCTTTTAAAATAACTTCTTCCACTGCGAACTTTGTATCAAAATAGCTGGTCATTGCATTGTGTATGCCAAGTATGTTTTTATTAACAGCATTGTATTGATGTTTTGCTTCTTGTACACTGTAGAAATTATCTTTTCCAAAAATATTTTTATAGGTTTCATTTGCAGAATCTACCATCATTTTTTGGATGCCAAGTTTCTTTTCTTTTGTTCCGTCAATAAAAGATTTAAAAGTTTTTTCATTAGGATCAATTCCATATACTAAAACGTGAACATTTGTAGGTTTTTCCCCAACAAGATCGGGTGAAATGTTATTAAAGGTTGTCATCTCTGCACCTAATACAACCCTTAAGTTTCTGTATTTATACGGATTTCTCTCTATGATTTTTATAGCTTCTTGCGCACTTTCCGTAGTATCGTGGTCGGTAATTCCTACAACGAACGGTTCGGCTTTTTTTAGCTTATCATTCGCTACGTCATTTGCATAAATAGCTGCTTTATCTAATAATTCTTTTACTGTTAGCGAACCATCTGATGCAACTGTGTGCATGTGCATATTTGCTCGCATATCACCATTGTTTACATTTTTCCAATTTTCACCGGTTGAAAAATTGGCTTCATCTTTTTGAAAATCTGACATTATTTTTTTTATTTCTTGAGGACCGACAATTGATCTGATTTTATGTTGATCTTTTGGATTTAAACCTGCATTAATAAGCAGTTGCTCTCTATATTTAATATCTGCAGGGAACTGTTGAGTTTCTTTTTTTAATTTATCCATTGAATAAATATGAACCATCGCAGCTCCGTAATTTTCGTTGAAAAATGCATCACTACCTTTAAACGAAGGAGTCTGGGTAACTGTTCGTTTTTTCGTTGAATGTATCTGTTGTATATTGTTGTTGATTTGTTGAGTTACTATAGATATTTTCATTAGATATAGTTATAAATTGATACTGTACAGATATATAGTAACATAAATCGCTAAAAATAAAACTATTTATTAAATATATTTAACAAAATAGCAAATAAAAATTTTACACGTATTAAATAAATATGTTAATATCTTCTCCTATGTCTAATCAGTATAATTTCACCGGCAAAAAAGTCAAAAGCAATAAACTTGCCGATCATACAAGTACCGGTTTAAAAACACAACTTGGAGAAGAAAATCTTTCAATAATTGAAAAAATATATAAACTTGGAAAACAAGAAGGGGTAGAAACATACATTTTCGGAGGTGGAGTAAGAGATATATTGATTGGGAAAAAACCTCACGATATTGATGTTATTGTTACAGGAGATGCTATAACATTCACTCAAGCGTTGAAAGAAAATTATAAGGATGTTTTTCATTCTGTAAAGCTGAAACATAAAGTTAAAAGAGCAGTTGCGTATTCTAAAACTACAGATGTAGATATTGTTCCTTTACATCCCAACGGAGATAGAATAACTGATAAAAATCAACTTAGACGTGCACTTTATACAAAATCAAGTCAAAGCGATTATAAAATGAATTCGATGTTTATAAAAGTTGGGGAAAATGAGAATGGTTCGCTAAAATTAAAATTAATAGATATTTTTGGTGCAAAAAAAGATTTGAAAAAAAATAAGTTATCAGTGACTAAAAGTTTAGACAAACAAAAAAATCCTGTACAGGGTATGAGAGGATTAAGATTTTTACAAAGATATGACATGAAGCTTGAGCCAAATGCAAAAGATTGGATAAAGGAGTGCATTCAACAACCGCATCCTAAAGATATATCATATCGACTAAGATTGATTAAAGAAATGTATAAATATTTAACTCAAGATAAAAACATTTTTAAAACAATAAAAAATATAATAGATTTTAAATTGTTAAAAATGTTTATCTAAAATTATTCTTCTTTTAAATATTTAACAACATAAGATGATATTGCAGGCATTACGGATAAAATAATAAGAACATTTGTGATTCCGAATTTTTCTGCACAAAGTCCAATAAATGATAAACAAACAGCAACAATTCCCCAAGCAAAACCGTTCATAAATCCTGCAACAATACTTTTATATTGAGGTAATATTTTTTGTCCCATTACCATTGTAACAGGTTGAGCCAACATTGTCGTATATCCTATAATTACAAAAGTTATTAATGAAAAAATCGGATGAAGTTTATAAGTGTAATGGAAAACTAAAATCATTGGCAAGGTTGCTATCATGGAAAAATATAGTAGTTTTTTAGTGCCTAAAGCCACTTCAATACTTCTGCTTGTCCAAGAACCAATTCCTCCTGCCAGTACAAATAAAAATAGTGCCGTTCCTATGTACATAGGAGAATAATGCATTTCGTTCTTCCATAAAAATGGTAACAAAGTACAACAACTCGTTGTAACAAATACCTTCATCATTGAAATTAACATTAAAAGGTTCATTGTTTTGTTTTTTAAGATAGTAACAAAAGTTTCTTTGAATTTAATATGTTTCGGTTGCGGATATATATTTGACAGTTTAGGTACGCAAGCAAACATAGAAAATGCAAGAGTTAAACCCAAAAGAGAGGTTAAAGGCATTATTGACATATCAAAATACTGAGTAATACCGGTAGCAATTAAAGGTCCAAAGGCAAAGCCTAAAGAGCCCATACTGATAAAAACTCCCATTTTTCTGGCACCACTGTCATCAGTTCCGGCAAACTTACTTACAAATCCGGAGGATTGAGGGTGGAAAAAACTACTTCCCAGACTACCCAGTATGACAAATAATACAAGTACATATACACTTGGAGCTAATGGCATAAGAGGGATAAAAACAGATGTTAATATCAACCCCCAAAATATAAACATACGCTTCAACATATTATCAGCAAAAAATCCAAAAATTGGTTGAAGCATAGATGAAAATATATTTGAAATACTCAATACAAGTGTTGCAATCGGCAATGCAAAGCCTAAATGCTCTGCAATATATGGCATTATAGGATTAACAAATCCTGTATATACATCGTTCATAAAGTGTCCGGCTGAAAGCCAACTTATTGCACTTTTGGTTTTCTTATTTTGTATCAAGTGTTCTTCTTGCATATTATTTGTTAAAACCTAATTAATACCTTAACAGTTTCTTTTGATTTATTAGCTTCGAAAGCTTCTATAGCTTTTTCAACAGGATAAATTTCAGAAATAAACGGTTTAAAATCTATTCTATGGTTTTTCAAAAGTCTTAGGGCCGGTACAAACTGTCCGCATCTTGAACCTAAAACTGTTATTTCATTTATAACAATTGGCGCAAGATTAAGCTCTTTTCCTGTTGCAATTGTGCTTTTTAAAACGAGTACTCCTCTTGGTTTTACCAGACCTAAGGAAGTTTCAAATCCTGATACTGATCCTGTAGCTTCTACAACAACATCATATGAATTATCAACTTTTGTATCAGATAATAGTTGTGTTTTAACACCTTGATTTTTTGCTATATCTAGTTTGTTTTGATGTTTCCCTACTAATGTTACATCTAATCCTTGAGCAAATAATGTTAAAGCTGTTGTTAATCCTAATTTTCCATCACCCAGTACAACAACCTTTTGAATAGGTTGGATGTGGAGTTGTTCTGTTATTTCACAAGCTGCAGCCAGCGGTTCTACAAATACAGCTTGTTCGTCTTCAACTTCATCAGGAATTTCAAATATAACATTCAACGGCATTGTTACATATTCTGCGAAACATCCGTCCTTCTTCCAAATGCCAAGCGTATGACGGTTTGGGCAATGACGATAATTTTTAACGGCACACCACTCACAGTTTGGATCATCGCAACCGTAACTTATCTCAGCCGTTACTCTTTTCCCTAATAAGGACTTATCGTCATCATTAATTTCTTCTACAACACCAATAAACTCATGACCTAATACACCGTTATAGCCCATATATCCCTTTGTTATTTCATAATCGGTATTACAAATGCCTGCTAATGTTACTCTAATCAGAGCTTCTCCTTTTTGAGGAGTTGGTTTTTTATAATTATTATCTAATCTTAATCCTTCTTTATCACTAAATACAACTGCTTTCATCTATATTTCTCCCTTATCTATGTTTTATATTTAAATTTTAAAATAACAAAATCAAAATGTCCAATGAATGATTATGAACATTTTGATTTATCAATACTGTTTTTACCCAGTTTTTCCGCCACATAAGTTGAAATAAAAGGTATTACACCATAATAAATCATTCCCATAATTAATGCTGGTTTTGCTATCTTTATACCCTCTACGTATTTTTCTAATTTTGGAGAATTTTTATTAACTTCCCTAAATCTGTCTATAAATTTCTCCGTAGGTTTATCTAATGCTTTATCAACTACATAACTGCTTGCAATACTCAATCCTGTCGAGATTCCGGCATTATAACAAAGAGTGTTTTTCCTTTTTTCTTCTATTTTTTTGTTGTTTTTAGTTTGAACAATAAAAGTGGTTGTTGCAACGCCATCTGTTAATGCTGCAATATGCATAGGATAATTCGTATCTTTGTATTTGTTTGCAAAATCCTGAACACTCTTTGTGTCCAGTACTTTGCTGATACCTTTTGCTATTTTACCGACATTAGACTTGCCTGTAAAAGTTATATTATTTTTGCAAGATTGGATGTTGTTTTGTTTGATAGATGTTTTGTTATCTGTTTCAGACGTAGGTTTTTTTGATAAAAGACCGTACATAATAGGAGGGATTAATGCACATGTAATAAGTGCCTTTGGAACTGCTGCTACAGCTCCTATCCCTAATTTAAATAATTGTGTTGCAAATTGGTATCCTTTAGATGATGCTAAAGGTTTTGAATTTTCTTTTAAGGCATTTATCGTTGATTGTTTTAAATATTTTTTAGGATTTTTATTTATTTTTTCTATATTTCGTGTAATCGGCAATGTTGCGCCAACCATTAAGCCAAATCCTACTGTAGCAGATGCAATTGACTTTGCACATGCCAACTTTTTATTTTCTTTATCTGTTTTTGGGGTTGCAAATATAGAAACAGGTCGTACTACTGTTGATAAGGCCAATGATGTACCCGCAGCAAACAAAGAACCATTATTTGCTGCTAATTCCAGTCCGCTTTTTAATAGCTTGCTTTTATATATACAATTCCCCGAAAAATTTACTTTCATCTATGTTTATTAGATAACATAAATATAGTGAATAGTGAATAGTGAATAGTGAATTGATAAAATCTTTAATAAAACAAGAATTTAAAAATTGGAAAATATCTGAAATAATTGGGATTGCATTATTTTTGGCAGTTATACTATTCAATGCAACAGTTATGCATGATAATACAATCGCTGTTATATCTGCAATTTGCGGAATGTTGTATACAGTATTTGCAGGTAAAGGCAAAATTTCGTGTTATATATTTGGGCTTACCGGTTCAGGTTTTTATACTTACCTAGCCTTTTCTAACAGTCTGTGGGGGAATCTTGCCCTTTATATTTTATACTATATACCTATGCAAATTCTTGGAATTTTTAAATGGAAAAAACATCTGAAACCTGTTTCTAATGAGATATATAAAACATTTTTACCTAAAAAAAACAGGATAATTATTGGAATAATATCAATATTGTTATGTTTTATTTTTGCAATAATTTTATATTATACAAAAGACAGTTATCCTGTATTAGACGGGGTAGTTACGGCGTTATCAATAACAGGAATGTATTTAACAATAAAACGTGCCATAGAACAATGGTTTGTATGGGGTATTGTTAATGCAATTTCTGTTGTGATTTGGATAAATATAACATTGAACGGCGGAAAAACTTTATCAACCTCTGTTATGTGGCTTGGATATTTGTTACTTGCTGTTTATTTTTACAAAGAGTGGGAAAAAGAAATAAAATCACAAACATCTATTCTTCACAAATGATTCTTGCAACTTCAGAAAAGTCATATTTTAAACAAGATAATTCTTCGCAAGATGTCATTCTTCTTTCCCATAAACAAGGTTTTAACGGACAATTATCATGTGCCTTTAAAGGAACGACCATATTATTTTGGGGTACTAATTTTTTATCATCGGTTGAACCAAAAAACGGATAAGTTTTTACTCCCATTGCCACAGCTATATGCAAAGGAGCTGAGTCAGAACATACAAACTTTTCGGAAGTAGAAATTAATTTTGCAAGATCCGCTAAGTTTTTTGTTTTTCCATAATAATTTTCGAAATTTTTAGTTTTCGAATATTCAATTATTTCTTTAATACATTCTTCATCATCTGGCCCGCCTGCAAGAATAACTCTTTTGCCGTACGCTGATAATCTATCAATTAACTCTGCCCATTCTTTTGATGTTATGGATTTTATACAGCCTTTTTGTTTACTCATCAGGCTGACTCCAGGGTGAATTAAAACAGTGTTTTGTTGTTTTTCTTCAGGTTTAATTGATATTTGTGGCAACTCTGTTTTTACGTCTGTTACAGCACTAACTAAATCGTGGTACATTTTCCCTGCATATTGATTTTTGTTTAAAGGAATAGCCTTTGTCAGTAATTTTCTGCTTAACCATCCGGTATCATAACCATATCTTTTTGGAATAAATGTTAAAAATTCAATTATTGAAATTAAAGGACTTCCTCCTGATGAAACAACCATTTGATAGTTGCCAAATATTGCTTTTGTTATAAGATTAAAAATTTCAAAATATCTATTTTTCCCTTTAATATCAACTAATATAACATCATCAATAATATCAGTTAATTGTTGAATAGACTTGCTTCTTGATTCCAATGCCAATGTAATCTTTGCATTCGGATATTCTTTTTTTAAAGAAATCAAAGCCGGTAAAAATAAAATCTCATCACCTAAACCGCCAAAATTTATTGTTAAAATTCTCTTAATCATAATACATATTATAATACAAAAAAGGCAGGATTAAATTTGTTGTATTTGATTTAATCCTGCCTAATTATAAACTTTATTTATTATATTTCATATTCTAGGTTATGCGCTAAAGGAACATCATCTACATCATATTTAAAATAATCCAATGTAACTTTATCTTTTTTGGGGTTAAAGAGTTCTTTATCTCTGAAAAAATCTGGTAATTCACCTTTTTTAACTCTATCAATTTTGATTTTAGGTGTTTTTGCAGTAAAACAAATTGGATTAACGTTCATATTAAATACCTCCGATGTCGATTATATAACATATGAAAATATATTTTTGCTAGTTTAGGAATATTCTTGACATAATTATTTACATTTCCAAAAATCCTATATTTATGATATAATCTAAAAAAAAGACTAGGGGTGAGCGATGGTGATTATAGACAGAACAAAAAAACGTGCAGTTAGAGAAGCTTTTGGTAAAGCTCTTGCAGATATTGGTCGTGAAAACAATAATATAGTTGCATTGGATGCAGATTTGTCATCATCAACCCAAACAAAATTATTTGCAAAAGAATTTCCCGAAAGATTTTTTGATGTAGGAATTGCAGAACAAAACTTAATTGATACAGCGGCAGGTCTTGCAGCCACAGGGAAAATTCCTTTTGCTGCAACTTTTGCAGTTTTTGCAACGGGAAGAACTTATGACCAAATTAGAAATACGGTATGTTATTCTAATTTCAATGTTAAAATTGTCGGAACCCATGGCGGGGTGACGGTAGGTGAAGACGGTGCTACTCACCAAGCATTAGAGGATGTGGCACTTATGTCTAATTTGCCAAATATGACGGTTATTGTTCCTGCTGACTATGCAGAAACATATTCAGCTGTTAAGTATGCGGCAGAACACGATGGACCTTTTTATATTCGTGTCGCAAGAGCTAGTTTGCCTGATGTTTTTGAAGAAAATTATGAAATTTCTCCAAAAGCTAAATTCATGAAAATAGGTTCTGATGTTACCGTCATAACAAATGGCGAAACATTACAGGAATGTATAGAAGCTTCTGATGAATTACAAAACATGGGAATTGATGTAGAGCTTATACATATGCCTTTTGTCAAACCATTTGACAAAGAATCCGTTATAAAATCAGCGAGAAAAACAGGATTGGTTGTTACGGTTGAAAATCATTCTATTAAAGGTGCTTTAGGTAGTGCAGTATGTGAAACATTATCCGAAGCCCTTCCTACAAAAGTTGTAAGATTAGGTGTTAATGATTCTTTTGGAATGAGCGGAACAGCTTCTGAGCTTATGGCTCATTTTGGATTAGATTCAAAAAGTTTGGTTAAGAAAATAGTAGAGATAAAAAATGATACAGTTAAGAGCAGTTACTAAAAAATATAAAAATAATTACGCATTGAAAAATGTGAATCTTGATATAATGTCCGGGGAATTTGTATTTGTAACAGGAGCTTCAGGCGCAGGGAAATCTACGCTTATGAAGTTGTTATACAAAGAAGAAACTCCTACGAGCGGAACAGTTTTAATCGGTGGAATAAATATAGCAAATTTACCATCAGACAAAGTTCCAAATTTAAGACGATGCATGGGAATAGTTTTCCAAGATTATAAACTTTTACCAAACATTTCAGTTTATGACAATGTTGCATATGTTGTGCGAACTTTGGGTATGAGTACAAAAGAAATTAGTACTCGTGTAATAGGGGCATTAAAGGTAGTAGGACTTTTAGAAAAAAGAAATTCAAAACCTACGGAATTGTCAGGTGGTGAACAACAAAGAGTTAGTATTGCAAGAGCAATTGTAAACGGCCCGCCTTTATTGATTGCAGATGAACCTACCGGAAATCTGGATCCTAAAAACTCGTTAGAAATTATGCAAATATTGGATCAGATTAACCAAAGAGGAATTACGGTAATCGTATCAACTCATGATAAGAGTATGGTTAATTACTTTAGAAAAAGAGTTTTGACGCTTGATAGCGGAGAAATTATCAGAGATGTACAGGCAGGTACTTATGAGTAGAAAACAAAGAATAAAAAATCAATTAAAAGAACATATGCCAAAAGATTGGCTCACGGATATAAGAATAGTATATAGAATTACAATGGAAGCTGTTAATGATATAAAAAGAACAGGTTTTATGAATATTGTAATTATAACGACAATGGCAGCGATATTGTCAATATTTGGGGCATTATTTCGTTCCACAATTTCAATGTCACAATTTGCAAACGAATTAGGTTCAATATTGGAAGTTTCTGCATACTTAAAGCCTAGTGCTCCGGCAAAAGCTGTCGCAGATAATTTCGCAAAAATAGCACACGTTACTTCTGTTCGGGTTCATCCAAAAGAACAAGGGTGGAGAGATTTGAGCAAAGTTATGGACTTGCCAAATATTAATAATCCATTGCCGGATACATTAAGAATAAAGGTTGACGATTTAAATTATATAGACAGTGTTATAAATACGGTTAAGAAAAGCACTTATGTAGAAAGCACGAATTATCCTGAAACGTTGGCGAAACGGCTTCAGTTGATTATTCATGTTGTCAATACAACGACAATAGTGGTTACGCTTATTGTTGCAATGTTAACAATTACAATAATAAATAACACTATTCAACTGGTAATTCAATCGAGAAAAGAAGAAATAGAAATAATGAGATTAATGGGTGTTAGTAACTGGTATATACGGATTCCATTAGTTTTGCAAGGAGCATTTTATGGATTAGCAGGAGGATTAATATCCCTTGTGCCACTGCATTTTGTTCAGACAATGCTTGGAAAAGTAAACACCTTTTTCTTGATACCTAATCCTCTTATGGCTGAAGGAATGGTTGTTTTGACATTATTGTGTGTTGGAACTGCTTTTGGTGCTTTAGGAAGCCTTTTATCAATAAAAAAACACTTGCAAGTATAGGTTTGTATATATAAGGTAAATGGAGGTAGTTTACTATGTTGAGTGCCGAGAATTCTGTGTTGTTCATAATTGATGTTCAAGATAGATTAGTTGGAATGCTAAAAAATAGTGAAGAAATATCTAAGAATAACGCAATATTAGCTAAAACAGCGCAAATATTAAATCTTCCCATAATTATATCTGAGCAATATCCTAAGGGGTTAGGCTCAACTATTTTTGAATTGCAGGGTGCGGTTACCCCAAATAATGTATATGAAAAAACAAGTTTTTCTGCGTTGAGAACAGACGAAATTAAATCAAAGCTTCTTGAATTGGGAAGAAAAAAAGTTATATTAACGGGTATTGAAACTCATATATGCGTATACCAAACAGCAAGAGAATTGTTAGAGGAAGGATATGAAGTATATGTGGTAAAAAATGCTACTTCAAGTAGAAAATCAAAAGATTACAGAACAGCTTTGGATTTGATGAAAGACTACGGTGCAAAACTTACTTGCGTTGAAACGGTTTTATTTGAGTTATTAGGTTCTTCAAAACACCCTAAATTTAAAGAGATACAAGCTTTGATAAAATAGTATTCTCTTTTTATCTGATTTTTCACTTAAAACTCCTTAACACTCTGACAAAACATAAGTTTTATGATAAAATATCTATAACAAAGTAGACTTTTATTGGGATATGGTGAAATGGCAAAATTAGAAAATCAAGAGAGTATGTTAGAGAAGTTTGAAGAAATAAAAGAGTTAGTATCTGATATAAAAAACACTATGATGAACGGTGATGATTGTAATAATCAGCTTTATTCAATTATACAGTCATTAGATAGTGTTGCTACAAGCATAACAAAGCTTGAGGAAGAAAGTTCAAAACCGACTGATGAATATACTATTCTTCAAACAAATATTCTTGAGGTTAAAAAAGAATTGTCTAATATGAATAAAAATGTTGACGAGGTTTTTAACCAAGATTTAAAAGCTCTTGTATCTAAATTGACAGAAAAAGTAAACAGACTTGAGATTTTAACTAACAACGCAGGTATTGATCAGCAAGTTATTATGAATATAACCGGTCAAGTGGAGCAAAATCTATCATTGTCATTAAGCCATACTACAGAAACCCTAAATGATAATATGAAAGAATGTGTTGACTATATTGACAAATCCGTAAAGGCTGTATCTGCAGATGCTGTTCAACACATATCAGACGATTTAACCATATTGGGTACTACTGTTGAAAAAACTACAGATAACCTGAGAAGAAGTATTATAGATATCTTTACCAGAATACAGGAATCTGTAGAAGGTGGTGTGCCAGTATCAGGAAATACTCAAGAACCTGTTGATACCAAGAATTTCGATGATAATTTTGAAATGTTAAAAAATGGTATCTATAATTTGAATAAAAATACCGAACAAAGAATTACAAAGCTAAATCAAATAGTAGAAGAGTTGGATATTTTTAACAAGTTGGAAGCTTTCTCCAGACTAAAAGACTTGCCTGCTATTGGTGATTTGAAACATTCTTTACAAGGTAATCTTAATAAAATTGTTGATGAATATTCTTACACTCTTCAAACATCTCAAAACAGAGATGAGTTAAATAAAGCAACCCAAATGTTTAGAAAAGATGTGTATAATTCTATCGTAACAATGTTGGGTAACGTATCGGAATTTTTACTTGAAAATGAAGAACAAGAAAAAAATGAAATAGATGAAAAATTAGAAGAACAAAGAGCACAGTTCAAAAGTGTATTAGAAAAAATTGATGAACTAACATCTGCTACTGAATTAAATAATTCGGGATACAACAATATCCAAATCGAATTAAAAGATATTAGAGAACGCAGTAATAATATAACAGAATTTTTAGAAGATTACGCTAAAAAATCAAATGCAAAAAAGGCTTCAGTAGAAGATTCTATTAACGAAATAAAAACAAGTGTTGAAGAAATTCAAGCCGGCAGAGATGCTCTAAGAAATCAAACAACTGAAATAGGCGAAGTTGTTAGAGAATGTGCTAAAAGTATTATCGAAAGTTCTGAACCTGACAGACACAACATAAAAGATATGTTATCTGATATAAAGAAAAATATTTCTATCTTACAGTCCGGTGATGAGGAAACTGATTATACATATAGTATGCAAGATATTGAATCAGATGTTGCAAAGATTAGAATATATCTTAATGAATTAACACAAAATGGTGTATCAGTTAATTCTGATGAATTTACTGAAGAATTAAACAGTATTGTTGTTATGGTTGATTCAATGAAACAACAACTGAATAAGATTGATGAATGTGATTTGTCTGATACAATGTCAAAAATGAAAGAAGACATAACAAGTATAAGCACCCGTGTAAATAAACTTCTTTTAACTTCTGACAATTCATACAATATGATAGATAGCGCTTTAAAGGAATTTAAAGTTTTATCTGAAGAAATTGATGTTCAGATAAAAACGATGGCAAATTCTAATAAATTCAAAAATCTGGAAGATAGTATGACATCTGTAAAAACAGCTTTAGCAGAAAGTAATAATTATAATAGTATTATTAATCAATCATTAATTATGCTTGCTGAATGGGTTGATAATGCAGGTGAAACTATTACAAATATTTATGAAAAGCAATCAAAGCTTGATTCTATTGATGAATTAAAACAATTGATAAATGATGCAAAATCAGCAATAGCAGAAAGCTCAGATAATGTGATAGATTCTGTAAGAACTCTTTTAGAAGAAACAAATACTCTTGTAAAAGGTTTAGAACCTGCAGATTATAGTGAAACATTAAATGTTCTCGACGGAAAACTTGCAGAACAAAATGTTTTAATAGAAAAACAAGAAGAACGAATTAATAAGCTTGATGAAAAATTAAGTACAATACTCGAATTTTTAGCAAAAAATGATACAAGTGAATTATCTTCCAAAATGGACGATATTGATGCTAAAATGGATAAACTAAACAAAAGTATTGAAAAATTGACAGCATATGTGAATGAAGATTAATATTCGTTTAATATATAATGTAGAATATTCCAATTATGACAAAGATAAAAATAAAAACTGAATTAGAAAGAATATTGCCGAAAAAAAATATTTTATCGGCAATCGAGGAATGTTATGTATATTCTCAAGATGGGACTAATGGACTTGATTCGCCTAAATTACCTGACGTAATAGTTTTTCCTGAAACAATAGAAGAAGTTCAGTCAATAATGAAGTTTGCAAATGCTCATAAAGTACCTGTGATTGCAAGAGGTGCAGGTACAAATCTTGTAGGAGCATGTATTCCAATGCGAGGTGGAATAGTTATAAATTTTACCAAAATGAACAAGATTATAGATATAAATAAAACTAATATGACAGCAAAAGTTCAACCGGGAGTGATTGTAGGAGAATTACAAAATCGAGTAAGTGAACAAGGGTTATTCTTCCCGCCTGATCCATCAAATTTAAAAGTATCAACAATTGGAGGTGCAATTGCTCAATCTGCGGGTGGACCTAAGACTTTTAAGTATGGAACAACAAAAGATTACATCTTAGCTTTAAAAGTCGTTTTAGCTGATGGAACAATATTAGAGTGCGGAACGAATACAATAAAAAATGCTACCGGATATCATTTAGAACAATTATTTATCGGAAGTGAAGGAACTTTAGGAATTGTTGTTGAAGCAACTTTGAAGCTTATTCCAAAACCTGAGTCAACTAAGGTTGTAATGGCATATTTTGATGATATTGATAGTGCAACAGCTTCTGTTACAAATATGATAGACTCAAATATTTATCCTTCGACAATTGATTTTATGAACAATAATACTCTAAAAACAGTTGAAAAATTTTATCCTGCCGGTTTGTTAACAGATAAAGAAGCTGCTCTTATTATTGAAATTGATGGATTTGAATCGTCTTTTGACACTCAAATATCAAGATTAAAAAATGTTTTAATCACTACAGGAGCATCAAATATTGTTATATCTCAAACAAAAGAAGAACAAGAAAAAATTTGGACAGCAAGACGTGCGTCATTTGCAGCAACTGCAAAGTTAAAGCCTGATGTTGTTACAAATGATGTAATTGTACCGAGAGAAAATATATCAGCGCTCGTAAAGGGGATAAATTCTATCTGTGAAAAATATGGTCTTATTATTTGTATTGTCGGTCATATCGGAGATGGAAATATTCATCCGCAAATAGCTTTAGATTTGAATAATAAAGAAGAAGTTCGTGCTTATGAAAATGCAAAAAAAGAGCTTTATGATTTGACCTTAAATTTGGGAGGAACTTTGTCTGCTGAGCACGGAATCGGATTAGACAAAAAAGCCTTTCTTGCTAATGCAATTCCAGCTGAAACTTTAGATTACATGAAAAAAATGAAGATGGTTTTTGATCCAAATAATATTTTAAATCCTGAAAAAATATTTGATATTTAGATTACAGACTTTCAACTTTTTTATTTTCAATTTATAATATACGTATAATAATAAAGATAGGAGCTAATAATGGATGCTATAGTTATATATTGTACAGTGCCTGATAAACGAGTAGCAAAAGAAATATCAAAATATTTAATTAAACATCGTTTGGCTGCTTGTGTCAGCTCTATGGACAGAGTTGAATCTGTATTTTCTTGGGATGGAGAAATAGCAAAAGAAAAAGAAGTACTATTAACGATTAAAACGGTACGAGTTAATTTTGAAAAAATAAAAGTTTTAATCTCTGAACTTCATCCATACCAAGTTCCTGAAATTATAGCTGTTCCGATTGTAGATTGCAGTAAAGAGTATCTCCAATGGCTTGTTCACGAAACGAAACACTAATAAAATCTGAATTAATTAGATATATATCTTCTCTCGGGTTAACGGTAAATACAGTAACAAAAGCTCGTGGAAATAAAGGCTTTTTTAAAGAAGGAAGAATTGATGTTTCAAAAACGTTAGATGATTCTTCAGCAATCAGAACATTAATTCATGAATATGCACATTATATAAATTATAAATTTGATAAAACTTTAAGTTCGTTATCTCCTGTATTTGGTGATGAATCAGAAAATATAAAGGATGAATTGCTTGAAGTTACTAAATTTGTTGATGAAAATGCTCTTTGTCAAAAATTAAATGCGGAAAATGATTCTTTAAAAAATGAAATAAAAATATTAACTGATAAAGTACAAAAAGAATATCCTGATTTTTCTGCGAATAGCGAGTTAAAAGAATTTAAAAAATATTCAAGATGGTCTAACATCGGATATTTAGAGAAATATGACAAAGTAAAAGTACATTCTATAACTTCGTCAAAAGTGTATTCAATAGATACAATAAAGGAAGATTTTCCTGATATGCCTGAAGTATTTGTTGATTATTTAAAGTTAAAATCTAAACAAAGAAGACGAAATAAAATATTGAGAAGAATTTCAAAACTAAATAAATATTACAGCGAGCCATGTGAACTTTTTGCAAGATTTATAGAGGGTATATATATTGATATAAATAAGGTTAAAGAACTTGCGCCAAGTGCATATGAAGCATTTCTAAAATTATTCAATAAGAATTATTATCATGGTTTGAGAGAAATCTTATCAATAGTAAAAATTTTAGTTTATTAATATCATCTAAATGAAGGGTTGATTTCCAAAAAAATATCATTAACATGATAATGTAGGTAGAAAATATACAGGAGATTACCCCATGACTAATTTTAGTGCGTCCTCGCTTTTTGCGGGTGTGAACGCAGGTGTTATGAATTCTTACGCAGTATTGTCAAACTTGTACAAAGATGGACTTACTCAAAAGAATTTGTCACAAGCTATGACAAATACAAATTTGTTAACAAGTTCTTATGGAACAACTTTTGCCTCTTATTTATCACAAAATTTTGGAAGATTAGACAAAAATAGTGACGGAACATTGTCAAATAATGAGGTTAACAAATTAATAAATCAAATTTCGAATAGAGGATTGTCAAGAGAACAAGTATCTTCTCTCGGTAGTATGAGCGGGATGTCAGCCAATGCACAAGCAACAGTAATGGATCATTTTAATGATATTGACACAAACCACGATGGTTATGTAAACAGTGCAGAGGTTCAGGCATATATATTGCAATCTAAAATCGAAAATAGAAAACAACAAGATTCAACCAGAATGATAAACCATACATCTTTGTTCTACGGAGATGAAAATGCGGACGATAAAAATTCAACCAGCTTATTGTCATACAAGTGGATTCAAGACGATAACAATAACAAATAACAGGTGAATTATAGGAATAGCACATTGTGAGAGATTGTTAGTGAGAGAACAAGATTCATGCGATTGGCAAATGTGCAAAAAAAGAACGACGGAAAATATTCTGTCGTTCTTTATTTATCAGAATCCTCTTTATTATTCCTATAACCAATACCTGCTCTATATCCTGATATTGAATATAAAATAGGTAGTGATGGCTCTATCCATTTCAACCCCGACAACAATGAAACTGTTGCAATATCATCCGTATGTAAGCTTAAATCCAGCAATTCAGGTGTTCTTTTTTCTTCTTTTTTGTCCTTTGATATTATAGGATTGATTAATTTATTCCCAATATAATTTGCCATTACACTGCCGCCAATAACACCGGTCAAAAGGATTCCCCCAACCATACCTAAACATCTTGCTGTTTTTGATTTTACATTTGATTTTTCTAAAACTCCAAGAGCAGCTCCTGCACCAACATTACATAAAAAAATATTTGCAAGATACTGATATACTCCTTCGTTTATTTTATTTGGAATACGCTTTTTCCAATCAGGTTCACTAATTCTGTCAGCAACAATCCCGCCTGTGATTCCACCTGCAACCGGCACTGCACCATAAACGGATAAATAACCGATTTCTTTAAAAATATCTTTTGCTTGAATATTATCAGGAGGAGGAATAATTTTATCACCAAGTTTTTTATCTTTATTAAACAATGTTGTTATGTCAGACAAAGATAATAATTTATCTTTTGTTTTCTCCAATATAGGATTCAATTCATTATTTTTATTTTTTGAAACAAATTCATCTACAAATTCTGCATTACTCTTTTTGACTTGTGAAAGTGTTTTAGACATTTTTCTACCAGTGACTTTTGATGCGATTTTTGGTGCAAATACTGCAGATATTGCTGTGGCCGCAAGAATAATTGCAGATTTGAAACCTTCCTTTTTTTTCTCTTCAATAGGTTTATCATGCAAAACCTTGCCGAGATAAACACCGGAACCAATTGCTAAAGTATGCGGTACATACTTATTTATTTTAGCTGTCAACATAGGTTGATCCAAATATTTACCTATTGCTGTTATTCTGTTCATTTATCCCTCAACAAGTTGTTAGATTGACTTAATGCTTACAATAAATTGTTAGACTAGGTTAACATTTTTATAATAAAATAAACACGCCTTTTTGTCAATCTAATTTAAAAAACTCTTTGAGTTATAATCTAATCTCAATCGGAAACAAAACCTAATATCAATTTAATTAGTTACCAAATGTTTTAAAGCTATTTTCAATATTTTTACTTACAACTTTCTGACAAGCTTCCATTTCTGTTTGAAGGGCAGTTTGTTCGGTACCTAATTGTTCCAGTTTTAATTGTAGTTGTCTATCTTGCGCTTGAATAATCTCTGTTTTTGCATTTATATCTTCTATTTGCTTATCGTATTTTTCTTTCTCAAAGAAATATTTATTCATAGCGTCATTGTATGCATCATCATCTTTAATAGTTTCGACATTCAAAGTATATACAACAGAATCGTCTTCGAATTTAACAGTAGAAAATCTACCTTTTCCATCTGTTTCCAACAAAGCTTTTTTTACTTCACTAACTTTTGTTTCGATATAGAGCGCATTATAATATGCCAATTTTGATTGCTGACTATCGATACTATTATCTGCTACAGAATTTATATTATAAGCACTTTTTAAACTTTCATCCATATCTTCATGAGTTGTATAATATGTTTTACCTGCCATTGTAAACTTATAAAGTGAGCCATTAATATAATTTCCGTGCTCATCAAAACAATTTTTAAGTCTTTGATAAGAAACTGCGTCACCTTTATCACTACCCATATCTTTTAAAATTTGTTGTATCTCAGTTTCTAAAGTAATATCTTCTTTATACATTTCTTCAGATATTTGAGTCAACGCACAATTCCCAATAGACTTATAATCACTAAATGTTGGATTATTAATAGCTGATTGAACAGTTAAATTACCCAGAACAGGATCACCAACTTTAATAGCTCTTAAGGTCGCTTCAGGCACATAATTCGTACCATCAGTGTAATATTTTCTTGTATCTTCTTTTCTGACTACTACATCTCCTTGTTTAGTTAATTGAGTAGTAGAAATGTCATCCCAACAAATATATTCATCAGAAGCGCTTTTAAAATATTTTTTTGTTGTATCATAAAATGCTCCATATGTCATTTTTAATTTATTTAGCGTATCCTTATCGGTTTCCGGATTGACATATGTATATACTGTTGTTCCGTCATAAGTTACCGTTGGAGGAGTAGCTGTATCATCATACACATACTTTGTTGCATCAGTATCAGTACTGCTAATTCTATTAGTAGAATACATAAAATCTAACTGTTCAGTAGTATCTTTGTTAGAATTTTGGTCAGACAACCTATAAGTTGCATTGAAGCTTGTTTGCATCGCAGTATTATATAATTCAAGCGTATAAGTATCTTTTTCTAAGTTATAGGATACATTATCTACTCTGTATGTTTTGTCTTTTAAATCTGAAAAATGATTAGTTTTTTTAGCTTGAACTTGAGGGTCACTAAGAAACTTACGCTGACCGGTGTAAACATTTTCGTAATGATAACTTGATACAACATAGTTATATTTTTCATCAGGTTTTCCGATTTGATAGTAACTATCAATAACTGATGTAAAGTTTCCATCAGACCAAGAATATTGAAGTTTGGTGAATTCTGAAGTATTTGGAGGAGTAGGAACAGACATAGTAAGCATTTGGTTAAACAAATCAGCACTTTGATTAGACAAAGTCAGTCGTTGTTGGTTTAACTGTTGTCCTTCATATTCACAATTTGTTTTCCTTGCAGACAGAGATAAATATCTCGCCTGAGAAGCCGCTAAGCCCATTGGGATTTCCTTTCATAACCAGTATTCACATGTATTTATAAGGTTTTTGAGGCAAAAGTCAACATTCACCCATGATACATGTTACTAATTAATATCAACATAAACAACGCTTTTACCACAAATTTCATACCAATGGAGTAGGAAATATTTAAAACTTTAATTGGAATATTAGGTAATGAAAAACTTTTAAATTGGAATATTATGTTCATATGACAGTAATATTAGGAATAAAATTACCAAATAGAATATCTACATCGCCTGTTTTTCAAGATGTTATTTCAAAATACGGCTGTGCAATAAAAACACGTATCGGACTGCACAGTAATTGCAGTACAACCTGTTCAAATTATGGAGTAATTGTGTTGGAGATTGTAGAAGGTAGCAATATAACAGATTTAAAAAAGGCATTATTGAGAATAGACGGGATTACGTTAGATTCTATGCATTTGTAAGTTTAACGAACTTTATTCGTTAAACAGTGAATAGGCGAATAGTGAATAAGTGACTAAGAATAATTCTTAGTCACATAATCACTCAGACACTTAATCACTTTAAAGCTTATCAGTCGAAGGCTGATAAACTTTAATTTAAAAAAACACTTGCAAAAAAAATATGATTACGGTAGAATAACAATGTGACCGAGATATGGGAGCGTAGCTCAGTTTGGTTAGAGCGCATGCCTGTCACGCATGAGGTCGCGAGTTCGAGCCTCGTCGTTCCCGCCATTATTAAAAGCCCGTTGGACGGGCTTTTTTTTATAGATACTACGTTTAACTATAAAGAGGTATTTACGGTTTTAGAAAATAACTTGGGGATCGTAAATTCTGCTGATTTGGCGAGAGAAGAAGAATGTTCTGTATCAGGGATTTTGACATAAAGTATCCCGAGTTTGACATCTAAGTCGGAAGTTTTCAAAAAATTTTAGCAAAAGTTTAAACAGCATTTAAATGCCGTTTAAAAGGTGTTTTATTAGAGTTCAAATTTTACATTCTTTATAGTTATGGTTTTTCGGACACTTTTGAAATTGGTTTTTGCTTTTCTTAATCGCTATAATTGGCTTTGTGTTTGAGTTTCATCCACTTCCCCAAGTCTGAGAGTCGGGGTTTTGAAAAGTCCGAAATGTCCGGTTATTAGGACTAAAATGTCCGGTATCTTTCCATAAAATTTTATAAAATCGCCGAGTTTTCTTATTATATTTGAATTACAGCCAAGTGCAAAAAGCGGACATTTTGTATGGTTTTTCGGACACTTTTTAAATTGGTTTTTGCTTTTCTTAATTGCTATGATTGGCTTTGTGCTTGAGTTGTACCCGCTTCCCCAAGTCTGAGAGTCGGGGT
Organism: uncultured bacterium; assembly: GCA_902797985.1. GTDB lineage: Bacteria > Cyanobacteriota > Vampirovibrionia > Gastranaerophilales > Gastranaerophilaceae > UBA2883. Next base: position 51,777 of record CADBUZ010000015.1, read on the forward strand.
TTTGAAAAGTCCGAAATGTCCGGTTATTAGGACGAAAAAGTCCGGTATCTTTCCATAAAATTTTATAAAATTGCCAAGTTTCCCTATTATATTTGAATTGCGGCCAAGTGCAAAAAGCGGACATTTTGTAAAATATACCATTTGAAATTTATATGAAACTCGGAAGAACCCCGTAAATTGTGCCTTTTAGAATTTTATTTAATTCGTATATTTTCATAATATTTACCCTTAAGTCGGAAGTATTTTTTTTAGTGGGAAATCGCTTCCCTGACTTTATTTCTTAAATATTTTTCTAATTTTATTTCAAAACCAGTATGCGACTTTTCTAAAACCAAGTGTAAAAAATATCGGATTAATTTTACCCTTCAAAGCAGGAAGCATAATTGAGAGAAAATGCTAGATTCTTGCAAAATTTTAAATTCAAACTGTATTTAAATTGCGTTTTAAAATAGTTTTATGGGCGTTTTATAAAATTTTCTGCTTAAAATTCAGATATAATAAGACACAAAACAACACATTTCCCCCTCAAGCACTTCCATTTTGAGAGAAAGCAGTCTAACATACAGTAGCTTCAATAATAAATAAGGATACAGTATGGCAGACGTTAATAATAATGATATTTGGATTGATGTTGAGACATTAGCGAAATTGAAAAACATTACCCGTCGAGCTGTTCGGCTTGCACTAAATCAGAATAAATATGAATACAAAGTTGAAAATATCAGAGGCGGAAAAACATATAAGATTAAGTTATCAACGCTTGAAGAGGAACTACAGCTCAAGTATTTTCAGGAATATTATGACGATTACAAAACCTGTAATAATGAGGTTATCGAGCTTTCAAATTTTAATATAAAACAGGAAAAACTTATATCCGAAAATCAAAGAAAAATCGCTCTTGCCAAGTATGACCTGATTTATGCTTGGCTTGATTTTAGAAAAGAATATAAAAGGGACAAGTTGAAAACAGGTAGCAATATCCCCGATAAAGAATTCTTGCAATTATATAATACAGGAATGTTTCAGGAAGAGATATTCAAAATCTTGGGCAAAGTTTCAATCGGCTCGCTTTATCGCTGGCGGGCACTTTTAGACTATAACAAAGATTGGACGGCACTTGTCGGGCAATACAAATATTCAACCCGTAAGGAATACAGAACAACCTTAAATGAAGAACAAATAAAAATATTTATACAGATTTTGCTCTCCCCAAGTGCATTTTCAATAGGAAAGGCAATTTCATTAACCAAGCACATTTTAAAAGAACGTGGGCAAGAAATTTTACCTAAAGATATTACTTTTAGAAGATACGCTGAATGGTTCAGGGATAATAATTTTGATAAATGGATACTTGCCAGAGATGGCGAAAAAGCTTTAAAGGATAAAGTAAGCCCATTTATTGTTAGAAACGCAGTACTTTTAAAAGCAGGGCAAGTGCTTGTGGCAGATGGGCATACGCTCAATTTTCAAGTAATAAACCCATTCACAGGTAAACCCTGCCGAGCTACTTTGCTTGGCTTCTTGGATTGGAAATCCGGCGGGCTCGTCGGGTACGACATTATGCTTGAAGAATGCACGCAAAATATTGCGTCGGCTTTAAGGAATGCAATTTTAAAAATGGATCATATACCCGAATACGTTTATCAAGATAATGGCAGGGCATTTAAAAGCAAGTTCTTCAATGGCGATAAAAAGTTTGAGGAGTTGGGTTTTACAGGTGTTTACAACAAACTCGGAATAAAACCAGTTTATGCCAATCCATATAACGCTCGAGCCAAAGTAATCGAGCGTTTCTTTTTAGAATTTCAGGAAAGTTTTGAGAAGCTGATTCCAAGCTACATTGGTACAAGCATTGAAAATAAACCAGCACACCTGAAAAGAAATGAAAAATTACATCAAAAAATCCATGAAAAATTTGAATTTGTACCAACTATCGAACAAACCAGAATGATGATAGATAAATGGCTTGAATACAAACATTCTCAATCCTGTCCTAATGCTGAAGGTAAAACAATTCAAGAAGTTTTGAACGTAATCGAAAAACAAAATATCGACGAAAATTCGCTTGATGACTTGATGATGGCGCAGGAGATAAAATCAATCGGCAGGAACGGAATCAGGTTTTTGAAAGCTGATTATTTTGACGAGGCACTCTACGGCATCAAAGAAAAAACGGTTATAAAATACAGCCTGTTTGATTTGTCGTATATAAAGGTTTATTCAATGAAAGGTGAATTTATCTGTAAAGCGAACCGAATAACGGAAACCCACCCGCTTGCTTATCAAATGGGAGATATTAAAGACATTGAGGACTATAAACAAAAGATAGAAAAGCAGCAGAAACTCCGCAGAAAAACGATCAAGGCAGTTCGCGAGCATTTCAACTTAGAAGATATGGATTATCTTGAAAAAGAATTGATGCAAAATATCCGCTTGTCTGAACCTGAGCCGATTAAGGAAATAATAGTCCAACCTGAACCAAAGCCTAAACAGAATTTTGAGCCAAAAGTCAAAACCTCAATCATTGCAAGACCGATTTTTAAAAACGCATACGAACGCTACGAATGGCATATGCAAAACGGCTGCATCTGCCAAGAGGACAGAACTTGGCTTGCAAACTACATAAAATCAGACGAATACAAAGAAATATACGGAAAGGAGCAATGATGAAAAAAGTCTTTGTAAAAACTTACAATGTTAAGCGGTTTATCACGATGATGAACAACCTGCAGAACCGAGCAGAAGGTGTTCCGGGGATGGGCTTGGTTTATGGTGAGCCGGGGTTAGGCAAAACTCAGGCTATAAAATGGTGGGCATTTAAAAACGATGCGATTCTTATCCGCTGCAATCAGATGATGTCTGCAAGATGGCTTTTGAAAGAGATTCTTGATTATATGTCGGAAATCAAGCCTTATTCCATATCAGATTCTTTTGATGAGGTTATACGGAATCTTATTCTAACACCTCGGGTTCTTATAGTAGATGAAGTTGATTATCTGGGTCGGTATGACAAGTGCAAATTCACGACTCAAAAAGTTCAGCCACCTTTACGACAGATTATCCGAAATTGTTAAGTTTGAGAGGTTTTCAAAAGCTGACATTAAGACAATTATAAAAGAATTGTCCGAAATTGAAATGACGGATTGTGCAATAAAATACATTTATTCTAACTATAACCGCTTTCGGCAAATCGTAAAAGTGATTAATAAAGCGGAAACTGTTGCGAAAGCAAACGGACTTAGTTCAATTGACGAAATATTAATTAAGGAGGCGATTTCTGATGAAACAGAAAATTCTCAAGCTGATAAAGATTCTGAATAAATTCACCATAGATGACATTTTATCTATGGAAGAATTTGATGAGCAGGAAGTTCTGGAAATTTTGTCAGAATTTGAAAAATTAGGTATTATAAACAGAATTTCAAAAGAGCAATACATTTATTTGTCCGGAGGTAGTATTAAACCGCCAGCGTCAAACCGGCTCTATTCGCTTGATATAGAAAGAAGAAAAGATTTAACTGATATTAAAACATTGTTTTCCAAAGACGAAGAGCAGGAAGTCTATGAAAATGCATCACCAAATGCAAAACGCAGAATTGTTAAATATTATACTATTCTAAAAATTGCAAGCCAGTTTGATATCCGATGTATTGGAGCGTTTTTAAAGCAATTTTCAAAAGAACACCCTGAGTATAAAATATCGCCATCGACTTTTTACAGAATCCGCCTAAAATATGCACAATACGGCATAAGAGGACTTATTCCAAACTATGCACCTGGAGTACAAAGTGCGGTACCACCTGAAATGTACGATGAATTTAAGAATATGTATCTTAAACCCAATGCTCCGTCTGTAAAAGAATGTGTAAGGCAACTCGCAAATACTTACGATAAAATGTCCATACCAACACCGCAATGTTTTAGACGGCTGCTGAATAAGGAGTTTACCTCGAAGCTTGTTGCACAAATGAGAGAGAAGTCGTATCGACTGCCGGATTTAAATTTTTCACAAGAAGAAAAACTAAAGATTGATGAAATTTCAAATAAATCTTATGAAAATTTTATAGACGGCGCTAAAGCATATTTAGAATATCTTGCAAAACTCAGACGAACTCAGGATATTCAGGTCAAAATAAATGCAGTAAGGTTGCATATCTTTCCGTTTTTTAAGAATGTGATTTTTAGTTTTCAAAATAAAAAGATTTCGGAAGGGTATTCAAGAAAATATTTAATAATTTATTCAAAAGAACTTGAAATTATTATTAAAAAATATTCTGATAAAAATAAATTCAACTTAATTTTTTCAACTCCGCAGAAATATAAAGAACATAAGATTTTAACAAAAGATGAAATTAATAAAATAACCGAAAAATATTCTCAGCAGCTTTGGGTTTTGTGTTTAGGAATCACACCTATGGAGCTGTATAATCTTGATTTTAGCGATATAAACTATGACAAACAAACGATTCTAATTCGGAGTTCAAAATATACTATTTATAACCATCATCACAAAGAAAATCTGGACAGAATTCTTTATATTCCTGATATTTTGTTTAATAAAATTCCAAAACATCAA
>CADBUZ010000016.1 GCA_902797985.1 uncultured bacterium
TCAAAATGCTTATCTTTTGGTCTTTGGTTCGGAATAGTGTAGTGCTGGCGGTCTATCTATTGTTTTCGGTTGCTTGCTTCTTTACCGTACATGAGCATTGGCTGAATTCTCAAAACACGAAAATTATAAAAATATTGAACTATTATCAACCCTAAAATTAATAACTCCAGAGGGAAAAGAAGAATACCGTTATAATGCAAAGGAAATTTTACAGTTAGCAAATATTAAGGATTTTTCGAACTTTTTTGTACTTGCACAAAAAGAATATCGTGACCCTCAAACGAAAAAGTATCAGACAAGATTTTCTAATAGTGCTTTGGATTGTTTTGTAAGAAATAAAATAAACTTTTCTTTAGCATTAGATTTTAGTGAAATTATCAAAGATATTAATACCGGTAAAACAACACTTCTCGATTATCCTACAATTGCTATTAAAGTATGTGAATATGAAGCATATTTAAAAGAAATAGAAAATGGTATAAAGAATATTGATGATAAGAAACTCCGTACTTTATTCGAGTGCCAAAAAGAGGATATACGTTCATTGCCAATTAATATGCGAATAGGTGAACAGAAGTTTTTATTAAAGAAAATAGAGGCATATAATAATCTTACAAATAAATATATTACATATAAACAAATTGATGGTTCAACCACTCCACAATGGCTCAAATATAGAAAATATTGTAAAGATAATAATATAACAATAAATAAGGATTCGTACCTTGATTATATTGAGCAGCAAAGGGTAGAATGTTTTATTGAAGCCTGCGATAATAATGATAGCTATCAGCGTGATCCGGCATTAACTTATATGTATGAAAATATATATTTGGATAGTATTCCGAATTCTGTTTCAATGTCTCCTTCCGATAAAGAAAAACTTAAAAAAATAAATGAAAAATATGGAGTGAAAATAATTATACCGACTTCAAATTTCCGTAAAGATAAAATTGATTACATCGAAAGAGTATTCGAAAATTGGAAAAGTGCAACTAGAGTAGGATTTAGGTTCTGGGGCAGCTTAAGATTTCCACCAACAATAAATCTACTCAAGGCTCAAAAAGATTATGTTGATGACACATCAGCTTATGGTGGTTCAAAATCTAGCGGTTATTGTTGTGCAAATGGCTCTGGTAAAATAGCAATATGTGGTTATGAAAATATTGAATGGGCTTTAAGACACGAACTAATGCATTGTGCTGACTGGAAACGATTAGAAAAATTCCCTGATAGTTGGTATGAAGCAGATGGAAAAACTATTAAATCAAAAATTAAAAGTCAGTTATACAACGAATTTAAAAAAGGGAATTTAAATATAAAAAATAAACATTTTGACTATGCTTTTAATAATCCCAAAGAATTTATTGCAGTTGCAGCTGAAGGTGATATAAGAAAATATTCTAAAAGTTTTATTGACTTGTTAATAGAATTTGGAATGCCAAATTGGGCTGTGAATTTACGCTATAATTATTGATTTTTTAATACAAAACTTGTTAAACTATAAACTGCCTTATAAAACTTAATAACAAGTAGTTTGGCATACTAATCCGACAAAAACTTCCCACTTCTCGGAAATTTTTATCCTTTTTCTATCCTTGCTAAAATTCAAACTCTGTCGGGGTTTAAGCCAAAAACCGAACTCAAACAAAGAAAAAAGGATAAATATATGGATAAATAAAGGATAAAAAGGATAAATTTTCTTGAACTTGAGGTAGTGGCTAAAATTTAAACAACACCTAAACTATCCCCTCATTCCCATTTCCAAATTTATCCGTTAAATTATAGCTTTTCCAGAAATTTGTAGGTCAGGCAGTGCCTGACATTAAATGAGATGAAAAGTTATTGTCAAACATTGCTTGACCTACTTCTATACTAATTTTATAACAAGTGTATTATCAAAATAATGAAGTTAAAATTAAAATGATTTGTGCTATTGTTTAGAATACAAATCTTCCATCATCTTGGTATATCTGTCTGCAAAACTTTTATATCCCGGGTTAATGCCACTCACATTATCTCTTGATAAAAAGTCTTTAGGAAAAACTTTACTCCAATAAGGAAGTAATGCCTCTTTTGTAGGTTTTTGTAAAAACTTATCCTGCATACCATTCCAAAATCCCGGGATATTAGGACGCCAATATATTCCCAATGCATCTTGGAGGGTTGTTTGAACCTGTTTTACCCCTCTCGTATAGAACCATTTCATTGTATTTAAATATACATCGTCTGTATTTTTTCTCTCATCTTCTGTTAACTTTAGTTCCTCTTTACAGAAACGATCAAATATTTTGCTTGATTTTTTTTCGGCACGAGTTTGTTTTTTATTTTGTACATTCATCAAAGAATCAAGAGTTTCTTTTAAGGAAGGTAAATCGTGATTTCCTGTTAAGATAGCAATATGAGGGTCATTCATTCCGAAAGGGGAATTAAGCTTATCTTTTTTTGTTCCGGAATCTTTAATCCCCATTCCGATAGGGACTCTTTGACTGATGAAATTTTTACCGTATTTTTTATCAAATTGTTTGTAAGCTTTTGTTTTTGCTAAAGGTCCAAAGTTCTCTAATATATATACATCTTCCGGTTTTTTACCTAATTCTCTTGCGACCCTGCAAAATAGATCAAACATATTTTCATTATTTTTATTTTTCTTTGTATAAACATCTTCTACCCACTCAGGTGCAAAAAATCCAATACCCATTCCACCTTCTTCAACAGGTTTAAAGATATTTTCTGCCCCTTTCAAAACAGTTCCGTCAGGCTTGGTATAAGATGTAGGTATTGCAGCTCTGTTTATATAACCAACAAAGTGGTCTAATCTTAAATCTGCATTTTTAAGTAATTTTTTCAATGATTTTTCGTGATAATCCCAAAATTCAGGCGAGTCATAATTATAAAGAGAATGTCCCCAAACCTGTGTATATGGATAATTCGCCTCTGGTGGACAACCACTTATTTTTTGAGGTTTAAAATCCTTATCTAGCAAGAAAATATTTTTCTTCCCCCATGTATCAACCCCTGTTGGACTAACCCCTATTGGCAGATCCATAATCAAGTTTATACTACGTTTATTCAAACTCGAAGTCATTTCATTAAATTGTTTATCATACAAAAATTGTTCAAATTTATACAGGTTAACTTCATCTTCTATTTGTTGAGGATTTATATCTTTACCCATTTCTTTCAGGACAGTTGTTATTCTTTTGTTCAAAGATACTCTTTCTTTTTTTGCATCCTCAGGTGCAGTTTGCAATGGTTTTTCCCATTTTGTCCAATCCGTTCCGTATCGTCTTGATAACATATCGTAGTTTGCATAGTCATCAAGCCATAAAGAATCGTTTTCATTTATAAAATTATTATATTCTTGTTTTATCGGCTCTGCCTCATCTAATTTTTGGAATCGTTTAAATGCTATCTTAAATCTCGGATTTTTCTGCCCTTCAAGCATGTCAAGAGTAAATTGAGGGACTGTAATATCATCAGGGAGTTCTCTTGGTTTCAAAATTCTGCCATATTCTTTACCTGTTAATTTATTCAGGTTAACGATAAACTTATTTCTGCTGAAACGACCTGTTGCACTATAAGGACACAAGTTATCTTCTAATGCATTTAACGGGTTCATTATCCAATGTGTTTGTTTTGATTTACTCATCCAATCAATAAATTTTTCAGTTTGTGGATCTCCAAATTGACCACAATATGAACGATGGGCAGGAAGGCTTGTTATATGCATTAAAAGTCCACGCTGTTTTACTATTCCTTTGCCATTAATACCGGTAAAATGTACTGCGTTATATTTAGGTTTACTTTGTTCAAAAGTATCATATTTTATACTGTTATCTGTATAATACTTTGATTGACAGTTATTATAAACTCTTGCTGGTGCAGTTATATTTCTTATTTTCATAAAAATCCTTACATAATTTCCCTGATAAAATAATGCTGGTAAAAATATTTTTTGCGAAGAGTAAATATATTTTTACATAAATTTACAATCATAAAACAACCTGTTCAAATTTCTTAAACCGATTGTTATTACACATTTACACCATCAAAATCGCTTTTCCAGTACAAGTATTTTGAGCCAATTGATTCATGCTCAAAATTTTGATTTTCGTAGAAGGGGATTGCTTTTTCCGTGCTATATAAAGAGATAAGATGATTTTTGTATTTTTTCTTTATGGCATCAATTGTACCTGAACCTACATGCTTAAATTTTTGTGATTTAGTTCCGGAAATATATTCAGGTTTTACTTGTAAAAAATTTATTGTTAAAAAATTGTCACAATCATTTATATCTGCTAAACACAATATGTCTTTCGACTTTAAATTTTCAAAATTCTTTGTTTGTTCGGTTAAGGCATATACTTTTGCATATTTATTTGAGAGATATCCGTCAGCGATATTATGAACGGTATCTCTTATGTTATCTGCAAAGATTGCGGTTTTCCATTTTTTTGCAACATTATCTATGGCTTTGATATCTTTTTTGTTTTTATGATTTATTTCAACAAATGAAACGGGTGTATCTTTATATTTTTTTGTAAAAGTCCTCATCTTTTCTACTTCTACTGTTGATATATACTTAGCTTTAAAGTTTGGAGTATAGTTGTTGTTTATGTTCATACTATTTTAATGTATGTAAAAATATATTTTGCTATTTAATGAAATTAATTATTATCAAATTTGTCATACTTGGTGATTTTTATGTAAAAGGTATATTTTATAATGGTTGTTGTTGATACAAATCTTTAAAAAATAGATATAAATAGTTGTTTTGTGTCATAATAGATTTAATAGAGGAGGAGTTTATATGAAAGATAAAACATTTTTAATGATACCAGGTCCAACACCTGTTCCTGAAAGCGTAATGTTGGAAGTCGCAAAACATCCGATAGGACACAGAAGCAGTGAGTTTTCTAAGGTTCTTGAATCTGTGTATCAAAACTTGAAATATGTATTCAGAACAGAAAATGACGTATTTGTTTATACAGCAAGTGGAACCGGAGCTATGTGTGCCGCGTTAGAAAACCTTGTTAATGAAGGCGATCATGTTTTATCTTTAGTATTAGGAAACTTCGGAAATCGTTGGGCAAAAATTGCTGAATCCAGAGGAGCTATTGTTGAAAAAATTGAAGTCTCAACAGGAGAAGTTATTGATCCAAATGTATTAAGAAAAAGATTAGAAGAAGATACTAATAAAGAAATTAAAATTGTAACGCTAACCCATAGTGAAACATCTACCGGTGCAGCGAATGATATCAAAACATTATGTTCAATAATTAGAGAACACGGAGCTTTATCTGTAGTAGACGGGGTTACTTCTGTATGTGCAATGGAATGTTGTCCTGACGAATGGGGTATTGACGTTCTTGTATCAGGTTCACAAAAAGGTTTTATGATTCCTCCCGGATTAGCTTTCTTAACTGCTAACGAAAGAGCTTGGAAAGTTTATGAAGAATGCAAACACCCTAGCTTTTATTGGGATTGGGCTGCTTATAGAAAATCTACAAGAGCAAATTCTACACCGTTTACACCTGCTGTTAATCTTTTTGTTGGTTTAAATAAAGCTTTAGAAATGATAAAAGAAGAAGGTATAGAAAATATGAATGCTCGTCATAGACGTCATGCTTTGGCATTAAGAAAAGCTATAAGAGCTATTGGATTAGAACTGGTTGTAAAAGATGATAAAAATGCAAGTCATTCTATCACATCTATATATCCACCTGAAGGGATATCTGTCCCTGATATAAGATCTACAATTACTAAAGATTTTGATATTGTAGTTGCAAACGGACAAAATGCACTTAAAGATAAAATCTTTAGAATGGGTACACTCGGGTTTGTTTGTGACAGAGATGTAATATCAGCCGTTGGCGCGCTGGAAGCGACTCTGTATAAATTAGGATATAAATTTGAACTTGGCAAAGGTGTTGCCGCTGTTATTGAAGCATTAGGGGAGGAATAATATAAATGAAAGTATTAGTTACTGACAAAATAAACGAGGCGGCAGGCAAAATTATCGAAGCTGCAGCAGAAGTGGATTTTCTGCCTACAATGAGTGAAGATGAACTTGTAAAGGTTATTCCTCAATATGATGCGCTAATGGTTCGCAGCCAAACAAAGGTTACATCTAAAATAATTGAAGCAGGGAAAAATCTTAAAATAATTGGTAGAGCCGGTGTTGGCGTAGATAATATAGATTTAGAATCTGCTACTCAAAACGGTATTATAGTTGTTAATTCTCCTGATGGAAATACAATGGCAGCAGCTGAACATACTATTGCCTTGATGTTAGCTATGGCAAGAAATATTGCACCTGCAGCTACTTCTACAAAAGCTGGTAAATGGGACAGATCAAAGTTTACAGGCTGTGAACTTTACAAAAAAACTTTAGGTGTCATCGGACTTGGAAAAATAGGCTCACATGTAGCTCATGTTGCGCTTGCTCTTGGAATGAAAGTCGTTGTTTATGATCCATTTACATCAAAAGATGTTGTTGAAAAAATGGGTGGTGAATATATTGATAATCTCGACAATTTCTGGGGTAAATGTGATTTTATTACTGTTCATGTTCCAAAAACAAAAGATACTGTTAATATGATTAACAAAGATGCAATTGCAAAAATGAAAAAGGGTGTTAGATTAGTAAACTGCGCACGTGGCGGAATTATTAACGAAACAGATTTAAAAGATGCAATAAATTCAGGTCAAGTAGCAGGTGCGGCAATTGATGTTTATGAAAATGAACCAAATATTGCAGAATGTCCATTGTTAGAATGTAATGAAAATATCGTTTTAACACCGCATTTAGGAGCTAGTACAAAAGAAGCTCAATTAAATGTTGCAATTGATGTCGCTGAACAAATAAAAGAAGTTTTGTCAGGAGGTTCAGCATCTTCTGCTGTGAATATTCCGTCATTAAGACCTGATAAGCTTGAACCTGTAAAAGATTATATGCAAATTGCTGAAAATTCCGGTGAATTGGCTGTGCAACTGTCATCAGGTATGATAAAAACTATTGAAATAACTGCTCAAGGGAATCTCGCAGATTTAGATATTCAACCTCTTGAGGTAGCGGTTCTAAAAGGAGCATTATCTTCAAGATTAGAAAGTGTTAACTATGTTAATGCGCCTGTTTTAGCTAAAAAACGTGGAATAGATATTATTTCTACTCGCTCTAAGGTAAAATGCAATTTTGCAGGTCTTATTACTATAAAATTAACAACAGATAAAGAATCTACTGTTGTAGCAGGAGCTTTAGTCGCTAAAGATATTCCCAGAATTGTTAAAATTAATGATTATGAAACAAGTATACGTCCTGAAAAACATGTACTTATAGTTCCTCACGTTAACAAACCATCTATGATTGCAAAAGTTGCAAAAGTAATTGGTGAAAACGGAATTAACATTGGTTCTATGAACGTTGTCCAAAAGAACGATAAACACGAAACAGAGTCTATAATGGTTATTAACGTTGATACAGCCGTTGACGATGTAACATTAAATGAAATAGGACAAATTGACGGTGTTCATAATCCTAAATATGTTAATTTAACAGCATAATAACCTTATATTTTATAAATTGAAAGTAGGTCAATAATGAAACTTGCAGTTTTTGATTTTGACTCGACGCTTATGGATGGTGAAACTTTAGAATTTTTCGCATCGGAGATTGGCATTCGGGATAAAGTTAAAGAAATTACGGATAGAGCAATGCGTGGGGAGTTAGATTTTTTTGAAAGTCTGACAGAGAGAGTTTCGTTTTTGAAAGGATTACCTGTTTCAAAAATTGATGAAATTTGCACAAAATTACCACTTATGAATGGTGCTGATAAGGTCGTATCCGGTTTAAAAGAAAAAGGGTATAAGGTTGTTTGTTTTTCGGGCGGATTTAAAAATGCAACTATCCCGTTTTGTAAAAAACTCGGTATAGACGGAGAGTTTTCAAATATATTACATTCTAAAGAGGGCGTTTTAACAGGTTTTGTCGGTGGCGAGATGATGTTTAATGATAGTAAAGGACAGATGCTTTCAAGGTTGCAAAATTTGTTAAATATCTCTGTTGAAGATACTCTTGCAGTTGGCGATGGTGCTAATGATTTGAGTATGTTTAAATATGCAGGTAAAAGAGTCGCATTTTGTGCTAAACCAATATTAAAAGAACACGCTAATATAATTATAGAAGAAAAGGATTTATCAAAAATTCTAAATTATGTTAATTAAAATTTATCTAAAAGAATTAATTATCTAATTTACTTTTAATATCTATTAGTTCAGCTTTTAATTTGTTAATTTCGTTGTATATAGGATCAGGAATTTTGTTGTGCATAAGAATGCCGTCTTTTGACATTCTTTTTTGTCTTACAACTCTCCCCGGGACTCCTACTACTGTTGAATTTTTAGGAACGTTATTAACAACTACGGAACCGGCTCCGATTCTAACATTATCACCTATTTTTATGTTCCCCAATATTTTTGCGCCTGCGCCAATGATAACATTATTCCCTATTGTTGGATGTCGTTTTCCATGTTCTTTTCCTGTTCCGCCAAGAGTTACTTGTTGGTATATTATTACATCATTCCCAATTTCTGCCGTTTCGCCTATTACAACTCCTTCTCCGTGGTCAATAAATAACCGTTCTCCTATTTTTGCAGAAGGGTGAATTTCTATCCCTGTAATAATTCTTGTCAGGTATGAAATGTATCTTGGTAAAAATGGAACACCAATCCTTTTTAGTTTATGCGCAAATCTATATAGCATTAAAGCTTGAAAACCGGGGTAACAAAATATTATTTCAAATATGTTGTTCGCAGCAGGATCATTTTCATATATTACTTTAATATCGTCTTTTATTTTGCTTAATGTTTTAAAATGAACTCTTATCACGTTTTATCCCTCAAATAATTCAGTAGATAAATATCTTTCTCCAAAATCGCATATAATAGTTACTATTTTTTTGTTTGGATTTTCTTTCGCAAGAATTTTTGCAGCTGCAAGATTAGCTCCTGATGAAATCCCACATAAAATTCCTTTTTCTCTCGCAAGTTCCCTAGCGGTAGATATAGCTAGGTCTCCTTTTATGTCAATAATTCCGTCAAGATTCCCTAATTTATATATTTCAGTGATAAAATTAGCGCCAATGCCTTGTATTTTATGTGGGCCTGCTTGTCCTTCCGTCAGAAGTGGACTTTCTTTTGGCTCTACTCCGTATACTTTTACATTTGAATTAAGTGCTTTAAACCCATTCTTTATACCGATAGCAGTTCCACCTGTTCCTATTCCGGCAACAATTATATCAACATTTCCTTCTGTATCTTTATAAATTTCTTTAGCAGTTGTTATTTCGTGTGCTTTTGGATTCGCGGGGTTTGAAAACTGCATTGGTATAAAGGAGTTTTTAATTTCTTTAGCTAATTCGTTAGCTTTATCGACAGCTCCTTGCATTCCTTTTTCTTTTGGGGTTAGAACGAGTTCTGCTCCGTATGCTTTGATTACTTTTTTTCTTTCATCAGACATGTTTTCAGGCATAACTATTTTAATTTTTAAGCCAAGAACAGCGCAACACATTGCTAATCCAATCCCCGTGTTACCACTTGTTGGTTCTATAATGGTTGTGTTTTTATCTATCTTTCCTTCTTTTAAGGCTGTATCAAGCATTGCAAAGCTTGCTCTATCTTTTACGGAATTTGATGGGTTGTAAAATTCCAGTTTTAGACTTATATTCTCGTCGTATTTAACTAAAGGTGTATTCCCAATAAGTTCTAAAACGTTGTTGTAAATCATTTTGATAACCTCACGAATTTTCTTTTCCCTGCTTGTAAAACAACATCATTATCAATATTTATTGAATAATTAATATCGGTTATTTTTTCTCCATCTATTTTTACTCCGCCTTGTTGGAGTAATCTTTTACCTTCTCCTCTACTTGAGATTAGGTTAAATTGTTGTAATACATCAAGAATATTACTACCATTTTCTATTTTAACAGTTTCTATATCTTGAGGTATTCCCTTATTGGATACGACATTGATGAATTCTTCTTGTGCTTTATCTGCTCCATCTTGTCCGTGATATTCAGCTGTTATTGTATGAGCTAAATTCATTTTTATTTCACGTGGGTTTACGGAACCTTCTTCTATTTGTTTATCATACATTTCTAAGGTTTCTTTTGTAGCATCTGTTAATAAACTGTAGTATCTGGTGATTAATGTGTCAGGAATGCTCATTAATTTTCCAAACATATCATTTGCGCTATCTGTTAAAGAAATACAATGTTCAGGATACGTTTTTGACATTTTAACAACGCCGTCAGTACCTTCTAACAGTGGTAGTAATACAACCATTTGAGGATATTTTTTACCGTATGCTGTTTGGATGTCACGACCAAGCAGTGTGTTAAATCTTTGGTCATTCCCCCCTAGTTCAATATCTGCGTCAATTGCAACAGAATCATATGCTTGCATAAGCGGATAGAAAAATTCTACAATTGAAATAGGTTTCCCCTCGGCATATCTTTTTGCAAAGTCATCACGTGTCATCATTTGAGCTACCGTAACTTTTGAAGAAAGTTCGAGTAGTTCAGTAAAGCTCATTTTGTGCAGCCAATCTGCATTGTTTACTACTTCTGCTTGTGAAACGTCAAGTACTTTTGACATTTGGTCAAAGTATGTTTTTGCGTTCTCTTCTACCTGTTCTTTTGTTAAAGCCGGACGAGTTTCTGATTTTCCGGAAGGATCTCCTACCATTGCTGTAGCACCGCCTACCAGCAAGACAATTTTATGACCAAATTTTTGAAATTCTTTTAATTTTCTCATTACAACTGTGTGCCCGAGATGTAAGTCAGGTCTAGTAGGGTCCATTCCCAATTTTATTCTTAATGGAGTATTAGTGTCTGCAGAATGTTGTAATTTCACAGCAAGTTCTTCTATCCCTCCAGGGAGTACGTCTGCGTTTCTTGCTATATATTTTGCTTGTTCTATAAATTCTTCTCTAATATCTACCATTTTTCTCTCCTTTAAAATTTATTCTATATGCTAATTATAACAAAAGCACAGATAAAATTAAAAATGGAAATATATTTTTGTTGCTATATAATTAAAAAAGTTAGGGAGATTTATAAAATGAATAAAAAACCTTGGGCAGAGATTTGTCTTATAGTATTAGGCTCACTTCTTTATTTTATGGCGAATGTGCAAAGAGTTGCCGTTCCCGGTGCTATGTTTGATGTACTTACAAATGATTTGCAAACAACAGCACAAGCTGTAACGGCTCTCGGGTCTATTTTTATGTATAGTTATGCTCTCGGACAATTGGTTATTGGTGTGTTAATTGCAAGATTCGGTGGTTTTAGAGTTGTAACAGTCGGTTCGTTGATGTTTTTTGTTGGTAGTTTGTTGTTCCCATTTGCTCAATCTTTACCGTTTTTATATATAAGCAGGTTACTAATAGGTTTGGGTTCTGCTTCTTTTTATCTGGGGATGATTAACGAAACAAGAAGACTTGTTCCTAAAAAGAATTTTGGGGTTATATTATCTTTAATTTTATTAGTTGGATATTTAGGCGGAATTGTTGCTAATGCCCCATTGGTTATTTGTATCCATGAGTTAGGATGGAGAGATTCTTTTCTTTGGACGGGTGTGTTAACGGCTGTATTGGCTTGTTTATTTGTTTTAATTGACAAGACAGTAAAACATGTTGAAATTGATAAAACAGTTCATATGGATTTTGAACTGTTTAAGAAAACTTTTTCTAATAAAAAGAATTTAAATTTATACGCATTTGCTTGTTTTAATTATGGACTTTATTATGTGATACAGACTGTAATCGGTAAAAAGTTTTTGGAAGATTTTTGTTTGATGCCTGTGATGAAAGCGGCAACGATTTTATCTCTTATGGGTTTTATGTATGCTATTGCAGGTTCTGTTATTGCGTTTATAAGTAAGGCTTTTCTTAACAGAAGAACTATATTCCTAAGGATATCCAGTTTAAATACAATAATTGTTTTTGGATTAATACTTTTTTGTGTATGTTTTAATGTAAAAACTCCATTGATTGCGGTTGGGTTTTGTACAATATCCTTCGGGGCAAGTTTATCGCCATTGTTAGTCCCATTGTTGCATGATTATAATGGTTCAAAAGTAGCTAACACTGCGGTAAGTGTTATGACGTGCGGATTTTACATTGTTGTTGCTTTGCTTGGCAGTGTAGTAGGATTTTGTTTGGATTATTTTAGCCATTTAAGAATAGAGAGTAGTTATATCGCTCATAATAGTGCATATATTGCTATTTTTAGTGTGTTGTTTCTTCTTGCTATAGTATCTTTTGTGAGCGTATTTAGAATAGAAGAAAGTAAAAAAACACTTAGATTGATAGAACACATCCAATATATTAAAGAACGTGAAGCTTCTGAAGAAGAACATTGGCACGATGAATATGAACACGATTTATATACAAATATTTAGTTTACCTGATTTTTATGATTAACTTCTATTATTAGGTTGTTATCTGTTCTAATTTCTGTTTTTTGTCTTTTATTTACCAGCTTTTTATCTTTTTTTCTTAAAGCTTTATCTTCTTCTATAGCTTTCTTTTCTTTATCTTTTAATTGTTTGTTTTCAGCATTTATTTTGTCTTTGCTCAAATCAAGCGAAATTTGATTTTCTACAATGTTTTTACCGACGGCTTTTTCAAGATTTGCTCTTGCACAATTGTATTCATATAAAGTGTTATAATATTTTAGCTCAGCATTTTGCAGTTGAACTTGTGCTTCTTTTAATTCAACAGGATCTCCAACTCCTACTTTGTATCTTCCAAAGGATAGTTCGTAATTTTCTTTTGCTTGTTTTACGTTTATTTCAGATACAGGAATTTTGTTTTTCTTTTCTCTCAAAAGATAATATGCATTTTGAATTTCATAGTAAATATTATTGTGAGCATTCATTGCATTTGCAATTTCTCTTGAATGAAGGGCTTTAGCTTCTTTGATTTCTTGGTTGATAAGCATTCCGTTTATAGTAGGAAAATTTAAAAAAGCTCCAAAGTTATAACCGTAGTTGGAAGTAAATGTGCGTCCGCCAATTTGGAATTGTCCTTCTACTGTTAATTGAGGGAACCATGATTTTTTTGTTAGTTGTAAGTTTTGTTTAGCTGTTTCAATTTTTACGTCTGCAAGTTTGAAGTCCGGTCTGGATTCTTTAGCTATATTAACTGCGCCGTCTAAGGTTACAGAACAAGGGTTATATTTAAGAATGTCTTTGATGTTATACCTCATCATATATGGTAAACCCATTGTATTATTAAGCTTCGCCATTGCGATGTCAACGGCATTTTCAGCTTCAATTAAATTAAGCTTTGAATTGCTTAGATTTACTTGTGCAATTGTTAAATCAACTTTTGGCTTTGTCCCCGCATTATAATATGCTTTTGCTTGATCGTAAAAAAGTTCGTATCGTTTAACCATTTCTTCCGCAACTTTTTTTTGTTCAATAGTATAGAGTACATTATAATATGCATTTTTTACGTCACATATAACATCATTTATCGTTTCTGTTAAAATAAGATTATACTGTTTGTTTTCCAGTTTTCGTATAGTAACTTGATTTTGTGTTACCCCAAAGTCATACAACATTTCAGATAAAGAAATTTGCCCAAGAGTGAAATAATTATATATAAGAGTTTCCCTAAAAACATCTGACAATTGAAGCTGTCTTATTCTGGTATATCCTGTTTGCCATGATATTTGAGGAAACCAGTTTGACCAAGCTTGTTTTATTCTTGTGTCAGAGGCAAAAACATCTTGGATAGCTGCTTGTATTCGTGGGTTATTCCCCAATGCAAACTTTATACAGTCATCTAACGTTACATCCAGAGTGTTTTGCACACTCCCATGTACGGTTACATTGCTTTCTTCTGTTGGGATGATTGGTGCTACGAGGTCACTATCAGGATATTCATCTTTTGTAAAACTTTTACCAAGCTCATTTGCAAAAGATATATTTGTAAAAATGGTTAGTATGAGAAGTATTGATAATAATTTTTTAATCATTTTTACTTCTCCTTGCGTTATCAATTATATTTGAGAGGGTATTTTTACCCCAGTCATAACCCTGTTTTATAATAGTTTTAAATCCGCCATTATGTGACCATTCTTTCATTGTATTAACTGCAACAAAGAATGCCGGAACTAAGATACTACCAATAAAGGATACAGCAATCATTCCTCCAAATACAGTCATACCAATAGAATGTCTGCTTCCTGCTCCGGCTCCGCTTGCTGTTATTAGTGGTAATAATCCTAAAATGAATGCAATATTCGTCATCATAACTGCTCTAAAACGTAGTGAAGCTGCTTGCATTGCCGCTTCGATGTATCCTAATCCGTCTTTTTCCATTGCATCTTTTGCAAATTCAACAATTAAAATAGCTTGTTTTGTTCCTAACCCTACTAACATAACAAGTCCGATTTGTGCATATATATCAAGAGCGTATCCGGAAATATATTGGAAGAATAAAGCTCCTACCAGTGCAATTGGAGAGATTAACATTACTGCAATTGGTAATGTCCAGCTTTCATATAATGCTACTAAGAAAAGATATACAAATGTTAGTGCTAAAGCTAAGATAGGCCCAATTTGTCCGGAAGATTCTTTTTCTTGCATTGAGGTTCCGGACCATTCATAACCCATATCATTATTCAGATATTTGTCAGATAATTTTTCCATTTCTGCCATTGCTTGACCGGAACTTATATTGTTTGCAGCACTACCGTTAATAAGCACAGCAGGGTACATATTATATCTTGAAATTGTATACGGGCCTGTCGTGTCTTCAAGTTTAACTAATGTAGTTATTGGAACCATTCCCCCGTTATTATTTCTGACATAGATTCTTTCTAAGTTTCTTTTTTGTTCTCTGTATTGAGAATCTGCTTGAATGTAAACACGGTAGACTCGTCCAAATTGGTTAAAGTCGTTTATGTAGGATGAACCTAATTGGGCTGCAAGAGTATTATATATGTCTGATATTTTTACTCCTAAAGCCATCGCTTTTTCATCATCAACAGTCACTTTTATTTGTGGAAGTGTTGCGGTATAGGTTGAGAATAATTTTGCAAATTTCGGATTTTTACCGATTTTTCTTAGAAAATCTTGTGATGCTATGTATAATTCTTCAGGAGTTTTATTCCCTTTGTCTAATAGTCTATATTCGAATCCTCCAAACATGCTCATACCTGTAATTGCAGGTGGAGCAAAAGTGGCACATGATGCTTCAGGATAATGTCTGTATTTATCATTTATTTGTTTAGAAATGGCATTTAGGGATTTTTTTGAACTTTTTCTTTCTGACCATTCATCAAGTTCAGATACAATCAATGCAGTGTTTTCTCCGGAAAATCCTGCGATTTCTAAAACACTTTTTACTCCCGGAATTGTTGAAATGTATTTAACAATATCTTGTCCAACGGCATCGGTTCTGTCGAGAGAAGCTCCATCCGGTAATTGTATTTGAGTGAATAATGCGCCTCTATCTTCATCCGGTAAGAATCCCTTAGGAATAATTGTAAACATAAATAGTATGAATAAGAAAAATAAACCTAATAATTGTACTGTGTTTTTTGGTCTTGATACGAAAAATTTAACTACATTAAGGTATTTCTCTTTTATTGAGTCAAACCAGTTATCAAATTTTTGTATAAATTCGAAATCAGCTTTTTCTGTACCTTCTTTTAAAATTATTGAACAAAGAGCAGGAGATAAAGTTAATGCAACAATGGTAGATAAACCTATTGATGTTGCTAGACACAATCCAAATTGTCTAAACATTTGACCGGTTATTCCGCCCATAAATGATACCGGAACAAATACTGCCATAAGTACTAATGAAGTAGCAACAACAGCTCCAAAAACTTCTTCCATTGTTATTTCTGTAGCTTCCTTAGGGGTTTTCCCTTCTTGTATGTGCCGTTGAGTATTTTCTAATACAACAATAGCATCGTCAACAACAAGACCAACTGCAAGTACTAATCCGAACAGAATAAGTAGATTTATTGAAAATCCAAATGCCCCCATAAATATAAATGTGCCGATTAGTGATACCGGAATTGCACAAAATGGAATAAATGCGGCACGAGCAGTTCCTAGAAAAAGATAAGTTACAATACTAACAAGTAATATTGCAAGTAATATTGCACTTATTACTTCGTGGATTGACTCACGTACAAATAGTGTGTTGTCATATTGGACAGCCCATACCATATCCGGTGGGAATGATTTTGCAATAACTTTCATTTTGTTTTGTATTTTATTCGCAAGACTTATTGCGTTTGCATTAGGTAACTGTGAAACTGATATGATAGCCATCTTTAAACCATCTACACGAGAAACTGAAGTGTATGTATTTGCACCTAACTCTACTCTTGCAACATCTTTTATTTTTACATTAGCCCCTAATGCATCTGATTTGATAACTATGTTTTCAAATTCTTCAACGGTTTTTAAACGGCCTTTTGTTTTTAGGGTAAATTTCATCATTTGAGGATTCTTCATTGGCTGCCCGCCTAAATCACCTGCAGGTGATTGAATGTTTTGTGATTGAATTGCATTTGAAATATCTGATGCGCTAATTCCTAAACTTGCCATTCTGTCAGGTTTTAACCATATCCTCATTGCATATTCGCCTGCACCGTATACATTTACTTCCCCAACTTCTCTAATACGTTCTATTTCATCTTTGATGTATCTGATAGCATAGTTTGCAAGATAGAGTGAATCATATGTTCCGTGAGGAGATTTTAATGACATCATTAGTACACCCGGACCTCCTGTCGATTTTCTAACAGTTAATCCATATTTTCTAACTTCTTCGGGAAGTCTTGGTGTTACCAGTTGTAATTGGTTTTGAACATTTACTAATGCCATATCAGGATTTGTTCCGACTGCAAAATATATTGTTAATTTATATTGTCCATTCATTGAATCTGATGCCATATAAATCATGTTGTTAACACCGTTAACTTGAAGTTCGATAGGTGCAGCAACCGTTGATGCAATTACATCTGAACTTGCACCACTATACGTTGCAGATACAATTACTTGCGGAGGAGTAATTGAAGGGTATTCTTCAACAGGCAAATGCACCAGCGTTATTAAGCCCGCAAGGATTATTCCCAGCGAAATTACTATTGCAAGTTTTGGTCGTTTTACAAATAAGTTCCCTGCCATTATTTGTTACCTTTAATAAGTTGCTTTATTTTTCTAAAAATTCTAACGAAAATGTTTGGTTTTTTCACAGGTTTTTCTGCAAGTTGATTTACAATTTTTGCAGGGGTACCCGGAATTATCTGTTGAAGTCCGCCTACCGCTATCCTGTCCCCGATGGAAACGCCTTCTTTTATTAGAGTGTAATCACCTTTGTGTTCTAAAACTTTTATGTAAGTAAGTGTTGGAATGTTGTTTTTATCTACCTTATATACATATTTACCTTCTTGATTTTCTTGTATAGCTTTTGTTGGAATAATTGGCGTCGGGTCTGTTTTTGTTGCATAAATAATTGCTCTGCCGTAATCCCCTGAGATTAGTTGATGCTTATCATTTTTAAATGTTGCACGGAGTGTGATTGTTCCGCTTGCTTCATCAACTTTGTTATCAAAGAAATCTTGTATCCCTTGTAGTTCATATTTTTTACCATTGCTAAAAATATATTCAACTTTTCTGTTTACGTTTGCGGAACCGTCAATTCTAACAAGTTCATTAAAGTCATTTATTTCTAAAGGAAAAGCCACATACATCGGGTTAACACTATAAATAGTTGTCATAGCGCCTGCGTTCATTCTTACAAAGTTTCCCACTGTGACATCTATCATACCAACTCTGCCTGACACAGGTGCTTTTACTTTTGTGTAACCAAGGTTTCTTCTTGCATCTTTGTACGCACTAAGAGAACGTTGATAGTCTGCTCTGAATGAATCTCTTTGTGCAACTGCGTTATCGTAGTCGGCTTTTGCAATATAGTCGTGATCCACAAGTTGTTTTGCTCGGGCGCTTTG
This sequence comes from uncultured bacterium, assembly GCA_902797985.1. GTDB lineage: Bacteria > Cyanobacteriota > Vampirovibrionia > Gastranaerophilales > Gastranaerophilaceae > UBA2883. Next base: position 18,048 of record CADBUZ010000016.1, read on the forward strand.
TTTATCGTAGTATACTTGTTTTGCTTTTGCACTTTTTAAGTTTGCTTGTGCTTGTTGTAGTGCATATTGATATTCTTGAGGTTCTATTTCAAATAGGACTTGACCTGCTTTTACAAAATCGCCTTCTTTAAAGTAACTTCTAAGTAAATAACCGTCTATACGAGCTTCAACGTTTACTTGATATTTTGCTACTACTCTGGCTGGTGATTCGAAGCTTTTTATTATATCTTTTGAACCTACTTTATCAACTACAATTTCCGGCATTGCTACTTTTTGCTTGTTTACTTTAGACATATGTGTATTAAATGCTGTTATGCAATATCTCAAAAAGATTAATCCAAAAATTATAGAAACAATTATTGTTATCTTTTTTTTCATTTTTTCTCCACATCGCTTTATAAGACCTTGACTTTATAGAGTCTTTAAAGCTCCCCAATCTATTTATGTCACTAATCTACATTAACTATTATAATGATAACTAAAACAAGAAAAAAAGTACATACTATACTAGGCTATTTTTGTATTTTTTATATAATATTTTTATGAAAGAAATATTTCAATATATAAAATTTTTATATAATAAAACTTTCTCTTCAAAATATGTTGTTAAAGGAAAGTGTAAGATGTGCGGGAAATGTTGCCGTTCAATTGTTTTTTATGACGGTGGTGATTTAATAAAAACAGAAGAACAATTTGAAAAGGCAAAATTAAAGAATAAAAGAATGAATATGTTTGAAATATCGGGAGTTGATAGTACAGATGGTGCTTTGACTTTTGTTTGTAAATCATTGCGTGAAGATGGTAAGTGCGGTGCATATTGGCTGCGATCTATGTTTTGTCGGGAGTATCCGTTTATAAAACCGGATTTTATTAAAAATAATGGTCAAACATTGGAAGGTTGCGGATATTCTTTTGGGGTGGATAAAGAGTTTAAAGATTATTTATGAATTTAGGACCTCTATTGCTACTGATACTTTGCCAAATGGAGCGCTAACCTGATAACCTTGAACGATATCAGCCAGTGATTCTTTCATCTCCCTTGCAATATCAAGCCCTGTTTTTAATCCGTCTTCTTTAGTTGTAGCTGTACTCATTTTTGAGATAATATTCTCAGGAATTATAACTCCCGGAACTTCCGTTTTTAAAAACATAGCATTTTTCAAAGATACTAATGGCCAGATACCTGCAACAATTGGAATGTTAATGTTTTCTTTGGATATTTTATCCATGAAAATATAAAAAGTATCTTTATCAAATACAGGTTGTGTTATTACATATTCTGCACCTGCATCAACTTTGTGTTTTAAATGAGTGATTTCTTTTTCTATATCAATAGCACAAGGATTAGCCCCTACTCCTATTAATATTGAGGTAGGTGGGTTTATATTGTTACCGGCGATGTCTATACCGTGATTTAGGTTGTTGACAACGGCTGTTAATCCTACTGAATCAACGTCAAAGACTGCTGTTGCATCAGGGTAATTTCCAAGTTTTGGGGGATCCCCAGTTATTATTAAGTAATTACGAAGTCCTCCTGCATATCCGCCAAGTAAATCTGATTGCATCCCGATTAAATTTCTATCTCTGCAGCAATAGTGAAGGATTGTTTCCATCCCTGTTTGTTGTTCTATCATTAATGCTGTCACTAACGGAGATATCCGTGAGCTTGCTCTCGGCCCGTCTGGTAGATTTATCGCATCTATTCCGGCTTCTTTACATAATTCTACTTTTTTTATAACATCTGTTAAGTCAGTTGAACGTGGGGGTGTTATTTCTATTGTTGTTGCATGTTTATTTGAAAAAAGTTTTTTCCCGAATGAGCTTTTTTGCTCTGTAGGAATAACTTTTATATTATTGTTTTGCGTTTCAGCTGTTGTTATCACTGTTATTTGTTTTTTATCAGAGGTTATAGCTTTAACCGCTTTTGCCATTTCTGATATGTGGGAACTGTCTATTCCACAGCAACCACCAACTCCTTTTACTCCAAGTTCGACATAGTGTTTTGAATAGGTAGTAAAATATTCAGGTGTGTTCATATATATCATTCTACCTTCCATCTTTTGCGGGTTTCCGGCGTTTGGTTTTACAATAAGAGGTTTTTTTATTGATGGTATAATTTTTGACACTGCACTAAGCATTGCGTGTGCTCCTACAGAACAATTCATTCCTAAAATATCTATGTTTGGTGAGTTGTCAAGCATTTGCATCGCTTCAACTAATCCCAACCCTTTTGGAGTTTCAAGTTCTTTTGTCAGAGTCATTGATGCTACTATTGGAATGTTGTATTCTTTAGCAATTTCTGATGCAAGCAATATTTCTTTTGTGTCAAAGAAGGTTTCAAACATTATTCCGTCTACTCCTGCTTGACAAAGTGCTTCTATTTGTTCTTCATAACTTCGTTTTATTTCTGTAATATTTTCAGATGTGATAACGGAGTTTAGATTTAATCTTGAACCAATTGAACCTAAAATATATGTTGTATCGTTAGCTGCAGATTTTGCTATTTCCACCCCTTTTATATTAATCTCTCTACATTTGTCGCTAATTCCATATTTCCCCAGTTTAAATCTGTTTGCACCGAAGGTGTTCGTTAAAATGACATCAGCTCCTGCATCTACGTAGCTTTTATGAATCTCTCTTATTAAATCAGGGTTGGTTAAATTTAGTTCGTCATAGCAAGTGTTTACAAAAATGCCTTTCGAATAAATTGATGTTCCCATTGCACCATCAAAAATAAGTACTCTTTTTTTTATTTCATCAATTATGTTATTTTTCATATTTATAATCTTTCAATATTTTTTGTTGTTCTTGTTTTAATTTTTTTAAAAATTCTTTGTCTTTTGAAACTATTTTTTGCGCAGCTACAACAGCTTCTGAAGCATTTGTTGTATGTGCGACAATACCATTATACTTAGGTGCTATTTTGATAGCTGTATGTCGTTTGCTTGTGGTAGCACCTCCAACCATAAGGGCAGGTAGTTTAAACCCTTCTTCTTCCATTTTTGACGCTACTTTACACATTTCATCGAGAGAAGGTGTTATCAATCCTGATAACGCAATTATATCAGCTTTTTGTTCTTTTGCAGAATTTAAAATTTCTGATGCATTTACCATTACACCTAAATCAACAACTTTAAACCCATTGCAAACGAGCATTAGTGATAAAATGTTTTTACCAATATCGTGAACATCCCCTTTTACTGTAGCAAGGACTATTGTTCCTATGGGATCGGAATTTTTTTGTTCAAAATCTTTTTGCAGATAATCTACGGCTTGTTTCATTATTCTTGAACTTTTTACAACTTGTGGTAAAAACATTTTCCCTTCGCCAAATTGTTCCCCAATTATGTTCATTCCTTCCAGTAAAATTTTTTCAATGATTTCTATTGGGCTGTAAATTTTTAAAGCTTCATCTAAATCTGCTTCTAAGTATTCAGTTGTCCCTTTTATTAAAGCTTGTTGTATTCTGTTTTCAATAGAAGTTGTTCTCCATTCTTCTATTTTTGAGGGATTAGTTGTTGTATTTACGGAATCTTCTTTAAGAGCGTATTCAAGTAATTTTTCTCCGGCATCATCAGTTCGATTGAGAACTACATCTTCAGCGAGTGTTTTTAAGGGTTCTTTTATATCGTTATAAGGTATTAACATTCCGGCATTAACAATCCCCATTGTTAAACCTGCTCTGATTGCGTGGTATAAAAAGACTGTGTGTATTGCTTCTCGAATTTTTGTCATTCCTCTAAAAGAAAACGATATATTGCTTATTCCACCGGAAAATAGTGCTTTTGGCAATTTGTTTTTTAATATTTTTAGCGCGTTTATAAAATTTACCGCATTTAAATTATGTTCTTTTATCCCTGTTGCAAGTGGAAATACATTCAAGTCAAAAATAATATCTGTTGGAGGAATTTTACATTGTTCTGTGAGTATTTTATATGCTCTTGTTACGATTTTTATTCTGTCGTCAACTTCTGTTGCTTGACCTTCTTCATCAAAAGCCATCACAACAATCATTCCGCCTAAATCTCTTATTTTGCAGGCTTGCTTGATAAATTCTGACTCTCCTATTTTTAAGCTGATTGAATTAACAATAGGTTTTGATTGAATACATTTTAATCCTGCTTCTATTATTTGAAAGTCAGATGAATCAATCATTATAGGAACTTTGGATATTTCAGGCTCTGATGCAATAAGATTTAGGAATTTACACATATTTTCTTTTGTGTCCGATAAATCTGAATCCATACAAATATCTATTATATTTGCACCATTTTTAACTTGTTTTCTTGCTATATTTATTGCCTCATCAAAATTTTGTTCTTGTATAAGTTTTGCGAATTTTTTAGAGCCTGTTACATTTGTTCTTTCCCCTACCATAATAAAGTTTTGATTCCCATTGCAGATAAAGGAATCTAATCCGCAAAAGTGAGTAGAATTATCATTTTTTGCTATTATATTTTTAGGTTTTGAATTTTTTAGAGCATCAGCGATTGCTTTAATATGTGTTGGGGTTGTCCCGCAGCAACCACCTGCGACGTTTAATAATCTTTTATCTGCAAGAAGTTTATATCCTTGTGCCATTTCTTCAGGAGTTTGTGTATATTCTCCAAATTCATTTGGTAATCCTGCATTTGCGTATAAAGAGATTCCGCAGTTTACAAAACTGTTTAATTCTTCTATATATGGACTCATTGCCTTTATTCCCATAGAACAATTAAGCCCTACAAGTAGTGGGTTTGAGTATTCTATGCTATAATAGAACGCCTCTAGGGTCTGTCCTGACAAGGTTCTTCCTGATTTATCGGAAAGCGTTGCAGAAAGCATAATTGGGATTTCTTTTTTGTGCTTTTCTAATCCTTTTTTTATTGCATAGATTGCTGCTTTTGCATTCAATGTGTCAAAAATTGTTTCAATAAGGAAAAGGTCAATATCTTCTTCTATAAATATTTCAACTTGTTCTGTATAAGCTTTTACAAGTTCATCAAAAGACACATCTCTTTTTTCAGGGTTCATTACATCAGGTGAAATTGATGCAGATTTGTTTGTAGGACCTATTGAACCTGCGATAAAGCGAGGTTTGTCATATGTTGAGTATTCTAATGCGAGTTTTTTTGCTAATCTGACAGAAGCATAATTCATTTCTTTCACAGAATCTTCAAGCTGATAATCTTTTTGTGAAATAGAGTTAGCACTAAAAGTATTACATTCTATAATATCAGCACCTGCTTCTAAATAAGCTCTATGTACAGCTTCAATTGATTCTGGTTTTGTTATTGATAAGAGTTCATTATTCCCTTTAAGATCAATGGGGTGATTTTTGAATTTTTTACCTCTGAAATCTTTCTCAGAAAGATTTTGATTTTGAAGCATTGTTCCCATTGCTCCATCAAGAATTAAAATTCTTTTTTCTAAGCATTTTTTCAATAAATTATTTTTGTTCACAGCATATTCCTTAAAAAGTTATTATTTGATAATTGCAGGAACAATGTTTTCGATTAACGATACAAAAAACATAATAAAGATAATAAATGCAAATGTTTTTTGTATATCAGAGAATAAGAACATTTTTTTATTTTCTCTATATTCTTTAATTCCTTTGTATTCATCGCCATATGGTTGAACAGGAAGTTGCTTTTCTATTTCTTCTATAACATTAGAGAATTTTATTTTGATGAGCATATTGTATGCATCCATATTCATCCACCATAAGACAGTTACGCACATCCCGATTATAGCCATAAATACGCATAGTGGTAGGTTGAAGATAAATACAAATCCTTTTGCTAATTGTGTAATTATTAATAAAATAACAGATAAACATAAGTAAAATCTGTTTATTTTGAAACTTCTTTCAATAAAACTTTCCTTTTGCTCTGAGTACAACTTATATTGTTGAAAAATTAGTTCTTGCTCGTTCATATTAACCTCTATCCGTTGTTTCTGTTGTTTTCAACTGTTTGCATAAGTTCATCAAACTCTTTTTCATCCAATGTTTCTCTATCTAAAAGAGCTTTTGATATAAACTCAAGCATATCTCTGTTATTGTTTAATAAGTCTTTTGCAATTGAATATCTTTCGTCGACAATCTTTTTAACTTCTTTATCTATTTCAGCAGCAATTTCTTCGGAAAAATCTCTGTTGTGCCCGAAATCTCTGCCCATAAATACGTGTTCTTGAGATTTTCCATAAGTTAAGTTACCCATTTTGTCACTCATCCCGTACATAGTAACCATTTTTCTTGCGAGTTCTGAAACTTTTTCTAAATCATTTGAAGCACCTGTGGTTACGGAATCTGCTCCATAAACAATTTCTTCTGCAACACGACCGCCAAGTGTCATAGTTATTCTATCTAACAGTTGTGATTTTTTCATTGTTAAATAATCTTTTTCAGGCAGAGTCATTGTAATACCCAATGCCATCCCTCTAGGGATTATTGAAACTTTGTGCAGAGGATCGCAGCCTTTTAGCAGTTTTGCTAAAAGAGCGTGCCCAACTTCGTGATAAGCAGTATTTTCTTTTTCTTCATCAGAAATTATTCTACTTTTCTTTTCAGGGCCTGCCATTACTTTATCAATAGCTTCTTCTAAGTCAGGCATTTCTACTTTTGTTTTATCGTGTCTTGCTGCAAGAAGTGCCGCTTCGTTTAGTAGGTTTTGAAGGTCAGCACCTGTAAATCCCGGAGTCCGCTTTGCTAAAACTTTTAAATCAACTTCTTCCGCTAGAGGTTTGTTTTTTGCATGGACTTGAAGGATTTTTTCTCTTCCAAGAACGTCAGGTTTGTTAATAACAATTTGTCTGTCAAATCTTCCGGGTCTTAAAAGTGCGTTATCCAAGATATCAGGTCTGTTTGTAGCTGCAATAACGATAATGTTTGTATTTTTATCAAACCCATCCATTTCTACTAATAATTGGTTAAGAGTTTGTTCTCTTTCATCGTGTCCTCCGCCCAGACCTGCTCCACGTTGACGACCAACGGCATCTATTTCATCAATAAATATAATACAAGGTTGATGTTTTTTTGCTTGTTCGAAAAGATCTCTAACACGACTTGCACCAACACCAACGAACATTTCTACGAAGTCTGAACCGCTTATAGAGAAGAATGGCACTCCTGCTTCTCCTGCTACGGCTTTTGCCATTAATGTTTTACCGGTTCCAGGTGCGCCTACAAGTAAGACACCTTTTGGGATTTTAGCACCAAGTTTTAAATATTTTTCACTATGTTTTAAGAAGTCTACGATTTCTTCAAGTTCTTTCTTTTCTTCGTCAATGCCTGCAACGTCGTCAAATTTTGTTTTTACTTTACTGTCAAGAAGCATTTTGGCTTTACTTTTCCCAAAAGACATTGCTTGGGTACCTCCTGCTTGAAGGCTTTTTGCCATAACGACCAAGAAAATAATAAATAATAACGGTAGAACTAATGAGCCTAATAAACCTAACAACTGTGAAGATTCACTAGGTTTTTTAACACTAATATCGACGTTAGCTTTTTCTAATTTATTCATTAAATCAGCAGAGTTAGGGACTAAAACATGATATTGGATAGTAGGAGCAGTTTGTGTTACCCCCATCAAGGATTCATATTTTGATTGTTGTTTTTTTTGTTCAGGTTGCTTTTTAGGTAATGCAACGAGTGAATTACCATCAATTTGAACACTTTTTATTTCTCCTGCATTGAGTTTTTGAACGAATGTTGTGTATGTAAGCTCGCTTGTTTGGGTAGTGGAGCCTGAGAATAACATTGATACAAATGCTAAAACCATAATACCAAGTACAACATACATCCCTACTGATTGACTTTTATTCATAAAATACCTCTAAAAATTTACTTCTAGAAACAGTATAGCAGAAAATTATTGATATTAAAACTTTTTAAAGATTAGCCGAATGAATTATACAAAAGAATGATTAAAATTTCTTATTAAAGCTTATATTTAATTATTATGAACAATGTTAACAAATTATTATTTGCATTAGGAGAAAATATAAATTTAAAACAGGATGAATGGACAAATCAGCATGTTTGGGTATCAGGATTAAAGAAATGGGTTGCGAATATTCTCCCGAGTGAATTGTTGACAAGAAGCGTAAAATCAGCAATTGAGTCAATCGTGACATTATGTGAATGTTATACATTCTATGATAAATTTCCTGATAAGATAGACACTCCCAATTATGGAGATAGTTGGGGGGTTAGTGCAAATTATATCGAAATAAATAACCGTGCAATAGCTCAAATGTGCGGTAAAAGAACGAAAAACGGACTGTTGAGTACTATCAAGCTTTTACCTGCTATTCCCCCTTCTGCAAAAAGTTGGGCAAATTGTATAATTTTGTCACAAATTTTTCCTAATATATACGGGGATGGTTATAACAAATCAACGGAAGAAGAAAATTCTATTTATGGAATAAAGCTAAATGGCGGGTATAGTTTAAACATAATTGATTATGATATTGAAAAAGACATATCTCCAATTGAACAATTTATCGCATTTAATGATTTGGCACATTTTCATGGACTTAAAACTGGGTTCAGAACTGTTATATCTGCTGATCAAATTAAAGTTGTTATGCCGAATGGAACTGATTTAGGTTTTGACTGGGGGAATGATGAGCATTTAGAACTATTTATTTCTGAGCACGTTAAGTTAATTAAGTCAGGGTTTGAATCGATATTTATTGATTCCGCCAAACATATAGGCGGATATGATATGGAAAATTATACAGGAGTGGGTGCGTTACCGAGTTATGAGCAGATGCAATATATTTTGTATGAGTTGCGTGCAAGAACAGGAAATACAGCCTTAAGCTTTGTAGGAGAGAAAAGCACAGATGATTTTGAAAGATATAAAAATTTAGGTTTAACGTCAGGGACTGCATTTATTGAACCTGACAATTTTGATACCGTAAAATTTTGGTCTGAAAAGTTCAAATATGAAAAAACATATACTCCCGGAGTTGAGGTATCCAACGATAACGACACCGGTGGCAGGAGATATGAAGAACGACTTAATAGAATTAATAATTCTCTTTTTGGGTATGAATATCCTAGTGATAAGCTTCCGAGTTTTATGCAAATGGAGGATTTGTTTCCTTTGAGATATGACACAAATACACATCATTTAATGATGACAAATCCCTCTTATTCTACAGACGGCAGTCCGGAAAGCCATTGGGAGAATTTATTCGCAAAAGAAGACGGCAGAGAATATAACAGAAAAGTTGCAGATTTATTTATATATGCACAAAACATGTAGTAGTTATTATAGGAGAAAAATTATGTTAGGAATGCTTTTAAGATGGGTAATTTACGCTTTATCAATTATGTTAGTTGCTTGGATTGTACCGGGTATTTATATTAGGAATTTTGGTAGTGCCTTGTTGGTTGCAGTAGTGATGGCATTAGTGAATGCATTTATCAAACCATTGATAATGTTTATATCTCTACCTATTAACTTTTTAACACTAGGTCTTTTCACTTTTGTTATAAACGCATTGTTATTTTTCTTGGTTGGAAAAATTACGCCTGATTTTGAAGTGGAAAACTTTTGGGCAGCTCTTTTAGGTTCATTATTATTATCATTACTTGCAATATTAGTAGGAAAAATATAAAAAAGAAACCCTCTTTATAAAGAGGGCTTCTTTTAGTTTAAAGTGTTGCCATAACCTTTTTACCCATATCTCTGGCTGTAGCAACAGCACCTGAATGAAATTCTTTATTCCAAAATTCATCAGGAACACTTAGGTATTTAATCCCTTCTGATTGCAATTTGTCAATCATTCTTGTAACTTCTGCATCATCCTCAAAAGTATCGAAACGTTTTTCGTACATAATGACTCCTTTTTTAACACACTATAAACACCAGACCACTTTCATTTTAACATTTTTTATCCTTGTTTAACAGTGGTTTTTGATTAAATGTTAAGATTTTGTAATAAATAGGCGGATTGTTTGATTGTTTTTTATCATATATCATATGAATGTTATGGTTTTACGTTTTAAACAATAGGAGGTTTTATGCCGTATATACAAGCAAGATTAAGTGTAAAGTTAAATGATGTAGAAAAAGACAGTTTACAAAAAGAGTTAACAAAGACGGTTGCTGTGTCGTTGTCCAAGCCTTCTACATATATAATGACAGAGATTGTTGATGATTGTTCATTGTATATGTCAGAAAACAGTCTTGATAGAGGGGCATATGTTTCTGTAAAGGCATTAGGTAATTTGTCTAAAGATAGCTGTAATATGTTATCAAAGAGTATTTGCGATATATTAGCATCAAGTTATCAAATTGAGCCTTCAAAGACGTATATAACATTTCATCCTGTAGATTTATGGGGATGGAATGGTGGTATGTTTTAGGAGAATGTATTTGTATAAAAAAGGTTCCTGTTTTAACAGGAACCTTTTTTGTATTTGTTATATGTAACAACTATGCGTTTGTACTACCTGTATAGCAAGCTATTAGCTTAGCGATATCTCCTTCTCCGCCTTCAAATGCCTCAAATGCAGAGTCATATCCTGCAGTATTTAAAGTAGTTGTATTTGATAACCAACCGGCAACCGCACTTGCGATTGAAGAGATGCTGTCAGTGTATTTAAATTCGATAAATTTCCCATCTGTATCTTTTGAGGTATACATATGTTCAATTAAGCCGTTACCGTAGAAATTAGGATCTACTCCTGTTGATGTTTTAATAGCAATTCCATTTCCATCAGAATCTTGTTTGAAGAAGCTGTCCATATATATGAACCCTGAACCGTTTCCGTTTACGATATCTGAGTAGTTGTTACCTTTAAGAATGTATAATTCATCGTTTACGGTTGTGTAGCCGGTGTTATTTTCTGTGCCTTTAGCTACATCAAAGAACAAGTTGATTCCGGTTTGATTTTCGCTAAAGTACAATTTATCATCTTTACTTGTATAGTTTTCATAAACAATTTCTTCAAAAGTTTCAATATCAATTTCTACTTTTTTAGAACTAATAATATTGTCATAGATAGAAAGAGAAGTCTTTTCGTCGAATTTAGCTACTGTGTAGTAAGTATCTCTTTCTTCTGAGACATACTTATCCGCTCCGCCTGTGTATGTTATTTCATCGATGTTTTTATTTAAAATCGTTCCGCCTGATATCATAGTAACAATATCGTTTTTATCACTTGTAGTGATTGTTGTCCCTTTAGTATTTGTTGATACGAAGATATTGTTTATCTTTGAATTATCGGTTTTGACTCCGTTTATTTTTGATGTTCCTGTCATTTTAGTATTTGCAACAGAAACTTTTGCATTAGAAGAAGCAGATATAGTGTACAAATCTTTGTTTCTATCAACAAGAGATACATCAATGGACTTATTATTTGTAATGTTATAGAATTGTAAAAATTCAACCGCTTCTTCTGGGTCTTTCTTACCTTGTTCATACATAATTTTAAGGTCGTAAAGTTTTTTGCTTTTATCCATTTGTTCAATTGAGATGAACATATCTGAAGCATTATGACCTTCTTCCCCGTCTTTATCATTGAATACAAGTTGGGTGCTGCCTGCCTTAGAGGATACTTCATCTACTCCGTGTTTTTGCCCTTCAAAATAAACAGTATCGATACCTTTGCCTGTTTCTATTCTGTCGTTACCGTCGCCGCCGAATAGGTGGTCATTACCTGCTCCGCCGTCAATAGTATCGTCATCAGTAAGTCCATAGATGTAATCGTTACCTGCATCACCAAAGATTCTATCGTAATCGAATCCTCCAACGATTACGTCGTGTCCTGCCCCGCCGTAGATTGCATTTCTGCCGTCACCGCCGTAGATATAGTCGTTACCTTTTTCACCATAGATTAAATCGGCTTGATCGCCGCCAATGATGATATCATTACCTGCTCCGCCATAAATATCGTTTTTCCCGGAAGGTATCATATCGTACAATTTATAGATGTCAGATATATCGCTAATAGTACCTAAGTCGTATTCTTTTATATCAAGCTCTAATAATTGTTTAATTTGGGCAT
>CADBUZ010000017.1 GCA_902797985.1 uncultured bacterium
AAGGACAGGATAGGGTAAACTTAAAGGAACGGATAACGGATATATAGGTTAAACAAATTTTTAAACAAAGGACAGAGAACAATTAGGATATAGGAAAATTTTTCGGGCGAGAGCCCGATTTTTTTTGCATAAACTAACATATATATTTTGATGATATAAATTTTGGTTAATTAAATAAAAAAAAGGAATTATCCCCCATAAAGATAATTCCAAAAGGTAAGATTACAAAACAATAAAAAATCGAATTACTATTCAAAAAAAAGCTGGGGATTAACGAGGTAAAAAAATAAAAGATAATCCCCATATAAAGAAGAATAGTGTAAAGGAAGTATATTAAAGAATTTTATTATTTTTTTTAATAAGCTCTTTATTTCCGAAGAAATCAGCGGAATATTGTTCAATGACAACTTCTCCATTTTTAGACTTTTTTTGTTTATTAATACCGTATTTCCAACCATAGGGTTTAGGTTTCAAATTCATTTTATTAATAGAATTTCTTGAATAAACGCATTCATGAGATAGATTTCTAACAAAATCAATAGCTGTATCACCTACTTTTTTAATATAAAAAACTGAGTCTGTTTTAATATTTTTTTGATAGAGATTGACCAAATTTTTATTACAAACTGGACAAACCCCTATAAACAGAGTTCTATTACAGAACTCGTCAGTATCTTTAAGATACCAAATATCATGCGCATCGAATTGACAACAATGTCTCATAAACTCCTCCTCTTTTGTGTCGCAAATGACACAGGTAAATGTATTAATAAAACCAGCTATGAACATAAAACAGGACATAGTGAGTCCGAACCCAAGATGTTCATCCTACGCCATTACTTAAAATATTGTTTCAGAACGGGGTACAAATTAATTGTAGATAGATTCAAACAATTTGTCATAAATTATTACAAAACTGTTACAATACGAGCTTCAAACCCAGTAATATCGACAACTATCAAAAAAAGGTTTGAAAATTTTTTATAAAATTAAAATCTTGAGCGTGAAGAAACCGCTAACTGATTTTGATAAAATCTGCTATTAGAAATACGTTGTTCAATAAGATTATTATCATTAGTAGATTCGGAGTATAGTCCGGCTAACCTATCCAAGCGATTTGTTAATGCTGTTTTAGAATAACGTTTTCCGGGGATTTTGAGTATAGACCAATAATATGCTTCTTTTTCGGTTGCAAGAGTTTCTTCTTCAAGAGTAGCCCGTTTGGATTTATGAAAACTTTCATGCGCAATTAAGCAAGCCAATTCTTCTTTTGAAGCACCTCTATACTTAGAATTAATAAGAATGTATCGACACCCCCAATTATCAACGGAATTAATAGCATAATGGTTACAATAAGAATATTTAATCATGGACAAATCATAGAAAATAATTTTAACAGAATTTTCCTGTAAATTTTCAAATACTTCATCGGCGCCTATTCTGTTTAACAACCTAAGAGCAGCACATATATCCTCATCTTTAGAAAAGGACCTAACATTCCATGCAAAAGCAATATTAGAACAAAACAACACAACACACATTAGTGTGGCTAACAATCTAACGTACATAATACATATCCTTACTTGTTGGCTATAAATATCTAACTCTTAAATGTGATAACGACATTTCTAACAAAAACTTTAATTAATAACATTGTATCGTTACATAATTTAATAAACCTTCTATAAATAGGCTATCACAGGGCAATATCTTATTTTCCAAACAAATCTTGATAAAAATGAGAAGACAAAAAATAAAAACAGCAAGATATACTAGACAACTGTAGAATAGACATTTTCGAGGGTAAATATATACTAACAAAGCGATATAAAACTATAAAAAGGAAAGGGGAAAATATATGAATTTTAATCCATTAAAGGAAAAGGGATTACCTATAGAGAAACAAATCAGAACGTGGCATGATATAACACACAGGAAATACAACAAAAATGACGTTAATTGTTATACAAGAACCAGACAGATATTAATGAATGGAATAGAGATAGAGGCGTGGAATTTCAAACATAATTTTGCAAGATTAACAAACCACGAAGACACATTAGAATTTTTAGCACAGACAAAACGAATAGAAGATGCACAGCAATCGACAATAAACTGGCTGGCCCCTGCGGATCAAAGCGTATTGGAAACTACTTTAGGATATGAACAAGTAGCAGTAGATTTAACTGCATGGTTAGCGAAAAACGAACCTGATCCATATGTAAAAGAAACCTTTGATTTTGGGTTATTAGAAGATTTTGACCATTTATACAGATATTCACAGTGGGCATATATGGAGCACGGAATAATGCCGGATGATATAGTACAACATCAAACAGACGTAATGATTGGGAGACCGACACAACACCATCATAATTGCAATATATTAAGATTACGCAAACCATATGATAAGAATATTGCAAGTCCGCAGACGAAGGTAAATATATTAACAGTATTATCAGGAGAACAACAAACACACAATTATTATGCAGAACACGGATTTGCATATGGAAACGAAGTATTACGAGAAACATATGCAGAGATAAAAGATGTTGAAGAAGAACATGTCACGATGTATGAATCACTTATTGATCCAACCGAATCTTTATATGAAAAATTATTGATGCATGAATTTACAGAAGTTTGCACATACCATAACTGTATGGAGGATGAACTTGACGATGAAATCAGAGGTATTTGGGAACAATTTTTAGATATAGAAATTGACCATTTAAACAAGGCTGCAGAATTATTCAAAAAATACGAAAAACGTGATCCTGAAGAAGTAATAGGGGAAAGTGTGGTACATCCTTGTCATTTTGAAAGTCAAAAAGAATATGTATCAGAGGTATTAAACTCAGAAATAGACAAACGATTATCAAAAGGGAAAGAATTTATTTATGTAAATGACCTTCCTAAAGAGTGGGCAAGTTACAAAGTGCAGGAGATTTCAGGTAAAAATGGAGTACCAAGCGAACAGACAATAAGAATCATAACCGAACAGAGAGGTAAAGATATTGTATGCACCACAGATGAAATAAAGAAAGAAATTCCTGTTTTAATGAAAAGAGGATTACAAAAAGAAGGATTAGCACCTGATACAGTAAGTGCAGAAGAATATAAAGAGATACAAAAAAACGAACTAAAATAAAGAAAAATCGCCCTTTTTATAAAAAGGGCGATTTTAATTATCACAGATTGACAATAGCAAAACCATATTAGTATAATAAACGATATAAATAGACAAAAATAGTAACAAATAAAGAAGAGGGTTAAAATATGCTAAACAAACTGAAACAATACGGAGAAGAATTTAAGACCTTTGCAATGCGCGGAAACGTAATTGACATGGCAGTTGGTATCATAATAGGTGCAGCATTTGGGAAAATAGTTGATTCATTGGTAAAAGATATAATAATGCCGCCATTAGGCTGGATATTGGGGAAAGTAGATTTTTCACAATTATTTATAGCATTACCTGTAGATGGGAAATTCGTTCATTATAACTCTTTATGTGACGCACAAGCAGCCGGTGCGGTAACAATCAACTATGGACTTTGTATAAATACTATAATCAGCTTTTTAATGGTATCGTTTGCAGTATTTTTGCTAATTAAAGGTATAAATAAATTAAAAGCTGATGAAAAAGCACAAGATGCAACAGAGGTAGAAGATACAACAAAAGAATGTCCGCACTGTTATTCAAAGATAGACAAACGAGCAACAAAATGTCCGAATTGTACAGCAGACATATAATAAGGCAAAAATCCGACGTTATGTCGGATTTTTTATATATTAAACTCATTAATTATTTCTTTTTTGATATCCATAATCACCTGATCCCACTGGTTAAAAGATTTAACTTGAAAAGGCTTAACAGATTTATACCAACCAATATCATCACCTTTTGTTTTAAACCAACGGGATTCAGTAAACACATTAAATAGAGCGAATGTTTTAATACCCAAAGCACCTGCAAGATTCATCACTACATTATCAGTGGATATAATTAAATCCATGCAATTCATAGCACAGGCAGTATCTTCAAAATTTTTGAATGATTTACCCAAATCAAATATTTCAACAGAAGGGTCTAATTCTTTAATTTCATCTGCATATATATCAGATTGAAAAGAATAAAACTCAACGTTATCCATTTTAAATAATGGCAAAAATTTCTTTATAGAAATATCTCTATACGTAAGAATTGATTCTTTAGTTCCATGGTAAGCCAAGCCAATTTTTAATTTATTGTTATTATTTATATATTTATTTTTAAATTCTTTAATTTTATTTTCATCCGCTTTAAGGTAACCGTAAGCACCTGTAATATTATCTGCAGATTCATTAAACAGAAATGGCGTATCCATAAGAGGGATATGAAAATCGTGAGGGATATGAGACATACCTAAACCTGAGCCGTACATAACAGATTTGTTTGTATCTTCCAGATTTATATAAGGATTAATATCTGCTTCATGAGAGAGTATTTCACAATAATTCTCAAACCCTGAAGATTTAAAAATAGGAATCAAGTTTTTTTGAACTACAAATATAACTTTTTTTGCTAAATTGGCTATTTTAGGGATATATCGAGAAAACATAACCGAGTCGCCAAAACCCTGTTCATAATGAACAATTACCGTTTTATCTTTTAGACTTTCCTTCCCATCCCAACGAGAATTTTTAGTCAAAATTTTAGGATAAGAGAAGTGTTGCGCATCGAATCTGGCTCTATACCAATCATACCCTTCAGACAAATTACCATCCTTCATTAAAAATCTTGCATAAATAACCTTTTCTTCAGGTTTAGGATTATTTTTCAGAAGTTTTTCAAAGCAATTTTTACAAGAAATTTTATCACCATTTCTATAATATAATCTTGCTAGCAATGTTAATGCAGTATTTCTATCATATCCAAAGTTTAAAGCTTTTTCCGCATATTGAATTTGTTTATCAAGATAAATATCTTGATAAACACGCTCATACAAGAATGCTAATCTATAATTAGCATCTGCGTTTTGAGGAGAAACTTCCAATAATTTTTCATAATATGGGATAGCCTTTTTGTAAAATTCCGGAAGTCCAAAATACACAGCACCAATAATACTTAATATTTCAGGATCAGAATTTTTATAAGGTTCCAATTTTGATAAAAATTTATCTTTTACAATTTTATAAGCTTTTAATTTTATTAAAGAAATTGAAGCACCTTTAATATAGTCAATATTATTTGGATTGTAAACTAAAAGCTGAGCGAACTTCCAAAAAGCACTATGTAATAGATTTTGAGATAACATAGTCATTGCAATAACGTAGTTTTTACTAATATCTCCGGACAAAGAAGATTTCTCGACAGATAAAGCTTCATTATATATTTCATACAAGACATCGAGTGCATTTTCATCATTTTCATTCAAATCCAAATATTGTTTGTAGAAATCAATTGCTAAATCGTATTGACCTAATTTACGATAAATTTTACCAAGCAACTCTTTGACTGGAGGAGTATTTGAAAAAGATTGAATTTTTTCACATATTTTAATTGCATCCAAATATTTTTCTTTTTCAAACAAAATATTCGCTATATTCAAATAAGGTATTTCTTCTTTTGGATTAAATTCAATACTAAGTTCATTAAATTTTAAAACAGTATGTAAATCTTCAGAACTAACGCATGAATATTTAAGCGCCAAAATTTTATTATATATATCAACAGTTTTTAACGGTTCTAAATATTCGGGAAAATCTTCCGATTTCATATTTTTCACAAGATTATAATCTTTTTCACCACAATTTTGTTGAACAAAATTTAAGATATCATTAAAAAGATTTTTTAAAACAAGATTTTGAGATAAGACAGAGGAATAATTTCTCATGTTAATAGATAAAACAGATAAAGATGCAATAACTTTATACTTATCTGAAAATATTTTTAAATCGTTATAAATATTCTCTTTATCCATTATTACCCTCAATAATTTCCACTTGCTTAAGACAGGCTAATTTACTCTCATTATCGTTTAATAAACCAAAGACCTTAGCCAATTTTTTAAATATTTGAGAATAATTATCAGAACCTTCTGCACAATTCATATAAGCATCGAGTGCTTCGTTATATTTTTCATTATTGAAATAAATATCCCCAATTTTTTCAAAAAGAATTGGATTAAGCGAATAAAAAAATTCCGTTTTATATAATTCAATAAGTTCATTTTCAAGGTTATATTCAAGAAAAAGATGAGAAATCTTATCGATAAGAGATATATTTTTAATATCTTTAACGACTTCAGATACAATATTATCGATATATTGAGCATTATCCATATGAGAATAATAACATATATTCATAAAACATATACCATATTTTTAAAGTATATTTAAAAACTACAAAATAAGTTTTAGATAATAAATATTATAATTATCAAAAATTATTTAATAATATCAATCATTATAAAAATGATTATATAGCTAAAATAAAAACCTAATAGTATATTGATTATCCTTTTTCGTTGATGTTAAATTGAAATATGAAGAAAAGAGAGCTTATAATATTCATACTAACCGCAATTATTGTATATGTATTATATCAATACATATCAACAACAGTAGTTATGAATTCTCCGATATTACAATCAAACGATTTAATAAACAATAAAAAAGTAACCCCGCAGGAATTATACGAAGAATCGTGGGAAACAGTTAAAAAGAGTTATTTAGATTCCAGCTACAATTCACAGGATTGGAAGAGATGGAAAAACCGATATAAAGGCAGATTAAAAACAGACGAGGATGCTCGTATAGCTATAGAAACAATGTTGGCGAGCTTAGATGATAGTTATACCAGATTTTTATCCAAGAAGGAATACACAGAACAGTCAAATTCAATAGATGCACATATAACAGGTATAGGAGTTAATATAATGACTCAATCAGGAAAACCTGTTATATATAGTGTTATAGAAGGGACACCCGCAGAAAAAGCAGGATTAAAAGCTAATGATATTATCATGTATGTAGATGGCAAGAGTGTAAATGGTATGGACATCTCAAAAGTAGCTGAGCTTGTAAGAGGTCCTGAAAACACAATGGTAACATTAAAGATAAAACGAGGAAGAAGGGTATTAATAAAGAAAATAATCAGAAAAAAAATAGAAATAAAATCAGTAGAAACATCAATAAAGTCCAATAATATCGGATATATAAAGATAAAAAGTTTTATAGGTTCAAATACAGCAACAGAAGTTATCACAGGGTTAAAAAAAATAAAAGACACACAGGGCTTAATAATTGATTTAAGAGGAAACACCGGAGGATTACTTACCAATGCAGTTATTGTTGCGAATTTATTTATAAACAATGGCAAGATTGTGAGCATAGTATCAAAAAACGGAAAGAAAAATGATATAAATGCGCAAATAAATATAGCAGTAATAAACAAACCAACAGTAGTATTAGTAGATGGGGCAAGTGCAAGTGCAAGCGAAATATTATCCGGAGCGTTAAAAGATAATAAAAAGGCTGTATTAGTTGGAACAAAAACATTTGGGAAAGGTTTAGTACAACAAATAGTACCATTGCCGAATGAAACGGGGATAAACATAACAATTGCAAAATATTTAACACCGAATGGAGAGGACATAAACAAGAAGGGAATAGAACCTGACTACAAAGTAGATTATAGTTTGAAAGATTTCCGAAGCAGAAATGATGTACAATTGAAGAAAGCAGAAGAAATCATTCAAAAAATGTGCAAAAAATAATTGTAAACTTATTTATAGTAATATGTTTTAAATTCAGAAATTATGGTAGTATAGACATAATCAACAGAAAAGGGGGAATTATGAAAGGTATCGTATTAGCAGCAGGAGCGGGAACAAGATTATATCCTGCGTCACAACCAATTTCAAAGATATTACTACCAATATATGATAAACCGATGATATATTACCCACTTTCTACACTAATGTTAGCAGGTATAAAAGATATATTAATCATAACAAACGAAGATGATTACGACAATTTCACGAAATTATTAGGCGACGGTTCACAGTTTGGAATAAACTTAAGCTATAAGATACAGTATGTACAACGAGGAATAGCCGATGCATTTATTATAGCAGAAGATTTTATACAAGGAGAAGACTGTGCATTAATATTAGGTGACAATATTTTCCATGGCCACGGATTTTCAACAATAATGCAAGGGGCAATTGAACGCAACGAGGGCGCTACAGTATTTGGATATACAGTAAAAGATCCTGAAAGATTTGGTGTAGTAGAATTTGATGAAAACAAAAAAGTAATTTCATTAGAAGAGAAGCCAAGCAATCCAAAATCAAATTATGCTGTTGTTGGATTATATTTTTACGACAAAAAAGTAGTAGAATATGCAAAACAACTTGAGCCATCAGCAAGAGGGGAATTGGAAATAACAGATTTAAACAAATTATATTTAGAGGATGGCTCCTTAAACGTAGAAATATTAGGACGTGGATTTACATGGTTAGATACAGGAACACATGATTCAATGTTACAGGCGAGCAATTTTGTACAATCAATGGAGCTTAACAAGGGAATGAAAATTTCTTGTTTAGAAGAGATTGCATATTTGAAAGGATTTATCTCTGCAAAAGATTTATTAGACAGAATTGAGAAGTATGGAAACAACGCATACTACAGTTATGTGCGCAATGTAGTAATGCACCATTTGACTGCTGTAAAATAGAATTTTTAACATTTCTTTACAATACGTTATAAAAAAGTCAATTTTTTTCTCAATCTATACTTTATATATACATAAGAGATATATAAGAGAGAGAAAGCGAGATTTTATTATGCAAAGAAGTGCAATTGAACGTAATAAAAAGCCAATTGGCAGTTTAGATATACCTGATGATTTTACAAGATATTATTTATCAAAAAAAGACAGACAGATGAGATTTTGTAATGCAAAGGATCCGATATATCATATTTTTGCAAGTATTGAGAACAGACCATTAAAGGAATTGTTCAAGGGCTTCATAAAAGAGTCAATAAAGGATTCACAAAAGTTTTTACAAAAACTTGTGGCGTAAACTAGGAAAAAGAAAAGCGAAAAATAGGAAAACGGACAGACACGAAACAGGAAAAGAAGCAAACAAGCAAGGCGAGAAATTTATAGGAAAACGGAAAAAGGGAAAATAAAAAGAGGAACCAAAGGTTCCTCTTTTATTATATAAAAATCTGATTAAGATTTGCGTTTGCGAGCCGCTTCAGATTTGCGTTTTCTTTTAACGCTAGGTTTTTCGTATCTTTCACGTTTTTTAACTTCAGAAAGAATTCCTGCTTTTTGGATTTTTTTCTTAAAGCGTCTAAGAGCTACTTCGATACTTTCGTTTTCACCTACTCTAACTTCTGGCATTCTGCTATTCACCACCTTCAAAGCTTGTGTAACATGGATATCTTAAAACAAATAAACAATAAAATCAAGAGCTTATGAACTTCATGAATTTTTTATCTCTCCTTCTAGGAGAGAGAAATTTTTCAACACGAAAATTTATTTGAGTGTTAGAAAAATGAGAGAGGTTATGAATTATATGAATCCCCTCTCCGAGGGAGAGGGTTAGGGCGAGGGGTTATATATTTTTAAAGAGCTTATGAACTTCATGAAGTTTCAGAAAGAAGCTCAATAGTTCCTTCGTATATACAGTCACAACGCAAAGCGAATTTATTAAGGCTAATTTACCTCATTTACATATAACTAATAATTCACAAAGATTAAATTTACAGAAATAGACTTTGCAAGTTCAAAAAAATAAATTATAATAATAATAGCTACTATAAGATTTATTATTTATGTCAGTGAAATCTACCCGTAATACAAAATTAAATTATTATATTACTGATAATACAATACTCAACAGTATAGTATCTATTAGTGCTAACAAAAAGCAATCAAATATAACTTTGCTTGAGTACAATGATGCTATTCAATTAACGGGAAAAGCTATCAATGATGATGCGGCGAAGAATAAAACTATATATGATTATATAAAAAATGGGAAGCCAATAGATACAGGAATAACATCTGAACAAGAGAAAGATATTTTTTATGTATATGGTTCTCCTCACAAATGGGTTTTAGACAATCATCAACAGTATAATAACTGCGGAGTGGATTCTGCACTTAATGTATTAGTAATGGCTGGAGAAAAAACTATCACTAATCAAAACAAAGTAGAAACTGAATTTACAAAATACATGGTATTAAATGGATATGCAGATGATGAACATAGAATAGGAGTTTTAAACAAAGAAGACGGAGCTACAGAGCCTACGGATATTAGCGACATTTTATATATATCTGGAGTTGGTTCGGATATATATTACATTGAAGATGGTGAACATGAAGTAAAAAAAGAAACAGCAACTCTGGATGATATAACGGATGCAATAAAAAATGGCGGAGCTGCGATTGTTGCAGTTCATTCTGAATTGTTGTGGTATAGGGAGTATAAAGATTATGAAAATACATATTATACACACGCTATAACAGTAACGGGAGTTGTGTATGATAAAAACAATGAGCTTGTCGGATTTTATATCCACGATACAGGGGTATGGATGACAAGGTATATTAGTATTGAAGAATTTAAATATATTACACATTATGATGATAATGAAAACAAAGAAACCGGAGTATATGCAACAATTGTAAAAGATCCAATAAAAGCTGCATCTAACAATATAAATGCAACAGGAACTAATTATTCTAACATCATTTATGGCAATAGCGGGAACAATATAATCAAAGGATTAGGCGGAAAAGACTTTTTATACGGAAAAGATGGGAACGACGCCATATATGGCGGAAGCGGAAACGATGAAATCTATGGTGGAGAGGGGGCTGATAAATTATATGGTGACTCAGGAGATGACATAATATATGGTGATAGCGGAAACGATATAATATACGGAGGAGCAGGTAAAGACACCATATATGGCGGAGAGGGTGATAACGAAATACATGGCGGTTCCGAAAACGACACCATATATGGCGGAGAAGATGATGACACAATATATGGTGATGCAGGAAATGACACTATATATGGCTATAATGGTGTAAATGAAATACATGGTGGAAGCGGAAACGACACGATATATGGCGGAGAAGATAATGACATAATATATGGTGACGCAGGGAAAGATACAATATATGGTGGTGCAGGCAATGACGAGATACACGGTTGTTCCGGAAACGACATAATTTATGGCGACGCAGGAAATGACACAATATATGGTGACGCAGGAAATGACACAATATATGGTGGAGACGGATGCGATATTATTTATGCAGGTAGCGGCAATGATAACATAAATGGCGGAAAAGGTAATGATACTATATATTGCGAAGCCGGAAATGATAAAGTTGTTTTTGATTTAGATTGCGGGGATGATATTATATATTCCGCATCCGGTAGCATAACCTTAGATATGAATAATAATTTATACACGGATTGGAAGAATTTTGAATTATCAATTTCGTCAGAAAATCCAATATATTCAGATTTATTAATCAAATATGGTGATAATAGTATAACCTTTAAAAACTTTTATTCAAATAACAGAAACAAATGTCAAACATTATATTTAATAGATAGCAGTGAAACAAAATACAGATATTTAACAACCTCAGCAAAAGGAAAAGTAAAAGTTGGAAATACAAACGGAAACAATGTATTTTTTATTACGAGAGAAGAAAACAATACAATCACAACCGGAAAATATTCTGACATAGTCTATATGCAAGGCGGAAATGATACAATAACATACACGGGCGGAAAAGATTATTATATATCAGATGCAGGGGACAATACATATACAATCAACAAATTTGACAAAAATACTAAATTAACAGTATCAGATAAAACAGGTAGTGATAATATGATTTTTAAATTTGATAAATCAAAATTATACCTATTTATCAACTATAATAAAGATGGAAACAGAGCTGACGACAATCTATACATATATAATAAAGATTATATTAGTTCATTAAGTGATTATTCCTCTATTTTTTCAAATAACACAACAGGATATGTGTGCATAGAAGATTATTTTGGGGAAGGAAAAATAGAAAACATATCAACAAAAAGCGGGAAAAAATATATAGAATTAGATATAACAAATACTATAAATGTAATCCAAGAAAATGTGGTTAAATGGTTTAATAATAATGAAGGATATGATAGCGTTCTTGATGCAATATCAAATAATGCAGAGAACATAAACGACCTAATATCTGCCTACACAACAGATATTCAAATAAAACAAATTTAAATATAGATATTCGATAATTTTTTATTTTTAAAGCAAAACGAGA
Source organism: uncultured bacterium (assembly GCA_902797985.1). Taxonomy (GTDB): domain Bacteria; phylum Cyanobacteriota; class Vampirovibrionia; order Gastranaerophilales; family Gastranaerophilaceae; genus UBA2883. The sequence continues at coordinate 12,365 of CADBUZ010000017.1, forward strand.
AATTTGCCTTGACCTATTCACATACGGAAGCGGAAGTTACCCTACAACTCATCCGCGTTAAACGGCACCGCTCACACTCCCGTCGAAAGCCGACACTTCCGCCGAGTCGTGTTTCGACTTACGTTCACTTCGTGAACTATGCTTCTGCTCGCCTTGCCCCAAGCTTTAAGGACTGCGTCCTGTCGTTTGTGTTCCTACATATAAATTAAAAGAGAACCCGTAGGTTCTTCATCTGCATTTCTTCCTCCATTGGCTCATTCCTATTCCTTTTCAATTTTATCTTTACTCAACGCAAAACAATACTTAATTGTTTTGCTGTCGTGGGCAGTGTCCAACTGCGGCTCGCATTAAACGGCACCGCTCACACTCCCGTCGGAAGCCAGCACTTCCGCCGAGTCGTGTTTCGACTTACGTTCACTTCGTGAACTATGCCTCTGCTCGCCTTGCACCAAGCGTTCCTTGTTCTCCTAAATATAAATAAAAAGAACACTCTTTGAGTGTTCTTTTTATTTATATGGTACTCCGAAGCATGCGATGTGAGAACATTATCGCAGGAAATTTTAGAGTTGTCAATTTTAAATTACGACCCAAATATTTCTTTGATGATTTCTTTAATTAGAAAAACATTTAATTAAATTTACTAAATTTGAAAGAGGATATTGAACATGCTATAATTGCACTACAAGTTACAATTAGTGGGTTTTATACTATTGGAAGTAAGTAAAAGTCAAAAGGGAATACAGTTTGAGCAAGAATGTTTGAAATGGCTGCAAAAGCAAGGTTTTGAAAATCTTGAACTGACCAAAATAAATTCAGACTATGGTGCAGATATTGTAGGCTTCTATGGAGGTAATAAGTACGTTATAGAATGTAAAAATCATTCTAATAGACAAGGTGTACGACCCATTCAATCTGTTGTATATAGTAAAGCCTATTACGAAGCTACTCGTGCAATTGTTATGAGTAAAACTGAATTTACTAATAATGCTAAAAAATTAGCATCATTAAATTTAGTTCTTTTAATTTCAATTAAAGAAATGAAAGAAAAGAACTTTGAAGAATTAAGATGTAAACTCTGGAAGGATGAAGTCGATAAACAGGTAGATATTAATGATATAAAAATTCTTTTTGAAGAATATGAAAATATCAAAAAACAGTTAGGAAAAGTTCCAACGAAAAATCAATTACCATCTAATTTACGTTATAAAATAGAACGATTTGGAGGTATTACAAAATTTTTAAAAGCAATTGGAGATACTCCCGAGTGGCAAAAACCTTCATCTGAAATTTTAAAAAAAGAATATATTAGAATTAAGGAAAAATTAGGAAAAATTCCGACATTAGAAGATATAAAAAAACATACTATTTTAAAATCCGCAAATCCTTTTCATGAATATCCTCTTACAAAACTTCAAAAAGAGTGTGGTGATGTACCAAATTGTGATAGAAGCTATACAAAAGAAGATTTAGTAAGACAATATGCTGAACTATCTGATAGACTTGGTTGTCCTGCGTCTTATACAGATATTAAAAATTACTATGGTGCTAAGCAAGTTGCAAGATACACAAGAGTCTGGGGTAGTTTTAAAAAGTTTTTAGATGATCTACATATAAACTATAATGAAGCATACAAGATAAGGCAAATGAATTCTGATGATTATATTGAAGTGCTTAAATTAATAAATACTCTTTTGATTAAAACTGGAATTACAAAACAAGCACAATATAAAGATTTTGAAAAATTAAAGTATGATGATAAACCATTAATAAGTATTGGGGTAATTTCTAAAAAATTTAATGGTTGGGCAAATGTTAAGAAAATATTAGAAGAAAACGATTAGTTATCTAAAATAAGCTTGATTGTTCAAAATTTCATTCGAACACGGATAAAATCTTGTTAAATCAATATATACAGGTCTATTACTTCAAAATGGGTTAGGGCAAAAATTCGCTTCATTCGAACGGTTCAAAAGCAACAAAAAAGAGGCTTTCGCCTCAAATTTTATAAATGGTACCCCCGTCTTGGATTTGCTTCACGCTCACAGAGTGCCATTTTCGGTACTATGTACCTGTCAATGACATCTGTTCGCTACCCGAATTTCACTTCGTTCAATACGTCCGTAAATCCGCCAAGCGAAAATTGTTCGTTGTGTTCCTACATATAAATAAAAAGAGAACCCGTAGGTTCTCTTTTTATTTATATGGTACCCCCAAGCGAATTCGAATCGCTGTCTACACCGTGAAAGGGTGTTGTCCTAGGCCTCTAGACGATGGGGGCTCGTGACATAAGTCTATTGTACTTGAACAAGACTTAATGTCAAGCTATCTTTTATATAAATTTTGTAACAAAAAATTTTTCTGACTATTACTATGTTTTGACGAAAGTATTTGACATTGCTCAAAAAAAGTGTATAATTCATGTTTAATAGAACAATGAAATTAAAATATATGGGGAAACTGATGGTTAAGTCTTTATTTTCTAAAATAGGTTTATTGATATCGACAATAACGTCTGTTATAGAGGTTATATGTGGAACATCTTATAATAACAGTTATGTATATTGTCTTATCGAAGATGAATTATGTTAAACCTCAAAGGTCAACCAATTAGCAAAAACCCTAACATCGAATCGGCAATACAATAAGGGGCGAATTTGTCCATAAAAGCAATAAAAAAGCTGAAGATGTTCAAAACTAGACTGAATAAAAAGAGATTATACGCAAGTGTAATCTCTTTTTATGTTAAACAGGAATAAGAAACGCCATAAAAAATATTATTGTAAAAAAAATTGTACCCAAGATAGAAAAGGATAAAAAAGTGATATGAACAGCGCTTTTCTCATAATGTTTAAAACACCAATATATCCCATAAATATATGATAAATAAGTCATTACACCTAAGAAAATTATAAAATTAACCAGATAAATAAAATTTATGTACACAAAGAACTCCTTCAATATTTTAAATTATAGATATTATTAAAAATATAGTTATTGTACGTTCGGATAAACATATTACGTATTATAATTATGATTTCTATGATATAATTTTTTTGTGATGAAGAAGAGTTTAAAATTTTTATTATTAATATCTGGTATTGCAACGACTTTTCTGGCATTGATAGCAATTTTATATTTTTATATAATTCCCCCGATTGTTGCATCACATAGACTTCACGAATTTATCAGCAAAAAGATATACGAACATGCCGGAATCAATGTAGTTATAAAAAATGTCAAACTTGACACAAAACACGTTCCGTACGTGATATTTACGGCAGAAGATTTTGAGATTTTTCAAAACAAACAACCGATAATAATATTAAAGAATTTTGATACAAAATTATCACTCAGAAAAATACGGTTTAAAAAAATTATATTAAATAAACTGGGCGCAGATTATATATTTACTGACGTAAACAAGTTAATATCAATAATACCGGAATCAAAAGAAGGTGCAAAGTCTGATTGGTATGTAGATATTATCAATTCATATTTATATGTGAATAAAACGAACATTTTATATAACATTGATGACATCTTTTTTGATATAAAGGCAAACAATATTAAATTAGATAACTCTCAAACCGATAAAAAATATATAAAATTTGATTTTAAAACAATGATAAAACAAGGGAAAAACCTTGTAAAAGTAACATACAGTGATAATAACAAAGTCTATATAAAAGATAATGAAATACATATAGACAAATCCAAAATAGATATAAACGAATCTAAACTAATGCTTCAGGCAAAAATTAAAGATGATAAAAAATATAGTATTAATATATCAGCGGACAAATTTAATATATCTAACATAGTAACTATAATAAAATCAAATATTTTTATACCAAACGGCTCCGAGTTATTATCATATTTTAATAACATACAGGGCAATTTTGATTTTAAGATAAATCTTACAGAAAAAGGACTGGATGGAAATATATTTTTAAAAAGGTTGTACTTCCTATTAATACCGATAGAGAATGTTCCTGTACATCTTGTAAACGGCAAACTAATAATAGACAAAAAGAATATTGCAATAAAGGATTTTTCAGGATATTACGGAACACACACATATAACAAAGTTAAGTTTTCAGGGAAAATAAAAGATTACATGAAAACCTTTGAAACAGATATAATAGCAGACGGTGTAGTGACGAACGATTTCGCAAAATATTATTTATCACCTGTCATTGGTGTACCTGTAGGTATAGTTGGAAAAGCTGACACAAGAGTAATCTTAAAATATTTAAACGGACTTATAAACTTAAAATGGTTATTCAAAGTATCACCTGAAGATAATTTATTAGTAAGTGGAGAACCTATTAGCAAATATAAAGAAGAACGTGTAGTAGTTTCAAATATGGTTATAGATGGTTTCATACTGAAGATAAAAGATTTAAAATACTATGTAACAGTACCCGGGGTAAAAGAATTTTACAGACGTAAATTGATTTCATTGAATGGTATAATCGATTTTTCAAAAGGTGTTGATTTTAGAGAAATGGGTTTTGAAATAGAACGACCTGTTCCAAGTGAATTTTTAAACATAATAATAAGACAAGAAATATTCAAAAACGGTACAGCAGTAGGAAAAATGAAGGCTGTAGATGGGCCAAAAGGGGTTAAATTATTTGGAAATATTGTTCTTAAAAAAATAGTTATTCCATCACAAAGACTATATTTAAAAAAGGCAGAGCTTGACACAAACTTTAACACAATAAACTTTAAAGCAACAGGTGGATATAGACGTTCTAAATACACGGCAGAAGGGAACATTGTTAATAATATCGCATTTCCTATTATAGTTAATAACATTAACTTTAAATTAGATTCGATGGATTTTAAGAAATTATTAAACTCCTTTAACCAGCAAGGTGAAACAGCAGAAGCAAAACATGAACAAACAAAAGTGAATGTTGAAAATGACGATGATGCTCCAACCTTTGACTTAAATAATTTAATAATAAAAAAATGTAATTTTGAATTAAAAGAAGGCATATATGATGATTTAGGGATAAAAAATTTAATTGCGACTTTATCATTAATTAACGGAGATTTAGAAATAAATTCAAACCGTTTTGATTTTGCCAAAGGACATTCATCTTGTCACGCTTGTTGTGATATTAACAAACACAAATATCATGTAAAATTAGGAGTAAAAGATGTTGATTCAAATTTAATAGCAACATCATTATTAAATTTACCAAAAGAAATATCCGGAAAAGCAAGCGGTTTAATTGACTTACACACAGATAAAACATTTAATTTAAACGGTGACATCAAATTCATAGTAAAAGATGGAACTATAGGCAAAATTGGTTTAATAGAATATATTTTAAATGTAGCATCCGTATTCAGAAATCCATTTGCGATGATAAGTCCTGCAACAATATTTGATTTAATAAACATTCCTGACGGGAAATTTGAAAAAATACAAGGGGAGCTAAAAATAGAAAACAATATTATTGAGCAAATAAAAATAAAATCTTTTGCACAATATTTAGGTGCTTATATATCAGGCAGATATGATTTAGAAAAACAAGATGCCTCTTTAAGAATTTATACAAAATTTTCAAACAAAAAGAAAGGTATCTATGGAATATTGCGTTATTTATCACTAGGCACGATAGCATCACATGTGTCTTCAGGCGCAAGAAATGACGTGAACTATTATTCATCGGAAATTGCGGAAATACCAAAAATAGATGCATCCGAAAAAGACTCACAACTATTTTTAACGACAGTTGATGGTGATGTAGCGACAGGCAACTTTATTTCATCCCTTAGAAAATTAAAATAACAAAGCAGCTTTAATATATTCAATCACTTTATTAACAGCTTCATCGGGAGTCATTTCAACTTTTTCGCCTGATTCTCTTGTGACGAGTTCAACTTTACCATCGACAATAGTTTTACCAACAGTAATACGATAAGGAAATCCGATTAAATCCGCATCTTTGAATTTAACTCCCGGACGTTCGTTCCTATCGTCAATAACAACTTCAATACCTGCATTATTCAATTGATTATATATATCTTCGGCAACAGACATTTGCTGATTATCATTAGTAGATACCGGCACAACAATAACGTGATAAGGAGCTATAGCGACAGGCCATTTAATACCCCAATCATCATAATGTGCTTCAACAGCAGCTGCAGCGGTTCTTGAGATACCAATTCCGTAACAACCCATAATATAAGGTTGAGCTTTTCCATTTTGATCAAGATAAACAGCATTCATAGGTTTAGAATACTTTGTACCGAGTTGGAAAATATTTCCGACTTCAATCCCTTTAGTAACTTTTAACGGTTTACCGCAAACAGGACAAAATTCACCTGCTTCAACTAACCTGATATCCTCATATTTATCGATTCTAAAATCTTCAAGACTAGCACCAACTAAGTGTTTATCTTCTTCATTAATACCAACAACAAAATTTTTCAAAGCTTTAATTGTTTCATCAGCGACAATAGTAATATCATCCATCCCTTTAGGTCCGATAAAACCTTTAGCGGCATTAAATCCTTTAGAATTCATAAGTTCTTCGATTTCTTCAGCAGTTGCAATACGAATTTCAATAGCCCCGACAGCATTCATCAATTTTGTTTCTTCGATTTGCTTATCACCACGTATAAGAGCTAAAACAGGCTTACTGTCAGCAATATATACAAGACACTTACAAATAAGAGAAGCGGGAACATTTAAGAATTCACATAAAGCTTCAATAGAATGTGTTTGAGGAGTGTCTAAAACTTTCTTTTCGGTTATACCGCAGCTTGCGCCGTCAACAACAGCTTCAGGTAATTTTGAAACGGCGTGATTAGAGTTTGCAGAATAATCACATTCACAATAGAACACATCATTTTCACCGGCATCAGTATCAGTTATAACCATAAATTCGTGGCTAACACTTCCACCGATTGCACCGCTATCAGATTGAACCATTTTAGTAGGCAACCCACATCTGTTAAAGATATTTTTATATGCTTGAGCCATATTATCGTATTCTTTATCTAATTCTTCTTGAGAAGTAGCGAAACTATATGCATCCTTCATAATAAACTCACGACCTCTGAGTAAACCAAAACGAGGTCTAACTTCATCTCTGAACTTAGATTGAATTTGATAGAGATTAACAGGTAACTGTTTATATGATTTCAGACCATCACGAGCAATAGCAGTAATAATTTCTTCATGAGTAGGACCAAGACACATTTCTCTGTTGTGCCTATCTTTTAATCTCATAAGCTCCTTGCCATAAACTTCCCATCTACCTGATTCTTCCCACAATTCTTTAGGTTGAACGAACGGCATCAAAAGTTCTTGCGCGCCGGCTTTATCCATTTCTTCACGAGTAATATTTTCTATTTTTTTCAAGACTCTCCACATAAGTGGCAGATAATTATAAACCCCGCTTGTCAATTTACGAATAAACCCTGCTTTCACTAAAAACTTATGTGAAACAACTTCCGCATCAGCAGGAAATTCTCTCAATGTTTGAACAAAAAGTTTAGACATTCTCATATTAAAAAATCCTCATATAATCGTTTAATAGTTAAATATTAACACAGAGATACAAAATTTTAAATCGTAAAACAAAAAACAATTTAAAAAGAGAATTATAAGTAGGACAAATATTTAACAAAAATTAATTAACGGCTTCAGCACGAACGTACTGAGGATTAACCGCAAGCCACCTAAATGTTTGTTCAGCGACATCGGGCATATCAATAACATACGTTCCTCCATAACGACCTCTTGTAAATCTTAAGATACCATCTTTAGCAAGATTAGAAAAAGCCTTTCTGATGATATTAGGACTAACATCTAGCATTAAAGAAAATTCATTTATAGAAGGCAATTTAGATCCTATGTCATAATTTTCGGAAATAATATTTTTTATTTTATTTTGAATTTTTTGGTAGTGATAGAATGCAGTTTCTTTAGCCGGAGCAAAAATAGACATTTCACGTCTTGGCTCAAAGGCAGAATTCATAGACGTATTTGTAATAATAGTTCCATATGCACCACGACGAGGGAGAAGCATATTTTCTTTAACAAGAATTTGAACGGCACTATGAATAGTTTTCATGCTAACGTTTAGCATTTCAGCCAGTTGATTATGAGCTGGGAGTTTGTCACCGACCTTAAAATTATCACATATATATTTTTTCAGATCATTTTTCACTTTAGATACTAAAGTTTCTTCATCAGTATTATTCATGGTGAAGTCTAAACTTTTTATAATTAAATCTTTTTTAGAGTTATATTCTAAGATTTTATCAGAAATCAGTTTATTGAGAGCATTTCTAACCGTATTAAGAGTCATGCCTGTTTCCTTGGCTAAAGTTCTTGAAGCTGGAAGTTTGTCACCTAGCTTAAAAGAGGCAGAAATAATATAATTTTTTATTTTATTTTCTGTAATATCTTTTTTAGAAGTTCTTTTTCTTATAACAGAATCAGAATTTTTACTACATCTTATAATAGAGCCGATACATTGTTTAGAGTAAATATACCCTTTATCTTCCAGTTGTTTAAGAACATTTTGAATAGTACCAAGACTAACTCCGAGAGCGTAAGCAAACTCAGCTTTTGTAGGCAGAAGGGTATCAGAAATGATTTTTTTAGATTTAATCGAATTATCAATCCAATCGATTAACCAAACTAAAATTGCTTGAGTTTTATTTGAATTTTTCAAATCTGGCAAAGATGCTTTCAAGTTGTTGATATCCACACGGGGCAATTCATTTTTCTTATAATTAACAAATGTCATAATATAACCTCATTCACGCTAACAGTTATAGTGTACCATAAATAAAAAAACAAACATACTATAAACAAATGATTTTTACAAATATTAACACTAACTTCAAACACACCTTTTAGGAGAGAAAAATTTTTCAACACGAAAATTTATTTGAGTGTTAGAAAAATTAAAGAGGTTAAAACTTAAGCATTGTTACATTCTGTAATATACATAGAAAATATAGCAATTCTGGCAGTTCACAGACATTAATAAAAACGTATGGAAGGTTTTGTGAATACAGGAAGAACATCGCCGTTTGATAACGGGTTCAGACATAGCGGTCGCTATGCTAATTATGGTGTTGAAACATACATAAAAAAAGAGAGCAGAGAAACACAAAACCAACAAGAGAGACAAAACACTTCTATACCAAAGCCAAGACAATCAGATGTACTTATGCAATTCAAGGACATGAACAGCTTTGTAGGCAGCACTTTTACGGATTTAACGGAGTTGGATAAGACTGTAGTTGATACGGTAACAGCCCCAAACCAAAACAAAGAGCAACGTATACTTACAGCAGTGATTGTTGGCGGTTCTGCAGTAGTACTTAGCGGATTATCATTGGTTTTAACGAAAGGTAAAATTCCAAAATTTATAACAAACAAACTAGGTGATTTTGCAAAAACAATAGATGAAAAGATTAAAACAAAGAAATCAAAACCTACATTATCAAACATAGAAGGGAAATATTTATCTTTACTTCAAAAAACAAACAACGTAATAAAAAGAGCGAGAGGCACATTTTTCAACATAACACCATTAAAGGATTCTTTATTTAAAAAACTAACTTATGAAAAATTAGGATTAAAGAAGCCTTGTGATGCAATAACAGAAAGTTTCAGGAAAATATCTTTTTCAACAGTTAAGACGGCATATAAAAATGCCTCAAAAGATATTGATGAAATGAGTAAAGTATTTTTTGATACAAACCAAAAAATATCAAACGGCAATTATGGAATAAAAGGAGAAGAAGCAAAAAAAATAGCAAATAGACTAAACCAAAGGACATCAAACATACAAAAAACATTCCATACATCTTTTGGTGAGCCGGAAATTGAAAATAGGAGCAAAGAACTGGTAGATGGATTTAAAAATTTAAGTGATGAAATATATGATAGAGCGTATGGACATATGAAAGATTTTGTATATGACGTAGATATGTGGACAAGCTTCATACCGGAACGTTTGGTAAAATCAAAAAAACTTAAATTTATGAATACACTTGAGAATAAAAAACGCATTATAACGAATAGCCCAAAAGATAATTATAGACACATATCTGATAGCATTGACCAATTAGAAGAAGTTATTAATCCTGAACACAACGATTCATTAAATTTGGTAAAACGACTAAGAGAATTGTCAAAAAATTATATAAATCCTGTAGGTGAAAACAAAACAATAAGAAGGCAAGAAGTTGTAAAAACGATAAACGAGCAAGGTGAAGAATTAGAAAGAATTTTGGCTTCAGATATATATACTCCAACACAACGCAAAACGGCAAAAGAAATTTTCCAAACAATAACAGACAACTTGAATAATGATAAAAAAGGTGAAGTGGAAGAAATACTAACGGTATATAGAGAACTATTACCAAGAGAAGAATATGAAAAAATCAAAAAAGTTGTACAAAAATCAAACAAATCATTAAACAAAGCAGTTCGCAGAGAAGGTTTTGAATACGTTGATAAAGTTAGAGATTTATCGATAGGTTCGGCCCTGACTGATGTAGCAATCGGGATGGCATTACCGATATTTTCCACAGGCATAGCAGTATCCGCAGCGGACACAAAAGAGAAGAAACGTTCGGTAATACTAAAATACGGAATACCATTATTAACAGGTATGGCGACAGCAACGACTTGCACAATCAGATTAATCTCAGGCGGTAACGCATTAATTCTTGGTGGTTTAGTAAGTATTTTAAGTAACGAAATATGCGAAAGAATAGACAATCATTTATTGTCAAAATCGTCTAAGAAATAACGTCTATTGTTCACAACGTATAGTTAAAGCATTAGAAAGTGCAATACCGCCTTTGACAGGAGGTCTGTTCGCAATCAGACCTTTAACATACATTACGGTAGAACCGCCGCCATCAAGATTCATTGCATTAACACATCCAAGACTATGCATAAGATATGCTATTTCTTTTAATGTCATACCGATTGAGCTTCCTTCACGACCGTCAGCAGTTATCATAATAAACCTGTTATCTTTAGTATAACCGATAGCGGTACGCGGATTACGACCGCCAATAGCTAACAATTTTTGATCTTGAATATCAACGTAGACATTACCGTCTTTTACGAGGTAAGGTCCACCGCTAATAATATGATTAACATCGTCCCAATCGGGATTTGTTTTAACTTCCAAATCGACTCTATCATTAATTTTTAGTGCGGATAATTTAGCTGCCGGTCCGACGATTACAAAACCGTTCAATGGTATAGGATATTTTTGACTACCTATTGATATAACTTTTCCGTCGGACACAACAACTTGCAAGCCATTTTTAGGGGTATAAGGTGACATTGCACCCCAGTCAGATGTATAACATAAAGTATACGCAACAGACATACGAGGTTGATTAATATTATCGATTTTAATATTATTCCAACCACATTTAAGATTAGCATTAAGCTGAACTCTGTCCATTTTAAACCCGTTATCGGAGATACCCATAGCGACTCTGTTAAAAACAGGTCCTGTATATAATTTACGGTCGACCATCATAGTACCGAGAGGGCAACCTGTTTGAGGCAAGAAAAAAGCACCGTTAACTGCAACAAGAGAATTATTTTTTTTCGCCATCGCAGTAATCGATGCTTTATGAGAAAGAGTTGTTGAGGCTAAAACCGGTTCTATTTTTATCTTCGGATTAACGTTCATATCCGCTTCGATAATATTTAACCTGACAGGGCGCCCCTGATAATACCTGACAAGTTTTATATGTTTAATACCTTTAGATACAGTAGCTATATTACAATTAGCGTATTTTTTAGATATATATTCGTTGAATTTCGCTTCATTATCTTCTTCAGAAATCATTTTGCTCAAATTTTTCTCAATTTGAATAGAATTAATCAAAGGAGGAGAAACGATACCACTAACAATTTTGATATTATCAGCAAACACAAAGCTATTTTGAGATAATACGAAAGAAGTAATCAGTATTACGTTGGCACACAAAATTAATAATCGCTCATGGCTTAAGCGGGAGTAAATGGTATCCATGATGTCACCTATTATTTAATTTTAGTAACAGATACCTTTTTTATTAGAGAGTGGTGAATGGGGAATAACACTCTGTGAGGTCTTGTAGCCCCTACATTAATATTATACCACATTTTAAACAATTTATAACCCTTTACAACCCAATAATGTCAATATTTTTACAAAACTAAATAGTGTCAAATATACACATAGTGTACATTTCAGCAGATTAACAATGGTAAAAGTTACACTATTAGAGAATTATAGTAATATTGACACTTAAAAAATTTGCACAGAGCTAAAAAATTTGATAGAATTTAGATATGGACAAAATAATAGAGAGCTTGAAGGAATTAGGGTTTAATACGTATGAAGCAAAGGTATACGTGGCATTACTAAAGAAATATCCTGCCACAGGATATGAGGTAAGCAAACTTGCTAATATACCACAATCGAGAACGTATGACACATTGAAGGTACTTTGTCAAAAACAATACGTTACATCAACTCCTGACAAACCGGTAATGTACTCTCCAATAAAGCCAACAGAATTAACAAAAAGATATAAAAGAAAAGTAACAAGCAATATAGAATTTTTAGAAAAGCACTTACCAAACGTAAAAGAGGATTATATGGAGCCGATTATTTCTATTAATGGAGATAGTGAAGTACATTCCAAATTAGTAGAAATAATAAAGAATGCCCAAAAAGAGATATATCTTGAAGTATGGTCACAAGATTTTAAACGTTTAGAGCAAGAATTATTAAATGCGTATAATAGGAACGTAGAGATACGGATAGTAGGATACGATAGACTGCAGAGCAGATTTGGGATGGTATTTGAGCATCCTTTTGCAAAAAAATTAGAAAATTATTTTAAAGGACGAGTTGTCATTATAGCAGTAGATGACAAGGAAGCATTTTATGGAAAAATACCGACAAATCCATCTGATTCATCAGGAGGGATATGGACAAAGAACGCAGATATTGTATTTTTAATCAAGGAATTAATGATTCATGATATGTTATTACTTGACATACAACACGGAATGACAGAAGAGCTTATGTACAAATACGGCAACGGATTTAAACGTTTATACGACAAGGTATTAGGCGTAAACAACATTTACCGCTCATAACTAACTTATATAAAATCATCCATTTCGGACAGGGGAAGATTTAAATGGGTTAGTAATTTTGAACCCCTCTCCGAGGGAGAGGGTTAGGGTGAGGGGCAATCATTCCACACAAAAATAGATCGGCATTTTTAGAAAATACAAGTGGGTGTAGTAATTAAAAATATATTAGACTAATTAAAAGCACCTTTTAATTCACAAGAAAATGTGTTAATATAATTATGTAGGGCAGTCTGCATAAGTTGAACTCCATTTCTACACGACAAACATTCAACTGACCAAATGGTGTGAAGGGAGGTGAGGCTTATGAGAATAAACTGGCGTGAAATAGCAAAATGTGCCCTATTCGCAGTAGGACACATTTGCATTTATTTTTCACAAAAGTTGTAGGGACTGACCGCCGGAGCCGTAAGGCTCCCCCTACACTATTATTATAAACTATTTTTTAGAAAATTCAAGTATTTTATTTTATAGAATAGGGAGTTTGTTTATCTTCATCATAATGTAGTAAAAACATATCTATTTGTCTTGGACTATATTTTTTATAAGTTGTGTCTATATGATATTTTAATTTCAAACATCTTATATAAAAATCAAAATATTCTTCGTCAAATTCTGTAAAATCAAGAAGATTAATTTTGGATATCTTTTTTACAAAATGGTTTATTGCAGTCCTAGCTCTGCTATCATATATGAAAAACAATTTAGGACAATGAAAATGAAGATATTTTGATGCTAATGAACGTTTATTTAAATTAGTACTTTCGTTAAAACATTCTACCAAACATTTATGCGTGTTTAAAACTATTCTAATGTTTTCGTTGCTTAATTCTACATCTTTTATTATTTTTAAATTATTGTCTATTTTTAAAGCAAATTTTTCAAAATCTTCTAATAAAATATCCCAAAACTTCAAGAATTTGTAGTTTTTATATTTTTTTCTTCGCTCAACAGAGGCAGCATAACTTCTACCTATAAGCCAAATTTTTGCAGTAATATCTTGTCTGTTTTTATGCTCAAAATGTTCACGACATAAATTGTATAACATTTGATTACCTATGTAAAAATCGTTTTGTATATAATTAGTTATTTTATCAAGATTACCGTTGTAATTATTAAATATTTTTTCATCTATAATATATGAATTTAATAAATCTTCAAAACTTTTCATACTTATATTTTCTTTTTACTTTATTACTTGTGAATTAGTAGTATCTGTAAAATATGTCATTATTGATGGCATATCCGTGCTGTCATCTGTTAATGAAAAATCTGATGATGACACACTATTAAATGTCGCTATTTGACTATTAAGTTCATCTATGTTTGAGTTTGACATATTTAGTGACAATGTATTTACTGTCGGTTTATCTGGTATAAGTGTTGCTAAATCAGTATATTCAGTATCCACATTATAATTATTATAATATCCAATATTAACAATAACGTTTTTATTATTAGGATTGTAATTTTTTATAGTTACGCTATCAGAACTATTACTAAAAGAAATAACTAGGTCATTTTTAGCCCAAGTATATATTTTATCTGTTAAGTTTGTACCAAACTGAATATTATTTATTTTTGAATTAAGATATAAGGTATCCTTGCCATCATTTCTAAAGAATTCGATAAAACCCACAGATGAATTTTCCCCTGTAAGAATTATGTCATCACCACTACCACCCCAAATAGAATGTTCTACAGTACCTTTGTTTGTTATAATATCATTACCGCCACCCCCATCTATAGATGAAGCCACACCATTATTTGTTATTGAATCATTTCCATCGTCACCATCAATAGTTGAAACAATACCGTTGTTTTCTATTACATCATTACCATCATCCCCATTAATCATAAAAACAGAGCCGTTGTTAGTTATAATATCATTACCGTCATCCCCACATATATATGAAGCCACACCATCGTTTGTTATGGTATCATTGCCATTACCACCGTATATATAGCCAGCATCTCCCCAAATAGAATGTTTTACAGTACCTTTGTTTGTTATAGTATCGTCGCCATCATCCCCATATATACTATAACTTATTGAGGCATTTATTTCATTTATAATATTATCGTTACCGTCACCACCGTATATTTTATAAACTGCACCATTATTTATTATAGTATCATTACCATTATTACTATTAATATTGCCATGCACAACACCATTATTAAACATAACATCTATATTATCAGTTCCTTCAAAATCTTTATTAAGAGTATTATCTTTTTTATTTACTTTATAATAAAAAATTTGATTTATATAATTTGAAACTATTTTGGAAAAGTCAAAATCATCTATGTTCACAATTATATTTTCGTTTTCCGGATTATAATTTTTTATTGTAATACTATCTGTACTATTATCATAAAAAATCATTAAGTCTTTTTCATTCCAGTATATTTTTTTAACTTCATAATATGAATCAAGTTCTAAATTATTTATTTTTGCATTAAGATACAAATTATCTTTACCGTCACCTTTGTTAAAATAAATATAATCAGCAGAAGATTTTTCTCCAGTAATAATTATATCATCACCTTGACCACCATAAATTGCTGACACTTTACCGTTATTTGTTATTGTATCGTTGCTATTGTCACCATATATACTTCCGATTACGATTCCATCATTTGTTACAATATCGTTACCAAATCCACCACTAATATCATTATTAACAATCCCAGATTCCCCATTATTAATATTATCCTGTCCGTCATTACCATATATATACGAAATTATTCTATTATTTATAATAGAATCGCTTCCTTTCCCCCCGTAAATTGTCGAAATCGTGCCGTTATTTTCTATTACATCATCGCCTTCATTTCCTAAAATATCGCCTAGTACAGTCCCGTTATTCGTTATTGTGTCGTTTCCAGTTTCGCCATCAATATTATTATTTATCGTACCGTTTGTTGAATTTGTAATATTATCATTATCTTCACCACCGTCAATTGTCAAAACAGTACCATTATTTTCTATTTTATCCTTACCGTTATTTCCTAAAATGTCTCCTGACACGGTTCCATTGTTTGTTATGATATCGTCTCCTGTTCCACCATCAATATTATTATTTATCGTACCGTTTGTTGAATTTGTAATATTATCATTATCTTCAC
>CADBUZ010000018.1 GCA_902797985.1 uncultured bacterium
TTAATTCCCGTACTTATATAAAGTTTTTATTTCTTCCTCAATTGCCTTTTTTATATTATTTTGTTACAGTCTGAAACATAGTATATACTTGGTATATACCCGACATCGAAACTGTTTTAATTATTATTAAGAAAAAAATCATATCCCCTTGCATAAAAAACTTGATATATTAGAATAAATACATAGTCGGAGTATAGTGCGTTGGTATGCCTTGCCCGAAAAACAGAAAAGGAGATACAAAATGCCAAAAATGAAAACACACAAATCTGCTGCAAAGAGATACAAAATCACAGCAACAGGTAAAATCACAAGAAGACATGCAGGTATCGGACACTTGCTTCAACACAAATCTGAATCCAGAAAACGTAAACTATTTGGCAATATTGAAATTGCTAAAGGAAACGTAGATTTGGTTTCAAAAGAGTTACCATACAAGAAGTATTCAAGATAGGAGTGTTGAACAATGAGAGTAAAACGTGGAAATGTATGTCGCAACAGACACAAAAAAATATTAAAGGGTTTCAAAGGCGCAAGAAGCAGAATATTTAAAGTTGCTAATTGTGCAGTAATGAAAGCGCTAAAATATGCTTACAGAGATAGACGAACTACAAAACGTAATATGCGTCGTTTATGGATAGTAAGAATTAACGCAGCAGTTAGAGCTCAAGGAATGAGCTATTCAAGATTTGTTAACGCATGCAAAAAAGCTGACATTATTGTAAACAGAAAAATGTTAGCAGACTTAGCTGTTAATGAACCTGAAGCTTTTGAAATGGTAGTTGAAAAAGCAAAAGCTGCTATAGCATAAGACTTTAAACAAAATTTAAAGAGCCGACAATGATTTTGTCGGTTCTTTTTTAGTAATTAATTGTTTTAAACATTAACTTTGACGAATAATATTTTCAATTCTTTGAGAAGCATGCCCGTCCCCATATGGATTTTTAGCTTTTAATCGAGTATCTGACAAAGGTTTAGATAAAATTTCACTACTTAAATCAACAATTTTATCGTAATCAGCACCAACAAGAGTAGATACACCTGCTTCAATACCTTCAGTACGTTCAGTTTCATATCGCATAACCAATGTAGGACAGCTAAAAGAAGGAGCTTCTTCTTGAATACCACCGGAATCAGTAAGAATTAATTTTGCATGCTTCATAAGATATACAAGATACGGATAATCCAAAGGTGTTAATAATTTAATATTTTCAAACTTATCCAATCTTGAATGTATTTTATTTTTAACATTAGGGTTAGGATGCACAGGAATAACAAAGGTGTGATTAGAAAACTTATGAGCCAACGTTTCAATAGCATCAATAATTCTATCAATTCTTTCACCATGATTTTCACGTCTGTGAGCAGTAATCAAAACCAATTTATCATTCACATCTACATTCTTTTCTACAAAGAACTGACGAGATTGTTCAATTACATCATCAGAAAGACAGAAAAGTGCATCTATAACTGTATTACCAACAACATGAATTTTATCTTCAGAAACATCTTCTTTTAACAATGCCTTTTTATTAACTTCAGTAGGTGCGAAATGCAAATCAGCAACACGACTTGTCATTTGACGCATAACTTCTTCAGGGAAAGGTTCAAAAATATCATAAGAACGAAGTCCTGCTTCAACATGATAAACAGGTATTTTATGATAAAAACTAACCAATGCTCCGCAAAGAACAGTCATAGTATCACCTTGTACGATTGTAGCATCGATTTTATTTGAATTATAAACTTCTTCCAAAGATGTCAAAATTTTAGATTGAACACCAGCCAGAGATTGGTTTTCACGCATACAATCAAGATTGATATCAGCCTTTAATCCAAAGTAAGCTAGTGTTTGATTAGACAATTCCTTTTGTTGCTCAGTATTACAAATTATAACATTATAATCATTCGGATATTTTCTTAATTCTAAAATAACCGGAGCCAATTTAATTATTTCAGGTCTTGTACCAAATACAAAAATAATATTCTTCATAACAATATTATAGGATAAACAAAAATAAAATAAAAAAAGGTACGAAAATCGTACCTTTTAATTTTATAAAATCATCTATAATTACTTCCAGCTATTAAGATATTCTTCTTGTTCTGCTGTAAGAGTATCAATTTTAATACCCATAGATTCAAGCTTAAGAGAAGCAATTTTTTCATCAACTTCACGAGGAAGAGTATACATTTTATTTTCAAGCTTACCTTGATTTTTAACGATAAACTCAATACCTAATGCTTGGTTAGCAAAACTCATATCCATAACAGAAGCCGGATGACCTTCAGCAGCAACAAGGTTAACCAATCTACCTTCAGCAAGAACATAAATTGATTTACCATTTGTTAATTTATATTCATCCAAGAAAGGACGAATTCTGTTAATTTCAACCGTATGAGCTTTCAAATCAGGAACATTAACTTCGTGATCGAAGTGACCTGCATTACAAACAATTGCACCATCTTTCATATCCATTAAATGAGCAACATCAACAACGTGCTTATCACCTGTAACTGTTAAGAATATATCCCCAAGTTTAGCAGCTTCAGCTATAGGCATAACTCTGTATCCTTCCATAGCAGCTTCAA
Organism: uncultured bacterium; assembly: GCA_902797985.1. Taxonomy (GTDB): domain Bacteria; phylum Cyanobacteriota; class Vampirovibrionia; order Gastranaerophilales; family Gastranaerophilaceae; genus UBA2883. The sequence continues at coordinate 2,590 of CADBUZ010000018.1, forward strand.
GAGCCTTAAGCGGATCAACTTCACACACGATAACACTTGCGCCCATAGCTTTAGCTCTAAGAGCACAGCCTCTACCACACCATCCGTAGCCTGATACAACAACAGTTTTACCGGCTATAAGAACATTTGCAGCTCTCATAATACCATCTAAAGCACTTTGACCTGTACCATATCTATTGTCGTATAAATGCTTAGTTAAACTTGTATTAACACCAACAGCAGGGAACATTAATTTACCTTGATTTTCCAAAGCTTGTAATCTAATAATACCTGTAGTGGTTTCTTCGGTAGAACCGATAAGTTTTTTAGCCAATTCAGGACGTTCATCATGAATAGTAGCAACAATATCACAACCGTCATCAATAACGATATCAGGATTATGATCCATTGCTGCACGAACATGAGATCTGTATGTATCAACAGATTCGCCGGCATAACCCAAAACAGGAATACCCCAATATTTAACAAGTGCTGCAGCCACATCATCTTGAGTTGATAAAGGATTAGACGCAACTAAAACTGCATCTGCACCACCTGCTTGCATAACAGTACACAAAGCAGCAGTTTCTTTTGTAATGTGAACACATGCTGATAATCTTAACCCTTTGAATGGTTGTTCTTTGATAAATCTTTCTTTAATTTTCATCAAAACAGGCATGTTTTTAAATGCCCATTCGATATTATTTTTGCCTTGTTCAGCAAGACTAATATCTTTAATATCAGACTTTTCAAGTATGCTTTTATTATCTATAGAGCTGTTCATACTAGATTTCTCCATAACTATACTATTCATTAAAACCTTCTTTCTAACTTGGTTGTTGAGTTGCATATTAGATTTAGTGTAAAAAGTACACATATTAATCCAATTTAATTTTATCATAAGCACAATTTATAGTAAAAAAATCCTTACTAATCTTAACAATTGCCCAACGAAGAGGACAAACCCCTTTCTTTTTCAGTTCTTGTTCAACGTACTCAACAGTAGGAGAGGCGACGTTAGGAATATTAATAATTTCAGATACAATTTGCATAAAACACCTCAGACACATTGTAACTAAAATATAATTATTGCTCAATTAGATAATTGAAAAACATGAAAATTTAAATTATGTTAAAGAAAAAAAATATACTATATAATTTATTTAAATTTTAGTTTTTACATGGGTTTATACCTATTTTGTCGGATGTTTACGACTGACAAAATAAATTTTTTGTTTTAAATTTTAAGTATGGGTATTCAAAAATTACAAAATGAACTGGGTAAAAAATTAAAAAGTTTAAGGATGGATGAACACCTCACACAAGAAGAAGTTGCGAGCGAGGTAAATATGTCTCGCGACCATCTATCAAACATAGAAAACGGGAAATACCCAATAAACATCAAAACCTTATACAAACTCGCAGAATTTTATAAAGTTGATATGAAGTATTTCTTTTAGCCATTATTATAGCCAATAATTCTCTATGTTCCAAGTAAAAGTGTCCCATCCAATGTTAGATTTGTGCTGTCTTTTAAAATAGGATAACACTCGATATTATGCGTCCGAACAAAATCGATAGCAGCACTTCTTGCTATTTCTAAAATTTTAGCATCCCGAACGATGTCAGAAATCATAAGATCAGGCAATCCGCTTTGACGGACACCCAAGAACTCACCCGGACCTCTAATTTCTAAATCTTTTTCAGCAATAACAAAACCGTCATTTGTTTCAGTCATTACGGAGAGTCTGTTTTTAACGTCTTGAGAAGAAGTAGAGGTTGTTAAAAGACAATAAGATTGTAAACTACATCTTCCCACACGACCACGCAATTGATGGAGCTGAGAAAGTCCAAATCTTTCTGCATTTTCAATAACAATAACTGTTGCGTTTGGCACATCAACACCAACTTCAACAACTGTAGTTGCAACAAGAATATCATATTCTTTGTTTTTAAAATTTTCCATTACTTCGTCTTTTTCGGAATTTTTTAATTTACCGTGCAAAAGACCAATTTTTAAGTCACTAAAAACAGTTTCTTGCAAACGTTCTGCCTCTTTTGTAGCAGCTTTAGCAGACAATGTTTCACTTTCATCAATCAGAGGATAGACAATATAAGCCTGATGTCCTGCATTAACCTCATCTCTAATAAGCTGATAAATTTGTTTTCTAGGCATGTTTAGTTTTGTAATAATAGGTTTTCTACCCTTTGGGAGTTCATCGATTATTGTCAAATCCAAATCACCATTCATAGTTATCGCAAGAGTTCTAGGGATTGGAGTAGCTGTCATAGTTAATATTTGTGGATTTTGAGCTTTTTTCCTAAGCATAAGTCTTTGATTTACCCCAAACCTGTGTTGTTCATCAATAACGACAGCTCCAAGGTTATCAAACTCGACAGAATCTTGTATAAGTGCGTGAGTACCGACGGCAATATTTATTTGTCCGTTACGAAGTCCTGTTTCAAACTCGGCACGTTGTTTTTTTCTCAATGAACCTAAGAACAAACCCACACTAAGCCCCATAGGCGTGAGCCAATTAACCATATTATTATAGTGTTGTTGAGCGAGAATTTCTGTAGGAGCCATAATAGCAGCTTGGTAACCGTTTTCTACTGCTGCCAAAAGCATTATACAGGCAACAACTGTTTTTCCGCTTCCGACATCTCCTTGAAGGAGTCTTTGCATTGGCTCAGTTGAATTCATATCGTTTAATATTTCATTAACAGCACGTTTTTGAGCACTCGTAAGTTCAAACGGAAGATTATTTATAAATTTCATAACAAGTCCATCACGTTTAATGCTCAACGGCAATGATTTATTTTCTTCACGATTTTTCTCACGTATTAGGGCGAGTTTTAGTTGAACTAAAAACAGTTCTTCAAAAATCAAAGAAAACCGTGCTTTTTCAAGCATTTCCATATTATCAGGAAAATGAATTTGTTCTACGGCATCTTTTTTATCAAGAAGATGATATTTTTCTCTCAAATAATCAGGAACAACATTTGGAATTGATTCTTTGTATAACTGAATTGCGTTATATATAGCTTTTCTGAGTGTTTTAATATTAAGATTTTCACTTAATGAATATATAGGAACAATTCTTGCCAAGTTGAGATTATCTTTAGTTAAAAAGTCCTCTGACATTATGGAATAGGTGTTATTATCAAGAGTGTAACTTCCGTCATACGAATTTATTTTTACAGTACCGGATATAACGATTCCCGCACCTTTAGGGAATTGTCTTTTAGCACGTTCTAGAATATATTTTGTACTTTTTGCATAAAAGAAGTTGATGTTGATAAAACCAGTTTCGTCAACGATTTTAACCTTCATAACGCCAAGCCCTTTAGGGGTAACGAAGCTTTCCGTAGATTTAATATAGCCAAAAACAGTTGTCGTTTGACCATTTTGAAGATTTCGGATAAGTGTTCTTTGAGAATAATCAATATGCTTGCGAGGAAAATAGAACAATAAATCTGATGCAGTAAAAACACCAAGTTTATTCAACATAGAAGCGACTTTAGGGCCAACACCTTTAATAAAGGTTACATCAGAATGTGGATCAATATTTTGTTCTTTAGAGTTAGACTCACTCGAATTTTGTGATAATTCAAACTTTAGGACTTTTATAAAAAACTCAATATATTTTTTTCTATCCGGCATAGAAGATGTAGAATAAAGATTAAAATATTGAAGCAAAGCTTTCCAACGTTCAGGAATAGAGGAATGTTTCATAATTTTACGAATATTAGACTTCATAAAATCAGAGAAATACTGTTTTTTCCCCCGAATATTGATATATTTATTCTTAACTTCGACATCAATAGCTTTTTTAATAATCTCTAAATTATCCACTTAAAAAATCCTATAATTTATAACAATTTTAACATTATAAATTACAAATGGTCAAACTATGGAAAAGAATAAAACTTAAGCTATTTTTTTACCTTTATAAGCATCAACAATACCATGTACATAAGTAGCAAAAGCGCCAATACCAGAAGCCAAACCGATAGCAAAACCGGCAACACGACCGGCAGTAGATTTAGCCATAAACCCGCCAATTGGAGCAATTTTAGACAAAGCCGCAAGCCCTACAAAACCACCAAAATGTTTTAAACCTGAACCAACTCTATTATCACAGACTTGACCTAATCCGGGACAAAGAGCAGAAGCGATAGCTTTTCCGATATTACCTATTTTTTTAGGTTTTGGAGAATCACAGGCAGACTTATCTGCACATTTTTTAGACTGAAAACTTAAATTATTACTATACACTCCATAATTTACAGCTCCGATTGACATATACACTTTCCTTTCAAGATAAAATAACCTTCGTGCGTATAGAATGTATATGAATAAAAATTTTTGCTATTTAACACATCAGATATTAATAATTATTTACAACAAAACAATTAACCAATAAGCTTGATAACCTCATACAAATCAATTGTTTTTTCTTTACCTCTGATTTTAACATTAGAAATTTTAACTGTATCGACAATACTTCTTGCAGAAGCGAAAGTAGAAGAACTAATAAGGAGATTGGTTTTATATACTTTATTATTACCTTCAATACGACTGGCAAGATTAACCATATCACCAATAACTGTATATTCCATACGTTTTTCCGAACCAATATTTCCAACGAACGCTTCACCTGTATTTATACCAATCCCGATTTCTATTTTAGGTTTACCTTCTTCCAACCATTTTGTTTGAAGTTCTTTAACTTTATCAAGCATTTCACACGCACAACGGACAGCATTTTTCGGATGATTTTCATCCTGAATAGGTTCGCCAAATATAGCCATGACAGCATCGCCGATAAATTTATTAATAACGCCGTTATGTCTTGTTACGATAGGTTCAATTTCTGTGAAATACTCATTCAAAATAACAGAAACTTCGTCAGCTGATAATTTTTCACTCATTGAAGTAAACCCTCTTATATCAGCAAATAAAACTGTGACATTCGCTTTTTTTCCGCCCAACTTTAATTCGTCAATATTTTTAACGACATTTTTCATAATATCTTCGGAAATATATTTCCCCATAGCGGATTTTATTTTTTCTTTATTTTTATCCTCGATAATATATTTATGAGAATAAGCAAAAATCATAGTAATAATTGCCATAGAAATAGGAGTAATCGTATTTATAGCAAAGCCATTTCTGTATAATAAAGCACATAATGTAATGTAAAAAATAAGCATTACAGAAATACCTGAAACAGCAATAAACAAAGAATAATTTCGAATAATAAAGAAGGTTGCAACCATTAGCAAAAGAGCGACCACAATATTTTGCCAATCATACAACTCGTACATGAAATAATTATTTAAATAATTGTCTAAAGTAGTAGCTTGAATATCCAAACCGGAATGGTCATTAGAGATAGGCGATCTTTTAACATCAGAAAGACCTGTTGCCGCAGCTTTGACATTTGCACCGACCATAACAATTTTATTATCGAAATCTTTTGGATTTATCAACGGAGTTTTATTATGTTTAAGAGCGTTATACGAATCCATAATATCGACGGCTGAATAAGTTTTATGAGAATATCCGGCATTTCCGACATTATGTTTATAATATCTTATTAAGGTAAATATACCGCTTGTTTCACGATTTGTAGGAATTCTTATTTTAGACTTAGTTCCAACTACTGCTCTATCTTCGACACCATATGTTTCATTGTTGATATATGCTAAAGCTCTAAGAGCAAGTGAAGGATAGAGAGTCCCTTTATAATTAATAGCATCAATAGCAACTCTAACATATCCATCCGAGCCACGAGCTAAAGTAATAGCTCCGACTTTATCGACGGCATTAAAATAATTTTTAGGAAAACGAACAAGGCTATTAAGATAATCATCTTTTGGGTTAGGACGCAAATCAGTTATACCGATAGAGAATTTATTTTTGAATTGTTCATCATAAGCTTTACCAATTTTTTCATTTTCATAATGTCTTGAAAAGACAGTCATACCGACAACGAGATTTTTGCATTTATTAAGACAATCGAAGTATGCTTTATCAGCAACAGGATCATCATCAGAAGTAACGATCGAATCAGAAATAATAACTTTAGCATTAGTATATTCTCTGAAATAATCATATATACCGCAATAGAGATTACGTTTCCAAGGCCATCTGTGACGACCGATAGACTTATCATCAATAACAATGAGTACAATGTTATCACTGCCGTATTTATGAGCAGTAAAAGTTTTAACCATATAATTATATGCTTTTGGCTCGAAAAATTCATCAGTAGCCCAGTAAGCTAACCAGAAAAACAAAATTATTGAAAGCACTATTAAAAGAAACCGTATAAATTTCATCGCAACACCTTTTATAGGATAAAAAAATTCCTTATTATTCACTATTAACTACAATCATGATATAATAAATTCACATAAAAGGACAAATTATGAATAAAAATTTAATAAAATTATTATCAGAAGAAAAGCTTTATCCTATTATAAGACAGAAAGATGCGTCAAAAGCGGAAGACATAGCGAATGCATTAATAGAGGGCGGAATAAAAATTCTTGAAATAAATGTAGAAAATGCAAAGATGTATGAAGTAATTTCAAAGATATCGAAAAAAGCTGACGTATGCGCAGGGAGTATAATAACAACATGGCAAGCGACAGCAGCATTTGAATCAGGAGCAAAGATGTTTTCATCTCCTATATTTCAAATTAATATGGTAAAAATATCTAAAAACATAGGCGTTCCATTTATCGCAGGAGCTACGACAGCAACAGAGGCATATAATGCTTGGAAATCCCGAATCCCATTGATAAAAATATTCCCGACAACAGCACTTGGCGGAGTTAGATACATAGAAGACATTCTAAGGCAGATGCCATTTTTAAAAGTTATGCCAATGGGAAACATTAAAAATGACGAAATCAATGATTATATAAAAGCAGGAGCAACAGCAGTAGGAATAGGCCGAGATTTATGTGATTGCTCAAATTTAGAAAAAATAACGAAACAAACAAAAAAAATATTAGAAAGTATTAAACAGGTATAAACATGAAGAAAGTTCTTATCTCAGGTTATTATGGATTTGGCAATTTTGGTGACGAAATGATTTTAAAACTTTTGCTTGAAAAGTTGAAAGATTGTGATGTTACGGTATTAACAAATGATCCGAGAAAGACATTTGACACATATGGAGTTCATTCTGTATATACATTTTCACTTGAACACGTATTAAAAGAGATTGCATACTGTGACGTGTTGATTTCAGGAGGTGGAAGTTTACTACAAAATGTGACCAGCATAAAAAGTTTATGGTTCTATGGCAGCATAATCAAATTTGCTCAAATAATGAGAAAAGAAGTTGTAATATTTGCGCAAGGGATAGGGCCGATAACAGGTTGGTTCTCAACTGGAATGACAAAAAAATTGTTAAAGAAATCCCAATACGTATCAGTAAGAGATGAAAAAAGCCTTGAATTATTAAAAAAATGGGGGATAAAAAATGCCAATTTAGTATGTGATCCACTGTACAGTTTAGAAGTATCACAACCTGAAAGAACTCAAAAAATTGGTATACAACTAAGAAAATTTGAAACATTAACTGATGAATTATTTGACAATATTGTTCAACAAGTTAAATCCAGATATTATGACAGAGAAATAGAAGTCTTATCTTTACAAGACGAAATGGATGTTGGAATATCAAAAATATTTATAAATAAACTAAAACATGTTGATCCAAATATAAATGTCACATTGGTGAAAGAACTGAGCAATGAAGAAATTATAAATAGGATTTCACAATATGACTGTATGATAGGGATGAGATTTCATGCCTGCCTAGTCGCAGTAAAATATGGAGTAAAAACGCTGGCAATCGCATATGATCCAAAAGTAGAAATGCTGGCAAAAGATAATGGAATACCATATTTATCAATGGACAGCAAAGCCAACAATTATGAAAAATCCTTTAACGACATGGAAAACATATCCAGATGGAACTTAATGGAGAAATCAAAATCACATAGATTTAGTTGGGAAAAAACAGGCATAAACGAGATAAAAAAAGAAAAGAGAAAACGCAGATAGATATATTAATTTTTCTACTTAAACATTTTTTCTTTCAAATTAATAGCAGTTTTAGTAGTGGCCAGACCGGCAAGTGAACTTTCTTTCAGCATAGGTGACATAAGTTGTCCTGTTTGACGCATTGCATCAATAACTTCATCTACCGGTATTTTACTTTCAATTCCTGCCATAGCGAGTTCAACTGCACTAATTGCGTGAATAGACAAAATAGGGTTACGTTTAATACAAGGAACTTCAACAAGTCCGCAAACAGGATCACAAGTAAGACCTAATAAATTTTTCATTGCTAAAGCAACAGCATTGAGAACAATTTCAACATTACCACCGAGAGTTTGAGCTAATGCACCTGCGCACATAGCGGAAGCCACACCACATTCAGCTTGACACCCTGCAACAGCACCTGCAAGTTGGACTTTATTAGAAATAATACTTCCAATTTTACCTGCTGTTATAAGAAAATTTATTTGTTCATCATCAGAAAGATTGTATTCTTCGGCATAGGCAACTAAGACACCCGGAATAATACCGCATGAACCTGCAGTTGGACAGGCAACAATTCTACCCATACGCAAATTTTCTTCTGATGTAGCAAGTGCATATATCAATATTTTTTCATATAAATTTCCAAACAAAGATTTATTTGATTTATATCTTGTGATTAGTTTTTGGCAATCATCACCACACCACCCGCTAACGGATTTTTCAGAAGAGAGCATTCCTGTTTTTATAGTTTCTTTCATTGTTGAAATATGCTTTAATACTTCATTTCTGACATTTTCAACAGTTACATCATTTATTAAACATTCTTCTTCTTGAGTGACTTCCCAAATAGTTTTATTTTTAGCCAAACATTCTTGCTTTAATTCTTCAAACGTAGTTATACTCATACTTCAAGCTTCCTTATTTGAGTAGTATAATAAACATCATCAATATCAGAAATTTCGGAAACGACTCTATCAGGAGCAAATATATCCAGAGCAATATACATTGAAGCAGTTCCGCCTTTTTCATTTCTATCGCAATGGAGAGAAGCAATGTTAATATTTTCTGATTGAATAATATTACTAACAGTAGAAATCATGCCGGGCTTATCTTTATACATAAGCAAAATAGTATGATAATTACCAGAGATACTAACACTAAACCCATTTATTTCTATAATTTTAATCTCACCTGCGCCAACAGAATCTCCTGCGATTTTCATTTCATCATTAATCGTAATATCGACAGAATTAGGATGACGACTTAAATCTTCGGCATACTCAAAAGAATAATCAATATCTTTAACAACATCGAAAATATTTTTAATTCTATTATCAGATACACTATACCCTAATATACCTGCAAATAAACCTTTTTGAGTACCGTGCCCAAAACCTGTTTGAGCGAACGAGTTATACAATTTAAACTTAACCTTTTTAATAGGCTTAGAATAAATATTACGCGCCATAAGTCCTAATCTGATAGCACCTGCTGTATGAGAACTGGAGGGGCCAACCATAATAGGAGATATCACATCAAAAAGAGTTTTAGTATTCAAAGCTTACACCTCAGACTTGTCCTCTGATTTATTTTCCTGTTCATCATCGGTTACATCAGATTCATTCTCGGATTCATCCTCAGATTTACCATCTAATTTACCCTCAGATTTACCATCTAATTTACCCTCAGATTTACCCTCTGATTTACCCCCTGATTTACCCCCTGATTTATTTTTTTTAGAAGATTTTTTTTCAGAGAAGAACTTTTCTTTTTTAGCATCTTCATCAACGGAGTCATCATCTTCTTGTGTATCTTCAACATCTTCAGAGTCTTCTTCAGAATCATTTTCTTCAGAATCATCAGAGTCAACATCTTCATCTTCGGAATTAGCTTTATCTTCTTCATCTAAGATAGCTTGAATTTCTTCTTCACTTTTAGCACGAAGAACGGGGATAGAAAGCATTAGAGCCATTTGTTCTTCTTCATGCTCAAAACTCAAATCTAAAAGTTCTCTATCAAGTTCCAAATATTTAGATAAAAGGTCAATAAGTTCTTTTCTCATTCTATCCATAATAGCAGGAGACAGATTAGTTCTATCTTGCATAAGGACTAATTTAAGACGATTACAAGCAACATCTTTAGCATTTTCTTTTTGATCTTCATCAGTTTTATTAAAGAAGCTCAAAACTTTATTATACAAGTTAGCAAAAATATCTTTCATACTTATACCTTACCTTTCAAGAAAAAGTTTTTAACTTTATCAATAAAACTTTCTTTAGGATTAAGGTCAAGTAAAGGAATATCTTCGCCCATAATACGCTTAGCCACATTTCTATAAGCTTTACCGGCCATAGCATTTTCATCATTAACGATAGGTTCACCTTTGTTAGTAGAAGTAATAATACCAGTATCCTCAGGAATAACACCAATAAGGTCGCAAGATAGAATTTCAACAACATCATCGACACTCATCATATCATTTTGCTCAATGAGTTTAGGACGAACTCTGTTTAATAATAGCTTATAGCTTTCAATTTCTTCCTTAGCCTCAAGCAAACCAATAATTCTATCAGCGTCGCGCACAGCCGACATTTCAGGAGTAGTAACTACAATAGCTTCCGTAGCACCTGCAACCGCATTTTGGAAACCTTGTTCAATACCTGCAGGACAATCGACAAGGATAAAATCATTTTTCTTCTTTAATTCGTCACAAATTTCTTTTAGTTGTTCAGATGTAACAGAAGTTTTATCTCGTGTTTGAGCAGCGGCTAGAAGTGATAAATTAGGATTTTTCTTATCTTTAACCAAAGCTTGTCTAAGCTTACATCTTTCTTCAACCACATCTACTATAGTATAAACGATACGATTTTCTAACCCTAATAATAAATCGAGGTTTCTCAATCCTATATCAGTATCAATTAATACAACTTTATTTCCTAATCTTGCAAGAGCTGTACCAATATTAGCACTTGTTGTAGTTTTACCTACACCACCCTTACCTGATGTTATAACTATTACTCGGCCTGTCATTAATCTTCTCTCCTTAATGTTTTATAAATAACTATTTTTTCGTTTTCTATTCTTGCTTCTTCCGGTGTAAATTCGTTAGATTTTTGAACATACGGCACATTGATAGTGTCATTTCTGCGAGAATAGAGATTTGCTATTCTTAATTGAATAGGGTTTAACTTTAGGGCTCTAACTTTTGCATCAGTATTACCTTTAGAACCTGCATGGACAATACCTCCAAGGATACCCCATACCGTAATATCACCTGTGGCATTAATTTCACTACCCGGGTGAGCATCACCAATTAAGAAAATATTACCTTCATATGAAACAGTTTGTCCTGAACGCAAAGTTTGAGTGAGATATAAAGTATCCAAATCAGAAGTATTTGCTTTGATAAGTTCCACACCTTCAGGAGTAATGCCTTCAGTATCAAGCAAAACATATTTACCTTCTTCAGAGCGTTCGGAAGTTTCAGTAACTTCATGTTCTTCAAACTTTTCTTGAATTTGAATAGGAGCAAAAACGTCTTCCTCATTATTTGAATCAGATTTTTCTTCAACTTTAACTTCGTCTGCAATTTCTCTTGCACCAAAAGTTATATCAAGAGCAGATTGGATATCGCTATCTGTAACGGGCTCTCCTGCCTTTTGAAGTTCTTCGTAGATATTAAATTCTTTATTGTCTTCTTCAGAAGAATCATCATCTTCTTCTTGAGCCTCTTTTAAAAAAGAATCAACTTCTTCTTGAATATTTTCGTCTTTAACTTCGTCAAGAGATTGTGCATCAGTAATAAAATCTCCGATAGAATTAACTTTTTTCAACTGAGCAAAAGAGTTTATTTCATCAACGTTAGCTTGTTCTTGTTTATTAAAGGCTTCACTAAAGGAAGTTTGTTCAACGTTAACAGAATTTTGTTGAGGTTTACCAACAAAAATTCCTAATCCGACAGCAGAAGCTTCAGTCATTTCAGAAGTCGTTTCGACTCCTGCGAGTTTAGACTGCATAGCTTCAATAAGAGCTTTTATACTAAGTAATTGAGATTGTTTTAAATCAATATTACCTAAATTAAGATACAATTCTTTATTATTAGAGCCTTCTTCATCTAAAAAACTGGTAATTTTAATACCAAGATCAGAAATATTAACAGCTCCACTCAAATCAATAGTTACTTTATTCATAATTCTACTATCCATATAAACTAATACAACAATAGGATATCTTAAATATAATGTTGGTTCAAGAATATGTATCGTTATGTTAATTGACAAATTATAGTTTAGCAAACAAAACTTGGTAAAGTCATTAGGACTCTTAAGACGTTAGGTCGTGAGGTTCAATTTTACAGCCTTTAGCTGTATATTATTATAAATTAGTCGGCTTTGCCGACTAAATGAACCTAACGTCTTAACGACCATAGTTTAGCGATGAACGAAGTTCGTCGCTAAACGGCACTAAGGCACTAGTGCCCTAGGACGTTAGGAAAATATTTATAAATGTTTTGAATTCGTCGGGCGAAGCCCGACTAATGAACTTAGTGCCCTAGCGACCTAGCGTCCTAGTATCTGTTTAGCAAACTTCGTTTGCTAAACTTTAATTTAACACATAAAAAGAGAGGCATCTTCTCTCGAAGAATACCCCTCTTACCATAATTAACAACGAAAAAGAGTATATTAAACCGGCTACTAGCCACCGAAAGTTTTGAAAGTAGATTCGATAGATTTTGAAACAACCTTTTGAACTGCTTCCATTTCAGTTTGTAGAGCGGTCTGCTCGGTACCGAGCTGTTCTAGACGGAGCTGGAGTTCTCTGTCTTGAGCTTGTATGATTTCAGTTTTAGCATTGATATCAGAAACTGCCTTATCATACTTCTCTTGTTTGTAGAAGTACTGATTCATAGCGTTATTATACGCATCTTCATCAGTAATTGTTTCACATTTCAATGTGTAAACAGTATCATCATCCTCAAACTTAACAGATGAGAATCTGCCTTTGCCGTCTGTTTCCATTAAGGCTTTTTTAGTATCTTCAATTTTTGTGCTTAAATATGTAGAAGTGTAGTATACCAACTTGTGTTGAGCATCAATACCGTTAGTAGCAACAGCATCTTCTTCATAAGCACCTTTAACAGCGGTTTCCAAATCGGATGTAGTTGTATAATAAGTATGACCGAACATTTGGAAAGAATAAATTCCGCCTAAGTATTCACCGGTTGTAGGATCGAAACAAGCAGACAAGTTACCGTAAGCAACATTGTTACCATTAGCTTTCATATCCTTAATAACCTGTTGAATTTCAATTTGCATATCTTCGTTACTATTATATTCTTCTAAAGATATAGAATCCAACTTACAGTTACCAACTGCTGAATAATTACTGTATATAGGATTATTTTCAACGCTATGGAAGAAAATATCATTCAACCAGTTTGCATCATTTGCATCAGTTAAGTCAATTGCAGAAAGTTCAGCACCTGAAAGTACAAAATTACCATCTGTATAGTATGTATTTTTATCCCCTGCTCTAACTTCAACTTTAGCAATATCACCTTGAGAGCCTTTTGCAGCATCCATATCTTCACCGCAAATAAATGCATAGATAGGATTTCCGGCGCCATCGACTGCTCCTGTATCAACATAGAAATATGATTTTTTAGAATCATATTTATCACCGTATGATGCTAACAACTGACTGATTTGCTCTCTTTGATTTTCATCATCAAAATCAATTTTAGTAAACTCACTACCTGCAGTTAATGCACCTGTTGTAGGATCATAAACAGCCTTAGGAATAGTAACCTCTTTATCCATATAAGGCATATTATAATCTGCAGAAGTAGGATCACCACCGGCGCTATTCATCTTCTTAGTAGAATCATATGGAGGAGTAGTAGTTGAATCCAATGGAACTCTAACTTTTAATTTAATATCCTCATCAAAACCCCATTTAGCAGGTGTTGCCGGCGTAGGAGGAGTTGTAGAGTTATCTTGAGGAACTGCCGGTGTAAAATGCGCTTTATCCCCAGCCGTAGCTTTTGTAGTTCTACCGGTCAATGCATCAAGTTGCTCAACAGAATCAATAGTTGAATCTACACGTTTAAATATGTGAGTAGATTCCACCCCATTTCTTGAAACTGTTAATGTGTAAGTGTCATCACCTGCACCTGATAATGATTCAGCATGGTAAGCTAACTGTCTAACTTGATAATCCTTATCAGGTTTATCAGTGAACATGTTACGCTTAGAAGCCTGAATTTCAGGAGCGTTCATACGTTTAGACTGACCTGTATAAACGTTTTCATAGTGATAACTGGTTACAACATAATTGTAATCTTCGTTTGGTACAGAGATTTGGTAAAAATCAGAAATTACCTCATCATTAATACCATCACTCCATGAGTATTGGAGTTTAGTAAAGTCATTACTGTCCGGACACGTCGGAACGGACATAGTCAACATCTGATTAAACAGATCGGCTGACTGGTTCGCTAAGTTAAGCCTTTGTTGGTTTAACTGCTGGCCTTCGTACTCAGTGTTTGTCTTTCTGGCAGACAGTGATAAGTACCTAGCCTGAGAAGCTGCCATTCCCATAAGGTATTCTCCTTTCATTGTTAATTAGAATATTTAGTTGTTTTCATGGTTTGTTTTAATGTTTCGTTTTTACATGTCAACATGACATCTAATACTATGTTACATTTCTTAACATGTCTTTTCAACGGTAATGACACATGTTTCTATACCTTTGTTGGGGAAATTTCATACTTTAGTATGAGAAAAAATAAATAAGTTAGAACATACTCTACAAAAAAGAAATCAAAATTTAATATGTAACATATTTGTTACAATTAATATAAAAAAGTCAATTTTGAAAAAAACAAATACTTTATATAAGTGGGATAAGTTATAGAGTATTATAATTTATGTAAGATGAAAATATAAGGAATTAGTACAATGTCAATTGGTGCAAAAGACAGAATTGACAAATTGTTGGTCAAGAAATACGCTCAACAACAAGTCGATAATCATGATTTAACGGCTACATCAATGGTTAACCCTGAAAAAATGATGGAAGCAATGAATGATTATGCGGCTGTACAAAGAAATGTAATGTTTATGTCAAATAAAATATCAAATTTATGTGCAAGTATAAAAGCAAAGGCAAGATACAGTCCTCATTTACAAGCTCGAACATAAATTGATTTAAAAGTTATATAATATATATTTTACCCCATCCCCCACAAAAAAAAGGATGAACCCTAATAAGAGTTCATCCTTTTTTATAACTTATAAAGTACTACTTCTTTAAGAAATCAGGTATTTCTATATTAGTAAAAGTAGGAACTTGAGGCATTTGTTGAGTCGACTGAGCAGCCCCAACGCCTGCAGGTGTTCCAACAGTAGTATTTAAACCTGAGAAAATAGTATCAATAGAAGGTGCGATAGACTCTCTTGAAGGAGCAACAACTGCAGCAGATTGAGGTTTCAATTCAAAGCCTGTTGCAATAACTGTAACAGAGATTTCACCTTGCAATTCTTCATCAATAGATGTCCCGATAATAACTTTTGCATCATCCAAAACAGCATCGTTAATAAGATTGATAGCATCAGTTAATTCAAACAATGTCATATCAGGACCACCTGTAATATTAACAATTAAGCCGCTGGCACCGTGAATAGATGTTTCAAGTAAGTTAGAGTTAATAGCAATTTTAGCAGCTTCCATAGCTCTACCTTCACCTGAGCCACGACCAATACCCATAATAGCTGAACCTGATGCAAGCATAACACTCTTAACATCAGCGAAGTCAACATTGATAAGTCCAGGAATAGTAATGATATCGGAGATACCTTTAACACCTCTCAAAAGAACTTCATCAACAACAACGAATGCATCTTGAACACCAGTTCTTCTATCAACAACTTCTAATAATTTGTCATTAGGAATAATTAGAAGCGAATCAACAGCTTCTCTAAGCTTTTCAAGCCCTTGAACAGCTTGAGCCATACGACGTTTACCTTCGAAAGAGAAAGGCTTAGTAACTACACCAATAGTTAAGATACCTAAATCTTTGGCGATTTTAGCGACAACAGGAGCAGCACCGGTACCGGTTCCGCCGCCCATACCTGCAGTAACAAAAACCATGTCAGCGCCTTCTAGAGCAGCTGTAATTTCTTGTTGAGCTTCTTCTGCGGCTTTTTCACCGATTTGAGGTTCACCGCCCGCACCTAAACCATTTGTAAGTTTTGAGCCTAATTGCAATTTATTCTTTGCAGATGAATAGCCTAAAACTTGTAAATCTGTATTCATAATCCAGAACTCAACACCTGTAAGTCCTGATTTTATCATTCTTTCAACGGCATTTCCACCGCCACCGCCAACACCTATTACTTTAATCTTAGCAGGATTGCCAAGCTGTGAACTAGGTCTAGTCACAGATGATGTATCTACGGTTGGTTCCTTTTTTCCAAAAATATCCGGTCCTAAATTTTCCACAATATAAACCTCATTTAATATGTCTTTTTACACTAATAATATATTACCATACTATTTTAAACAGGCAAAATAGTAAAGATATTTTGCAAAAACGTAACAAAATATTTCATAATTATTCAAAAAATTTTTTTATAAGCATTTATACAACAGGTGATTTTATGCATATTGGATTAAACCTATATAATACTATTTATTTAAATAACACAACACAGTCAAAACAAACAAAAACAAATTTTTGTTCCAATCCTAATTCAAAATTATTAAATTTTGGATATAAAGATTTTTTTATAAATATAAAAGGATACGGGAAAGATATAACTTGGGCGAAATCAGTCAAAGAGTTAGCTAATACTACAACAGAAAAGATAAAAGAAGCTAAAACCTCAGATGAAATATTACCATATATAGCAGAAGGAATACACAATGCAAACAAAAATTGCATGGATTTAAGAAAAAGGATACATAGCGGAATTTTAAGAACAACGAGAAAAGGATATGGTGATGCAGGAGAATGGGAGGGACTTGAGCTGGTAACACCTGTCACCAATCAATACAAAAGTTATATGAATAAATTAAAACCTATATGCGAGCACCCGATAAAATCACCCTATTATGATATAGATGTTGCAAAATTAGAGTATTTTGATACAGAAAAAACCTATAAAATAATTCACCCTAGTGACACGAAGGTAAATAATGCACTTGACAGAATAGGCGGAAAATTTTTTAATCTAAAAAAAGATTATATCTTAACCCCTAAAAAAGTGACTAAAGAAACGCTTCCTAAAATAAACACGGATATTGCGGAAATAAGATGGATATTAGCACACTCAATGCCGTGGGAAAGAGGAAGTGATGCTATTTCAAATATATTTATGCGCTCATTATATAAATCGATGGGGATAAAAACATATCCGATAAAAAAAGGAATTTCACTGGATATGGAAGCTTTTTGTACCCCACTGGAAGAATACAAAAATAACTTTCACACTTATTTTTCTACAAAACCTGAAGTGATTACGTAAATTAAAGTATAGCTACCAACGAAGTTATCCTTAAATGAAAAATTGAAAATGTAAAATGGAAAATTTATTTACAGTCTTGCGGTTATGAATATATGTGAGCGAAGCGAACAAAATAATTTTCAGTTTTCAATTTTCAATTATCCATTTCCATTAGTTTACCCCTCTAACGTTGCCCAATATAATTTTGAAAAATATTTTTTAAATTTATGTATAGGATAAGCTGTTTCTTTTTCTGTAACTGAATCATAGATAGTGATTGTTTTATCATCAATTTTAGTTACAGACACGTTGTGTTTTGGAACAACACCAAATCCTCTATCAATAAGAGGAATTTCATCATTCTTATTTTCTTTTTGAATAGTACCTGCATTAACAATTCCTCGCCCTGTAGCAAGACATTTTCTTGCTT
The DNA here is from genome assembly GCA_902797985.1 of uncultured bacterium. Lineage (GTDB taxonomy): Bacteria > Cyanobacteriota > Vampirovibrionia > Gastranaerophilales > Gastranaerophilaceae > UBA2883. The sequence goes on from CADBUZ010000018.1 coordinate 20,576, forward strand.
TTTGAATATCCATATCAGTAATTTTATTATTAGATTCAAACATCACTTGACCGGTTAATGCATAGAAAAATTCTGACGGACTGCCACTGTCAACTCTTCGGTCATTTTCACCACGATGTTCAATATAGAAACAGTCAGGGAGATTTATACTGCCATCAAATAAACTACCGGACTCTCTAAACTTTTCATAAGCCATAACCAATCCGGAATAGTCAGCATCTTTTCGACCTAATCTACTCATATTGTGGCTAATCGCATCAGCAGATAAAGTATACCTTTTATTTAATCCCTTAAAATCCACAATACATTTATTTTTATCAAAATCATTAGGCAATGTTTCATCTAATAACATTCTACCGAGGGGAATTCTTACTAAACTGTTAACAATCCCCGCAATATAACAGGTTCCTGTTGTACCCTGTCTAATTGGGTTAATTATTTTACCATCAATTGGTGCTTCTTTGTATAAAATATTATAATTTTCTTCACGGTGTATTGTTCTGGTACTCAAATACCCATTTATAGCAACATCCTCTCCCTGCTTTTCGAAATAATTGTCAATATATTTCTTTACGCGCCCTTTTCCATCATAAAATGTCATTAAAGCAAGACTGCCACCATTATATATTTTTTGCCAACCGGAATTGTTATCTTTATAAAAATGTTTAATCACTTTTCCGTTTTCATCAAAAGACAATTCTGTCTGACTATTGGAGTCAATTATACTTTTATAAGACATCACACCTTTGTTATTGTACAAAATAGTTTTTTTTGATACAAAAGGATCAGTAGTTTCAAGAGAAAAACGTGTTCCATCTTTTCTGTATTCTATAATTTTATCATTTATATAATTTGCTTTATCTATATTACCATTTTTAAAATATTTATAAGTCACGATTTCTTCATCACCGGTAGAATATTTAATACCAGTTGATAAAACTCTACCAAACTTATCATAAGTTATTGTAGATTTACCATCTTTTATGAGTTCGTCTGTATTAAAATCATACACATAATTATTACTAACATTGAACACATGTGCTAAATTATTAGCCAAATCAGATACTGATTGGGTACATTTTTTACCCATATATAGATTTAAGCCGTCAAGATAACCTTTAGCTAATTTCTGAGCTTTATTTGATGAATACACAAAATCGGAAGGTTCTAATATTCCATTTTCGTCATTAAATTTAACAGTTAAAGCTTCGGGCTCATCTTCAAGTACAGTTGTAATTTTTGGTTGTACTATTTGATTATTCACATTAGAGCCGGCAGAAGATGGCGTAATAGGAGATAAAGATGCTAAACCAATCAATGTTCCCATAAGAACATTATTAAACCCGCAATTTTTTTGTGATTTATCACTATTTTTTTTAGGGCTACTTTGAAAATTAATTGTTGATATAGAATTAATTCCGGAAATCATCATACAGTACACCACATATATAAAACTCAAAAAAATAAAATTTGCCAATACTATTAAAGCGAACTAAAAAATACACAAAAAAAGAGGGTGACTAAAAAGTCATCCTCTTTTTTGATTAAAAATAATTAAGTAAGGGCATTAAGCCAAAGCCCATTTTCTGAAGTGATGAGCTATAGAAATTAACCCAAATTCAAGAATAACAACTATTCTAACCTTTTTATTTTATAAATTTTAAAAGAGGTTGTCCATGCTTTTTGGACAACCCCTTTTTATAATCACATTATATTCTAAGCAATTTCTGCTTTATCCTTCTTTGGGAGTTGAACAACCTCCGCTTTATTTCTGTCTTCGACCATTTGTTTAGTAACAACAAATTTGCTGATATCTTTCTTAGAAGGAATATCATACATAATATCTAACATCAGTTCTTCAACGATAGATCTTAATGCACGAGCACCTGTCTTACGTTTTAGAGCTTCTTGAGCAATCAACTCAATCGCATCCGGTTCAAATTCCAAATCGACACCATCCATTTCAAGCAAACATTGATATTGCTTAATAATTGCATTTTTAGGTTCAGTCAATATCATTTTCAATGTTTTTTCGTCTAACGGATCAAGCACGGCATAAATAGGAATACGTCCAATAAATTCAGGAATCAAACCAAATTTAAGCAAATCTTCAGGCTGAAGTTTCTTAAGCATTCTAGCTGCTTCGAGTTCTTTTTCAGCTTTAGTACCGGCACCTTTTGCACCGAAACCGATAGAAGAACCGTCTTTAACACGATGTCCTATAATTTTATCTAAATCAACAAAAGCACCGCCGACAATAAATAAAACATTGCTTGTATCAATTTGAATAAATTCTTGATGCGGATGTTTTCTTCCACCTTGAGGCGGAACATTTGCAACAGTACCTTCAATCAATTTCAATAAAGCTTGTTGAACGCCTTCACCTGAAACGTCACGAGTTATAGAAGTATTTTCTGATTTACGTGCAATTTTATCGATTTCATCGATATAAATAATACCACGTTCAGCCTTTTTATGGTCAAAATCGGCACTTTGATAGAGTCTTAAAAGAATATTTTCGACATCATCACCGACATAACCTGCCTCCGTTAACGTTGTAGCATCCGCAACAGCGAATGGTACATCTAACATTTTGGCAAGAGTTTGTGCCAATAATGTTTTACCGCTACCTGTAGGTCCAACAAGTAAAATATTTGATTTTTGAATTTCGACCTCAGAAGTATCTTTATTATGTTCTAAACGTTTGTAGTGATTATATACAGCTACGGACAAAACCTTTTTCGCATCATCTTGTCCAACAATATGTTGATCAAGATAAGCTTTAATTTCGTGTGGTTTTGGAACACTATCAAGAGTTTCTTCTGTTGGTTTTTCTTCTTTTTTAGGTTCTTTTTCTTTGTTTTCAAAAAATTCTTCATCAAGAATTTCATTACAAAGTTCAACACATTCATCGCAGATATAAACTTCAGGACCGGCTATAAGCTTTTTCACCTGATCTTGAGTTTTACCGCAAAATGAACATTTTAACCTGTTATCACCAGCCATGTTTATCTCCTATAAAGCATCTTTTGTAATAACTTTATCAATCATACCATATTTCAAAGCTTCATCAGGTGTCATGATATAGTCACGGTCGGTATCCTTTTCGATTTTAGCGATATCTTGACCGGTATTAGATGCTAATATTTCGTTCAATGATTTTTTAATTCTAATAATTTCTTGAGCTTGGATTTCGATATCAGTAGCTTGGCCTTGTGCGCCACCTAAAGGTTGGTGAATAAGCACTCTTGAATGAGGCAATGCCATTCTCTTACCTTTAGCACCTGAAGACAACAAGAATGCGCCCATAGAAGCTGCTTGACCAAGACAAATAGTACTAACATCAGCTCTTATATGTTGCATAGTATCATAAATTGCGAAACCTGCTGTTACGCTGCCACCTGGACTGTTTATGTATAACATAATATCTTTTTCAGGGTTTTCGCTATCTAACAACAATAATTGAGCAACAACAAGATTAGCTACCATATCATCAATTTGAGTTCCCAAAAAGATAATTCTTTCTCTTAATAATCTAGAGAAAATATCAAATGATCTTTCACCTCTGCTTGATTGTTCAATTACAACTGGTACAAAACTCATATTTATAATTCCTTTCTATTCAATTAGTGAAAATTAATTCACCATAACATTATATCCTTATTAATATATTATGTCAGTACTACATATAGCTGACTTTATTTTTTAGCTGTTGTCTTAGAAGCCTTTTTAGCAGTAGTTTTTGTTGTTTTTGCAGACTTTGTAGACTTTTCGGTTTTTTCTGTTTTTGCAGATTTTTTAGCTTTTACATATTTAATTGTATTATTTTCAACCAAGAAAGAAATAACTTTTTCGTTTAAAATTTGCTGAGAAATATTATTCATCATACTTGGATTTTGGAACATATATTGAGCAAAAGTTTCTTTATCCATTTGATACATAGCACTTAATGAATCAAGCTTTGCAGTTAAAGATTTTTGATCAACAACAATATTTTCTTCTCTTGATATTTTATCAATAATTAAAGAATTTTTAATTCTAAATAGTGCGTCATCATTGATAGTTTCCATGATTTTATCAAGACCTTGAGCATCAACAGCTTGCTCCCAAGTAAAACCTTGCCCTTTAAGCTTTTGCTTATATTCTTCCAATAAAGAATCAGCTTCTCTTTTAATCATAGCTTCATGAATGTCAACAACAACCTCATCATGAAGTTTGTTCATAATCGCTTTTTCAGCATTTTTCTTATCGATATTTTCTTTTTGCTTATCGATATAATCTTGGATATCAGCTTTAAGTTCATCAACAGTTTTAAACGGACCTACTTTTTGAGCGAACTCATCAGTCAATTCAGGTAAAACTCTTGTTTTAATTTCATGAATTTTACATTTAAACACTGCCGGTTTACCTGCCAATTTAGCTTCATGATAATTTTCAGGGAATGTAACATTAACATCAAAATCAGTATCTAAAGGTCTATCCACTAATTGTTCTGCAAATCCCGGAATAAAACTTGAATTAGCTAAATCCATCGTATAATTTTTTGCATCACCGTGCTCAATTTTTTCACCGTCAACATAACCGTCAAAATCAAATATAATAACGTCATCAGCTTTAGTATTTCTATCAACTACCAATTCCAACTTAGCAGATTGACTTCTTAAATTGTCTATAGACTTGTCGAACGCATCAGAAGGAGTTTCATATTCTTCAACTTCAACAGTCATGTTTTTATATTCTTTAAGAGTTACTTCAGGTTTTAATTCAATAGTAGCAGTAACTTTAACATCTTTTCCAACCTCAAAATTATAATTTTCAATTTTAGGCTGCATCAATACATCTAATTTATTTTCTAATATCACTCTTTGGAAAGCTGATGGCAATAAAGTTTCAAGAGCTTCTGCCACAATTCTTTCTTTACCAATTTGTCTTTCAACAATATTTCTAGGAGCTTTTCCTCTTCTAAATCCTGGAATATTAACGTGTTGAGCATATGATTTAACAGCTCTATTATATGCATTTAAACCATCTTTTGCAGGGATTTCAATCTCTACATGAGCTAGGTTATGCTCTTCTTTTTTTAAATCGATTTTCATATTTTCACCTTTTAAATATATACAATTGTAATTACATGGTTAACCGTACCAATCGTACACCAAACAAGAATTTAAAGCAAGTTTATAAATATTAATAAGGAATATGTAAATAACTGCTTTTAATTACGCCTCACCCCGTTCTTTTATAAAGCGTGTCGGTGTTGATTAAAAATGTACAGTAAAACTCATACGAAAAGATATATTTTAATCATAAGCCGACCCTTTCGGAGTCGTTCGTTTATGTTGTGTTTCACTCATTGAAGGTCGTCTTTTAGACCTTCTCTATGTGAAACACTTACAGAACCGTAACGACGTAGAATAGGAGCGGCGATATTTTTTATTATTTCTCTTGTATATGCGCACTGTTGCCCAAAATAATTTTGCAATAAAAAGGCACGATTCAGTAAACAATTGCTTTTTATCCTTAAATAAAATTGTCCGAACTCAAAAATTAAAAACAGATTACTGCTATTGTGCATAATAAATATTATGAGAATATATATCAACAATATTATTTTTTTAAATTTGTCTTATAGTGAACGTTTTTAATTATGTTCATTTCTTTCTTTTTTTTGCGACGAAAAAAGAAAGAAACGAACCAAAGAAAGAAAAACTCGCTGTTGCTTGGACGGGAGCCATCTTCGATGG